>JADCGP010000049.1 GCA_020248915.1 Rubrivivax sp. | reverse complement strand
GATGGCTGCTGCACCAGGGCGCAGCACGCCACCGAGTGCCGCATGCGGATCTGTCCTTCACGGGACACGTACAGTTGCTCCGACGCGCACAGCCCCGCTCCGGGGCCTTTCCCCCCAGGGCAGCCCCGTCGCCGCCGCCGCGGGTTCAATGAACTGCTCGCAGTCAGCGCCACGCTACGGGCAACCCGCACGCTGGGCAGGCGATCGCCGCGCATGGTCAAGCGACGAAACTCGCCCTACGCATCCCACGATCGCAATGCCCGCACCCGGTTGCCGATCGACTGCACGCCCAGCATGCTGACTCCACTGCCTCTGTCGGTACGAAAGCGCCAGCCGTCACCGGCTGCGCCATGGGCGCCTGAGAACCCCTCTGGTGGATTCCTCTAGACACTATCCGAACAGTATTGCGGCCTGACCAGATTCCTGACGGTGGCGCGCGCGACCGCTGCTACCAGCGTTCATGCGCAGCGCTTGCTCATGTAGTGCGCTTGCACTACATTGTCGCCATGAAGACCGCTGTCATCCCACAAGTCCGAGTCGAGCCAGAGTTGCGAGCTGATCTTGATTCGGTGCTCCTGCCTGGTGAGACCCTGACCGAATTCGTCGAGGCATCGGTACGTCGCGCCGTCGAGTATCGACGCGTGCAAACCGACTTCGCCGCGCGCTGCGAAGCGTCGTTGGCAGCGTACGAGCGCACCGGGATTTCCGTCCCGTCGGACGCGGTTCTGACGAAGCTCGAGGCCAAAGTCGCAGCGCGGGTGAAGCAACTGCGCAAATGACGTTCAGGGTTGAGTTCACGCCCGAGGCTGAAGCCGATCTGGATCGCCTGTTCGACTTCCTCCTGGACCGCGCCGAGACGCTGGAAGACGCCATGCGTGCCTACGAGGCGGTCGAGGCCATTCGCACCGCTGCCAACAGTCATCTTGCGTTGACGCCCTACAGCTACCACAAGGTAGGCCTACGCCCGACACTTCGCGAACTGATCGTCCCGTTTGGCTCCACGGGTTACATCCTGCGGTTCGACATTCGTACGCCGGAATTGGTCCTCGTCATCGGTGCGCGGCATCAGCGCGAAGAGGACTTCCACTGAAGGCAGGCCCTGGGTCGGCCTACAGTTGCACTCGCAGCCCGCCCAGGAGCCGTGGGTCATTGGCGGCCGCTCGTGGCCGGGTGCCGTCACCCAACTTTGTCGCATGCGCGCCTTCGACCTGCGCACACGGCGCGGCGGCGGCCGAGCCGGGCGTGGTGCGCCGTCGGCCCGGCCGACGTGCGCCGTAACATCGACGCGGGCTGGACGCCGGTGGACGGGGTCCCGCCGGACGACGCGGGCAGGTGACGACGAAAGGACAGGCATGCGCTGGATGCGATGGATGCACGCCGGCCGGCCCGCCTGCGGGCAGGCGGACGGCGACGCGGTGCGGGTCCACGAGGGCGGTTCGCCGCTCGCGCCCGGCAACGCCACGGGCGAGCGCGTGGCGCTGGCCGACATCACGACCTGGCTGCCGCCCGTGCAGCCGGCGCAGGTGATCGGCCTGTGGAACAACTTCCACGCCGCGGCGCAGAAGAACGGCCTGGGCGAGCCGCCCGAGCCGCTGTACTTCCTGAAGTCGCCGCACTGCGTCACCGCGCACGGCAGCACCATTCCCGCCGCCCCCGATGACGTGGGCCGCGTGGTGTACGAGGGCGAGTTGGCCATCGTCATCGGCCGGCCGGCGTACCGCATCGCGCGCGAGAAGGCCGCCGCGCACATCTTCGGCTACACGGCGGCCAACGACGTGACGGCCCCGGAGCTGCTGCGGCGCGACGCCAGCTTCCAGCAGTGGGTGCGGGCCAAGAGCATGCCCGGCTTCGGCGCGCTGGGCCCGTGGCTCGACACCGCGTTCGTGCCGCAGGGTGCGGGCCTGCGCACGCTGGTGGGCGGCCGCGAGCGTCAGAACTACGCCTTCGACGACATGTTCTTCGGCCCCGAGGAGCTGGTGTTCCGCCTCGCGCAGGACCTGCTGCTGGCGCCCGGCGACGTGATCCTGTGCGGCACCTCGCTCGGCGCCATGCCGATGCGCGCGGGCACGGTGGTGGAGGTCGTCGTCGACGGCCTGGGCACCCTGCGGAACATCTACGGCTGACGGCGGCGCCCAAGCACGAGACTCGGTGACGGGGCCAAGTCCAGCGCGGGCAAGGCGCCGCGCGGACCGTGACCCCCGTCGCCCGGGTCAGCTCTTGTGGTGCACCGGCGCCAACCCGTACACGGGCGTCGGGAGGCCTTCCATCCGGGCCTTCAGCTGCAGCGCCACGCACAGCGAGTAGTGCCGGTTCTGGTGCAGGTTGCCGCCCTGCATCCACAGGTTGGGCACCTGCGTCGGCTTCCACATGTTGCGCAACTCGCCTTCCCAGGGGCCCGGGTCCTTGCGGGTGCCGGAGCCGAGACCCCAGCACTTGCCCAGGCGGTCGGCGGTGGCCTGGTCGACCAGCTTCGCCACCCAGCCGTTCATCGAACCGTAGCCGGTGGCCCAGACGATCAGGTCGGCGTCCAGCGTGCCGCCGTCGGCCATCTTCAGGCCGGTGGGCGTGACGCGCTCGATCGCGCCGCGGCGCACCTTGACGCGCCCGTCGGCGACCAGTTCGCTGGCGCCGACGTCGATGTAGTAGCCCGAGCCGCGGCGCAGGTACTTCAGGAACAGGCCGGAGCCGTCGTCCCCGAAGTCGAGCTCGAAACCGGCCTTCTCCAGCCGCTGGTAGAAGTCCGCGTCGCGCTCCTTCATCTGCTGGTACACCGGCACCTGCAGGGCCGGCAGCGCCTTGTACGGCAGGCTGGCGAAGATCAGGTCGGCAGTGTCGACGTCGATGCCGCTCTTCACGGCCTGCTCGCTGTACAGGCCGCCCAGCGCCAGGTCCATCAGCGTGTCGCTGCGGGCCACGTGGGTGGACGAGCGCTGCACCATCGTCACGTCGGCGCCGCACTCCCACAGGTTGGCGCAGATGTCGTGGGCGGAGTTGTTGGAGCCGACGACGACCGCCTTGCGGCCCTTCCAGTCCTCGCCGCTGCCGAAGCGGCTGGAGTGCATCTGCACTCCCCGGAACTGGTCCATGCCCGGGTAGCTGGGCAGGTTGGGCACGCCGCTCATGCCGGTGGCGAAGACGAGGTGTCGCGGCCGCAGCACCACCGTCTCGCCCTTGTGCTCGACGGTGACCTCCCACTCCTGCCGCTCGTCGTTCCAGCGCGCGCCCTTGCACTCGGTGGAGGCCCAGTAGTTGAGCTCCATCAGCTTGGTGTAGCTCTCCAGCCAGTCGCCGATCTTGTCCTTCGGGCTGAAGACCGGCCAGTCGGCCGGGAACGGCAGGTACGGCAGGTGGTCGTACCAGACGGGGTCGTGCAGGCACAGGCTCTTGTAGCGGTTGCGCCAGCTGTCGCCGGGGCGACCGTTCTTCTCGACGATGATGGCCGGCACCCCGAGCTTGCGCAGCCGCGCGCCGAGGATGATGCCGGCCTGCCCGCCGCCGAGCACCACCACGTAGGGCTGCCGCTCGAAGCCGAGGGTGCGTTGCTCGTCCTCGCGCTGCTCCAGCCAGGTCCGGCGGCCGGGGTGCACGCCGTGCTCGACGCCCCGGTCCCGGCGTTCGCCGCGGTGCTCCTCGAAGCCCTTGAGCTCCTGCAGCGTGGTCAGCAGCGTCCAGGCCTTGCCGCCGATCAGCCGCAGGTGGCCGCGGCCGCGGCCGGTGCCGGTCTCGAAGGTGAACCAGCCCTCGGTGACGCCACCGGCCTCGGCACCTTCGCCCTGGATCTTCCAGTTCGAGGGCTGCGCCTGGCCCATCGTGCCTTCGAGCATCGCGCGGATCGCGTCGGGGCCCTCGGCGGTCTTGAGGTTCCAGGTGAACGAGACGAGGTCGCGCCAGTAGGAGTCGTCGCCGAACATCGCGGCGGCGGCGGCATGGTCGCCGCGGGCGACGGCGGCGCCGAACGCGTCGAGCCAGCCCTGGATGGCTGCGGTGGGTGTGCTCATCGGAGGTCTCCTGTGTCGTCGTGAGTGGGGTTGCAGCGCGGACCGGCCGCTCAGCGCAGGCTGTCGTAGACGGCGGTCTCGAAGGCGTAGTAGGTCGGCACCGAGCCGGTGTCGGCGAACGGGAAGATCTGCGTCATGTACACGCCGCCCACGCCGCTGGCCGGATCGATCCAGTAGTAGGAGTTCGCCAGGCCCGCCCACATCAGGCCGCCCGCGGGCCGGCCGGTGAACGTCGCTGCGTGGTTGATCTGGAAGGCCAGGCTCCAGCTCTTGGGCACGCCGGGGAAGAACTCGGCGTTGTTCGTGAGGGGCATTGCCGCCACGAGCTCGCTGACGCGGCAGTTCCCCATGTGGTTCAGGCCGAGCGAGGCCACCGTCTCGGGCCTGAGCACGCGCTCGCCGTCGAGCTGTCCGCCGTTGAGGATCATGCGCACGAACCGCAGGTAGTCGCCCACCGTGCCGTACAGCCCGCCGCCACCCATCTCGAACTCGGGCTCCTGCGGGATCTCGAACGGGAACGGCGCCAGCACGCCGTCGGGCCCGCGCAGGTGGACGCCGGCCAGGCGCTCGCGCATGTCGGGCCGGATGCGGAAGGCCGTGTCGCGCATGCCCAGCGGCCCGAGCAATGTCTCGGTCATCGCCTCGCCCAGCGGCTTGCCGGTGACGGCCTCCACCATCTTGCCGGCCCAGTCGATGCCGATGCCGTACTCCCAGCGCTCGCCCGGGTCGGCCACCATCGGCAGCGTCAGGGCCTTGTTACGGCACTCGGTGACGCTCGGGATGCCCAGCGCGGCCTGTGCCTTCTGCATGTCGGGGTTCCAGATCTCGTAGCTCAGCCCGGAGCTGTGCGTCAGCAGGTGACGCAGCGTGATCGGCCGGCGCGGCGGCCGCAGCTGGGGCTGGCCGGCGGCATCGAAGCCAGTGAGCACCTGGATCTCGGCGATCGCCGGCACCACCGCGGACGCCGGCGCGTCGAGGTCGAGACGGCCGCGTTCGACCTGCTGCACCGCGGCCACCGAGGTCAGTGCCTTGGTCATGGAGGCGATCCAGCCGACCGTGTCGAGGCTCATCGGCACACCGCCGCCGAGCAGGCGCTCGCCGAACGCGCCCTCGTAGAGGGTGCCCTCCCGGTTGGTGGCCATCGCCACCACGCCCGGCACGGCGCCGCGGGCCACCGCGCCGCTCAGGACCGAGTCCGCGCGCTGCTTCAAGTCCATGTCTGCCTCCTGGGTGCGTGGCTCCGGCCGACGGCCGGCGTGACATGAATCTAGGCCACGGGCGGCGTCTCCACCACAGGGTTAGGCCGGGCTGCCGCCCGGCTGCCGCTCACGGGCCGGTGGCGATGCGCAGGGCCTCGCCGAACCGCAGTTCGCGCTAGCGCTCGCCGAAGGTGCGGCGGAACTGCTCGATGACCTCGTCGCTGCTGTCGTAGGCGTCTGCGGCACCGGGCGCGTCGCCCTGAAGCCGCGGCCGGACAAGGTCCGGTGGGACACTGGGGAGGGAGGCCGCCCGAGCAGGTCTCCGCCGCCCGTGGCGGAACGTCGGCCGTCACGCCGCCACGAGCCGCCACAGCGACGTCAGCTCCCTTGCCCGCGCCGCATGCAAGGGGTCGGACCGATCGAAGGCCTTGCCGTGGCGCGGGCGGATGTCCAGTCGGCCGGCGACGCGCAATCCGGCGGCCGCGATCCAGCCTTCGAGATCGTCGCGCATGCGCAGGCCCAGATGCTCGGCCAGGTCCGACAGGATCAGCCAGCCCTCGCCGCCGGGCGCCAGGTGGGCGGCCAGGCCCGCGAGGAAGCCCCTGAGCATGCGGCTGTCCGGGTCGTAGACGGCGCGCTCGATGGGCGAGCCGGGCTTGGCCGGCAGCCACGGCGGGTTGCACACCACCAGCGGCGCGCGACCTTCGGGGTGGAGATCGGCCGCGATGACCTGCACGGCGCGCTCGCAGTGCAGAAGCGCCAGGTTCTCACGGGCGCAGGCCAGCGCGCGCTCGTCGATGTCGGTGGCCACGACGCGTTGCACGCCGCGCCGCGCCAGCACCGCGGCCAGCACGCCGCAACCGGTGCCGATGTCGAAGGCCAGGCTCTGGGCCTCCAAGGCCGCGGGCAGCGGCGCCTGCGCCACCAGGTCGACGTATTCGCCGCGCACGGGGCTGAACACGCCGTGGTGGGGATGGACATGTGCGCCACCCAGCGCCGCGATGGGCACGCCCTTGCGGCGCCACTCGTGTGCGCCGATCAGCCCCAGCAGATCACGCAGCGAGGCGACGCAGGGCTCGCCGGACGGGCCCCAGACCTCGTCGCAGGCGGACTTGACGTCGGGTGCCCGGCGCAGCGGCACGTGGTGGTCGGCGTCGAACGGGATCAGCACCATGCCCAGGATGCGCGCGCGCTCGGCCTGGGCCTTGCGGTGCAGGTGGAAGGCCGCGGCGGGCGAGGGCGCCGGCTCCGGCGACGGCTTGCGCGGGCGGCGCTCGATGCGCCGCGCCAGCGCCTGCAGAAGCTGACGCGCCTGGTGGTAGTCGCCACGCCACAGCAGCGCGGTGCCCTCGCAGACCAGGCGGTAGGCGGTGTCGGCACTCATCGTGTCGTCGGCCACGCGCACGCGCCTGGGCGGCTGCACACCGGATGCGCTGCGCCAGAGCGCGCGGTGCGGCCGGCCGTCCTCGGCCCACTCCAGCGGGACGGGGGCGGCGCTCATCGGGCGGACGCCCACCATCGCAGCACGCCTTGCCCCGCGGCGCGGCCCGTGGCGACGCAGGCGGTGAGCAGGTAGCCGCCCGTGGGGGCTTCCCAGTCGAGCATCTCGCCGGCGCAGAACACGCCCGGCTGCCGGTGCAGCATCAACCCCGGGTCCAGCGCCGACCAGGCGACGCCGCCGGCGGTGCTGATCGCCTCGTCGATCGGGCGCGGAGCAGCCAGGGTCAAGGGCAGGGCCTTCAGCGCCTCGGCCAGACGGACCGCATCGCCGATGCCTCGGGGGCCGAGCACCTCGTGCAGCAGCGCGAGCTTCAGGCCGTGGACGTTCAGTCGGCTCTTCAGGTGCGTGGCCATGCTGCGCGAGCCGCGCGGGCGCCCGACCTCGGCGCGCACCTGCTCGGCGCCATGCGATGGCAGCAGGTCCAGCGTCAGCGTCGCCCGGCCGTGGCGGGCGATGGCCTCGCGCAGCGGTGAGGAGAAGGCGTAGACGAGGCTGCCTTCGACACCGGTGCCGGTGAGGACGAACTCGCCCTGCCGGCGCAGCAACGTGCCGTCCTCCAACCTCACGCTGGCGACCACCGGTTTCACCGGCTGGCCGGCGAAGCGCTGGCGCAGGTGGTCGCTCCATCCGCCGACCACGTCGAAGCCGCAGTTGGACGGTTGCAGCTCACTCACCGCGACGCCGCGGGCCCGCAGCCAGGGCACCCAGGCGCCATCGGAGCCCAGGCGTGCCCAGCTGGCGCCGCCCAGGGCCAGCACCGTGGCATCGGCCCGGTGCAGCCACTCGCCGGCCGGCGCCGCAAAGCGAAGGCGGCCATCGTCGGCCCAGCCCAGCCAGCGGTGCCGCGCACGCAGCACCACGCCGGCGGCCCGCAGCCGGTGCAGCCAGGCGCGCAGCAGCGGCGCGGCCTTCATGTCGGCGGGGAAGACGCGGCCCGACGTGCCGACGAAGGTGGCGATGCCCAGGCCCCGCGCCCAGTCGCGCAAGGCCTGCGGGTCGAAGGCACGGACGATGGGCTCGAGCCATTCACGCGCCGCACCGTAGCGAGCCAGGAAGGGCTCCAGCGGCTCGGCATGCGTGAGGTTCAGCCCGCCGCGTCCGGCGAGCAGGAACTTGCGGCCCACCGATGGCATGGCATCGAACAGTTCGACCTGCGCGCCGCCCGCAGCCAGCACCTCGGCAGCGGCCAGACCTGCAGGGCCACCGCCGATGATGGCGATGCGGGGAAGGGTGGACGGGGGCATGGGAGCAGGGTTTGTACCCCATGCCGGCGTTGGACCTGGCAGGCCCTGCATCAGCAAGCTGGTGACCGGCCAGGCTGCGGCGGCTGGCGGCTCTCCATGTCGGCGTGGCGGGCGCATCCCGCGCGGTCAGGCATCATTCACGGTCTCGTACGGCCCGACGCGACTCGGACCCGGCAACATCACGAGGCAGCAGAGGCGCCTGCGGCCGGTTCGTGGCGCCAGGGAGTGATTCATGCGATTCCTGATGGCGCTGGCGGTCTTGGCCTTGTGCTCCAGCCTGGGCGGCTGTACCCGCGTTCAAGAGGCCGCCATGCCGGTGGTCGACAAGATCAACGCTGCCTTTCCGCCATCACCCGAAGTCAAGGTGGCCCAGGAGCGCTTGTCGAAACTGCTGGCTGACGATGCGCCGGCGGCGGAAGCCCTGCAGGCACAGCTCGAGCCGCGCATGGCACTGCGTGCCCTGGCGTGCTCGAAGGATGCGACCGTCGGCCGTTTCGATTCGGTGGCCGCCGTGCGGGTGCTGCCGCTGGCAGCAGCCTGCTTCCAGGAGCAGGACGCGGAGCTGTTGAAGTTCTACGGTGTCCGTACGGTGGGCGTGTTGCTGGCGAAGCCGCCCCTGAGGCCCTTGGCGGAGGCCGGTCCCATCGCTGCTTTGCCGAAGGGCAAGCTGAGCCACATCTCCTCGGGCGTGCTGGCGCGCGATGCCGGGGTTGGCGTGTTGCGCGACGGTCGTGGTGAAGGCGCCGTGGTTGAGATCCCGGGCGGAAAGTTGATCGCGCAGCTGCCAGGCACTGCCGGCGCCAGCGAAGTCGGCATGCGCCTTTCGCCCAACGGCCGCGTCCTGGTCTTCAACCCATCCGGACAGGCACCGACCTTCGTCGAAGCCGAGAGCGGCAGCAAGATCTGGAGCATGAGCGGCAACCACGGGGTGCGTTTGCTGGCCTGGCTGCCCGAGGTCCAGGGCTTCGCACTGGCCGGGGGCGATGGCGAGGTGTTGCTGGCAGATGGATCGAGCGGCCGCTTCGAGGTGCACCCGGTATCGCTGAAGAACAGTTCCTATGCAGCCCACCTGCCCGGCACGCCGAGCCGGCTCTTGTTGGGCACGGCGCGAGAGCTGGTGCTGGTGGAGCACAAGCGCTCGCCGCAGGGCATCACCGCCACAGCGCTCAAGCGCTACACCATCGCCAGCGGGCCGGGCATCACCTCGGGCCAACCGGTGCCGATGCAGGCCGGCCGGCGGGTCATTTACGCCTCCATGCGCGACATCGGCTGGCTCGACCTCGAAAGCGGCGAGAGCGGTACCTGGCGCAGCGCGCCTCTGTTCGGCATCCCGTTCGCGAAACTGGACGAGAACCGGATCATGTTCCACGCCACCGACCTCCAGGGCATGGGGCTAACGCCCTGGGCCCTCGACATCACCAACGGCACGGTGGCGCCTGTCGATCTCGGTGGACCCCGGGGTCTCATCGTCGACATCGGAGACCGTGTCGGGTTCCTGCTCCGTGGCAACGAGGCCTGGTTCGGCGACAAGGCCTCCACGGGCGAAGCGCAGCCGCTGGACAAGCCAGTGGCTGCCTTTGAACTGGAGTTGCAGCTGGCCAAGCTTCAAGCACTGCTGCGAGAAAGCGGCGAGCAGGGCATGGCCGCTGGCCGCCCCGCGGCGGAGCTCTCACCTTGGCAGAGCGCACCCGGCATGAGCGGAGTGCCGGCTGATGCCCAGGTGCATATGGTGGGTGTCTACGAAGGCCAAGGCCCTTCCAGGCCTGGCGTGGGTCCCCGCGAGCCGCGGAACGTGCGCGTGGTGGTGCGGCCCTCGGCGCGCCCGATGGTGTTGGTGCTGTCCTCCTATGAGTCCGTGAACTGGATCGTGGTGAACGCCGGGGCCCAGATCTCCGCCGTGCTGCTCAGCGGCTACCACCCGTCCGCCGTAGCCGGCATCGGCGCACAGCCCGTGCTGCGCATCGGTTCGGCGTATGCCTACTCGGCCGGCAGCGCGGAGTACGAAAACCTCCGCCGGGCCGTGACCCGCTACACCGGCCCGCGCGAGATTCGATCGTTCCAGGGCAGCTACAGCGGCGCCGACTTCAGCGTCGGCGGGCGATGAGCCTTCGCGGCTGTCCGCACGCTGTGCGCGCCTGGGCCGGTGCGCGGCCGGCCAGCGCCATCCTTCTGGGCGCGCTGCTCGGCGTGCCGCCCGTGACGGCACAGGTCTACCGCTGCCAGATCGGGGGCGTGACGGCCTTTGTCGACTCGCCGCACCGCTGCCCCGAAGGCGCGGTACACCGCCAAGGCGACGATGCGGCGAGGCAGCGGTCAGCCCCGCCAGGCCCGATGACAGACGCCCGGCGCACAGGCCGCGCACCCGACCCGAGCCCGCAGCTGGCCGCCATCGCGGCGGCCGCCTGCCAGCCTCAGCCGCACAACCCGACCGCCCAACGCGCCTGTCTGCATGCGGCCCGACGTGCAGAGGTGCGCCAGATCGCCGTGGCGCGCTTGGCGCTGTTGCGCCGCGCCGTCATCGAATACTTCCGCGGGGCCTCCCGGGCCGGCGACATCCTGGCTACACCGTTGGGCGGAGCGCCGGTCGCATGGTGCGAACAAGTTCTGGGCGACCTGATGGCCGGTCGGAACTTCGAAGTGGTGGATGACGAGACGGTGGGGGGCCCGGAGCACGTGTATCTGGGCTCTGCGGGGCGCCATGCGGTGCCGGTGGTGGATGCCAGCTTCGAGACCTGGCAACTCGGCGAAGAGCGCGTGCCGAGCGGCTACGTCACCACGCGCTGGCGTGAACGGGACTTGGTGGTACTGAACATCGCCGCAGCCTGCACGGAGGGGCAGGACGGCGAAGTTCGGTGCGTTTCCGGGCGCTACACCTCGATCTCCTTCTACGGCAGCAGCGCGCCCGAAGGCTGCCGCGTCACCGCGTACGGGCGCGCCTATTGGCCCAGCTGGACGACGACTCGCACCCCCATCTTCGTGAGGGGCCTACCCGCACTGCCGTAGACACCCGGGCTCGGACGGCGCTGCGCGCGGCCCCAATTTCGGCCAGAGCCAGCCGATGCAGGGCCAATGCCAGCCACGATGGCTTGAATCTGGCGGTTGAGCCGCGGCCCAGCGCCGATTCGGCCCGCCTTGACGAAACGCCCGGGGCTGCTCCGGCCTTGATCTCCGGGCCTAATCTCACGGTTGACCCTGATTCGGCAACGCCGCACGCACTCGGCGCGCAGCGTCGCCCCGGCTGCGCTGCGGCGCTGCAGCCTGCGGATGTGGTGTCGATGTCGGCTGGCGCGGCTCAGGGGGCGTCAGTCTTGGCGTCAGTCTCGCCCGACCTCGCGCGCCCGTCCCCGATGCGGCGGCTGCGGGTCCAGCCCCAGGTGGGTGAGGATCTTCTCGATCACCGGCCGCTCCAGGATAGCCGCGATGATCTTCAGCTGCCCGGCGCCGCAGTTCG
>JADCGP010000048.1 GCA_020248915.1 Rubrivivax sp. | reverse complement strand
GACGGGTGCACGGTCAGGATGTAGTCGGAGGTCGCGATCAGGCTGATCGGCGCCAGGTCGCGCAGCGGGTCGTAGGGTAGCTTCGGGTTGGACGCCGGCAGGATCGCCATCGGCGCCACGTTACCGAGCACCAGGGTGTAGCCATCGGCAGGCGACTTGCTGGCCACCTCTGTGCCGATCTGCCCGCTGGCTCCCGGGCGCGTGTCGACGACGAATGTCTGGCCGAGTTGCTCGGTCAGCGCATTGGTCGCGATACGGCCAACTGCGTCGGTACCACCGCCGGGCGGATACGGGAAGATGACGCGCACCGGCTTGGCTGGCCAGGCCGGTGCCTGCGCGGCAGCGATCGCCGGCAGCCCCGCTGCAACGGCCAGTGCCGCCAGCATGCGGACCAGCGTGGCTGTGGCGGGCGGGCGCGGCGCGTGCCGCAAGACGGTAACGAATCGGTCCATGATTTCCTCCAGGCTTGGTGCGCCGCCTTCAGCCGGCGACTGCGCGGCGCCCGAAGTGTACCCATTGCGGCACGCAGCCGGGGGGGACCGCCGCACGCCTGCCCTGCTCACGCCTGCTCAGCCCTCGACATGGTTGGCCGGGTCGGCGGTGAAACGCTGGAACGCCGGCCGATCCACCAGCCCGGCGTACCAGCGTTCGATGTTCGGGAAGCGCGGACGCTCGGCTTCCAGCAGCACCCAGCGATGGACGCGGATGCCGATCGGGATGTCGCCGAAGGTAAAGCGGTCGCCGACCATGAAGCGGCTCTGCCCGAGCTGGGCCTCGATGATCTCCAGCCGCTTGTTGAATGCGGCGCGCGCCTTCGCCAGATTGTCCGCGCTGCGCTGCTCCGGAGGCAGCCGCACCAGTTCCATCACGAGTTCGTGCTGCGGCGGCAGCAGTTCGTTGTTCTCGAAATCCTGCCAGCGGGTCGCCGACGCAAAGGTGCGCACGTCGTTGCCGTACATCGCCTCGGGCGCGTACTGCATCACCAGGTAGCGGCAGATCGCGTTCGACTCCCACAGCACGTAGCCGTCGTCGTCGATCGTCGGGATGCGTCCGTTGGGATTGAGCGCACGATACTGAGGGGTGTCGACCACGCCGAAGGGCGTATTGCCCTTGGCGACATGGCCGCCCGGCCCCATCACGCCGCTGGCCAGGACGAAATCGAAGTCGATTCCGATCTCGGCGAGCGTCCAGAGCACCTTCTGCGTGCGATTGGATGTCAGCCTGCCCCAGAGCTTCAGCATTGCAGCAACTCCTTCACGGACCGTGCAGCCAGCGCCGCATCGGCCACTGCATCGACCAGCCGCCCGCCGTATCCGGCACGCACGGCCCCGACCGCGTAGACGCCCGGCAGCGACGCGGCGAGCCGCGCATCGGTCTCGATCGCGCCATGCGCGTCGATGGCCAGCGCGGTCCATCCACTGTTGGGCACCAGGCCGACGCACGGGTATACCGCGCGCACCGGCAGCCGGGACGTTCCCGAGGGCCCGGCGACGGCCACCGCGTCAATGCCGTCGGTGCCTTCGATCGAGGCCAGCGTCGACTGCCAGTGGATGCGCAGCGCCTCGCCACGCCCCGCGAAGGCCTGCTCGAATGCAGCGCGAACCGCCGGCCGCGCGCGGAACGCCGTGCCGCGGTGCACGACATGCACCGTGCGCGCGTAGTGCGCCAGCACTGCGGCCTCCTGCAGCGCGCTGTCGCCACCACCGACCACCACCACATCGGCGCCCTTGACCAGGGGCCCGTCACAGTCGGCACAGTGCGACAGGCCGCGGTCGACATAGTCCGCCTCGGCCGGGATGCCGAGTGGCCGCCGCGAGGCGCCGGTAGCGACCACCACGCAGCGCGCTTCATGCGTGCCCCCATCGGTGTGCAGCCGCAGGCCGCTGCCCGATGCCTCGAGTCCGGTCGCGCAACCGCCCAGGCTCTCGACGCCGGCGTCGGCTGCCTCGGTGATCCAGTTCGCGGCCAGGTCGCTGCCGGAGCAGGGTTCGCCTCCGCCGTCCGGCCAGTCGATCAGCTCGTTGATGCTCGTCACCAGACCGCCGAACATCATCTGCTCGACGGTACCGGTGCGCAGCCCGGCGCGCGCGCAGTCGCGCGCCGTCGCCAGCCCGGCGATGCCCTCGCCCACCACGATCACGTCGAAGCTCATCGCACGCCCTTGCCCGCCGCGCCGACCCACGCCTTGCACAACGACAGCACGCGCTCGATGTCGGAGGCGTCGTTGTAGACATGGATGGAGAAGCGCAGCGCACCGCGCCGCACCGACAGCTTCACCCCATTGGCGCTCAGGTGCTCGTAGAGCGACTGCATGCGGCCGTCGTCTGCGACGTCGTGGCCATCGCCCATCGCACCAATCATCACGATCTGGCTGCGTTGCGGGCCGTGCGGCTGACCGATCAGGGGCAGGCCGAGCGCCTGCAGGCCTTCCGCCAGCTGCACCGCCAGGGCGGTGTTGTGCGCCTCGATGTTCGCGATGCCGACGCGGTGGAGCAGGTCCAGCGCTGCATCGGCCGCAGCGGCGCCGATGAAGTTGTAGTTGCCCAGGTCGAAGCGCCGCGCGCCCGGCATCAGCTTGAAGTCGAAGTCGCCCAGCGCCGCCTCGCCCTTCTCGCCCAGGTCGACGCCGAAGCGCGCGAG
>JADCGP010000047.1 GCA_020248915.1 Rubrivivax sp. | reverse complement strand
GTGGCCTCGTCCTATCTGAAGCATTACCTCGGCTGGTTCCGCGCCCTCGACCTCTCCCGAGCCCCGGCGCTCACCCCGCCGGCGATGCTGGCGCTGGCCGTCGGGGTCTGAGGGCATCAACACTCAACGCGAATAGCGCCGTAGGTTGCGCTGCAGCGGCCTGTACAGACCCATTTCAGGTTCATTCGAGTGCCGGAAGGCGGTCATTTCGACCTTCCCGCTGCTCATTACGCGCTCTGCGGGCGCAATTGCGCCAAGGTCCGCAGCCGCGTGAGGTTGTAGGCCGCCATCGTCAGCGTCAGCAGCTGGTCGACCCTGTCCAGTCCCTGCACCATGACTTGCCCGATCGGGCCGATCACCTTGCCCCAGCCGAAGCACTGCTCGATGCACTTGCGCTTGCGCTGGCTGACCGCGTAGCCGGCGTGCCGGGTGGTGCGACCGTCAATGGCGCTGCCCCCGATGCGGTTCGTGTTCTGGGCGACGTGTGGCGTCACGCCGATCGCCCGGCACGCCTTGACGAAGCCCTTGGTGTCGTACGCCTTGTCCGCGCCCACTGTCGCCGGCTGGCCCGGTGTGGCAACGTCGGCCAGCATCTGCGCGGCCACTTCGCGTTCGGCCGTGCCCTCCGAGAGGCTGGCCTGCACGTTGACCACCAGGCCGTGGCGGTTGTCGGTCAGCACATGGCCCAGGTAGCTCGGCAGCGCCGGCGCCGCGTGGCTCTTGCGGTACAGCCGCGACTGCGGGTCGCTCGTGGACAACAGGCTCTCGCTGCAGCTGTCGGCGCCTCGCATCGTCGGCTCGTCCTTGGTCGATCGAAGCCCGGATGCTCGCCTGTCCGACAGGTGGCGTCGATCAGTATTTCAACGGCCTGCTAGTCGGTCGCCCTCACCGGCCAAGCGCGGCCGCCTGCCAGGTTGACTCGCCAATCAGGGCCTGACAGGGCCCGTCGAACGCGGGCGGCGGCTCGTTGCGGACACGCGCGTCGAGGATGTCTCGATCCGTGCCCGCGGCCGGGCAGCCGGGCGTCGATGAGACCTCTCGAGAGGCTCGTGCGCGCCCGCGCCCCATGCCGTCGGTGTCTCGCCCGGCCTCGCGATCACGGCCGCGCCGCGACAACGATCACCGAGCCGCGCAGCGGCTGGCGGGCGAGCGCGAACGCGCCGCTGTCCTCGCCCGACAGCGCGGCGTACAGCGCGCGGTCGCCGCCCATCAGCTCGGCGCGGACCTCGTCGCGCGTCTTCAGGCTCCGGGCCGCGGCGAAGGGGTTGTAGCTCGTCGACCAGACGCGCATCGAGCCGTCGCGCTTGGCCTGGGCCAGCTCGGCCTGGACCTGGGCGCGCGTCACGTTGCTGCTGACGGCCTGCGGGTAGTCGGGGGTGGCTTCCTGGGCGAAGGCGGCGGTGCCGGCCAGCGCGAGGGTGGCGGAAGCGACGAGGAGGGACAGCTTGTTCATGGTGCGGACTTTCGTGGAGGGGTGGAGGGTGGATGACCCGGGCTTCGGAGAGGCGCGGCGTCTTGCATCGCCGTGTCGTCATTGTTGAAAGCCCATCCGCACGCGAGCGGACGCGAGCATTACGAATCGGTCATCTGCGCGCGCCGTGACCGATCCGTGCCGACAACGCCGATGGAACTGCTCGACCGCCTCGCGCCGGCCGCCGACGAGGCCGGGCGGCTCGCCGAGCTCGCCCACGCCACCGCCCGCGAGGCCAGCGACCTCCACGGGTTCGCCGCGCGCATCCACGGGTGCTTCGAGACGCCGCGGAAGCTGGCGATTGCCGGAAGTCGAAGGCGCCGGGGGTCGCATCGCAACAAGCCCATTGCCGCACGATGCTCGCGAGGCCCCGCGCCCTGTCTTCGTCGCAGAGCGCCTGGCGTCGGAGGAAGTACCCGCCGCCGCCTTGCGCCGTGACCCGGGCTCGACGACACGCGGCCGGTTGGCCACCCAGTTCACCGCCACCGGCGCCATGCTGCGCCCCGCCTCGGCAGCCACCGCCTCCGAAGCTCTGTGCGGCGGCCGGGGGGTACGCTCGCGCGCGCGGCCTCCGAACCGATCCTCCAGGCCGCGCCCGGCCGCCTGCCGAGGCACTCGGAGCTCGAGGCGACGTCGTCAGGGGGACTCGGACTCCAGCTGCTCGAACTTCGCCCGATACAGCTCGACCACCCAGTCGACGAACGCACGCACGCGGGCACTCAGGTGGCGGTTGCGCGGGTACATCACGTACAGCGGAAGCCGGGCCGCACTCCACTCGGCCAGGAGCGGCACCAGCCGTCCCGCGGCGATGTGCTCGGACAGGACCGTCGTGCGTGGGCACTGCGCGAGGCCCAGACCCGCCAGCGTCAGTGCCATGTGGGTGTCGGCGTCGTTGGCGGCCACCCGATGGAGCAGGGGCAACTCGACGCGACGGCCCTCACGCTCGAACTCGAAGTCGAAGACGCGGCCTGTCTTGGCAGAGAAGAAGTTCACCGCCAGGTGCCGCGACAGGTCGTCGGGCGACCTCGGCGTACCGTGTCGCGCCAGGTAGGCGGGTGATGCGCAGGTCACCACCTCGAAGGCCCCGAGCGCGCGGGCCACGAGTTGCTCGTCGTGCACGAGGCCGCCGCGGATGACACAGTCCACCCCTTCCAGGACGAGATCCACCGGGCGATCCGTGCTTCCCAGATCGACGTCGACATCCGGGTAGCGCACGAGGAAGTCCGCAAGCGCCGGCGCCAGCACATGCCGACCGGCGGCGGCCGGGACGTCGACGCACAGGCGACCGCGAGCGCTTTGCACGGCGCCCGCGGTCCGGGCCTCGAGCTCTTCGAGCGCCTGCAACAGGCGCTGCGCCTCCCCCAGATAGGCCGCCCCATCCTCGGTGAGGCTGACCCGCCGCGTGGTGCGGCTCAGCAGCTTCACGCGCAGGTGCTCCTCGAGCTGCGCCACTCGAAGCGACACCGTGGCGTTGGGCAACTGCAGCGACTCCGCGGCGCGGCTGAAGCTGCCCATCTCGGCGACCCGGGCGAAGGTCTGCATCGCGGCCAGTTTGTCCACTCGAAAGCGTCTCCTTCGACAGATTATTCATTCCGGGCGAAAAGACAAATCAGTTTCGTCTGGTTCATGAACATCTTGTCGATCAATAGAGTCCGCCTCACGCCCTGCTTCCGGTGCCGCTCGGCCGGTGCCCCGCGCAGACGAACACCCACCCGTCCTCGACCCCAGCGGAGTCCCTCATGACCCAGACCGTCCTGCTCACCGGCGCCAGCGGCGGCTTCGGCCGCCTCATCGCTCACACCCTGCTCGACCACGGCCATCGGCTGATCGCAACGATGCGCGATCCCGGCGGCCGGGGCCGGGAGGTCGCGCAGGCGCTCGCGGCCCGCGGCGCCACGCTCGTCGCGATGGACGTCACCGACGACGCCAGCGTCGATGCCGCCATGGCGCAGGCCACCCGTGCCGCGGGCTGGCCCGACGTCGTCGTCCACAACGCTGGCACAGGGGTGCACGGCCTGCAGGAGGCCTTCACCGCCGACGACCTGAAGCGCCTGTTCGACGTCAATGTGTTCGGCGTGCACCGCCTCAACCGGGCGCTGCTGCCGTCCTGGCGCGGAAGGCGTTCCGGCCTGATGGTCAATGTCTCGAGCCTGCTCGGCCGCGTCACGATGCCGTTCTACGGGCCCTACAACGCCACCAAGTGGGCACTCGAGGCGCTGAGCGAGAACTACCGCAGCGAACTCTCGGCCTTCGGCATCGAGGTGTGCGTGGTCGAGCCCGGGGGCTACGCGACGAGCTTCATCGAGCACCTGATGCACCCGTCGGACACCACGCGCGCCGCGGGCTACGGTCCGCTGGCCGACGCGCCCCGGCAAACGCTGCGGCAGTTCGAACAGATCCTGGCAGCCACTCCGTCCCAGAGCCCGCAGATCGTGGCCGATGCGATTGCCGCGCTGATCAGGCAACCCGCCGGACAACGACCGTTCCGTACCGTTGTCGACACGCTGGGCATGGGTGCCGCCATCGAGCCCTACAACCGGGCGCTCGCCGAACTGACGGCCGGCCTGTACGCCAACCTCGGCATCGCACACATGCTCGCGCCGCAAGCCTCGCCTGCAAGCTGACGCCCATGCAGGGCAGCGGGAAGGTCGATGACACGCACGTCATGACCGGCGCCGCCGACGGGTGCCCTTGTCCGGGAAGCGGTGGTTGAAGAGGCTCTGCACTTGGCCGAGGTGGCGATGGGCCGCTGCGACAGGCGCATGCAGGCGGGCTGGCCACACTCGGCGGTCTGGACGGCAGCGGCGAAGGGGATGTTGTTGGACAAGCCGCGGCCGGCCTTGGCCTCGAGCCGCAGTGACCGCCCGATCCCGGGCCGGCCAGCGTGCGTCTGCTGTCAGGGACCGCGGCGGACTCGCGCTCCCGGCCCGTTCCTGCCATTCGCGACCGGCGGCCTCGCGGCCAGCTGACCAGTTTGGAGCGGGATGGAACCAAGCGGACTGGCGGCTTGCGCGACTGGGAAGGACGGCCGCGGGTCCCAGGGTGGCAACTACCGAGTCCAGTCCAGCCGCCTCCAATACTTGACATTTTTTGGGTTCGGAGCAAAATTTTGCTCTCCCGAAAAATGGACTCAAATCGCTGTGACCGAAGACCCCGTCTTCCATCGCCCCAGCTACGCTCAGGCGCTGGCGCAGCAACTCCTGAAGCCGGGCCCATTGGACCAGGGACTGCGCTCCGGCGTGTTTATCTCGGGGATCCGGCGCATCGGCAAGACGACGTTCATCCGGCAGGACTTCGTCCCGGCGCTGCTCGACCATGGGGCTCTTGTGCTGTACGTGGACCTATGGACCGACCGCTCGCGCCCGCAGATGGCGCTCATGCAGGAGGCGGTGCGCGCAGCGGCCTCTGAACTCGAGCAACCCGCCTCTACGCTGCTGCAGAAGCTGCGCCGGGTCAAGGGAGTGAACTTTGGCGCAGCAGGCATCAGCTTAGGCGTCCAACTGGACGGTCTGGGAACGCCTAGCGGCGTCACCCTCGCAGAAGTCTTCGTCGAACTAGTCCGTAAGGCCCAGGGCGACGTCGTGCTGATCATCGACGAGGTTCAACAGGCGATGGCCAGCCAGGATGGCCAAGACATGCTCTTCGCCCTGAAGGCGGCCAGAGACAAGGTCAACACCGCAACCGATCTCCCCGGCCGACTGCTGATCGTCGGGACGGGCTCGCACAAGTCTCTGGTGACGGACATGGCGACACGGCGCTCCCAGGCGTTCGCTGGCGCTCACACGGCCTCCTTCGACCCGCTGGGCAAGGACTACGTAGAGTGGTTCTTGAGCCGTCTCGCAGCGGCCGGGCTGGCCGTGCCTTCACTGCAGGCAGCCTTCTCCGGTTTCCGCGACATGGGGAGCCGACCGGAGGAACTGACGAAGGCCGTACGGCAGTTCCAGGACGAAGTCGCCGCGGGACGCGCAGCGGATGCCGATACGGCATTCGCCACCATCTGCGCAACCATAGCCACCGTGGCGGCCGAACTCGACATCCAGTCGATCGAGGACGCTGGTGAACTGGCCGTTCTTGCCTTTTCACGAATCGCGGCCGGCCAGGGCCGTGGTCTCTATGCCGCGGATACGCTCACGTCGTTCAGCGAGTCACTGGGAAGAGAGGTCTCCGCCAACGACATGACCCCGGCGATCGACAAGCTCGTCGCCGCCAACCTCATCGTTCGCAAGGGCCATGGGAGCTTCGACATCGCCGACCCGTTCGTGAAGCAAGTCTGGTTGCGGCACGCGCAGATGCGCCAAACGCTGATCCGCGCGTCCGCATCGCAAGGCACCGAGCCGACGCACGACACCTGATCTTCAGCGTCGCGAAGTAGTACTGAGCCCGAGCAGACGCGCCCCCTCTGCGCCTGCAGAGGGCAAGATTCCGAGGACCTGTCGAGCTTGGGCTGTCCGCTTCGCGGCCTGGAAATCTATGGTCGATATGGCTGCAATGGGTCGGCTCGAGCCGGTCACGGCACGTGAGAGCAGTCGTTCGCGGCACCAGCCGTGGCCGTTCCTACACCGGGTCGGCACTACCTCGATGGGCTGGCAGCCAAGCGGCTGCCGGCTTCCGGGTCGAGCGGCGCCCTGATGGCGCTCACCACAGGCTCCTGCGCCGTCGGCGATCGAAAGCCAACGCTGGCCATCGAGTCCTCCTGCCCCTGCGCGGGCCCAGAGCACCACGAGGCCCCGGCAGCCGCAAAGGGTCGTGCGGGCGGGGCTGCGACGTCAACCTCGAAGCGCCGAGAAGCGCAGGGTTCACGGCCGCGTGCGCAGTGCGCTTCGCGGTCCGACTCGCCGCAACTGTCCGAGCGGAGTTCGCGCAGCGAACGCAGCGAGTTCTGCGGCGGGCCATGGGCCCGAGCATCGCAGGGCAGTCGGCCTGCAGGGCCGACCGCTTCAATTCACGCCACAGCCCCGCCCGCGCGGCCCGCCGCAAGCGCTGCCGCCCCACCCCGCCTCCAGTGACTCACTCCACCGTCACGCTCTTGGCCAGGTTCCTCGGCTTGTCGACATCGGTGCCGCGCGCGCAGGCGGTGTGGTACGCCAGCAGCTGCAGCGGCACCACGTGCAGGATGGGCGACAGCGCGCCGTAGTGCTCGGGCATGCGGATGACGTGCACGCCGGCGTCGTTCTCGATGCGGGTGTCGGCGTCGGCAAACACGTAGAGGCGCCCGCCGCGGGCGCGCACCTCCTGCATGTTGCTCTCCAGCTTCTCGAGCAGCGCGTCGTTGGGCGCCACGGTCACCACCGGCATCTCCTCGGTCACCAGGGCCAGCGGGCCGTGCTTCAGCTCGCCGGCCGGGTAGGCCTCGGCGTGGATGTAGCTGATCT
>JADCGP010000046.1 GCA_020248915.1 Rubrivivax sp. | reverse complement strand
GCAGCGTGTGGCTGGCCGAGCGTGCCGACGGGCAGCTCAAGCGGCAGGTGGCGCTGAAGCTGCCGCGGCTGACGTGGGCGCGGGGCCTGGCCGAGCGCATGGCGCGCGAGCGCGACATCCTGGCGACGCTGGAGCACCCGCGCATCGCGCGCCTGTACGACGCCGGCGTCGACCCGCATGGACGACCCTGGCTGGCGCTGGAGCACGTGCAGGGCCGGCCGCTGGACGTGCACGCGCGGGAGGCGGGCCTGGACACGCCGGCGCGCGTGCGCCTGCTGCTGCAGGTGTGCGAGGCGGTGGCGTACGCGCACAGCCGGCTCGTCATCCACCGCGATCTGAAGCCGGCGAACATCCTCGTCGACCAGGCCGGGCAGGTGAAGCTGCTCGACTTCGGCATTGCCAAGATCCTGGAGGGCGAGGTGGCGGCGGCGACCGCGCTGACCGAGCTGCAGGGGCGCGCGCTCACGTTGGACTACGCCAGCCCCGAGCAGGTGCGTGGCGAGCCGCTGACGACGGCCAGTGACATCTACGCCCTGGGCGTGGTGACTTTCGAGCTGCTGGCCGGGGCGCGTCCCTACAAGCTGCGCCGCGGCAGCGCCGCCGAGCTGGAGGAGGTCATCGCCAACGCCGAAGTGCCGCTCGCCAGCGCAGTCGCCACCGACCGCACGCTGCGCAAGGCGCTGCGCGGTGACCTCGACGCCATCGTCAACAAGGCGCTGAAGAAGTCGGTGGCCGAACGCTATCGGACGGTCGACGCCTTGGCGCAGGACCTGCGGCGTCACCTGGACGGGCAGGCGATCGGTGCACGTCCCGATGCCTGGATCGCGCGGTGGCGCAGCTGGCTGCTGCGCCACCGCGTGCCCACCGGCATTGGGGCGGCGGTTCTGCTGGCGCTGCTCGGCGGTGCCTACGCCCAGGTGGCGGTGGTGCTCGCGCTGGCCGCGGGGACCGCGTTGGCGCTGTGGCAGCGCCGGCAGGCGCAGCAACATGCCCGCCGCGCCGTCGAACAGGCGGCCGAGGCACGTGCCCAGGCCGATCGGGCCGAGCGGGTGAAGCGATATGCGCTGTCGATCTTCGAGCACGCCGACACCGACGCCGGCGCTGGAGTGGGTACGACCGCCGTCGAGGTGTTGCGGCGCGCCGGCCGCGAGATCGACGCCTCGCTCCAGGGCGACGGCACGGCTCGCATCGAGCTGAAGACCGCGCTGGGCAGCAGCTTGACCGGCCTGGCGGCCTACGACGAAGCACTGGGGCTGCTGCTGCCGACCCTGCACGAAGCCGAGCGCCTGCTCGGGCCCCGCGATCCGCTGGCGCTGGCTGCCGGGCTCGCGCTGGGCGAGGCGCAGTCACGAGCGCAGCACCTCCCCGAGGCGATCGAGACGCTGCGCCGGGTGTCGGAGCGTGCCGCGCCCACGTCGGAGCTGAGGCTGCGTGCGCTGTGCTCGTTGTCCACGGCGCTGATCTACGCGGGTCAGGTCGATGCGGGCCTGGACAGCGCCCGCGAAGCGGCCGCGGCGGCAGCCGCTGCGCAGGTCGACGCCCGGGCCCGCGCCAAGGTGGCCGCGACGCTGGCGCAGGCCCTGGCCGCCGGCTCGTACCAGGGCCTGCTCGGAGCGGCGCGCCAGGCCCACGAGGCGGCACTGACCGCCTACGGCGATCAGCGCCCGGCACCCTTGCCTCTGCTCGAGGCACGCGTACTGGTGGCGCAGGGCTTGCAGGTCGAGGGCCGATGGCGCGAGGCCGTGCAAGCTCTCGAGGCGGCGCTGCCGGCGTGGGTCGAACTGCTCGGCGAGTCGCACCCGCGCGTTGCCCAGTTGCTCGGCGACCTGGGAACCGACCTCTACACCTGTGGAGACGTTCAGCGTGCGCTGCGCCACACCGAGCGCGCGCTGGCCATCAATGCGGCCGCGCACGGCGCCGAGTCGCTGGCCGCCGCGCGCGACCATGTGATGGTCGGCGTGTGCCTGCACGAGCTTTGGCGCGTGGACGAGGCCATCGAGCGGCTGGATCGTGCGCGCAGGATGCTCGATGCGCAGCCGGGTGCCGGCCACGGCTACGCCCAGTTCGCGAACGTGACGCTGTGCAGCGCGCTCATCCGCTCGGGCCAGCTGGCGCGTGCCGAAGCGCTGATCCCGGCGCGTGCCGAGGAGGCCACGCTGTCCCTGCTGGAGCGACTGCGCTGGGAGCAGCGGCGCGGGCTGCTGCACGCAGTGCGGGGCCAGGCCGACGAAGCGGTGGCCAGTGGCCAACGGGCGCTGGAGATGCAGAGCGGCTGCCCCGAGCTCTCGCCGATCGCGCAGGTGAATCTTCAGTCCGCCACGGCCACCGTCTTTCTGGAAGGCGGCGCCGCGGCGCAGGCGCTGCCGCTGCTGCGGTATGTGGTGGAGCGCCTCGGCGAACTGCATGTGGAAGCCTCGCCCGGCCGCGCCGATGCGCGCTTGAGACTTGGGCGCGCCCTGCTGGAGGCCGGCGACGCCGGGGCCGCGGTCGCGCCTCTCACCGCGGCGTTGCACACGTTCGCTGCCATCGACCCCGGGCACCGGCACGTGCGGCTCGCCCGCGGTCTGCTGGCGCAGGCCGGGCAGGCTCTGGGTGAGCCCGGCGTGGAGCATCGAGAAGCCGCGCTGCGTCCGCTGCGCGGCCCGCCTTAGCCTGGCGTCGGCGGCAGCGCTGCGCAACGTCCCGACAACGACATGCTTCAGATCGATCCACTTCAATGGCCTCGCCTCAACGATCTGCTCGACGAGGCGCTGTCGCTGCCGCCGCCGCAGCGTGAGGGCTGGCTGCGGTCGCTGCCGGCCGAGCACGCGGCCCTCAAGGACACGCTGGCCAAGCTGCTGGAAGTGCGCGCCGGCATCGAGACCGGCGACTTCCTGGGCACGCTGCCCAAGCTGGACGGTGCGTCTCGCGGTACGCCGGACGGTCCCGACATCGGCGCACCGCAAGCCGGCGACGAGGTGGGCCCGTGGCGGCTGATCCGCGAGCTGGGTGAAGGCGGGATGGGCAGCGTGTGGCTGGCCGAGCGTGCCGACGGGCAGCTCAAGCGGCAGGTGGCGCTGAAGCTGCCGCGGCTGACGTGGGCGCGGGGCCTGGCCGAGCGCATGGCGCGCGAGCGCGACATCCTGGCGACG
>JADCGP010000045.1 GCA_020248915.1 Rubrivivax sp. | reverse complement strand
GGGATCGCTGCCCTGAGTCTGAAGCGGTCGCTCGATGTCGGTTCCTATCAGACCGTGTGGGCCATGCTTCACCGGCTGAGGGCCGTGCTCGTTCGTCCAGGGCGCGAGCGCCTGGTCGGCACCGTGGAGGTCGACGAGACCTACATCGGCGGTCGAGATCCTGGAGTAGGTCGCGGCAAAGGCAGGGGCGACAAGGTCTTGACGGGCATCGCGGTGGAGATCAAGGAGCCCCGCGGCTACGGCCGATGCAGGCTCGCGCCGCTGGCCGACGCCTCGGCTGCATCGCTGCGCGCCTTCGTCTCCGATCACGTCGAGCCAGGCGCCACGGTCATCACGGACGGCTGGAAAGGCTACCTTGGGCTGGACCGGTGCGGCTACACGCATGAAGCGCGCAGTCAGCGCGCGGCCCGGCTTCGAGGCGATGAGCAGGCTGCGGACCTGTTGCCCGCCGTCCATCGAGTCGCTTCACTGGCCAAGCGGTGGATTCTCGGCACCCACCAAGGTGCCATCGACCACGCGCATCTGCACGACTACCTCAACGAGTTCGTGTTCCGCTTCAACCGGCGGCACTCCCGCAGCCGGGGAATGGTGTTCTACCGAGTGCTCGAGCTTGCGGTGCGGCACGCGCCCGTGCGCTACGCAGACATCACCGCGGGCCATCGGCCGCGCAAGACGCCACCGACGCCACCTGCCTCACGCGGCACGCCGGCCAGCCTCGACCGCAAAGGGGCCGGTCGACCATGGCGGTCCGGTTAGATGGAGAGCCCTGGAACTTCCTATGCGCGCCCGGGCGGGTGTTCTCGCGCTCGAGGTTGCTGGACAGCGGGCGCAAGGAGGGGTGTGATGCAGGCGATCGGGCCATCGACACCCACGTCAAGAACCTGCGCCGCAAGCTCAACGCGGTCAACGGCGACGGCGACTACATGTTCTCGGTCTATGGCGTGGACTACGGGCTTGCCCGGCCCTCCGACAGCGGCAGCTGATCCACACCCTCCCCGAGCGCAGGCAGCCGCAGCCACGCCACCAGGCCTCCCCCCGGACGCAGGGCCAGCGTGAGCTCGCCGCCGTGCTCGCGCGCGATCGCGCGGGCGATCGGCAAGCCCAGGCCGAAACCCGACGCATGTCCGCGCGCGGGGTCGCCACGGAAGAAGGGCTCGAACGCGCGCTCGAATGCCTCGCCGCTCATGCCCGGGCCGCGGTCGCGCACCCACAGGCCCGCGTCCGCGCC
Organism: Rubrivivax sp.; assembly: GCA_020248915.1. Lineage (GTDB taxonomy): Bacteria > Pseudomonadota > Gammaproteobacteria > Burkholderiales > Burkholderiaceae_C > Rubrivivax. The sequence continues at coordinate 3,840 of JADCGP010000045.1, read as the reverse complement.
CGAGCGGCCCACCTCGATCTCCGCCGCGCCGGCGTGCTTCAGAGCGTTGTCCAGCAGATTCTGGACGCAACGTCGCAGGGCGCCGGGGCGCCCCTGCAGCCACAGAGACGCCACGCCCGACAGGACCACGTCGCAGCCGGCGTCGCGTGCGTCCTGCACGGCGGTCGCAACCACCTGAACCAGGTCGCAACGCCTGGAGGGCTCGCCTCCGACGCTGCCACGCAGGAACTCCAGGGCCTCGTCGGTCAAGCGTCGCAGCTCGTCCAGGTCGCGGATCAGCCTGGCCCGTACGACCTCGTCGGTCATCATCTCCACCCGCAGGCGCATGCGCGTGATGGGCGCGCGCAGGTCGTGCGAAATCGCCGCCAGCATCCGGGCCTTCTCGTCCATCATGAACCCGATGCGCTGGCTCATGTCGTTGAAAGCGCGCGCCGTCTGCCGCGCCTCCGTGGGGCCGCGCTCCAACAGTCGCGGCCCCACTGAGCCCGTTCCCAGGGCACGCGCCGCCGCGGCGAGCGCCGACAGCGGCCGGGTCACCCAACGGACGGCCAGTAGCGCCCCAACGCCGACCAGGACGAGCAGAGCCACCAGCGTCGGCCAGAGAAATCGCGGTGGCGGCAGCGGGCGATCCGGCTTCTCCAGCGTCATCCACCGGCGCTGTTCCCCCGCGGGGCTGCGCAAGAGCGCGACGAAGCGGGCGTTTCCGGCATCATCGGCGTGCACCTCGACCGCCAGCACCTCAATGCCGCGCAGACGCTGCCGGAGTTCACGGGCCACGATCCGGCCCAGCGTCTCGTCACGCGCACCGGGTGCCGGATCGTCGGCGGCCGCCACGAGGCTCAGCCCCGCCGCGGCCAGGGCTTGCCGCACCGAGGGTCGTGCCGCCGGGTCGGCGTGGGCGAAGACGGTCTCCGCCAACGCGATACGCTGCACGGCCTGCCCGGCCAGACGTTCGCCCTGCATCGGGCCGCGCTCCATGCCGAGAAACTGGGCGGCGATCGCAAGTGCGAGGGTGATGGCCGCCAGCAGGATGACCGCCAGGCGGCCGAACAGGCTCCGCGGCAGCGATGCTCTGATCATGGCTCGAACTCGACGCGCGCGGCCAGGAGATAGCCTTCCCCTCGCACGGTCTTGAGCAACTGCGGCTGCTGCGCGGGATCGTTCAGGCGCATGCGCAGGCGGCTCACGAGCATGTCCACCGCGCGGTCGTATGGCCCCGCGCGCCGGCCGTGGATGGCATCTAGCAGGCTGTCACGGCTGATCACCCTCCCCGGCCGGTCCAGCAGATGGCACAGCAGCTTGTACTCTGCGGCTCCCAGGCCCACCGGCCCGTCGGGTCCGGTGAGTTCCCGGCGCTCGAAGTCGAGCCGCCAGGGCCCGAACCGTGCCACACGGGGCCGTGCGGCGCGTGCAGAGGACCCACCGGACAGGCCCGCGCCCGTCCGGCGCAGCAAGGCCTGCAGCCGGGCGACCAGTTCGCGCGGCTCGAAGGGCTTGACCAGGTAGTCATCGGCACCCAATTGCAGGCCCAGCACGCGATCGGCCAGTTCCCCACGCGCCGTCAGCATGAGCACGGGCACCCCGCTGCCCGCGCGCAGCCGCTGGCAGACCTCAAGGCCGTCGATGCCTGGAAGCATCAGGTCGAGCACGACCGCGTCCATCTGCAGGCCGGCGCCAGCCGCGCGCAGCAAGGACTCGCCGTCGGCGTAGACCCGCACGACCATGCCGAACCCCGACAGATAGCGGTCCAGCAAGTCGCGCAAGTCGGGATCGTCATCCACCAGGGCGATGCACGGCCTTGCGCTCACGCCGGGCACTCTACATGACGCGGCGCGCCTCGCGCGGCGCTGCGGCAGGTGCTCATGCCGCGGGCCACCCCGCGTACTGCGGTGGCGACTCGTCTGCGCCTGCGGCACCCAGCGGAACGAGGAACCCGGGGTCCGGCTCCGCGCGCCAGCGCCGCGGCACGTGGGGAAAGCCTTCGGTGACGAAGTAGGCATAGGTGCCGTTCGGGAACTCCGGGCTCGCGGCAAGCTGCATGCCGTTGCACTCGTCGAGATCACCGAGCCCGGGCACGTACTCGTAGTCCTGGACGAAGGTGCCGTCGTGCGTGCCCCGGGGCGCACCCGCGGGGCGCAGGCCCGCCTTCAGCCGGTAGCTCGGCCTGAGCTCGCGCGACAGTGCCTGCGCGCCTGCCGCCACATCGGGCACGAAGGGCCTGTAGATGGGGTATCCGTCGGCCGCCCAGCCGATGAGCAGGGTCGAATCCACGCCCGGCCCTCCCGGCCCCGCCATCGCCATGGTCTGCGCCAGCTGCTTGACCCATCGCTGCGGCGTGCCGTGGTAGTGATAGGCCCCCGAGGGCTGCACATGGCCGTTGCTCGCGTCCAGGCCCTGATAGTGGCGGATACGCTCGGACATCACCTCGAACTGCCAGCCCTTGGCAGGCTCTCCGAGCCACCAGGGGCCCGCCGGGTCGAGCAGGATGCCGTTCAGGGCGACACCGAAGCGCGATTGACCGATGGCCAGGGGCTGCGCCAGCGGCATCGGCACCAGCGGCATGCCGAGCTCGACGGGAACCGCCTTCAAGGCGTGCGGGCAGGCAAAGGCAGGGAAGGGACCGACGTTGTCGTGGTCGGGAACCTGATTGCTCTGCACAACGCGCCGGCCGTTCGCGGTGCTCCAGTTCACACTGTTCTGCAGCAGGCTGCCGTTGCCGGACAAGGGCGCGGCGTTGTTGGTGGCGGACGGCGGCGCGGTTACCGCGGCCGCTCCGCCGCAGCCGGCCAGAGCCGTCGCGGTGCCGACGAACATGAAGTTGCGGCGAGTGTTCCTGATGTCTGTGCGCATGCGTCCTCCGGAAGACTGGGAGCGCGACGCATCGGCGCGTCGCGGAACGCAGTCTGGGAAGCCCGGGTCACAGCACGATGTCCGCCGGGTAACGGCGTATAACGGGGTGCGGACGAGCGACAGGCCTCTGCAGGATGCAGGCGCGCCGTGGCGCGCGCGGGTCCGCGCGACCCTGCCGGGGACGACCCGCGGGCACAGGACGCGGCTGCCGCGACGGACTTTCGCTTGCACGGCGACCCCCGACATGGCAGATTGCCTGCCCATGCCCTATCGCATCCTCGCCGACCTCGTGCTGCTGCTGCACCTCGCGGTGGTGGTCTTCGTCGTCGGCGGCCTGGCGGCGGTCGTGCTCGGGCACCGGCAAGGCTGGTCCTGGGTGCGCAACCTGCCCTTCCGCCTTGCTAACCTGGCGGCCATCGGCGTTGTCGCGGCGCAGGCCTGGCTGGGCCAGGTGTGCCCCCTGACGACGCTCGAGTCCTAGCTGCGCGTGCAGGCCGGCGGCCCGGGCTACGAGCGCGGCTTCATCGAGCACTGGGTGCATGCCGTGCTGTTCCACGAGGCCCCGCCGTGGGTCTTCACGCTCGCCTACACGGCGTTTGCGCTGCTGGTGGCGCTGGCCTGATGGCGCTGCCCGCCGCGGCGCGGGGCGGAGGTCAGCGCCGCGCGTCCGGAGAGGACAGCGCGGCCGCAGGTCCGACAATCCCGGGCGAAGCGCCCGCCCTGACCGCGATGACCGACGACCAGCTGCAGCGCTACGCGCGCCACCTCCTCCTCGACGACATCGGCATCGAGGGCCAGCAGCGCCTGCTCGACGCGCACGCGCTCGTCATCGGCGCCGGCGGCCTGGGCAGATCCGGTTCATGCGTGCTCTTCGCCGCACGACGACAGGGTCGTCATGCGGCAGCGGAAGAAGGATGAGCGGCTTGCCGCCCCGCAGGCGCGAAGGCCTGCGGCAGCGCAGTCAGGACAAGGTGCGGGAGCGGGGAGGGG
>JADCGP010000044.1 GCA_020248915.1 Rubrivivax sp. | reverse complement strand
TATCTCGGCCAAGTGCAATACCTCTTCAACCGCCGCTTCGACCTGCGAACCATCCTCCAAAGGCTGGCTCGCGCCGCTTCTCAGGCCGCTCCTTGCCCTCTGCGTCGGGTGCGTGCGGCTGAATCATCTTGCTGATCAGCTCTTGCGTTGACGCCCTACAGCTACCGCAAGGTAGGCCTACGCCCGACACTTCGCGAACTGATCGTCCCGTTTGGCTCCGCGGGTTACATCCTGCGGTTCGACATTCGTACGCCGGAATTGGTCCTCGTCATCGGTGCGCGCCATCAGCGTGAGGAGGACTTCCACTGAAGGCAGGGCCTGGGTCGGCCTACAGTTGCACTCGCAGCCCGCCCAGGAGCCGTCGGTCATTGGCGGCCGCTTCTGGCCGGGACTGCGAGTCCGGCCCGATCCCTGACAGCAGACGCACGCTGGCCGGCCCGGGATCAGGCGGTCACTGCGGCTCGAGGCCACGCTTGCGCTTGGAGTGAGCGGCGGGCGACCGACCACCACCGCAATCGATCAGCTGTGTCGTACATCTGGTCGCAACGTCCTGTGCACGATGTGCATCGGCGTCGGTCAGGGCATTGCCATGGTGGGCGGGAAGGTCCGGCGCTGGTTCGAGCCCGTTGCACCGGCGTCGCTGCGGTCTACGATCCAAGCTTCGGTGCTTCGAGGCGGTTCCCCATGACAGGCGGCGCGCCCTGGGTGTTGAGTCAGGTTCAGGTGGTTGCCGAGGCCGTGGCGACGGTCGCCTTTGCACTGTCGGGCGTTATCGAGGGTGCGCGAAAGCGACTCGATGCCGTGGGCATCTGCGTGGTCGGCGGCCTGGCTGCATTCGGCGGCGGCACGGTCCGCGACCTGATCCTGGACCGCCGCCCCCTGTTCTGGGTCCAGCACGCCGGTTGGTTGTGGGCCTTGCTGGCCCTGTGCATCGCCGCGATGATCTTCATGCGCGCACGTCACCTCGAGCCGACGGAGCGTGCGATGCAGTGGCCCGACGCGATCGGCCTGGGGCTGTTCACGGCGAGCGGCACGCAGATTGCGCTCGACAGTGGAATGCCCGCGATCGTGGCCGTCCTGCTGGGCATGGTGACCGCCGTGTTCGGCGGGGTCTTGCGCGATGTCGTCTGCAACGAGATACCGCGCGCCTTCAATGACCACCGGCCCTATGCGGTGTGCTCCTTTGCCGGCGGGTGGGTGTTGGTCGCGGCGCAATCGGCGGCCATGCCGGATTGGGTTGCACTCACCTTCGCTGCCCTGGTGACGACGGGCTTGCGTGCGGCTGCGGTCGTGCGGAACTGGCGCCTGCCTGCGTGGCATGCGGATCCAGGCCACTGAGCCGGGCCTGTACGACGACTGCCACCCATGCCCACACCTGTTTCGCACCCACTGGCAGCGGCGACCGCCTTCGCCGAAGCCCACGAGACGCCCTGGACGCGCGATCCGCTGCGCGAGCCCCAGCGGTTCGGCGTGCACCATGACGACCCTCCGCCCTGGAACCGCCTGCGCGGCCCCGTGCACGAGCGCGGACCCTGCAGCGGCGTGGTGTGGCAGCACGGCGTCGAGATCGCCAGCTGGGGCCAGCCCGGCCGATCCGACCAGACGTTCAGCGTGGCCAAGACCTGCCTGGCCCTGCTGGCGGGGGTGGCGCACGCGCGCGGACTGTTACCCGACGCGGATCGACCGGTGGCCGCACAGCTGCCCGGCATCGGCTTCGACACGCCGCACAACGCGCCCATCACCTGGCGTCACCTGCTGGAACAGACCAGCGAGTGGGAGGGAAGCTGCTTTGGCCTGCCCGACCAGGTGGACCGCTGGCGCAAGGTGGCGCACGACCCGCGCCCCGCCAGCGGCCCCAAGGGCGGCAGCCGCCCCCTGCAGGCCCCGGGCAGCTACTGGGAATACAACGACGTGCGCATCAACCAGCTCTCGCTGGCCTTGCTGCACCTGTTCCGCGAACCGCTGCATCAGGTGATGCAGGGCGCGCTGCTGCAGCCGCTGGGTGCCCAGGACACCTTCCGCTGGGAAGGCTATGGCGACGCCTGGATCGTGCTGGACGGCAAGCGTCTGCCCTCGGTTCCCGGTGGCACGCACTGGGGCGGCGGCGCGACGGTCAGCGCCCGCGACCTGGCGCGGCTGGGCCAGTTGATGCTGGATGGCGGCATGCATCATGGCCGGGCGCTGCTGCCTGCGGACTGGGTGCGCCGCATGGGCCAGCCCGTCGCGATCGCGCCGTTCTACGGCTGGCTGCTCTGGCTGAACCCCGAGGGTCGGCTGTTCGAGGGTGCCTCTGAAGACGCGATGTTCATGCAGGGGGCCGGCGGCCACATGGTCTGGGTGGAGCCCGGGTTGCAGGCGGTCGTGGTGACACGCTGGCTGGACCCCGTGCACCAGGCCAGCTTCATCGCCATGACGGCCTGCGCATTGCACGGCCTTTGAGCCCGTGCGACCCTCACGCAGGGGCGAGCGTCGGCTCCCGCCGCCCGTGGATCGGTGCTGCCGGTCCTGAGGAGCCGGTCGCCTGCCCGAGCTCGCTGGCGCAGGGCCGCCGGCCCACTGTGGATGACCTAGATGCCCGACAGCACTGCATCCATTGCCGACACCAGAGCGCTGGCCTGCGCGGCGACGTTGTCGACGCGTCGCCTCAAGAGCTTGGCAGGCAAGGGCGCGGCATAGCGCACAAGCGCCTGCAGGCGTCGGCCCTTGACCACGATGACCGGACAAAGCGCCATGGGCACCCTCGTCGCGGGATCGAACACCGCCGGCAGCAGGGTCAACCGGGTGGCCAGCGCATCGAGCAGGTCGCTCTGGATGACGACGACAAAGGGGATGCCGTCAGACGCGCTGCTGCTCGGATTGGCAAAGACGTCGTACTGGGGCATCGACCGATCACCATAGGCGCAGGTCTGCGCCCGGGACGCCGTGTGCCTCGAAGCGGGCGTTCTGGGCGGCAATCCACTCGCCAAACTCGGCCTCGAAGGCCGTCTTGCGGGCGGCAAGGCCGACCCTGTCATGAGCAGCCTGCCATGCCTGGTGCTGCCCGGCAGACAGGATCACCGTGTCGATCTGCCCTGCCTTCTCGACGAACACCGGTTCGCGCCAGACCTTCCCTCACGACCGCTCCTGGCCGCGAGGGTGAGTCGGGCCCGACTCCTGACAGCAGCCGTCCGACCGCTGCCGGCCGAGCAGCGACCCCAGTCGCGTGCCGGCGGGTACCCAGATGCGGTGACTCGTGCAGACGACTTGGGCACGGGAAGTCCTCGGGCTTCGGCTCGGCATGCTCGATCCACGCCTGCAAAGCGTCCAGCGTAGTCTGGGTCACCTTGAACTGCACCGGACGCCGCGTCTCGTGCTGCATGACGACGGCTCGTGTTGCCGGCCGACCACCACGACAAAGGTCGCGGACTTCCAGGGCGACGAGGTCACATCCGCGAAGCCTGCTCTCGATGCCCGGGTTGAAGAGCGCCAGTGCGCGCGCCTGGTGCTCCACCTGTAGACGAACCCGAGGCGCGCAGATGTTCTTGAGCCTGGGGGCGCCTTCTGGCCGACGAGCTTGCGCTTGCCCCCACGCTCGCGATGAGCCATATCGGCAACGGAAGCCATGATGTGTCGGACGGGCGTTCCCGGGCCGGGCGATCCGCAGCCCAGCGGCTCCGGCCGAGCCTGCGGAGCCTCGAGGCCTGGCGACCCCCCCGCAGATGCGGGCATCATCGCGCCGTGATGGCCGTTCGCTTTCCAGCCGGAGCGGCCCGGGCAGGGCGTGGAGGTCGCACCGGTCGGTGGTTGCAGGCCGCATCGGCGGCCATGATGGCAAGGTTGCCGTCTGCCGCGGTCGGCCCGCCCACGATTGCGCAAGTTCGCCACAGGACGCCCAGGCGGCGCGCTCGTCGAGCCGGCACACCTGCCGAGGACACTGGCATGGAATCGCATCGCGAGGCGCCCCGGATGAACGACGCGCTGGTGTCGACTTCGCCGCCTTCGCGGTTTGTCGATCTCATCCAGACGAAGGTGCCGGCGAGGGCCGAGCAGTTCATGGCCCGGTTGTACGGCGAGCACGCACTGAGGCTGCGCGACAGCACGGCGCTCGACATGCGCATGCAGGGCTTCCAGCTGGCAGGGCTTCATGTCGCGCGGTTGAGCTATGGCGCCCCGGCCTTTGCCAGCATGACCCAGTCGCATCCCGGCTGGATCTTCTCGTTCCTGGAATCCGGCCGGGTAGCGCGCCTGGCAGGTGGCCGCGTGTTCGGGCCCGGCGAGTCCGCGGTGCTGGCGCCCGACCGCCTTCACGAACTGGAGATGTCGGCCGACATGCAGTTGCTGAACCTGCGCGTGAGCGATGCCGACATGCGCCAGGCGTGCACGGACCTGGCCGGGGGCGAGCGCATGGCCGACTTCCGTTTCGTCGACGCCGTGCCCAGTGGCCACGCTGCCGGCCTTGCCCTGTGCCGGGCGGTGCGCGCGTTGGCCGAACTGCCCAGCTATGGCGCCGGCGCCCAGCGCCTCGAGCGCTCGTTGAAGGAGTGCGTGCTCTTCGAGCTGCTGGTGGCCTGGCCCAACAGCTGGAGCACCAGCCTGGCCGATGGCGAAGCGCTCCCGGACAGTGCGCGCCGTGCGCGCGACTACATGCACGCACATCTGGCCGACCTGCCCACCCTGTCCGAGCTGGCACGCGTGGCTGGCGTCAGCGTGCGGGCGCTGACCCGAAGCTTCGAACGTCACGTCGGCGTGTCTCCCATGCGGTACATGAACCGGCTGCGTCTGGACCGCGTCCACCTGGAGCTGCAGCAAGCCGAGGCCCGCAGCGTCACCGAGGTCGCCATGCGGTGGGGGTTCGGGCACATGGGCAGCTTCGCCGCCGCCTATCGCGAGCGCTTCGGGGTGCATCCGTCCTTCACCTTCAAGCGCCGCTGAAGTCCGGCGGAAGCGTTGCTGTGCGCCGCCTCGTGGTTTGCCCTCGAGGTTCCGAATCCTGATGGAAGGGTTCCTCGGTGCGATAGACGCTGCCGGCACGGGCCTCAAGACTGCCCCCAGGCAACGGCGCATTGCCGCACCAGGAGACAGTCATGAAGAACAGCCGCTTCGCGCTCTCGCGCGTGACGCTCGCCATCTGCTCGTTGGTCTCGGGCGGCGGGGTCTGTGCCCAGACCGCCGGGCCAGCCGACACCCTCACGCGCGTGGAGATCACCGCCGAGAAGCGCTTGTCCACGCTGGACACCACGCCCGCAGCCGTCACGGCGCTGGACGGGCAACGCCTGGCCGAGCAAGGGGTGACCGGTCTGGCCGATGCCGTGACGCTGGTGCCCAACATGAGCTTCACGACCGGCTATGCCGGCGCGTCACAGGTCTTCATCCGCGGCATTGGCAACGTGTTCTTCACGGCCGGTGGCGACCCTGGCGTGGCCATGCATGCCGACGGCAGCTATCTGTCCGACGCCACCAGCACCAACATTGCCCTGTTCGACCTCCAGCGCATGGAAGTGCTGCGCGGCCCACAGGGCGCGCTCTATGGGCGCAACGCCACTGGCGGCGCGGTCAATCTGGTCTCGGCCCCGCCCACCACCGAGTTCAAGGCTCGGTTCGGCGCAGTGGTCGGCAACCATGGCCGGCGCGAGAGCGAAGGCTTCCTCTCCGGCCCGCTGGGCAGCAGCGGCCTGCTTGCACGCCTGTCCTACCAGATCAAGAACCTGGATGGGTTCACGCGCAACACCGAAGCCGGGCGGGCATCGGGCCCCGTGCTGCCCGGCGGGCCCGGTACCGTGGGCGCGAAGGCGCTCGACGACCTGGGATCCCGTGCAGTCCGGCTGCAGCTTGGCGCCGACCTGGGCACCGGCGGCAGCTTGCGGCTCATCGGCAACGTCTACCGCCAGAAAGACGATGGCCCGTCCAACAAGTTGCTCGTGGACCCGGTGATGATTTCTCAGCTGCTGTTCGGCGCCACACCCAGCACCGACCCGCGCATCGTCAAGAGCCAGGGTTCGAGCAACCGCGTCGATGTGGACGGCGTGCAGCTGCTGTACGACCTGCCGCTGGGCGACAACACGCTCAGCGTCGTGGCTGGCACCCGCCGAAGCAAGGCCGAGATGTTCTGGGACGGCGACACCACGGAGGCGCTGACCGCCAGCACACGGTTCAAGACCCAAAGCACCGACAAGAGCATCGACGTGCACCTGGGCTCCGGCGAAGGCACCCTGCAGTGGCTCGTGGGCGCAACCTGGCTGCAGTTCGACCAGCGCCAGGACATCCGTGTGCAGACGCAGATCCCGCTGGGCTTCCTGGTGCCGGGCCAGCCGGTCACCGTGCCACTGCCCGGCGGCGCGGAGTTCCTCCTCGGCGGAGACGTGCGCACGCGCTCCACCGCCGTCTACGGCGATGTGCGCTGGCGGCTGTCCAGGCAACTGGCCTTGCTGGCGGGCCTGCGCACCAGCCGCGACACGAAGTCGGCTGACGAGTACCAGACCGTGGCCGCCTTCGGCCCGAATGGCGCCGCACGTCCGGAAGGCCGCTGGTCCAGCACGCCGGGCAGCGTGGGCCTGGAGTACCAACTGGCCAAGGACACGCTGCTCTACACGCGTGCCTCGCGCGGCTTCAAGTCAGGTGCAATCAACGTCGGTGGCCTGCAGGGTGACCCGGTGCGCCCCGAGACCGTGACGAGCCTGGAACTGGGCGTCAAGACGGCCTTCCTCGGACAGCGTGGCGTGTTCAGCGGCGCAGTCTTCAGCAGCCGCTACAAGGACATGCAGGTCTCGCAGGTGGGTCTGGCCTCCGCCATTCTCACCAACGCCTCGGCCGCGAAGATCAATGGTGCCGAAGTCGAGTTGGCGCTGCGGCCCGTGCGCGAGCTGACGCTGGGCCTGAACCTGGGCCTGCTGGATCCGACCTACACGAACTTCGAGAACGTGGATCTGCGCAATGCGCCGGGCGTGCGTGTCAACGTTTCGGGCAAGCAGCTGGCCCAGGTCTCACGGGCCCAGGCCGCGCTGAACGCGGAGTGGAGCCAGTCCGTGGGCGCCTACACGCTGTCGCTTCGCGGCGACTACGTCTGGCGTGACAAGTTCTACTTCACCGAGTTCAACACCTCCGACGCCATGCAGTCGGCCTATGGCCTGCTGAACCTGTCGGCTTCCCTGCGCCCCACTCGCGGCAGCTGGAAGGTCTACGGCTATGTGCGCAACGTGGGCGACAAGGCGGCGCTGACCAGCATGAACATCTCGTCGCCGGTGCTCGGCTCTGCGCGTCAGGTGAGCTACACGCCGCCTCGGCACGTGGGCCTGGGCGTGAGCATCGACCTGTGAGCGCACCTTCCGACAGCGGCGCGGCGGCGCCCGTTCAGGGGCGGTGCGACCCCGGTTTCGAGCCGCTGCGCGATCTCTTCGCCGAGCGCCTGGCGCAGGGGCCGGACCAGGACCTCGGCGCGTCGCTGGCGGTGTTCGTCGAAGGCGAGCCGGTGCTGGACCTCTGGGGCGGCTGGAGCGACGAGGCCCGGACCCGGCCGTGGGCCAGCGACACGCTGGTCAATGTGTGGTCCACCACCAAGACCATGACCTCGCTCGCTGCGATGCTGCTGATCGACCGCGGCGTCCTGGACCCCGACAAGGCCGTGGCCCACTGGTGGCCGGAGTTCGCCGCAGCGGGCAAGGGCGGCGTCACCCTCGGCCAGGTGATGAGCCATGCCTCGGGCGTCTCGGGTTGGAATGCTCCCATCACGGTGGAGCAGTTGTACGACCAGGAGACCGCCGCGGCACGGCTGGCCGCGCAGGCGCCCTGGTGGCCGCCGGGTTCCGCCACCGGGTACCACGCGCTGAGCTACGGCCACCTGGTTGGAGAGTTGGTACGGCGCTGCACGGGCCAGAGCCTGGGCCGGTTCTTCGCGCAGGAGATTGCGGCACCGCTGCGGGCCGACTTCCACATCGGCCTGCCGGACGCCGACTGCCGGCGCGTGAGTCCGGTGGTGATCCCGCCGCCACTGCCCTTCGACTTCAGCTCGCTCGACCCGAACAGCGTGGTCTACAAGACCTTCACCGGCCCGCTGCCCGACGCGGCCGCAGCCAACACCGACGCCTGGCGCCGGGCTGGCATCGGTGCAGCGGGCGGCCACGGCAATGCCCGCTCGGTCGCGCAGATCCAGTCGGTCCTGTCCAGTGGCGGGCGAAGCGGCGGCATGCAGCTGCTGCGCCCGGAGACCGTCGACCGTGTGTTCGAGTTGCAGCACCAGGGCGTCGACCTCGTCCTGGGTGTGCCACTGAACATGGGCTTGGGATGGGCATTGCCCGTGCCCGAGGTGGTGCCCTACGTGCCTGCGGGCCGCGTGTGCTTCTGGGGCGGTTGGGGTGGCTCGATGGTCATCAACGACGCGGACCGGCGCGTGACGCTGGCGTACATGATGAACCGGATGGCGCCGGGCATCATCGGAGGCCCCGTGATCGCACAGCTGGCGGCACTGGCCTTCAGCCTTCCCAAGCTGACTTCCCGCAGCGCAAGGCCGATCAGCCCCTGAGTCGGATTCGCCTCGTGCGAGGCGCAATGCCGGTCAGCGTGGCCTCGAGGCCGCAGGGATGCGCCTGCGGAGGCTGATGCATGCCGAGCGAGGGCTGCGACAGGCCGTCGAACGTCGATGCGGCACAGAGGACGCAATCGCAGGGGATGTGGATCCATCCAGATCATCCCGTGAGCCACACGGCAGCGATCATCGGCGCACGCCCGCTCGCGGCGCACCACGCCAGGACACACCACGATGACCGGACGGAGCGCCGAGGAATCGCGCTGCGAGGTCGAGGCCACGACCCCGCGTACCCCACGCACCCCACGCACCCCGCCGCGGGCGCAGCCCTTCGCGCCCCGGGCGCGCGGCGCCGGGCTGGTGGAGCGCGCCTGCACCGCGTTCCGGCGCCGGTACGTGGGCAGCCGGGAGGTCGTGCACGGGCGGCGGCACCTGGTGGCGCTGCACGGCATGCCGGTGCGGCACGACGACGCGGCCGAAGGCGGCGCGCCGTGACGATTCGGCGCACCCGGCCGACGTGGCCGGCGGCGTGGTGGCCGGGCCTGCTGTCGCTGGGCCTGGGGCTGGCGCTGGGGCAGGCCGCGTCACCGGCGCGCGCCGGCGGGTTCACCGTCGATCGCGAGGTGGTGTCGCTCGAGGTGCGCCGCAGCGGCCACTACACCGAGACGGTCGAGCGGACCGTTCGCATCGACACGCCGGCCGGCATCGAGGCCCAGGCGCAGTCGTGGCTGAGCTTCAGCGCCGATCGTTCCAGCCTGGAGGTGCTCGAGGCCTGGGTCGAGTCGCCCGCGGGCGAGCGCCGGGCCGTGCCGCGCAGCCGCATCCTGCTGCGCGAGCGGAGCGAGGACGACCGGCTCGACCTGCTGGGCCGCGTGCGCTCGCGGGTGGTCGTGTTCCCGCGCGTGGAGGTGGGCAGCCGGCTGCACCTGCACTGGCGGGCCGAGCACGCGCCGGTGTTCCCGGGCCACTTCGTGTGGCAGCGCCATGCGGCGGCAACCGGCGTGCCCGGGCAGTGGGTGGTGCGCTTGTCGCACGAGCCGGGCCTGCCCCTGCGGGTGCACCGCCTCGGGCTGGCCGGCGGCGAGCTGGTGGCCGACGCGAGGGGCTGGCGTCGTCATGAGTACCGGCTGGCCGGCGCCGAGCCCGCACGCGGGCAGGATCAACGCCGTGCCCCGCCTGCCGATGCCCAGGCGGCCGTGCTGGCGCTCAGCACTTTTGCGTCGTGGGCCGAGCTGGCGCACCGCTATCGCGATTTCGCCGCGCCGATGGCGACCGTGACGCCCGCCATCCGCGCCCATGCGCAGGAGCTCACGCGCGGCGCCCGCAGCACCCCCGAGCGCGTGCGCCGCCTGCACGACTGGGTGCGGCGCCACGTCCGCTACGTCGCCCTGACCAGCGAGCGGGGCGGCTGGTCCCCGTTCCCGGCCGAGCAGGTGCTGCACACCCGCGACGGCGACTGCAAGGACCAGTCGGCGCTGCTGCAGGCCCTGCTGGCCGCGGTGGGCATCGGCGCCGAGGCAGTGCTCATCGACGCCGGGCTGGGCGAGATGCCGCCGCTGCCCAACCACTTCCTGTTCAGCCACATGATGGTCTACGTCCCCGAAACCGGGCAGTACCTGGACCCCGCCAACGGCGAGGCCGCGGGGGTGCTCGCCCGCGAGTACGAGGACAGGCGCGCGCTGCACATCGGCTCCGGACGCCTCGGCCGCACCCCCGTTGGGGACCCGAAGCGCGAGGGCTCGCAGGCCGCCGTGAACATGGTGATGCTCGAGGACGGCTCGGTCGACGGCTCGAGCTTCACGTACGTGAGGGGCCCCGAGCTGCGGGACCTGCGCCGCGACCTGGCCGACGACGCGGGGTCGGGTCGCTTCGTCGGGCGCGTGCTGGCCCACCGCGGCGAGTGGGGCACGGGCCGCGCCGACGTCGTCTCGGGCGCCGACGACCCCGCGCTCGTGGTGAAGATGAGCTTCGAGCTCGAGCCGCTGGCGGATCTGTCGGGGCCCACGCTGCTGCGCCTGCCGCGCGGGGCGTCGGCGAGCCTGCTGCGGCGCTACACGCCGCCCCTCGATCCGGAAGAGCAGACCTGCCGCGGCGAGGTCCACACCGAGACGATCCGGTTGACGCTGCCGGCCGGCCGGGCGGTCGAGGGCCGGCTGCCCCAGGGCATCAGCTTCCGCCGCGGCGCCTTGAGCTACCGCTCGCACTACGAGGCCTCGCGCGAGGACGGGCGGGTGCAGCTGGCCGTGGTGCGGGAGCTCGAGGTGCGCTGCACCGCGCCCCGGCTCGGCGCCGACGACCTGGCGCACCGCGAGGCGCTGCGCGCCGTGCTGCGCAAGGACCTGTGGGCCCATGTGACGCTGCGGTGAACCCGGCGTCGGAGGGCTTCGAGCGGGTCGTGGGCCGCGGCAGCCGCCCGGGCGGGTTCGTCCCCGCCGCGACCACGCCGTCGCATCCCCCCTCCCTCCCGGGGGGGGCGCCCCCGGCGCGGCCCGGCGCCCGGCAGGCACTTGGTACAAGACCCGAGATCCCGAAGGTCGCAGTAGCGGCATAACTTCGCCTAAGAACGCCGGCACCCGCCGGGCGTCGCACGAGGAGACACCATGAGTCATTCCCGCCTCCCCCGCAGGCTCGTCGCGACGCTGCTCGCGCTGGCCGCTGCCCCGTTGGCCGCGCAGTCCCTGGCCGACCTGCGCAACGACGCGGCCACGCCCGGCAACGTCACCACGTACGGCATGGGCTGGGCGCAGCACCGGCACGCCGGCGGCAAGCAGATCACGCCGGCCAACGCGCGGCGCCTGGTGCCGGTGTGGAACCTCAGCCTGGACAACAGCGCCAACGCCAGCACGCAGCCGCTGGTGATCGACGGCGTGATGTACCTGACGACGCACTCGCACACGGTCGCCGTCAATGCGCTCACCGGCCGCCAGCTCTGGAAGACGCCGATCGAGCTGCCCGCCGACATCAACGGCTTCCTGTGCTGCGGCATCCACAGCCGCGGCGCCGCGGCGCTGGACGGCGTGCTCTACCGCACCACGCTCGACGCGCAGGTCGTGGCGCTGTCGATGAAGGACGGCAAGCAGATCTGGAAGAGCAAGGCCGCCGACTACAAGCAGGGCTACAGCATGACGCACGCCCCGCTGATCGCCGGCAACACGCTGATCACCGGCATCAGCGGCGGCGAGTACGGCGCGCGCGGCTTCCTGAAGGGCTGGGACCTCAAGACCGGCCAGGAGAAGTGGCACCGCTGGACCACCGCCGGCCCCGGCGACCCCGGCGGCGACACCTGGAAGCCCGGCATGGCCGAGAACGGCGGCGCGCCGACCTGGCTGACCGGCAGCTACGACCCCGAGCTCGACCTCGTCTACTGGGGCACCGGCAACGGCTCGCCGTGGAACCCGGCGTCGCGCGGCGGCGACTCCAAGCACATCGGCTCGGTGCTGGCGATCCGCCCGAACACCGGCGAGATCGTCTGGACCTACCAGTTCTCGCCGGGCGACCCGTACGACTACGATGGCACGAACGAGCTGGTGCTGGCCGAGATGGCGGTCGGAGGCAAGCCGACCAAGGTGGTGATGCAGGCCAACCGCAACGGCTTCTTCTACGTGCTCGACCGCACCAACGGCAAGCTGCTGCGGGCCGACCAGTTCGCCAAGAAGGTCAACTGGGCCACCGGCATCGATCTCGCGAGCGGGCGCCCGATCGACACGCCGATGACGGCGATGCTGCGCAAGACCGAGGAGCAGACCGACTTCATCGAGGTCTGGCCGAGCGCCTTCGGCGGCAAGAACTGGGCGCCGATGAGCTACGACCCCGGCCGCCGGCTGGCGTTCTTCAACACCATCAACCTCGGCATGAAGGTGAAGTACGTCAAGCAGTCGAGGCCGGGCGGCCCCAACTGGTGGCTGGGCCTCGAGCTCGGCGGTTTCCCGGCCCCCGAGGACGGCTTGCGCGGCTCGCTGGTGGCCTGGGATCCGGCCAGCGGCAAGAAGGTCTGGGAGGTGCCCTCCAAGGCGCCCAACTGGTCCGGCGTGCTCAGCACCGCGGGCGGCGTGGTCTTCGTCGGCACCCAGACCGGGCAGTTCAAGGCCTACGACGCGAAGAACGGCAAGGAGCTGTGGAGCTTCCAGACCGGCTCCGGCATCAGCGGCCTGCCGATCGCCTGGGAGCACCAGGGCCGCCAGTACATCACCGTGACCAGCGGTGCGGCCACCGTGTACGCCGCGCTCGCCGGCGACCCCGAGCTCGGGAACATGCCGGCGGGCAGCTCGCTGTGGACTTTCGCGCTGATGCCTTGAGCCTCGGCAGGCGGTTCATCGAGCGTTGCGGCGCCCGTCTGGCGATCGCCGCGGCGCTGCTCGCGCCGGCTGCGGCCTGTGCGCAGGCCGCCACGGGCGCGGCGGGCACCTCCGCCGCGCCTCCGCCGGTCGCGGCCACCGCACCGACTGCATCAGGCACGCCGGCCGCATCAGGCACGCCGGCCGCTGCCGCCGCGGCCGGGGCCGCGGCCGAGCCGAGCGTGGCCCTCGGACGTCGGGCCTACACGAGCTACTGCGCCCGCTGCCACGGCCTGAACCTGGTCGTGAGCAGCAGCGCCTTCTACGACCTGCGCACCTTCCCCAAGCACGACAAGGAGCGCTTCACGCGCTCGGTGCTGAAGGGCGCGCGTGCGATGCCGGCCTGGGAGGGCACGATCAAGCCTGAGGAGCTGGAGTCGATCTGGCTGTTCATCGGCAGCGTCAATGGCTGGTAGCGGCCCGGAAAGCCCGAGCGGACCGAGCGGACCGGGCGGACCGGGCGGCCCGGACGTCCCCGCGCTGTGCGTGCGCGGCCTC
The DNA here is from genome assembly GCA_020248915.1 of Rubrivivax sp. Classification (GTDB taxonomy): domain Bacteria; phylum Pseudomonadota; class Gammaproteobacteria; order Burkholderiales; family Burkholderiaceae_C; genus Rubrivivax. The sequence continues at coordinate 5,619 of JADCGP010000044.1, read as the reverse complement.
GTGCAGCGCTACGGCGAGCGCAAGGCACTCGATGCGCTGAGCTTCGAGCTGCGGCGCGGCAGCTTCACCGCGCTGCTCGGGCCCAACGGCGCCGGCAAGAGCACGCTGTTCCAGGTGCTCGCCGGTCTATTCGCCGCCGACGAGGGCGAGGTGCTGGTCGACGGCCGGCCGCTCGCGCGCCGACCGCACGAGGCGCTGGCCCGCATCGGCATCGTGTTCCAGCAGCCGGCGCTCGACCTCGACCTCAGCGTCGAGCGCAACCTGCGCTTCCACGCCGCGCTGCACGGCCTGGCGCGGGCCGCGGCCGGCGCGCGCATCGCCGCGCTGTGCGGCACGCTCGGCCTGGCCGGCGAGCTCGGCCGCCGCGCGCGCGAGCTGTCCGGCGGCAACCGGCGCAAGGTGGAGCTGGTGCGCGCGCTGCTGCACCGCCCGGCGCTGCTGCTGATGGACGAGGCCACCGTGGGCCTGGACGTGAAGTCACGCCGCGACCTGCTGGCCGTGCTGAAGGACGACGTCGCCGAGCGCGGCACCGCCGTGCTGTGGGCCACCCACTGGGTCGAGGAGGCCCAGCAGGCCGATCGCGTGCTCGTTCTGCATCGCGGCAGGCTGCTGTCCGACGGACCGCCCGATGCCGTTGCCGCCGCGCTCGGCGGCCCCACCCTCGAGAGCGCCTTCGTGCGCGCCACCTCATGAAGCTCCCCGCCCTTGCCCTCGCCGTCCTGTGCACCGCCGTCGCCGCCAAGGACAGCGGCCTGGTCTTCGTCACCAGCGAGAAGGACCACGCGCTGACGCTGATCGACGCCCGCACGCTGGAGGTCCGCGGCACCGTCGCCACCTGCAAGCGGCCGCGGCACCTGCAGTTCCTGCCCGGCCGCGAGCAGATCCTGGTGGCCTGCAGCGACAGCAACGCGGCCGACGTGATCGACATCGCCAGCCGCAAGTCGGTGCGCCGCGTGCCGATGCCCGAGAACCCCGAGGCCTTCGACCTCAGCGCCGACGGCAAGCTGGCCTACGTGAGCGTGGAGGACGACGCCGAGCTCGCGGTGGTCGACCTGGCGGCCGGCCGCATCGTGCGCCGCACGAAGGTGGGCCACGAGCCCGAGGGCGTGAAGCTCTCCCCGGACGGCCGGCGGGTGTTCGTCACCAGCGAGGTGGCGAACATGGTGCACGTGGTGGACGCCGCCAGCGGCGCGGTGGTGAAGAACATCGCGGTGGGCAAGCGGCCGCGCCGCTTCGCCTTCAGCGCCGACGGCGCGGAGCTGTGGGTCAGCAACGAGCTCGACGCCAGCGTCAGCGTCATCGACCTGGCCACGCTGGCCGTCAAGCACACGCTGAAGTTCGAGATCAAGGGCATGCGGGCCTCCGACATCACGCCGGTGGGCCTGGAGCGCTCGCGCGACGGCCGCACGATGTTCGTGGCGCTCGGCCGCGCCAACCACGTGGCCTTCGTCGACATCGCGGGCAAGAAGGTCGAGCGCACCGTGCTCGCCGGCAAGCGGGCCTGGGGCCTGGCGCTGAACCGCGACGGCTCGCGGCTGTACGTGGCCAACGGCCTGTCCGACGACCTGACGGTGATCGACGTGGCCGGCGGCAACGCGCTCAAGACCGTGCCGGTGGGCCGCGTGCCCTACGGGGTGCTGGTGGATGATTGAGCGGCTGATCGCGCTGGCGCTGTTGTGGCTGCCGGCGGCCGCCGGCGCGCTGACCATCGGCGTGCTGCACCGCGCCGACGACGCCCGGCTGGAGCCCCGGCGCCTGGCGCTCGGCTACCTCGGCCAGCCCGGCGGCACGCCGGAGGCGGGGCTGCGCGTGGCGGTCGACGAGGCGAAGTTCCAGCTCGACGCCGCAGGCATCGCGCCGAAGATCGAGGTCGTCGCGGTGGAAGGGGCCGAACAGGCGCGCCAGGCCGCCGAACGCATGGCGCGCCAGGGCGCGGTGGCCCTCGTCGCCGACCTGCCGGCGCCGTGGCTGCTTGCTGCCGCGCGCGCGCCCGTCACGGTCTTCAACAGCGGCGACGCGGCCGACGCGCTGCGCCAGCAGGACTGCCGCGGCAACCTCGTCCACACGCTGCCGAGTGAGCGCATGCGCAGCGACGCGCTGGCGCAGTGGCTGCTCGCCCGGCGCTGGAGCCGGGTGCTGCTGCTGCGCGGTCCGACGGAGGAGGACGCCGCGCGCGCCGCCGGCGTGAGGGCGGCGCTCGCGCGCTTCCGGCTCGCGCTGGTGGCCGAGCGGCCGTTCAAGCTCAGCGCCGACCCGCGCGAGCGCGCGCTGGCCAACCCGCTGCTGCTGACCGGCGGCGTCGAGCACGACGCCGTGTGGGTGGTCGACAGCGACGGCGAGTTCGCGCGCGGCCTGCCCTACCGCACCGCGCTGCCGCGCCCGGTCGTGGGTGACGGCGGCCTGGCCGCGCTCGCCTGGGCGCCGAACTTCGAGCGTTTCGGCGCGCCGCAGCTGGCGCGGCGCTTCCAGCGCGCGCACGGCCGACCGATGACGGCGCACGACTGGGCCGCCTGGGCGGCCGGCAAGGCCGTCGTCCAGGCCGCGCTGGCGACGGGCCCGAAGACCGGCGCTCCCGCTCTGGCTGCCGCTCTGGCAGCCCCCGGCTTCGAGCTCGACGGCTTCAAGGGCACGGCGCTGTCGCTGCGCCCCTGGGACCGCCAGCTGCGCCAGCCGATGCTGCTGACCGACGGCCTGGCCGTGGTCGGCATCGCGCCCCTCGAGGGCGTGCTGCACCCGAGGAACACACTCGACACCCTCGGCGCCGACGCGCCGGAGAAGCTGTGCCCGGCCCGATGACCCGCCACGCGCTGCAGGCGCTGGCCGCGCTGGCGGGGCGGGAACTTGCCCGGTTCGTGCGCCAGACGGGGCGCCTGGTGTCGGCGCTCGTGCGCCCGCTGCTGTGGCTGGCGGTGTTCGCCGCCGGCTTCCGCAACGTGTTCGGCATCGCCATCGTCGAGCCCTACGACACCTACGTGCCCTACGACGTCTACATCGCGCCCGGCCTGGTCGGCATGGTGCTGCTGTTCAACGGCATGCAGGGCTCGCTGGCGATGGTCTACGACCGCGAGATGGGGCTGATGCGGCTGCTGCTCACCGCGCCGCTGCCGCGCTGGTGGCTGCTGCTGTGCAAGCTGCTGGCCACGGCGCTGCTGTCGGTGCTGCAGGCGCTGGCCTTCGTGGCGGTGGCGGCGCTGCTCGGCACGGCGCTGCCGCTGTCGGGCTGGCACGCGCTGCACGCGCTGGCAGCGATGGCCGCCTCGGCGGCCATGCTGGCCGCGCTCGGCCTGCTGATGTCGGTGCACATCCGGCAGCTCGAGAACTTCGCCGGCACGATGAACTTCGTGATCTTTCCGATGTACTTCATCTCCACCGCGCTGTACCCGTTGTGGAAGCTCGAGGAGAGCGGCGCGGCCTGGGTCCACGCGGTGGCGCAGGTCAACCCGTTCACGCACGCGGTGGAGTGGATGCGCTTCGCGCTGTACGGCAAGGACCCGGGCATCGCGCCGTGGGTGGTGCTGGGCGTGGGCCTCGCCGCCTTCGTGCTGGCCTGCCGCGGCTACGACCCGCGCCGCAGCTTCGCCACGCTCGGCCGCCAGGGTCCGCCGGGAGGCCCGGCATGAGGCGGCGCGACGTGCTCGCGCTCGCGGCATCGGCCGCCGTGGCGGGCCCTGCCGCTGCGAACGAGCCCTTCCCGTCGCGGCCGGTCACGCTGGTGGTGCCCTGGCCCGCCGGCGGCGCCACCGACCTGACGATGCGCCTGCTGGCCGAGCTCGCGTCCCGGGCGCTCGGCCAGCCGGTGCAGGTGGACAACCGCGGCGGCGCCTCGGGCACGATGGCGATGCCGCTGCTGCAGCGGGCGACGCCCGACGGCCATGTCATCGCGCAGATGCCTCACACGGTGCTGCGCGCGCCGCATCTGCAGCGCGTGCTCTGGGACCCGATCCGCGACACGACGCCGATCCTGCAGGTGAGCGGCACCACCTTCGGCCTCGTGGTGCCGGTGGCGAGCCCGTGGCGCAGCCTGGACGACCTGCTCGCCCACGCCGAGGCCCACCCGGGCCAGCTCAACCTGGCCACCAACGGCGTGGGCACCACGCCGTACCTCGTGATGGCCGAACTGCTCGCCCGGCGCGGCGCGCGCTGGGTTCACCTGCCGTACCGCGGCGTCAGCGAACAGATGGTGGCGGTGGCCAGCGGCCAGGTGATGGCCGCCGCCGGGGCCAGCGGCTACGCGCCCTTCGTCGAGGGCGGCCGGCTGCGCCTGCTGGCCACCTTCGGGGCCGAGCGCAGCCGGCGCTTCCCCGCGGTGCCGACGCTGCTCGAGCTCGGCCACGGCATCGTCGCGATGTCGCCGTGGGGGCTGGCCGGCCCGCGCGGATTGCCGGCACCGGTGGTGCAGGTGCTGCACGACGCGTTCAGGACGGCGATGCTCGAGCCGGCCTACGGCGCCGAGCTCGCGAAGTACGACCAGGCGCTCGCCTACCTCGGCCCCGAGGACTACGGCCGCGCGCTGCGCGAGGGCTTCGCGGCCGAGCGCCGCAACGTCGAGCGGCTGGGGCTCCGGCCGCCCTGAGGGCCGCCGCCGGCCCGGCGCCTCAGCGGCCCTGCAGGCTGAACCGCCCGAGCACGCCGTTCAGCGCCGCGACCTGTTCGCGCAGGCTGTGGGCGGCGGCGGTGGCCTGCTCCACCAGGGCCGCGTTCTGCCGCGTCATCTCGTCGATCTGCTGCACCGAGCCGTTGACCTGGTCGATGCCCTGCGACTGCTCGTTCGCGGCCGAGGTGATCTCGGCGATGATGTCGGTCACGCGCTGCACCGACTGAACGATGTCGGTCATCGTGCGGCCGGCCTCGCCCACCTGGCGGCTGCCGGACTCCACGCGCTCGACCGCGCTGCCGATGAGCAGCTTGCTCTCCTTGGCCGCCTCGGCGCTGCGCTGCGCCAGCGCGCACCTCGCCGGCCACCACCGAGAAGCGGCGGCCCGGCTCGCCGGCACGCGCCGCCTCCACCGCCGCGTTCAGCGCCAGGATGTTGGTCTGGAAGGCGATGCCGTCGATGGTGCCGATGATGTCGGCGATGCGGCGGCTGCTGGCGTGGATCTCGTCCATCGTCGACAGCACCTGCGACACCACCTCGCCGCCGCGCGTGGCGATTTCGGCCGCCGAGGCCGCGAGCTGGTTGGCCTGCCGGGCGGAGTCCGCGCTCTGCCGCACCGTGCCGGTGAGCTGCTCGATCGACGCCGCGGTCTGCTGCAGGCTGCTGGCCGTGGACTCGGTGCGGCGGGACAGGTCCTGGTTGCCGCTGGCGATCTCGGCGCTGGCCGTGGCGATGCTCTCCGAGCTCTGCTGCACCTGGCCCACCAGGCGCTGCAGCGAGGCCTGCAGCCGGCTGATCTGCTCCAGCATCGAGCAGAACTCGTCGCGGCCGTCCACCGGCACCGGACGCGACAGGTCGCCTGGCGGCGGATGCAGCGCGTGAGCAGCCACGCCGCGCCGCCGCTCAGCAGCGCCACCAGCGCCACCAGCGCCACCAGCGCCACCAGCGCCACCAGCGCCACCAGCGCCACCAGCGCCACCAGCGCCACCAGCGCCACCAGCGCCACCAGCGCCACCAGCGCCACC
>JADCGP010000043.1 GCA_020248915.1 Rubrivivax sp. | reverse complement strand
AACCTCGGAGCTTTGCGGCGCCCGCAGAATCCGCGCGGCCGGGGTGTAGGTGACGGTCTTGGAACTCGACATCGAGCCCGAGTTCAGGGACAGGATGCCGTTGGCGTAGTCGATGGTGCCGATGGTTCCGCTCGCCGTCTTGAGCAGACCGGCGTCGTCAAAGATCGTGATGCCAGCCGTCTGGATGGCGAGCGATCCCGGCAAGCAGCCGCCCGGCAGGTTGAACGCCACGGTCGGTGTCCAGGCGTGGCTCGCCGTGTAGCTCACTGCCACCGCGCCGGGCACCGGCAGACCGGCAGCCGCATACGGCGGCACGAAGGAGATCGGCGTCTCGGTCTGCGCGCTCGGCACCAGCTGGGTGTAGATCGAGGCGCCCTTGATGGTGAAGTCGCCGACGGATGCCGCCTGGGTGAGTGGCACCACCCCGACGTAGGTGCCGGCGTCGGCTACCACCGTGTCGCGCACCTTGGTGCTGCTTCCGATCCGGGTGAATGTGCGGCTCGCAGGGGAGCCGGTGAAGTCGTACCGCAGCGCGTCGCTGATGCTGACCGTGACGACGCTGGCCTTGTAGTCCTGGTCGTTGTTGTAGGTGAACGTGCGCTCGACGACGGAGACCGACGTCGCTCGCACGTACTGCTCCTTCTGCGTGCCGAGCCCCTCGTTTTCGATCAGCACCAGCGTCTGCCCGACGTTGGGGATGGTGTCGGTCGTGCGCTGGAACAGCTGGATCACGCGCTGGCCAGCGATGTGGTTCTCGAACAGATAGCCGGCCCACTCCGGTCCCTTGTTGAGATAGGCCTCGATGCGCACCTGCGCCTGCTCGCGCGTGTCGAAGGTCTTGGCCGTGCTGAACAGCGTCACGCTGACGCGCGCGTCCTGAGGCGGCTCGGCGACGATCACGTTCGCGCCAAAGTAGGTGTCGGTGTCGCCCGTCTGCACCGAGACGAAGGACTTGCGCAGGTTCACCCGGCCGCCCGCACGATCCAGTTCGGAGATGTCGGGAAAGATGGCGTTGGAGACGCCGTCAGCGATGGTGATCCCGGTGGGCGCGCCGCCGCCTTCCGGCACGTCCGCCATCACGGCGGACTTCAGCAGTTTCACGTCGCCGGATTGGATCGGCATGTCAGAGCTCCAGGAATCGCAGGGTCAGTCGGTAGAAGTCGTCGTCAGATCGGGCGGGGAACCCGGCGACGGGCTCGGCCTCAACGGGCGTCTCGCCGTGCCGAAAGGCCACCGCGAACACACGGCTGTCGGGTAGCGTCAGTTCGAAGCGGCCGCTGCTCACACCCAGCGGGACAACCGCCCACCCGTAGAGCGCGGCAACAGTGGCCCTGGTCACCCAGGCCATGTCGATTGCGCCGGCCAGCGTGATCGGCCGGCCGGCTTGACGCACGGCGGACTGCACCAGCAGCGCCCCCGTCACGAGGTAGGACATCGAGGCAACGGCTGGCGTCCAGGCGTGCTCGTCGGTCCACAGCAAGTCGTCGGGCAATGGCAGAGCCACCCCGGTCGCGAGGTTCTTCAGTTGCATGAGGGGAGACTCAGACCGCCCGGGCTCGGGCGACTTCCAGCAGTTGCAGCAGGCGCGACTCGTCGCGCGCATCGACAGTGGCTGTGACCTTGCGGTCGCCTGCGGCCAGTTCGACCCGGACGGTGCGGGACGGCGTGCCGTCGGCCGGCAGCACTGGCCGGGCTGGTGCCGCGCCTGCGGGCCGAACGAGACCGCCTGTGGCAAAGCCCTGGACGCGCTGCGCAAGCGCCCTGGCCGGCACGGAGAGGTTGTTGACCGCCTCGAAGAAGCCCGAGCCGTAGCGCGCCACCGCGGCCTTGTTCACCACGTACTCGCCCGGCGTGAGCATGGCGGGCACGCTGTCGGACTTCGCCATGCCGCCGCGCCGGTAGAACTCGCCCTGGTTCTGCTCCATGTAGTCGATCAGGTCGCGCTCCAGGTCTTTGCCCCAGAGCAGCGGCTGCGCCATGGCTTGTCGCCAGTTCTGCTTGATGCGCTCCAGGGTCTGGCGCTCGTTGCCGGTGAGCGCCTTGCGGCCGATGAATCCGTCGAGCGCGCGCCGGTCATCGCGCGCCATCGTGCCCCAGTACTCCATCGTCTTGCGACGCATGTCCAGGCTCACCGAGGCGCCGTGGTTCCACTGCAGCCAGCCGGTGTATTGGTCCATGCCTTGCAGGCCGAGCTCGATCATCTTCAGCGCCTCGACGGCCTCGCGGTTCTTCTTCGGCGCGCTGGGCTGTTCGCCGCCAGCCGGTGAACGGCCGCCACCGAACACCCGCACCGGGCCGCCGACCGCGAAGCGCGCTACGCCGCTGGCCAGCCGCGCCAGGGCACCGCCGCCGTACTTCTGCACCGCCGCCTTGCGGATCACGAAGGACCCGGCATCCAGCGTGCGCGGCACCGTGTCGTGGTGACCCGAGCCGGGGACGGAGCCGCCGCTCATCCTCGGGAACGCCGGCGACACCGCGCCGCCGTCGGCAAACTGGCGCACGCCGCGTCCGACCAGGCCACCGGTGGCGTTCGTCTCCACCTTGCGCACGTAGATCGTGTGCGTGCTCGACGTGTTCATGCCGTTGAGGCTCTGGATCTCGGCGCGGGCAGCGTCGGCGTTCGAGTTGACCTGATGCCGTGACTCGGTCTGGATGCGATCCAGCGCCAGGATCTGCCGTTCGACATTGCCGATGGCCGCCTGCGCTTTCTCGGTTGCCACCTTCAACTCGAACTGCGAGTTCTGGTCGGCGTAGACCTTGAGCTTGTCGAGCGCTCCCTTGGCCTTCGACACGTCGGCATCGACCGGCAGCGTCTTGCCCTCCTTGAGAAGCTGCTCGTACTCCTTGAGCTTCTTCTCGGCCTCCTGCAGATCGGCCTGGATCGCCAGCAGGTACTGCTTCTCGGCGATGGCCTTGTCGAGGTCGGCAATGGCCTTGTCGAAGCGCGAGGTGTCGGCGTCCAGCGTGACCTTGAGCCCTTCGGCGAGCTTCGCAGTGATCTGGTCGATCTGGTTCGACGTCTCGGTGAGCGTCCGCTGGATCTCGTCGCGCGCCGAGAGCGCCGCCTGCGCGGCGCGCTGGTGCGCCTTGGCCTCGGCGTCCAGGGTCTGGTTGAGTATTTCCTCGGACTCCCGGATGCGCTGGATGGCCTGGTT
>JADCGP010000042.1 GCA_020248915.1 Rubrivivax sp. | reverse complement strand
TCCTATCTGAAGCATTACCTCGGCTGGTTCCGCGCCCTCGACCTCTCCCGAGCCCCGGCGCTCACCCCGCCGGCGATGCTGGCGCTGGCCGTCGGGGTCTGAGGGCATCAACACTCAACGCGAATAGCGCCCAAAAAAAGCCCCAACCGAGAGTGGTTGGGGTTTCTAGATTGGTGGAACCGGGGGGAATCGAACCCCCGTCCGCAAGCCATCGCCGGACGGTTCTACATGCGTAGCTGTCTGATTTGGATTTGAGGGCCCCGGCCGCGCAGCAGCACGCTGCCTGGTCCCCGAGTCACTTGGATCTTAGCCCCCGTCGAATGACGCGGCGGAGGCCGAGCCGATGTGAATGACCTCGCAGCGCTATGGTCTTGCGACCTCACGCCCGGCCCATCGGCCAACCGTTGCGAGGCTCACCGGTGTTTAAGCGGCGAGGGCGAAACGTTCGTCGTTCGCAGTTACTTGTTTCCAGTGGATTTACGAGCGGACTGGTGCTCGGCATGCCCCGCGCCGACTCCGCACCCACGTCGAAGCCAGATCGGTCCCAAGTGCAGTAGTTTAGGCCAGGCGCGGCAATTGCAAGAGCCCGTGCAGCCCGGCAGCCAGCGCCGCAGGTCCGGCGGCCACTTCGTCGGCTGGCCAGGCCTGCGGGTCGGCACCGGGGCCGAGGTAGCCCCAGGCTGCCGCGATGGTCCACATGCCGGCGGCGCGGCCCGCGATCATGTCGCGTTCGTCGTCGCCGACATAGGCACAGGCCGAGGGCTCCAGGCCGAGCCGACGCGCGGCCTCCAATAGCGGCGCGGGATGCGGCTTGGTATGGGGCGTGCTGTCGCCGCCGACCAAAGCGGCGGCTCGTGCGGCCAATCCGAGCGCGCGCGTCATGGGCTCGGCGAAGCGCAGCGACTTGTTGGTGACGATCCCCCACCGCACACCCCGCGCCTCGACCGCGTCGAGCACCGCCCAGACCTCGGCGAACACGGCGGTGGCCTCGAGCATGCGCTGCTCGTAGCGGTCGTGGAACTCGTCGCGAAGCACGGCATAGTCGGCGTCGCCGGGACGCAGTCCGAAGGCCGCGCCGAGCATGCCACGCGCGCCCGAGCCGGCGTGGGCACGCAGTCGCTCGCTGGGCAAGGGCTCGCGGCCGCGTGCGAGCAGCATGTCGTTGGCCGTGCCGGCCAGGTCGGGCGCGCTGTCGACCAGCGTGCCGTCCAGGTCGAACAGGACCGCCCGCAGCCTTGGCCCGCGCACGGTCAGGCGGGCAGGCGACAGGCCACGAGGTAGTTCACGCTGGTGTCTGCCTGCATGAAATAGCGGCGCGTGAACGGGTTGTAGCCAAGACCCCGCATCGCCTGCGGCACCAGTCCCGCGTCGCGGCACCAACGCGCGAGTTCGCTCGGGCGGATGAAGCGAGCGTACTCGTGCGTGCCCCGCGGGAGCAACCGCAGCACGTACTCGGCGCCGACGATGGCGAACAGGAACGACTTCGGATTGCGGTTCAGGGTGCTGAAGAAGACCCAGCCGCCGGGCCGCGCGAGCCGCGCGCAGGCCTGAACCACGGACGCCGGGTCAGGCACGTGCTCGAGCATCTCCATGCAGGTGACCACGTCGAAGCAGGCGGGCTGCTCGGCGGCCAGCGCCTCGGTGGCAACCTCGCGGTACTCGACGTTCGTCACACCCTGCTCGAGCGCGTGAAGACGCGCCACACCCAGGGGCTTGACGGCCAGGTCGATGCCCATCACGTGCGCGGCGCGGCGCGCCATCGCCTCGGCAAGGATCCCTCCACCGCAGCCGACATCCAGCACGCGCTTTCCGGCCAGCGGCGCGAGTTCCTCAATCCACGCCAGCCGCAGCGGGTTGATTTCGTGCAGCGGCCGGAACTCGCTCCCGGCGTCCCACCAGCGGTGGGCGAGTTCGCTGAACTTGGCCAGTTCCTGAGCGTCGGCGTTGGCGGCGGTGTTCATGTGCTCATCGTAGGCCGAAAAAGACAAACCCCGCCTCGGCGGGGTCTGCGCTGTCCGCGCACCGCACCCGGGCCGCGCTGGCCCGGGCGGGTACGACAAGAAGGTACGGGATCAGCGGCGAGTGCGAGTGCCGACGACCTCGACCTCGACTCGGCGGTTCTTGGCCCGGCCTTCGGCGGTCTTGTTATCAGCCACCGGCTGGCTCGCGCCCTTGCCTTCGGTGTAGATGCGGTTCTTCTCGATGCCCTTGCCGATCAGGAAGTTCTTGACCGCATCGGCACGAGCAACCGACAGCCTTTGGTTGTAGGCACCCTCACCGACCGAGTCGGTGTGGCCGACCGCGATGACGACCTCGAGGCTGATGGCCTTGGTCTTGTCGACCAGATCGGCCAGCTTGGCCTGCGCTTCCGGCTTCAGGACGGACTTGTCGAAGTCGAAGAACGCGTCCGCAGCGAACGTGACCTTCTCGCTCACCGGGGCCGGCGGGGCGGCGGGCCGCGGCGGCGGGGGCGGCGGCGGCGGGGCGACGGGCGGGGGCGGCGGCGGCGGGGGCGGGGGCGGGGGCGGCG
>JADCGP010000041.1 GCA_020248915.1 Rubrivivax sp. | reverse complement strand
GGCCTCGTCCTATCTGAAGCATTACCTCGGCTGGTTCCGCACCCTCGACCTCTCCCGAGCCCCGGCGCTCACCCCGCCGGCGATGCTGGCGCTGGCCGTCGGGGTCTGAGGGCATCAACACTCAACGCGAATAGCGCCCAAATTTCAGTCGGCGCCAACAGACGGCGCTGCTTCAGGAACTGGAGGCGCTGCCTGCCGATGCACCACGGGTGCTGCTCTCGACGGGCAAACTGGTCGGCGAGGGCTTCGACCATGCGCCGCTCGATACCCTTGTGCTGGCGATGCCCATCTCGTGGAAGGGCACGCTCGCGCAGTACGCCGGCCGACTGCACCGGGAGCACGCCAGCAAGAACAGCGTCCGGATCGTCGACTTCGTGGACGAAGGGCATCCCGCCCTGCTTCGGATGTGGGAACGGCGCCAGCGCGGGTATCAGGCCATGGGGTAGCGAGTGATCCCGCAGGCTTCAGGCCTTTTCGATCCGGACGGCTGACGCGGTCGTGCAGCCGGCCCGAACGATTACCGATCAGTCACTTTCCGCTTGACCTCCAGCGGGTCGGCACCGAAAATGACCGAAAGGTAACTTCGAGCGCCTGCCATGCCGCCCTCGGCCCAAGACTTACCGATCGGTAACCCCGCTGATGCACAGACGCCGATCCGCTCCTCCGTGGAGTTGGGCACCGTGATCCGTGAGCAGCGCAAGCGGCTGGCGCTGAAGCAGCTCGACCTGGCGGGACTGGGCAACACCGGCAACCGCTTCATCGTCGACCTGGAAAACGGCAAGCCGACGGTGCAACTGCAGAAGGTGCTGGACCTGATGGACCTGCTGGGTCTGGAGGTGGTGGTGCGCACCAAGGCCTCTCGTTCGACCTCCTCGCTGTGAGGCGCCGGTGATGCAACCACGGCCCGACCGGCTGGATGTCTACTACGGCAGCGACCTGGTCGGTGCCGTGCACGACAGCGTGCCGCTGGCCTTCGAGTACGCATCGACGTGGCTGGAAGCCGGGCAACGCATGTCGCTGTCCGCCATCCCGCTGCAGCCCGGCCGACAGGCCACGTCCGAGGTGCAGGCCTTCTTCGAGAACCTGCTGCCCGAGGGCGAACTGCGCGACTACCTGGCCGCGCAGCGTAAGGCATCCACCCTCTTCTCGCTGCTGCTCGAAGTGGCGGGCGACACCGCGGGTGCCTTCGTGCTGGTCGCACCTGGGCAGACGCCCGAGCCGCCGCGCTACGAATCCACGACATGGGAGGCCATCGCCGCGATCCTGGCCAAGCGGTCGGCTTCTGCGATCGACATCCACGAGCAGGGCGCCCGCATCTCGCTGGCCGGCGCGCAGGACAAGACCAGCCTGGCGATCTTCGACGACGGCGTGCCGCAGCTGCCCAAGGGCACCTCGCCGTCCACGCACATCCTCAAGCCCAACATCCGCCGCCTGGCGAAGGTCTGGCACTCGGCTGCGAACGAAACCATCGTGATGCGCGCCGCCGCGCTGGCCGGCCTGCCGACGGCCGAGGTCTTCTACGAACCGCATACCGAAGCCTGCGTCGTGCGCCGCTTCGACCGACAGCTGCGCCCGGACGGCACGCTGGCGCGGCTGGTGCAGTACGACCTGTGCCAACTGGCCAGTACCGTTTCGGATCGCAAGTACGAGAAGGAAGGCGGCCCAGGCCTCGCCACCTGCGCCGAGCTGATCCGCCGCTACAGCGCGCAGCCCGCCGTCGACCTGCGCCACTTGGTGCGCTGGGTGTTCTTCAACCTGTACGTCGGAAACAACGACAGCCACGCCAAGAACCTGTCGATCTACAGCGTGCCTGGTCAAGGCGTGACGCTGACGCCGCTATACGACCTGATGTGCACGCGCCTGTACCCGGGCTTGTCGCCCGAGTTCGCGTTTGCGATCGGTGGCGAGGTCAGGCCAGGCGAGATGAGCGCAGAGCACCTGGCGCTGATGGCCAGGCAGCTGGGCGTGCAACCGCGCTTCCTGACTCAGCAGGCACGGGACATTGCCGACCGCGTACCCACAGCCGTCGACCAGGCTATGCGCGAGATCGCCCCCGCGCTGACGCCATCGGCCCGCACGCTGGCCGAGCGGCTCAAGCGCTTCGTGTCGTCGACCACCAAGAAGCTGGCGGCCCGCATCACAGCAGCACCATGATGTCGCCTACCGGACGGCCGGTGCAGGACCGGTCGCCCCATGACATCAAGCCGCAGCGTTGCCACCCGGCGCGCCGCCCTTCGCCCCGCCCTTCTTCTTGTGCAGCACGGCGCCCAGATAGGCTGCCGAGGCCCTGCCTCTGTTGTGGCCGGCCAGACGGCTCACGGCCAATCGCGCCGCGTCCTCCTGCTCGCGCGACAGCCCTTCCCCACCGCCCCGCAGCGGCGGCTCCTGGCCGGTGATCGCGATGTACTCCTCGATCAACGCCTCGTGCCGCAGGCCGTGGGCGGTGATGCCCAGGCCCTTCGAGGTGATGCCGAACTTCCGCAGCACGTAGCCGAACCGCACCATGTTCTGCTTGAGATCGCGGTCGGGGTCGCCGGTATGGGCATGGTTGTCCCAGTCAGCCACCTGCTGCGTGCTGGCAACGGCCTGCCGGCGGCGCGGCGTGTTCATCGGCACGAAGCGCGGCCGGCCGCCCTTGGCTCCCTGGCGGATCCACACGTACTCTTCGCCCTGCTTCTCGGCCAGCGGCAGGCCGGTATCGGCGAAGTTCACCACGCACTCGTTGGGCCGGAACATGATCGCCTCACGCTTGCGCAGGCCGAAGGCGCGGATCAGCCGCAGCATGCCGCCCACGTAGGGGTCGAAGGCGGCCACCTTGTCGATCAGGCCATCGACATCCACGCCCTGCGCCGACCAGCTCTTGTCGCGCTCGTTGATGCCGCTGCGCTGGTACTCGGCCAGTTCCAGCCCGTAGTACGCCGGCGGGCGGATGAAGCCCGGTTTGCTGAGCCAGCTGGCCAGGCCGCGCAGGAAGCTGAGGTAGGTCTGGATGGTGGACGGCTTCAGTCCGTCCTTGCGCCACAGATCGACCGCGGCCTGGATGTGGCGCTGGCCCAGGTTGCGCGGATCGGGCGCCTTCTTGAAGCCGCCGCGGCTCTCCAGCTCGCGGAAGAAGTGACGCAGGAAGTTGGCCCGCTCGTACCGCGTCTTGAACGACACGCCCTTGGCGCGCGCCGTGTGCTCCATGTTGTGCAGTTTCAGCAGCACCTCCAGCACGGTGTGCGGGCTGGCCTTGCCGGGCACGAAGCGCGACAGGATCTCGTCGTTGGACAAGCCCGCCCACTCGCGCGGGCGCAGCGCCTTCGGCGTGGCCCTGCCGCCCAGCGGCAGCGGGCGGGGGGTGGATGAAGGGAAAGAAGGCATCAGCAGACGGTTGGGTTGCGAAGGCATACGCCCTCCGTGGACAGTGGCCGCGCCTTCCCGAGGGGCGCGGCCGGGTTGAAGGTGGAATCGCAGCGCGGCCGGCTGGCGCGGATTCCGTCGCGCCGGCCTGGCGTGGCCTGGTGATATCGCGCGGCAGGCCGGCCACGGCCTGCTGCGCCTACTCCGGGTTCGCCGGCGACGTCGCTTGTTAAAGGCGGCGGCGCCAGCTCGGTCGGTCTTCAAAATGGGAACGGGGTTGATCCGGCCCGCGCACGGGTTTCCGCGACGCGCGAGCGGGTGGCAACGCCGGCCTCCATGGGCATGGCGCTGCCGTCAGCCAGGTCGGGCCTGGCTGGCTGCGATGGATCAGCTCTATGGCTTTCGCGTCGCCATCCACCTGCTGGAGCCACCCCTTACCGAAATGCCGGGGCGGAGTCAGGTGCACGAGCGGCCAGCGCCGGCCGCGGCCCCCAACGGGGCCAGGGCGACCAGGCACTGCGCCGGCCTCAGGGCAAAGCCCCAGGGCACGGCAGAAGCTCGAACGGATGGCGGGCACGGGCGCGCGGCATCGGGTGCCGGCACCGCGTGGGTTCGGTCAGCGGCGCGCTTCAGGAACGCCCGGCGATCAGCGCCGGCAGGCCGCGGACATCAGCTCCGCGAATGACTTCCTCGGGACCGCAGGCTCAGGGCCAGCGGCACGCCCGGTTCAAGGACCGGGCTTCAAGGGCAGGTAACGACTGCGACGCCTGTTCGCTCGCGATGAGCAAGGGCCAGGAGCCCTTTGGGAGCCTGTAGTGGACACCGGGCGTGGCGGCAGCGTCAACGCGGCCGTGGGCGTTGCCACCCCCAAGCGGCGCTAAAGGCCCGCGCTTTCGCGGGCGTTGATGCGGCACGTGAGGCGGCTTTGTTTCCAGCTCGGCGCTGGCCGCGGCGCGACGCCAGAGGTTGACATGCGTGGGCTTGGCCTCTGGTTCGGATGAACAGGTGGCCGCGGCTCGCGGGGCGTGGTTTCAGACCGGCCGCAGCGGGCCGATCTACCCCGAAAAGTACGACTGCGGTGACCCTCGACTGTCACTGCAGAAATCGGCCCCAAAAGCGCCCATTCGGTGTCACCCGGGTGACCACCAGGAATCACCCGTGTGATTCCCGAGTGTCACAACGACCGAGCTGACCCGATCTCCTATCCGGCCTGATGGGGTTGATCCAGCCCCTCGCCATGCCACCGTGACCCATCCAACACGAGGAGCCCGCGATGCGCGACTTCCGATGGGTCAGGGGCCAGGTGGCCGAGGTCCAGCGCTTCATCAACGTGCCGCGGCGATGGTGCGAGCAGTATCCTGCCCGCGAACGCCGCGAGCTGTGGATCACCGCCGACCAGGGCCCGGAGTTCAAGTTCGTCGTCCACACCACGCTGATGCCCGCGCGGCGCGGCCACCGCGTGCTGGCACTGTTGCTGGCGTTGTCCCGTTCCCTGTTGAACCGAGACCGGTGACGGCTCCAATTGGATGATGCTACGCGGCCTTTCGGAGCGTTGCGGTTTCGGCTTCAGGACGACGAGCCTCCAGGGCCTTGAGCAGGCT
>JADCGP010000040.1 GCA_020248915.1 Rubrivivax sp. | reverse complement strand
TACCTCGGCTGGTTCCGCACCCTCGACCTCTCCCGAGCCCCGGCGCTCACCCCGCCGGCGATGCTGGCGCTGGCCGTCGGGGTCTGAGGGCATCAACACTCAACGCGAATAGCGCCCATCGGAGCACGGCGGGCGGTCCGTGGCCAGCCGGGTCTCGTGAGCGGCGGATCGGCCAGGTCGCGCCTGAGCCCGTCGCCATAGGCACGACATTCCCTACGGCAACTGACGGCCGGGTCCAAGTGCATCGATGGAGCCGCCGAGTCTCTGGGCGGCTCTGACGGCGTGTCGTCGACGCCGTGACCGATCGCGGCGACATCGGCGGCGCCGGCCGAGTGCTCCTGCACTTTTCCGCGGGAAAAGCCGATGTCGGCGCCAGGCGTACGGCGGAGGCCCCACGGCAGCGAGAGGAACGGCCAGTGGTGCCCGCGGCGGATCGAGTCGCCCGCGCGGCATGCCTTGCGCGCCGTGCGGCAGCCCGCCCACCACCGGCCGTCAAGCCGCTCGAATCTCCCTCACGGGAATGATCATCCTCTGTGGCGCCGGAGGGGCGTGCTCGGCGCCGCCGCCTCCGCGCCAGACCTCCAGCAGGGTCTGCCACTCCGTCCTGGCCGCGGTGTGACTCGCCAGCTTGACGGCGCCGAAGCCGCGGACCTGCTGCACCACGTTGGCCAGGCGGACGGCAAGCGACAGGTTCTCCGCCCGCAGGGCCGGCAGCAGCTCGGCGGTGATCAACACCTCGTAGTCGCGCGCCAGTTCGCGCTCCATGCGGCGCTCCTGGGTGTGACCGAAGGGGTCCAGCACCGAACCTCGCAGGCCCTTCAGCCGCACCAGCAGCCGGAAAGCGAGGCGTACCCAAGGGCCGAAAGGGCGCTTTCGTTGCCGGCCGTCGGCCCCCGGGCGGGATAGCAACGGCGGGGCCAGGTGATGGACGATGCGGTCCCAGCGGGCGAACTGCTGCCGCAATGCCGCATCGAATGCCGGATCCAGGTGCAGGCGGGCCACCTCGTACTCGTCCTTCACCGCCAACAGCCGTGCGTATTGCCGCGCCACTGCACGCGTGAGGTCCAGATCGAGCGCGGCCTTCCCGCCCAGAGCCTGCTCGGCCTCGCGCACGCGCTGCACCAGGGCATGATGACGGTCCGCAAGTTTCGCGTCCTGGTAATCCGTGAGGAAGCGCCGGCGCCGAGCGATCAGGCCGTCGGGGCCGTCGAGTTCGTCCAGATCGACCGCTGGCGATGCGCCTCCGGCCAGGCGCTGCAAGGCCTGCGGTGCCACGATGGCCAGCCGCCCCAGCGACAGGGCATGCAGGTTCTGCGCGACGGCCACGCCGTTGAGCGCGATGGCACGCTCCAGCGCCGCCAGACTCACCGGCACCAGGCCTGCCTGCCACGCTGCACCCAGCATCACGATGTTGGCCGGCAGCGTGTCGCCGAGCAGGGCCTGGGCGATGGCCTGTGCGTCCAGCATGCGCACGCGGTCCGATCCGGCGGCGTGGTCAAGCTTGGCCACGAGCTCAGGTACCGGCACCGCGGCGTCGGGCTGGCGCACGAAGGCGGCGGTGACCAGCTCGTGCCGGTTGGCGATGATCTCGGTCCGGCCATGCTTGACGGTGCCCAGGGCCTCCGCGCTGGCGCCCACCACGAGGTCGCACGCCAGCAGGAGGTCGGCCTGCTGTGTGTCGATGCGAACCTGGTTGAGCAGGTCGGGCGTGGGAGCGATTCGAACGAAGGACAGCACCGAGCCGCCTTTCTGTGCGAAGCCCATGAAGTCGAGCACCGAGGCCTGGAAACCCTCGAGATGCGCCGCCATGGCGACCAATGCCCCGACCGTGACCACGCCCGTACCTCCCACGCCGGTGACGAGCATGTCGAAGGGGCCGCTCCAGCGCCAGGGATCGGGTGCGGCCAGGGCGGCCACCTCGCGTGCCAGGTCGTGCTCGGTCCATCGGCGCGCGGCCGGCCGAGCCAGCTCGGCTCCCTCCAGCGTCACGAAGCTCGGGCACAAGCCGTCGACGCAGCGGAAGTCCTTGTTGCAGGAACTCTGATCGATGGCGCGCTTGCGGCCCCAGTCGGTGTCCAGCGGCACGATGGACAGGCAGTTGCTCTGCGCGCCGCAGTCGCCGCAGCCCTCGCACACCGCCGGGTTGATGAACACGCGGCGGGGCACGTCGGGCAACTGGCCCGTCTTGCGCCGCCGGCGTTTCTCGGCGGCACAGGTCTGGTCGTAGATCAGAAGCGTGACGCCCTCGCACTCGCGCAGTTCACGCTGCACCGCATCGAGATCGCTGCGGTCGTGGAAGCTGGTACCTCGCGGGAAGGCCTGCGCCCGCGCGACGTGGGGCGTGATGTCGTCGGACACGATGGCGACCCGCTTCGCGCCCTCGGCATGAACCTGGCGTGCGATCTCGGCCACCGAGAGCTGGCCGTCGACCGCCTGACCTCCGGTCATGGCCACCGCATCGTTGTAGAGGATCTTGTAGGTGATGCGCGCGCCAGCGGCCACCGCCTGCCGGATGGCAAGCAGCCCGCTGTGGAAGTAGGTGCCGTCACCGAGGTTCTGGAAGACGTGCGGCACGTCGGTGAAGCGCGACGCGGCCACCCAGTCCACCCCTTCTGCGCCCATCTGGATCAGGCCCTCGGTGTGCCGCTCCATCCAGCTGGCCATGAAGTGACACCCGATGCCTGCGAGCGCACGCGAACCCTCCGGCACGCGAGTGCTGGTGCTGTGCGGGCAGCCCGAGCAGAAGTAGGGCTGCCGCCTCACCGCGTCCGCGCCATTGGACAGCAGCGACGGCATGGTGAAGTCGACGACGCGCGCGCGCCGGTCCAGCGCCGGGTTGAGACTTGCCAGCCAGTCGGCAACCACCGGCATGATGCGCGACGGGCGCAACTCGCCCAGGGCCGGGATCAGTGGTCCGCCTTCGGGCGCGGTCTTGCCGGCGACGCGGGGTCGCTGGGCGCCGGGCAGGGCGTAGAGCAGTTCCTTCATCTGGCGCTCGACCACCGGCGCCTTCTCCTCGATGACGAGGATGTCCTGCAGACCCTGCGCGAACTCCACGATCCGAGTGGGCTCGAGCGGCCACACCAGGCCGACCTTGTAGACGCGCACCCCGGCAGCGGCCAGGGCGTTCGGGTCCAGGTCCAGGCGGCGCAGCACCTCCATGAAGTCGAAGTGCGCCTTGCCTACGGTCACTATGCCAAGGGTCGCGCGTGGGCTTACCACCACGTGCTTGTCCACGGCATTGAAGCGGGCGAAGGCACGCACGGCATCCAGCTTCTCGGCGGCGCGAGCTTCCAGGGTGAGAGAAGGAAGGTCGACGCTGCGCACGTGCAGGTTCTGCGTCGGGCTGAAGACCCCGGACGGCACCGGCTGGGTGAAGTCGCCGGGCACGGCGTCCAGGTCCACCGTCATGCCGGACTCCACCACCTCGCTGATGGCCTTGAAGCCCACCCAGGCGCCGGAGTAGCGCGACAGGGCCCAGCCATACAGGCCGAACTCCAGGTACTCGGCGACGTTGGCCGGGTGCAGCACCGGCATGCCGAAGTGAGCCAGCGCGAGATCGCTCTGATGAGGCATGGACGAGGACACGCAGCCATGGTCATCCCCACAGACCACGAGCACGCCGCCCTTAGGGCTCGAGCCGTAGACGTTCCCGTGCTTGAGGGCATCGCCCGACCGGTCCACGCCGGGGCCCTTTCCGTACCAGAGGGCGAAGACGCCGTCCACGCGCCGTTCCGGGTCGAGCGCCACGCGCTGCGTGCCCAGGCATGCCGTGGCCGCGAGGTCCTCGTTGATGGCCGGCAGGAACTCCACGCCCGCGGCCTGCAGCAGCGGATGCGCCTTCCACATCTGCTGGTCCACCATGCCGAGTGGGCTGCCCCGGTAGCCGCTGACGAAGCCCGCCGTGCGCCACCCCTTGGCCGCATCGCGCTGGCGCTGCATCAGCAGCAGCCGCACGAGGGCCTGGGTGCCGGTGAGCCACACCACGCCCGACTCGGCGCGCAGGTTGTCGGCAAGCTCGTAGGGGCGCAACGCGGCAATGTCCATTCGCTCATGCTAGATCCGTCGTGCGAGCAGATTCATGCCGATTCATGCTGGCGATAGCCCTAGACTTGAGCATGAAACTGCCAAACTGGCAGGGCAAGAGTGCAGGAACATGCTGGACAAGACATCGCGCCGGATCGTTGCCTGCCTGCAGCGTGATGCCACCCTGTCGGTGCAGCAGTTGGCCGATGCAGTGGGCCTGTCCCCCACACCGGTGTGGCGGCGATTGAAGGCGCTGCAGGAGTCCGGCGTGTTGCGTGCGCGGGTCACGCTGGTCGATCGCGAGAAACTGGGCCTGAGCATCTGCGTGCTGGCCCACGTCACCCTGATGCGCCATGGCGAAGGGGTGGTGGAGGCGTTCGAGCGCATGGTGGCCACCTGCGCTGAGATCATGGAGTGCGCGAGCACCACGGGCGAGAGCGACTACCTCATCAAGGTCGTCGTCGCCGACATGAAGGCCTACGATCGCTTCCTGCAGGAGCGGCTGTTGCGGCAACCTGGCGTGGCCAGCGTCAGGAGCAGCGTGGTGCTGCGCGAGGTGAAGTACGAGACGGCGCTGCCGGTGTAGGCCGCGCGGCCGGCCGTCGACCGCACGCAGAACCCGGGCTTGCCCGAAGCGCGTACGCCGCTCCTTGAACATGTTCGGTGGACGTGCCCGGGACGTGTGCCGTTCCGTTCAGCGCCGAGCGCTGGGGGCG
The DNA here is from genome assembly GCA_020248915.1 of Rubrivivax sp. Classification (GTDB taxonomy): domain Bacteria; phylum Pseudomonadota; class Gammaproteobacteria; order Burkholderiales; family Burkholderiaceae_C; genus Rubrivivax. The sequence goes on along the minus strand of JADCGP010000040.1, from coordinate 19,410 downwards.
GGGCGGCGGCGCCGATGGAGGCCTGCGGGAGGCGTCGGCGCAACATGCCCGACGCGGGCATCAATAGACCCTGATGCCGGCGCCAGGCCCGCCGAACGTCAGCTGCATGAACAGGCTGAATGCATTCTCGGCCGCCGAGGGTTCACGTCCCTGCTTGCTGGCAAGACCGATCTCGATCGGAGGAAGCGTGTCGGTGATCGGGCGGGCCTCGATGCGCAGGCCCTCGCTCGAGAACGGTCGATAGGCGACGTCGGCAAGCACCGTCACCGCCAGGCCCTGTGCCACCAGACTGCGCACGGCCTCGATCGACGTGACCCGGTAGCGCACATCAGGCTCGACGCCAGCCGCGCGCATGAAGTCGCCCGTGTTCTGTGGCGTCTCGTCCATCCCGTACAGAACGTAGGGCAGATTGGCCAGATCTGACAGTGCGATGTCGCGCTTCTCCAGCAGCGGGTGGAGCGCAGGCAGCCACAACTGACGGCGCGAGTGTGTCAGGCGCACCGTGTGCAGCGCGTCCCGGTGATCCAGTCGGGCGAGCCACAGCACCCCGATGTCGATGCGGCCCGCGATCAGCCTCTGTTCGATGCGCTCCCGCTCCATCTCGATCAGCTGGAGGTCGACCTCCGGATACGCACGCATGAAGCGCGCCACGGCAGGGACGATGTATGAACCCAACATCGAGTGGCTGGCCCCCACCCGCAGGCGCCCCGACACTTGCTGAGGAGTCAGGCCCGGGTCGCGTAGCGCCGCGTTCACTGCCGCCGAGATGGCGTACGCGTGCTGCAGGAACTTCTGCCCATCCACGGTCAGCGACACGCCGGTGGCATGGTGGCGGGCGAACAGCTGGACGCCCAGCGTCTCCTCCAGTTGCCGGATCGCCGCGGTGATCGCGGTCTGCGTGACGTGAGCCTTGGCCGCCGCCGCCGAGAACTGACCAGTCTCGGCAGCCGCAAGGAAGTAGCCGATCTGCTTGAGACTCAAAGGCATGAGAGAAATCGATGCAGCCGAGCAGAATTATCCATTTTCGCGATCCTGCGCGCGGCGCTACCGTGCATGGCGGGTTCCGTAACCCACGCATGTCGGCGCCTGACCGGAGCATGCCCGGCGGCCCACTTGAGAGTCCGAGCCGACGACGCCTGCCATGTTGCCTTTCCTTCTGCGACGCCTGCTGCAGGCGGCACTCGTGCTCCTGTGCGTGGCCTTCGTGTCGTTCATCCTCTTCCAGTACGTCGGCGATCCCGTGGTCTTTCTGCTCGGTCAGGACGCAAGCGCGGCCGAGATCGCCGCACTGCGCAGCGATCTGGGGCTCGACCGGCCGTCCTGGATCCAGTTCCTGCACTTCCTCGGAAACGCCGCGAGCGGCGAGTTCGGGACCAGTCTGCGGCATGGCGCCAAGGTGTCGACGCTGCTCGCGGCGCGACTGCCCGCGACCCTTGAGCTTTCGCTCGTCGCGGCTGCACTTGCGCTCCTGATCGGCGTGCCGGCCGGCGTGTACACCGCCCTTCGGCGTCGCGCGCCGGGCAGCCAGGCGCTGATGGTCCTGTCCCTGCTCGGGGTTTCTCTGCCGACCTTCCTGATCGGCATCCTGATGATTCTGGTCTTCTCGGTGCTGTTGGGCTGGCTGCCGAGCTTCGGCCGCGGCCCGCTCGTGTCGATCGCAGGAGTGGAAACGAGTCTCGCGACGTGGGTCGGATGGAGCCACGTCGTGATGCCGGCCGCCACGCTTGCAGTGTTCCAGGTTGCGTTGCTGCTGCGACTGGTGCGCGCTGAGATGCTGGAGGTCCTCCGGACAGACTACATCAAGTTCGCCCGCGCGCGGGGCCTTCCGGACCGCGTGGTGCACTTCCGTCACGCCTTGCGCAACACACTCGTGCCGGTGATCACGGTCGCAGGGCTGCAGCTGGGGTCCCTGATCGCGTTCGCGATCATCACCGAGACGGTCTTCCAGTGGCCTGGCATGGGCCTGCTGTTCATCGAGGCCGTGACCTTTGCCGACATTCCGGTGATGGCGGCTTACCTGTGTGTCGTATCGCTGATCTTCGTGGCGATCAATCTCGGTGTGGATCTGCTGTATTTCGGCATCGACCCGCGCCTTCATCCGCATCGCAGCTCCGGCCATTGACCGGGTGGCTGGGTCTGTCAAGGAGCACCTGATCATGAGTCCGACTTCTTTGCCTCGATTCCTCGCTGCCGTCGCGGCGGCCGTCGCGCTGAACGCCGCCGCGCAGACCGTGCGCATCGGCAACCAAGGCGACGCCCTCTCGATGGACCCGCACTCGTTGAACGAGTCGCTGCAACTGAGCGTCACTGGCAACGTCTACGAACCTCTTGTCGGGCGCGACCGCAACCTTGCACTGACCCCGATGCTTGCCACGTCTTGGCGAGCGACCTCGCCCACCGTGTGGCGCTTCGAGCTCCGCCGCGGGGTCCGCTTCCACGACGGCACGTCGTTCACGTCGGACGACGTGGTCTTCAGCTTCGGCCGCGCAGCCGGTGAAGGCTCCGACGTCAAGACCTTCGTCAACGAGATCAAGGACGTGCGGGCGCTCGACAGCCACACGATCGAGATCGAGACCCGTGCCCCGTTCCCGATCCTGCCCGGAGTGATCTCGCAGCTGTACATCATGAGCCGCAAGTGGTGTGAGGAGAACCAGGCGGCCCGGCCCGTAGACAGGCGCAAGGGCGTCGAAAACGCCTCGTCCTTCCGCGCCAACGGCACCGGGCCGTTCGTGCTGCGCGAGCGTCAGCCGAACGTCAGGACAGTCTTTGCGCGAAACGGGACGTATTGGGGCCGCATCGAGGGCAACGCGGCCGAGATCGTCTACACGCCGATCGGCAACGACGCGACCCGAGTGGCGGCGCTGCTGAGCGAGCAGATCGATGTGATGGAGCCCGTGCCGCTGCAGGACGTAGCGCGGATCAACGCCAGTGGCAAGGCCCGCGTAATGCAGGGGCCTGAGTTGCGAACCGTGTTCCTCGGTCTCGACCAGAAGCGCGACGAACTGCTGTACTCGAACGTGAAGGGCCGCAATCCCTTCAAGGACCGTCGGGTGCGGCAGGCCTTCTACCAGGCCATCGACATCGAGGGAATCCGGCGCGGCGTGATGCGTGGCGCATCGACGCCTGCGGCGACGCTGATCGGACCTGGGATCGCCGGGTTCGACACGGCCTTCAACCAGCGCCCGGCCTTCGACCCTGACAACGCCCGCCGGCTGCTGGGCGAGGCGGGGTACCCGAATGGTTTCGAAGTGACCCTCAACTGTCCGAACGACCGCTACGTCAACGACAGCGAGATCTGCCAGGCGGTTGCTGCCAACCTCGCGCGCATCGGCGTCAAGGTCACAGTCGCCGCCGAGACCAAGGGCACCTACTTCCCCAGGGTTCTGAAGCGTGACACCAGCTTCTACATGCTCGCATGGACCCCTGCAACCTACGACGCGCACAACACGCTCAATGCGCTGGTTCGATGCGTCGATGACAAGGGAGGCGGTCAGTTCAATCTCGGCAACTACTGCAACCCTCAGGTCGACGACCGCATCCAGCGCATCCAGGCCGAGACGGAACCTCTGGCGCGCAACGCCTTGATTCGCGAGGCCTTCCAGCTCGTGGCGGCCGACGTTGGGTATCTTCCGCTGCACCAGCAGGCGCTCGCCTGGGGCGTGTCGAACAAGGTTGAGCTGGTACAGCTCGCCGACAACTTCATGCCGTTCCGATACATGTCGGTCAAGTGACGGCCCGCTCCAGCCTCGCCACCGCATCCTGCCGCGCAACAACGAGCATTTCTGATGGCAGCTTCATCGACGACCGCATCGCTGTGGAGGCGTTGGTACGACTCCGATCTCGTCCACAGCTTGCTGGCGTCGCCCGTCACCATCGGTGCGGCTCTGATCTGGGTCGGTCTGCTGTTCTGCGCGGTGTTCGCCGGAAGTGTCGCCCCGCATGATCCCTTCGATCTGTCGACCCTGAGCCTTTCTGATGTCCGACTGCCGCCGGCTTGGCTGGACGGCGGGTCTACCCGGTACTTGCTAGGCACCGACGACCAGGGCCGCGACCTGCTGTCGGCGGTGTTGCACGGGGCACGGATCTCGCTGCTCGTCGGCATCGTCTCGGTGGTGCTCTCGGTGCTCATTGGCGGTGCGCTAGGCCTTGCGTCCGGCTACCGCGGTGGTCTGTTCGATGCATTCATCATGCGCCTGTGCGACGTGACGCTTTCGTTTCCGGCCATCCTCGTCGCGCTGCTGATCGCCGGCATCGGACGCACGATGTTCCCGAATGCAGGGCATGCCATTGCGCTTGGGGTGGTGGTTGCCGCGATCACGCTGACCGGATGGGTGCAGTACGCGCGCACCGTGCGGGCGTCCACCCTTGTCGAGCGCGGGAAAGAGTACGTTCTGGCAGCCCGCCTGGCCGGTGCATCGTCGCGACGGATCATGATCCGCCACGTGTTGCCGAACGTCCTCGGGCCGGTACTAGTGCTTGCCACGATCCAGCTCGCGACCTCGATCCTGACCGAGGCCACGCTGTCCTTTCTTGGCGTGGGCGTGCCGGTCACATCGCCCTCGCTGGGCACCTTGATCCGCATCGGCAACGATTATCTGTTCTCCGGCGAGTGGTGGATCGCGCTGTTCCCCGGCCTGACACTTGTGCTGATCGCACTCAGCGCGAACCTGCTTGGCGACTGGCTGCGCGACGCGTTGAACCCGCGCCTGCGCTGAGGACCCGTCGATGAGCGTCCTTCGCGTCGAGCACCTGGTTGTCGATTTCGTGACGCGTCGCGGAGCGTTGCGCGCAATCGACGACGTGTCCTTCGAGATCGGCGCGGGCGAAGTGCTGGGCATCGTCGGCGAGTCAGGGGCGGGAAAGTCGTTGACGGGCGCTGCGATCATCGGGCTTCTCGAGCCGCCCGGAAGGATCACTGGCGGACGGGTGTACCTCGAAGGAGAGCGGATCGACGACCTCACGGGCGCTGCGTGGTGCTCCGTGCGCGGACGCCGCATTGGAGCGGTCTTCCAGGATCCATTGACGTCGCTGAATCCGTTGTTCCCAGTCGGCGATCAACTCGTCGAGACGATCCGTTGCCACCTGCCGGTGTCCGTCGACGAGGCACGACGCAGGGCCATTGGCCTTCTGGAGGAGACAGGGATCCCAGCCGCGGCCGAGCGCATGGCGCACTACCCCCACCAGTTTTCCGGTGGCATGCGTCAGCGCGTCGTGATCGCCCTGGCACTGGCGGCCGAACCCAGGTTGATCGTCGCCGACGAACCGACCACCGCGCTGGACGTGTCTGTACAGGCACAAGTGATTCGGATGTTGAAGCGTGTCTGCCGTGACCGAGGCGCTGCGATCATGCTGGTCACGCACGACATGGGTGTGATCGCGCAGACCTGTGACCGCGTTGCCGTGATGTATGCGGGCCGGATCGTCGAGATTGGGCCGGTTGCGGCTGTCGTCCACGATCCAGTGCATCCATACACCCGGGGGCTCATGTCCTCGATACCCTTGATGGACGAGGATCAGCGTCGGCTCGAACAGATCGAAGGTTCGATGCCGCGCCTGGACGCCATTCCCTCAGGGTGCAGCTTCCATCCCCGTTGCACCAAGGCCATCGAGCGCTGTCGCCGCGATCGGCCCGAGCTCGTCAAGTCGGGCGTCACAGCATCGGCCTGCTGGCTGGGCGCGGTGGGTGGAGCCCGGCCATGAACGCGTTCGTCAGCGTCGAGGGCCTGGACAAGGTGTTCGACGTCTCGCCGCCCTGGCTCAACCGAGTGCTCCATCGGACACCGCGCCGCCTGCTGCGGGCCATCGACGGCCTGAGCCTCGAGATCGAGCGTGGCCAGACTGTCGCGCTGGTTGGCGAGTCCGGCTGCGGGAAGAGCACTGTCGCGCGAGTCCTCTCGGGGCTCTATGCGCCCTCCCGCGGGCGGGTTCTGTTCGACGGACTGGACGTGCACGCGAAGCGGTCGCCCGCGGACGAGGCGAGGTTCCGACCACGTGTACAGATGATCTTCCAGGACCCGTACGCGAGCCTTAATCCCCGCTGGAGGGTGGAGGACGTGGTCGGCGAGCCGCTGCTTCTGCACGGCGGCGTGCGGAGCCGGGTCGAACGGCGTGAACGCGTGGGCGATCTGCTGGCTGCGGTGGGGCTCTCAGCCGCGGACATCTCGAAGTACCCGCACCAGTTCTCAGGCGGGCAGCGGCAGCGCCTGTCGATCGCCCGGGCTCTCGCAGGACATCTCGAATTCCTCGTCTGCGACGAGCCGACTTCTGCGCTGGATGTCTCGGTTCAGGCTCAGGTGCTGAACCTGATGAAGTCGCTGCAGGAGAGTCGCGGGCTCACCTACCTGTTCATCTCGCACAACCTTGCGGCGGTCCGCTTCATCAGTGACGTCGTGGGTGTGATGTACCTGGGGCGTCTGGTCGAGATGGCGCCTCGCTCCCGGCTGTTTGCCGCCCCTCGTCATCCGTATACCAGGATGCTGCTCGACGCGGTGCCGTCGCTGCACCCGCAAGCTCCTGACCAGACCGTGATCCAGGGCGACGTGCCGAATCCCCTGGAGCCCCCCCGCGGGTGTACTTTCCATCCCCGCTGCCCGCACGCCGTCGACCGTTGCCGCGAGCAGGCGCCGACGCTGCTCGAGGCTGGCGGCATCCGCGTCGCCTGTCATGCCGTCGAGGAGGGTCGCCTTGGCTGAGCGGATCGGCTCCGGCAATCAGCGGCGTCCGGAGTGGCCACGCCCGGACGTCTCGCGGCCCTTGGCGCCCCGCCGCCCGGCCTGCGAAGCCGCAGATTGGGCAACACATGGCGGGGGAGCGCAAGGGCGATGGCGCCTGCGCGATCCCGTCGCGCACAGGCACGGCATCACCGCAGTTGGCGCCGGCGCACCATGATCTCCACCTGCCCGGCGGCATCGCGCGCAGCGAGCTCGGCGTACGCACAATCGGGGGCTGTGGTCCCTGTTCGTATCTGTGTGCTCGGAGGCGTGTCGGTCGTCGGCGCAGACGGGCGCGAAGGCGCCGCGCTGGTCGGCCGCGGCGTGGTGCGCAGCGTGCTGGCCTTGGCCGCGTCCTCGCGCCAGGGCGTTCCCCGCGACGAGCTGACGGACGCGCTCTGGCCGCGACACGAGGCCCAGGCGGCGCGCAATCGCCTCCACCACACGCTGCACCTGGTGCGGCGGGCGCTCAACGAACTGGCGGGGGCTGGCGACTGGATCGTCGTCGACCGCGGCCGGTTGCGGCTCGATCCACGCGTCTGGTGCGACGCTTGGGAGGTGAAGGACGCTGCCAGCGGCGCCTTCGAGGTGCTGTCGACTCCGGCCCTCGCGAACACGCTCGAGCTGTGCCAGGGCGACTGGGCGCCCGAGGTCGAAGCCGCGGGTCTGGGCCAGGCAATCCGCCGGCAGTTGCACGAGGCGCATGTCCGGCTGCGGGCCGAGATGGCGCGTCGGCTGGCCGCTGACGGCGACACGCCGGCGCTGCGCGCGGCCCTGCAGGCGCTCGTCGAGCTCAGCGAGACAGACGAGTGGGCCCATTGCCAGCTGATGCAGCTGGACCTGCAGGCCGGCCGGTATCACTCGGTGCTCCGGCGTTTCGAGTCGCTGGGCAAGCTGCTGGCGCTGGGGCTCGGCCTGCGGCCGTCCAGGCAGGCAAGCGAGATCGCGGCCCGGGCCGCCCGCCGGATCGACGAGAGTGCGCCGGGGTCGGTTGAGTCGATTGCGGCCGCACCCGCGGACGCGGTCCCGGCATCCGCCGGGCCGCTGCTCGGGCGCGAGCCGCTACTGCGGGCGCTGTGCGGCGAGATCGCGGTGGCTCCGGGCGTGTGGAACGTGACCGGCATGACTGGCGTGGGCAAGTCCGCCCTGATGCGCGAGGTGATGCGCCGCACCGCGCCGATGCTGGATGGCGGCGTGGTGTACGTGCGCCAGGAACAGGCCTGGGACGGCGTGGTCGCGGCGGCGGTGCGCGCCGCCGGCCTTCGCGGCCAGACTGGCGCCGCGGACGAGTTGCTGACCCGCCTGCTGTGCGAGCGCGAGGTTCTGCTGGTCCTGGACGACTTCGATCAGGCCTCCGATGCCTCAGCATTAACTGCCCTGCTCGAGCGCCCTCTGAAGGCCCGCGTCGTGCTGATCACCAGCTTCCCGCTGGACGCGCAACGCTTCCGGGTCGAGGCGGTGCAGGTGCCGCCCTTGGCTGTGGCGCCGGCCGGCGCGGCGCCGAGCGAGGCGCGTCTGAGCCCGGCAGTGGCGCTGTTCCAGTTGCGATGCGCCTCGTGGCACGACCGGGACCCGGACGAGACCGAGTTGCGCGATGTGGTGGCCCTGGTGGATGAGCTCGGAGGCTTGCCCCTGGCCATCGAGCTGGCAGCCGCGCAGACCGACGCGCGGACTCCCGGCGAGATCCTGGCCCAGGTCCGCGGCGGCAGTGGGCTGGCGCCCACCGCCCTGTCTCGGGCAGCGCCAGCCGCCGGACCGTGTCGCCGCACGATGCGGGACGCGCTCGATGTCTTCGTGGGGCTGATCGATCCGATCGACCGGCTGCTGTACCAGGCGGTCTCGGTCTTCGCCGCACCGTTCGGCGTCGAGGCGGTGCGTGCGCTGTGCGTTCGGGCTGCGCTGCCCGACCCGGAGCGCTTGGTCAATGCGCTGCCGAGACTGGCCCGCTGCGGCCTGATCGAGCCCCGCCCTGGCACCGGAACGTACCGGATGCTGCTGGTCCCTCGAGCGCACGCGTGCGGGATGGCCCGCGCCAGCGGGCTGTGGACCAGCTTGGAGTGCGCCCACATCGACGTGCTGATCGAGGAGCTCGAGTCTGGCGCCGTGGGCCACGAGTCACCGCTGTACGAGAACTGGCTGGTCCGCGTGCGCGACCGGGAGGACGAGGCCCTGGCCCAGCTGGAAGCGGCCCGCCGGGTCGGCGATGCCCAGCTGGTGCGGCTTGCCGGGCCGCTCGTGCAGGCGCTGGCCGTGCGCGGCCAGGGCCTGGCGGTCTTGCACTGGTGCGAGCTCGCCGTCCAGGCCAGCGTCCGGTCGGCAGAGCCTCACGCGGAACTGCTGTTTCGGACGTTCTGCGCGATCATCCTGCTCGCTGCGCAACGCACGGACCAGGCGCTGCCGTACGCCCGCGCCGGCGCCGAGCTTGCGCGCACCGAGAAGGACACCGCACTCGCGGCCCTTTCGGTGGCCACGCTGGCGCAGGCCATCAACGTCGCAGGATCCGTCGATGAGAGCCTTGCCGTGCTGCGCGAACGGTTCGGCTCGCATCCCAAGCCGGACGAACCTGGCTTCTGGACGGTCTTCGCCGCGATGGGTCGGATACGCAGGTCGGGCATCGCACCCGCGCTCGACGCGCCCGGCCCTGGCGTGCCGCCGTTGCGCGTGCTGAGGGCACGCTTCGCGGGCTCGCTGCTGTGGCGGCACCTGCTCGTGGCGCTCGCGACCTTGAACCCCGAGCCGGCGGCGCGGCTCGAAGTCGCCGACGAGCTGGTGAACACCGGCCGGCAGATGGACCTGACTCCCTCCGTGGTGAGCGGCCTGTTCTTCCGGGTCCAGGCACGACTTTCGCTCGGCCAGCACGACGCCGCCGACCTCGACCTGTCGGAGTGGTACCGGCTCGCACGGGACGACGGCGACTCGCTGGGCGCGGGCAGGTCATGCCTGCTGAAGGTCGAGCTGGCCTGGCGGCTCGGTGATCTCGACAAGGCCGCGCTGTGGCTCGGCGAGGCCCGCCGGCACATCCGGCCCGACGAGCATGCCGAGCAGTACCGGGTACTGATGCTGCACGAGGCTGCCGTGGCGACGCTGCGCGGCGACGAGGCCGCAGCCACGCGGGCGTTCGTCGCCGCGGCCTCCGGCGGGGCGGCGGAGCTCCGGCTGAGCAGCCTGGAGAGCGCAATCGAGGTCGGTGCGATGCTCGCCGGCCTGTCGGGCCATCGCGAGCTGGCGCAATCGCTGGCCGACCACCTGGCCCTGCTGTCGCCGCCGCAGTTCCATCCTCCAGCCGTCACACGCTTCAGGGCGCAGCACCTTCCGGCCGCGCGCCGCCTGCCGCCCGCCGGGGAGGTGTCGCAAGCCGCGTCCGTGCTCGCCGCTGGTGTGGCTGATCAGGGCCCTGATGCCGTGGCCGCCCGGGCCCGGGCCGACATCCAATCCCTACTGGAACGCCTGTAGCGGCAGCGGCTCGTCCGGGGCACTCGCCAGCGTGTCGATCGCGGCCCGGACGATCGATTCGCCTCGCCCTTCGGACGCCAGCAGACCCTGGGCGGCCGGCGCAGAGGCCGAGCTCAATGCATGCGCGCGCGCCCTCACCCAAGGGCGCAGCCGCTGGCCGGTGGTCTCATCGAAGCGGTGCAGCTCGGCCAGTGCGCTGCTCGCGACGTCGGCACGGCGCATGGCCACGGCCAGTTCGGCCACGTTGATCAGTTCGCCCTGCGGGTCGACGAAGACGCTCTCGCGACCGATCAGGTCCAGCGCCGTCCGCAGGCGCCGCCTTGCCGAGCCTGGATCACCCCGCCGCGCATCGAGCATGCTGGCCAGCATGCCGACCTCGAATGCCGTCGCCGGGTCGGATGGGCCGGACGCAGCATGCTCCACCTCCCTGGACAGCGCTCTGGCCACGGGCATGGTGCCCAGCGCGTAGTGGGCCCAGCCCATGGCGATCAGCCCGCGCTTGAGCAGCAGCGGTGGCGCGGTGCCGGGCAGCTGCGCGAGGACCCGGCCGGTGACGTCGAGGGCCTTCGGGAATTCCTGCTCCGACAGCAGCACGTCGGCCAGCATCAGGTCGCAGCGGGCAACCTCTTTGGAATCGCTCATCGCGACCGCGATCGAGCGGGCGAGGGCCAGATATCGGTGCGCGGCCTCGGGTTGCCCGATGCGGAACGAGAACTTCGCCTCGCTCTGGTAGGTCCGAAGCAGGCCTCGCCTGAGCTCGAAGTATCCGAAGACCCCTTCGGCCTGCCCGCATAGCTGCAGAGCTTTACCGAGTGCGCCATGCCGTGCTGCCAACTGCGCGACGCGCAGCAGCGCCTCGCCCGCCTCGAGCCCGCGCTGGCTCATGGCGCGCGGCCAACGCTGGCGCTCCTGCGAGTTTCCATAGCGCTCCACGATCTTGCGTGCGCGTGCCTCGAGCAGGAGGTTCGAGCCCTGGGCCATGTGGGCCAGCGCGCGGCAAGCATCCTCGCAGGCGCCGACGAAGTTGCCCATCTGCACGCGGAGCTCGGATCGTTCCACCAGCAACGCCGCAGAAGCGGCGGCGTCCAGGCCATCCATCGGTCCGCCGAGCCACTCGAGCCAGGACAGCGCCTTGCGCGCATGGCGCGGGCGTCGCAGGAAGCCAGCCTGCGCGAGGCACAGGGCCGCGACCGAGCGGCAGTCCAGCTGCTGCTGAAGGCGAAGCACCAGGGCCTCAAAGTCGTCGAAGCGGTCGTCGAACCAGGCCAGCCGTTGTGCGGGGTCGTGACCTTCCCCCAGACGGTCCGGGCGACCTTGACGTAGGAACAGGCGCTCGACGCGTCGCGCGCAGTCGTGCTGCAGCTCGCCCGCATGGGCGTAGGCGAGGGCGGCGACCACGTACCGGGGTACGCGAAACTCGCTCCACGTCGAATGATCGCCCCGGCGCACACGGCGCAGCAGGAAGTGATGCCGCACGCAACCGTCGATCAGACCGTGCAGCCTGGTCTCGTCGAGATCCCCCAGCAGGCAGGCCATGTCTTCCCGGGTCAGCCAGCTGCGCAGCTGCGCCAGGGTAGCGAGCAGCTGCAGAACGTTCGGATCGGCATTGCGAAGCCAGCGGACCAGCCCGGGGCCGGGTAACTCTTCCGGCTGCTTCACCACCGGCTCGAAGCGAAGGACGGCGGCCGGATCGGTTCGAATGCGATCGTGCAATTCGGTCAACAGCCCTGTCCGTCCCCATCTTGCGGCTGCCGCAAGCAACCGGGGCAGGCCGTCGAGTTCGCATGCCAGCGCCTGTGCGGCCTCGAGGTCTTCCGCGCTGCAGGTCGAAACCGCACGGTGCATGTTCTGCAGCAGAAGCTTGCAGGCGGGGGACGGGCCGCCGCGGCCATCCGCATGCACCAGCTGAGACGGGTCGAGGACGATCGTGCGCTCGCCGGGCGCGCGCATGTTCATCCACGCCGTGACGAGCCAGCGCACGTCGCTGCCGAGGTTCGGCAGCCGGGCGAGCTCGTGCTCAAGTGCCGATGCGTCTTCCAACCCGTCCACGACGACGAGCAGCTCGCGGCCCTTGAGGGTGCGCGCCATCACGTCCAGCGGCGCGGCGTCGCCCGGCGATGACGGCACGAGGCCGGCGCCTGCCAGACCCGACACCAGCCGCGCGAGCAAGGCATCGGGTTGCGGCATCAAGCCCGAGCAATCGATCCACACCACTCCGTGGCGGTGCTCGGCGGCCAGCTCGCGCGCGAGCGAGCCGGCCAGTGCGGACTTGCCCGCTCCCGGCGGGCCGGCCAGGGTGACGATCTGCACGGTGGGATCTCGCAGGGCCTGGAGCGCCGCAGAGCGATCGCGGTCGTAACCGAGGATGACCACCGGCTCCGGGAGCTGAGGCCGCGCGCTGGCGACGGCACCTTGCCCGGTCGATGCAGCGGACGGCAGCGCGCCCACAGGCGCTCTGGGGCGGTTGACTCGCTGCTGGATCTGGCGCTCCAACTGGTCGAGTCGTGCGGCCGAGCCGGCATCGACCTCGAGCAGAGCCTGGCGCGACTCCCGGCAGTGCACAAGCGCCGCATCCGGACGGCCCTGGTCGGCCAGCAATGTCGCGTACCCCAGCTGGGCGTCGAGGTCGAACTCGAGCAGCTGCGCCAAGCGCTGCGCGTGCTCGAGCGCGCGGTCCGCCAGGCCGAGCTCCCAGGCCAGCTGCGCCGCTTCGTTCAACGCCTTGGCGTGGATCTCGGCCAGGCGCACGCGCCGCGCTGCCACCTCCGGATTGTCCGGCCAGTCGGGGGCCAGCTCACCGGCGTACCAGTCGAGGGCAAGCTCGATCGCTCGCAACCGTGCGAGCTCGTCATCGTGGTCCAGATCCAGGCAACGCTCGAACTCAACGACGTCGATGCGGGTCTGCGAGGGCAACACGAGCTCGACCCGATCGCGGCCGACGAGAATCTGCGGCCGCGTGACCTCGGGAAGCGCCTCCAGGCTCTTGCGGACCCAGTGGATCGTGTGATGCAGGCGGTTGCGGGCCCGCGCGTCGTCGAAGTCCGGCCAGAGGGCCTCGAGCACGCCAGCGCGGGACTCCGACAGCCGTGTCGAGCTGCAAAGCAGCTGCATCAGTCGGCGCGCATGCACGCGCCGCCAGACCGACTCATCGACCGCGCTCTCGGCGAAGTCGACCCTGAAGTCCCCCAACACGCGGATCACGTTGGTGCCGGCGCGGACCTGAGCACGGAGCGGCGACGGCAATGACGCCGCTGCCTCTTCGACCGTCGAAAGACCAGATGCCAAGCTCTGCCCCACACAGTGAAACCGGGCCGCCGACCGCTAGGGAAGTCGATCGACGTGCGGGCCATTCTGTGACCTTCGGGCAGGCCTGTGCACCCCGCACCACCTGAATGCGGGTACCGATACAAGTAGAGACGGATCGACGCGCGCTGCAACGCCACGGACACCCGCCGGGGCAGGGTTTGTGGCTCCTGGTCGGAGCTCGGACGGAGAACGAAACCCGCGCAAAGGGGCAGCAAAGCGGACAGACCCACCATGCTCCACATGGGAGTTCCAGCCGCAAGCGCAATGCGAGCGAGCCGAGTTTGGAGACAGCGGAAATGGAACTGGAGCAAGTGGATTGGACGGACGGTTCGGAGCCGCCTCCGGCCCTGGGTGATGTGGCGGCACCGCCGCTGGACTCGTGGTGCTCGAATGTGCTCGAGGGCCTCAAGGAGTGGGTCGACTCGCCCACCGAGTCGCTGAGCGATTACGCCGCCGAGCACGGCGAAGCGCTTTCCGTGATCGACAGCGCGTTCTTGGCGGTGCATTCTGCGCTGAAGCTATACGCGTAGCGCGCCGCTGGCGACCGCGCACGTGGCCTCCAGGTCCCGAATCTCGCGAGTCCTGCTCCGGGGTCGCCGGGCCCTCCGTGGCGGGCCTCTCGGCCGTGCCCGATTCACTGGTGCCGGCGTGGGAGTCGGCGGCAACGGCCGTGCGGGAGACCCAGACGCCAGCGAGGCCGTGGGCTATCGCCTGCAGCTGGAAGGGGCAACGGCGTCGATCGGGCTGCAGGCAAGGGCCACGCCCGGACTCGCCGGCGCCAACGATGACCAGCCGAGCGCTGGCGGTGAGGCGGTGGGGTGTTCCGGCTTCGCGGCGCCAGCCCTCCTTCGTGATGCGGCGATCGGGACGACGTGAGCCGACGTGTGCGTGAGCATTCCCGAGTCGGCCCGGGCGCTGCGGGAGAGCCGCAGCGCCCGGGCGACCTTCGTTCGACGCTTGGGCGAGACAACGGGTCTCCCGGCGCTCGCAGAGCGCCTGCTGGGACCGGCGTGCGTTGCGCGCGGTGAAGCCCGGATTCGCAGCCGTGCGAGGCCGAATCCGTGCGAGGCCGAGACACGCCGCTTCGCCTACGCCCAGCGCGGCGTTCACGGCGACTCAGGAGTCGTCTGCATCCGTCGCGCCCAGCCGCGCCGTGGCCCTGTGCGACCGCAGCGTGCTTCGGGTCGGGGCGCTGGACACGCCGAGGCTGGTTCGGCGGCCCTGGGAGCGCATGAGCAAAGCGCAGCAAAGCGCGACCAAACAGCCGCCGCCCAGACTGCAATGGCAGTCCGCGATGGTCGCGGGCCTGTCGAGTGGCGTGCCGGGCGCGCAGATGGGGTTCCGAGTCGATGAACACTACCGGGCGCAACTGGATGGTCCTCGGCAACTGGCTGGGCAGTTTGCTTGCGCTGATTGCCGCATCGGTACACGGCGCCTCCGGGGTGGCTTCCCTCTGGGCACTCGGGGCCGCGGTGATCGTCACCGTCGTCGCGCTGGGTTGGCCCACGCGCGGCATCGCCCGCATGGCCGCCGTGGTGGGGCTGATCTGGCAGGCTTCGTTGATCGCCACCTACTGGCCCTTCGCGTCCGTGGGATTTGGCATTGGCGCCGTCGGCCCGGCGCAGTGGCCCTTATCGGCCCTGGTCATCCTCGGCGTTCTGGCGGCGCTCGCGCTCAGCTTCCTGACTCTGTTTCTGGGGCCGGCCGTGAGTCTGCGGCTTGCGCTGGGCCGGGCCCTGTCTCTGGTGAACGACCAGCGGCCCGATGCGCTGGAAGCAGTGGCCGGCGTGTTCGGCCGCGACGCCGCTCTCAAGCACCTTTGGCAGCAGTATCGCGACCAGCTGCGCCCGCTGCCCGACCCAGGCAGCGGACAGCGGGTGTACTCGATGTCGAGCGCGCGAGAAGTATTCGATCTGCATACCGTCACCCACTCGCGGTTGCGTCTGGACCTGTTCCGCAACCTGCCCGGCATCCTCACCGGCTTGGGCATCGTCGGCACGTTCATGGGCATCATCAAGGGCATCCGCGGTCTGCACTTCTCGCAGGACCCGGCCGAGCTCCAGCGCGTCTTCGACACGCTGTCGGTGGGCGTGGCCGAGGCGTTCGTCGTGTCGATGACGGCCATCACGCTGTCGATGGCAGTGACCCTGGTCGAGAAGGCGATGATGAGCAGCATTGCGCACGCACTCGACGCAATGAACGTCGGTCTCGATGCATTGCACCCCCCACGGCCGGGGAGGGATTCCATGGCCGCGGCCGTTCCTGTGGCGGCCGTCCCGGTGCCTGCCGTGGGCCCGACGCCGGCGCCGTCGCCGGCACGGAGTCAGTCCACCGACCCGCATCCGGCTACGGTGGCCGCCGTCGCGGCCGCCCCGGCGACGGCCGTGCAGTCTGGCGAGATGATGGCCCAGTTGTTGGCAGCCACGACCCAGATCCAGAACGCGTCGAAAGCGATGGCCGATCTCGCGCGCTCTCTGCCCGAGACCGTGGCCCAGCAGAGTCGGGCAGCCAGCGAGGGCAGCCAGCAAACCGGTCAGGCCCTGCGCGCCCTCTCGTCGCGACTCGAGGGGGTTGCCTCGGCGATCGAGGTCTCGGGTCGTCGCACGCTGGAGACCGTCGCAGCACGCCTGATGCAGGCCGAGATGCAGATGGTGTCGCGCAACCAGTCGGTGGCGCAGAACCTGGGCGAACTGGTGCAACGCATCGAGACCCTGTGCAGCCTGTTGCAGCAGGACCGCCTCCCGATCGAGGAAGAGGGCGCGCCGTCCTATCTCACAGGCAACCCTGGCGGCCTCGGGTCAGAGGCACAGTACGGCGCAGCCAGTTCCGCACGCGCCGTCCACGGCTCGCCCGGCGCAACGGCTCCCTTTGGCTCGATGGCTGGGACGGGCGGCGGCGGCGGCATCGATCGGGGGGTTGTTCCGAACTGGCGCGCCGCGGGTACCGCGCAGGTGGCTGACGACGATTGGGCCAACTGGGCCGCGGGACCCGCGAAAGCTGACGATCGGAGCTTCGGGACATGAGCATCCTGCGCCGATCGCGCGGCGATCCGCAGGTGGACAGCGCCGAGAAGGCGTTCTGGATTTCCTTCGCGGACCTGATGACCGCGCTGATGGTCCTCTTCCTCACGCTGATGGTCGTGGCGCTGATGGCCATCACCCGCGCTCAGATGACCTCGCGCAGCGAAAGCGAGTTCAAGGCCCTGCCGCCGTCACCGAGGGCGGCCAGCCGTCCGGCGGAGCACCTGCCCTCGGGGCCGGATCCCCGCACGGAGGAGATGCTGCTGACGCAGATGGCTCGCGTCGTGGAGGCCACGCCGGGGGTCCGCTTCGATGCGGTGCTGCGGGTCATCGACTTCGGCGACCGCGCGCGCTTTCAGACTGGGAGCCACGAACTCGACGCCGCCAGCGCCCGGCTGTTGCGCGAATTCGTCCCGCGCCTGCTTGCCGTGACCGAGTCGCAGGCCGGCCGCCAGTGGGTCAGCCGCGTGGTCGTCGAGGGCTTCGCCGACCACCGCGGCGACTACCTGTACAACCTGAACCTGAGCTTGCAGCGGGGCCAACGCGTGCTCTGCGCACTGCTCGAACCAGTGCGGGACGGGAGCGAGCTGAGCGCCACACAGGCCGCGGCGGTGAGGGAGATCTTTGCCGTCGGGGGCTTTTCGTTCAACGAACAGCGCGAGTCGCTCGATGCCAGCCGGCGCATCGAGCTGCGCGTCGAGTTCGGACCGCGGGCGTCGCGCGCTGTCAGCAGGCAGCCGCGCGACGCGATCACCGGCGGATGTCGGTTGCACGGCGGCAAGCGGTGGCGCTCTTCCGATGGCACGGCGATGAGCGGCCCGACCATCGACGCTGCGCCCGAGACGGGATTCAGTTCGACTTCCCGCGCGCCGCAGATGGCGTCATCCGCGGGTTCCATAGACTCGCCCGCTGCCCAGGGAAACCGCGCCGAGAACCGGCCATGACTGCTCTTTCCCCGGTGGCAAAGTCGGCCAAAGCCCCAGCAATTTCGCGGTAACTAATCTGCTCACCCAACGCGGCCTAGGCCACTTCATCCCGTCTCTCATCGGCCACTCTGACCGCTTCGGCATCCCACGCAAGAAGATCCGAATCCAACCGCGAGGCAGGCATCGTGCCCACCGTAAATCAAGTGCAGCAAGCGACGTTTTCCTCCAACGGTCTGAACACGATCGTGCTTGATGGCGGAGGGATCAACTTCCTCAACAAGTCCAATCAGTCCGAATCGGTCACCATCGGCCAGGAGACGTCGAACCAAGTGATCACGACCTCGGCGGCGGCAGACAATTTCGTCGTCCGTGGGAGCGGACACACGGTCAATGCGGGCGCAGGCAATGACGGCTTCGTCATCGAGAACGCCTCGAACGGAAGGTTCAATGGTGAAGCGGGCGACGACACCTTTGACGTCCGGGGTGTGAATTGGGGATCGTATCTGTCGGGCGGAGCGGGTTTCGACACGGTGCGCTTCGCCGCCGGGCCGGAGGTCTATCACGTTCGCGACCGGGGCACGTACTTCGACTTCGTAAAGCAGGTCGAGGCCAGCGACGGCGCATCCAAGACCGGATCGGTCGTCCGCGTGGGCAAAGACGTCGAACGGTTCGAGTTTGCCGGCGGCCCGACTCTCACGAGCGCGCAACTCATCGGGCTGGCCGCTGCCGGAGGCCAGCTTCAGCCCACGGCGCCGCTTCCCAACGCAATCAACGGAACCGTGCCAAACGGTACGTTGACGATCGCCACCGCTCTTGACGATCGCATCACGATCGGCTCGACCAGCACCGTCCGGAGTGGCGCGGGCAACGACACCATCACGGACACCAAAGGCTTCTGGAACGACATCAACACCGGTACAGGCGACGACGTGGTGAGCAGTGCCGGTGACTGGGTGAGCCGCACCGACCTGGGGGACGGGGACGACCGGCTCAATCTCGGCCTCGGAGGCGGTGCCGGAGTCCACGATGGCGGCAGCGGCGAGGATACGCTCAAGCTCATCGGCGCGGACTTCGTCGTCCGGGCGCGGCAGGGCGGAGGCTTCCACATCGAGCGCGGCAAAGCCGCGTCGAGCAACTTCGTGAACTTCGAGCGCTTCGAACTTGGAGGGCGCACCTACACAGCAGCCGAGCTGGGCACGGCTGTCAGCGAGGCGGGTGGACGTCTCGTTCTGGGCGTCGACCGCAACCAGTTCGGTTCGACGGGCAGCGACACTCTGACGATCGCCAACGGTCAATGGGCCGCCGTGTATGCAGGACTCGGTGACGACGTGATCAATCTCTCCGGACACGAAGTCCGAGGGGACGGCGGCGCTGGGAACGACGTCTTCCACATCAGCAACTCAAGAACCCAGTGGAACCGCGTCACGGCCAATGGGGGTCTTGGGGACGACACCTTCTATCTCGACGATCGTGCCAACCAAGCCGCCACCAACCTGTACACGCTGAACGGCGGGCAGGGCAACGACGTGGCCGTGTTTGCCCGCAAGGCCAGCGAATACCGCCTGACCGAGGTCGCAGGCAACACCGTGACGCTGACGCACATCGCGTCGGGTGCCAGGAGTAGGTTGACGGACATCGAGTCGCTGCAGTTCGAGGGCGGCACGCGATACGCCCTGAGCGCGCTTCAAACGATGTTCTCGACCACTCAGGCGCAGACCTTGCGCGGGGAGATCAGCATCCGCCTCAAGGACCTCGCCACGAAGCGGCCAGAGGAAGAGCTGCACTCACGGCCCGAGCCTGGAGCGCTATCAACCACCCGGGGGACTACCTCCCGAAACCAAGGAGATCAGACCATGTCAGCACCGACAGTGAGCACGTCGTCGAACGGACTCACCGCGATCAGCAGCGGAATTGCCGTCGTTCTGCTCAAGGACCTGCGCGATGGAGGCAGCGCGGTCGACCAGGTCGTGGTTACGTCTCAGAACGACGCACAGG
>JADCGP010000004.1 GCA_020248915.1 Rubrivivax sp. | reverse complement strand
TCGCCACAGCGGCATCCGATACGTCACGCCAGCGCAGCGCCATGCGGGCCAGGATCGGGAGATCTTGCGAGCCCGCCATCAGGTCTACGCCCAGGCACGCCAGAACAATCCGCGGCGGTGGTCAGGCGCCACGCGCACCTGATCGCACATCGCGACCGTCACCCTGAACCCAGAACGAACGGAGGTGGTCACGGCTGCGGTGACGCGCGCCGATAGCCGGCCTCTGGCCGCTTGATGACGCGACAAGTAGCTTGACGCGCGCCGGTCGAGGCACGGCATTGGCATCGGCAATCAAATAGATAAAAAACATCATGTTTCCTTGTCAATAGTTGAACGGATACTTCGCCTCGTCCATCCCCCCAACACGCTCTCCTCGGAAAGGGAACGTTCCCATGAACACCACGGCAAGCCCCTCGAAGTGTCCGTTCCATGCAGCCGGCGGCGCGCGCGCCGCGCAGGGCACGCAGTCCAATGCCGACTGGTGGCCTGACCAGCTGAATCTCGCCGTCCTGCACCAGCACCAGCCCGTTTCCAGCCCGATGGACCCGGACTTTGACTACGCCGAGGCCTTCAAGAAGCTCGACTTCGATGCGCTGAAGAAGGACCTGGCAGACCTGATGACCCAGAGCCAGGACTGGTGGCCGGCCGACTACGGTCACTACGGCGGCCTGTTCATCCGCCTGGCCTGGCACGCTGCCGGCACCTACCGCACGGCCGACGGCCGGGGCGGTGCCAACACGGGAAACCAGCGCTTTGCGCCGCTCAACAGCTGGCCCGACAACGGCAACCTCGACAAGGGCCGCCGCCTGCTTTGGCCGATCAAGCGGAAGTACGGCAACGCGATCTCGTGGGCCGACCTGTTCATTCTTTGCGGCAACGTGGCCATGGAAACCATGGGCTTCCGGACGTTCGGGTTCGGCGGCGGGCGGGCGGACATCTGGGCCCCGGAAGAGGACATTTACTGGGGCGCCGAGAAGGAGTGGCTGGCCACCAGCGACAAGCCTGGGGGCCGCTACAGCGGAGACCGTGTGCTGCAGAGCCCGCTGGCCGCCGTGCAGATGGGGCTGATCTACGTGAATCCGCAAGGGCCGGATGGCCGGCCCGACCCGGTGGCATCGGGCCGGGACGTGCGCGAGACCTTTGCCCGCATGGCCATGAACGACTACGAGACCGTGGCCCTGGTGGCCGGCGGGCACACGTTCGGCAAGATGCACGGCGCTGGCGATGCAGCCCTGGTCGGGCCCGAGCCCGAGGGCGCCCCGATGGAGCAGATGGGCCTCGGCTGGATCAACGTGCACGGCACCGGCAAGGGCGGCGACACCACGACCAGCGGCTTCGAGGGCGCCTGGAAGCCCAACCCGACGCAGTGGGACATGGGCTACCTGAGGGTGCTGTTCAAGTACGAGTGGGAACAGATGACCACGGCGGCGGGCGCCATCCAGTGGCGAGCCCGGAACGTGGACCCGCAGGACATGGTGGTCGACGCTCACGACCCGACCAGGAAGCACCCGCCGGTGATGACGACGGCCGACCTGTCGCTTCGCTTCGACCCCGCGTACGAGAAGATCGCGCGCCACTTCCTGGCGAACCCGGACGAGTTTGCCGAAGCCTTCGCCCGTGCCTGGTTCAAGCTGACCCACCGTGACATGGGCCCGAAGGTGCGCTACCTCGGCCCCGAGGTGCCGGCCGAAGACCTGATCTGGCAGGACCCGGTGCCTCCTGTCGACCACCCGCTCATCGACGCGACCGATGCCCGGGAGCTGAAGGACCGCGTCCTGGCCAGCGGCCTGAGCGTCAGCGAACTGGTGTCCACCGCGTGGGCCTCGGCCTCGACCTTCCGGGGCTCGGACATGCGCGGCGGTGCCAATGGCGCCCGCATCCGCCTGGCCCCGCAGAAGGACTGGGAGGTCAACCAGCCCGTGCAGCTGGCCAAGGTGCTCGCGGTGCTGGAGGGCATCCAGCACGGCTTCAATGCAGGAACCGCCGGCGGGAAGAAGGTGTCCCTGGCCGACCTGATCGTGCTGGCCGGCAACGCCGGCGTGGAAGCCGCCGCGCAGGCGGCCGGTCATCCGGTCGAGGTGCCCTTCACCCCTGGCCGCACCGACGCCACCCAGCAGCAGACCGACGTCGAGTCCTTTGCTGTGCTGGAGCCGGTGGCCGACGGTTTCCGCAACCATCTGCGCAGCGGCTCCGGCGTCTCTCCGGAAGGGATGCTGATCGACAAGGCGCAGCTGCTCACGCTGTCGGCCCCTGAGATGACGGTGCTGGTGGGCGGTCTGCGGGTGCTCGGCGCCAACCACGGGGGCAGCCCGCACGGCGTGTTCACGCAACGGCCCGGCCGGCTGACGACCGACTTCTTCGTGAATCTCGTCGACATGTCGACCGCCTGGAAGCCCGTCGGCGACAACGCCTACGAAGGGCGCGATCGCACGACGGGCGCGCGGAAGTGGACGGCCACGCGCGTGGACCTGGCATTCGGCTCGAACTCCCAGTTGCGCGCGATCGCCGAGGTCTACGCGCAGGACGACAACGCGGGCAAGTTCGTCCGGGACTTCGTGGCGGCCTGGAGCAAGGTGATGAACCTGGACCGCTTCGATCTTCGCTGACGAAGGGTGCGGCCCCTGCTGACGAGGTCCCGGGACGGCTTGCAGCGGGCGGCGCACGAGGCGTGCACCTTGCGGCAGGTGGCCGGGCCCGAGGTGCGACCGCGCTGCGGCCGGCGGCCGTGCCGAGGTCGCTGCCGCAGCGGCCTCAGCCCGTCTGCCAGCGGTCGCCCGCCGCCAGCCCTGCCGGCCGCGCCAGCCGCTCGACCGCCCGGGCGTCTTCGAGCAGGTGCGCGCGCCACCAGTCGGTGGTGATCGCGGCCACCAGCGCATGGTGCCGCGGCTGCAGCGTGCGCGTCGCCGCGTCGCGCCGGTCGATCTCGGCGGCGCGCCCGGTCTGGCCCGCGAAGGTCATGTGGTCGGCGTCCTCCAGCACCAGCTGCGCCTTGCGGCCGGGCGGCAGGGCGCCGAACACCGCGATGCGCCGCTCCGGCGTGGCGCCGACCCCCGCCACGTCGTCATCGCGGGTTCCGGTGATGCACAGCATCGGCCGGGTCAGCCGTTCGAAGGCCTGCACGGAATCGCCCCGCGCGGGCAGCGTGGGCGACAGCGCGACGAACGCGGCCAGGCGCGGCTCGTCGATGCCGGGGTGCCCGGGGTAGCGCTGGCCTGCCATCCCCAGCGTCGTGTGGGCGCCGAAGGAGTGGCCCGCCATGCCCACCGCCTGCGTCCTGGCCTCGGCCCAGCGGCCCGCCGCGGCAGCCTTGCGCCGCGCCAGCTCGTCGAGCACGAAGCCCACGTCGCCGAGCCGGGCCAGCAGCTGCGCGGGAGCGGCGGCGCGGCGCAGGCCGCCGCGCTCGCCGGGCTCGCCGGCCCCGCCGCGGATGGCGTCGAGGTCGCTGCCCGGGTGCTGCAGGTGCACCACCACCAAGCCCGCGGCACTCCAGGCCTGGCCCCAGCGCTCACCACCGGCCACCGTGCCCCCGAGGCCGTGCGAGAACAGCACCACGGGCCGGCCGCCCGGCGGCACCGGGCTGCCCTCGGCGGGCCAGCGGATGCGCACCGGCACGCTGCGCCGGCGCGCGGTGTCGAGCCAGGTGTCGTCGACCGGGGGTGGCGCGGCCGCTGCCTCCGGTGTCGCGCCGGACTGGGCCTGCGCAGGCGTCACGCCCAAGGCCGCGGCGGCGGCTGCCGTCGCGCCCAGGATCCAATCGCGTCGGCGGGTGTTCATGGCGCGGCAGCGTGGCGCCGGCGTGTTTCCGCGGTGTTTCCGCCCGGTGATGTCCGTCGGCCGGCCTTCGGCCGCGGGCGCGCCGGCGGCAGAGCCGCACGCGCTGCCCGGGCCGCCTGCGGCGGTATCGGGCCTCGGCCTCGGCACCGCGGCACCTGGGCCGGTGCTCAGGGCGTCGGCACGGCGGTGAGGTTGTCGTCGGAGTTGCGGTCGATGCGCTTGTTGAACGGGTCGATGCCCGCGAAGGAAGGCTCGCGGTCGACCGTGACGGTGATCTTCTGCGTGCCGCTTCGGATGCGCTGGCGCTGCAGCAGCAGCACGTCGCGCGCGGCGTAGCCGCGCTTGCCGGGCTCGGCGCTGAACACGCCGACGTCCACCTCCTCGTCGAGCGGCGCCTCGGTCTGCACGCCCTGACCGTCGGCGTGGAACTTGCGAGCCTCCACGGTGAAGGCCACGTCCCAGCGGCCGTCCGGGCGCTTGCGCACCTCGGCGTCGCGGGCCTTCAGGTCGAGCAGCGTGATCTTCTCGAACAGGTCGGTGATCAGCGCGTCGTGCTGCGGCCCGGCCTCGCGCCGCAGGTGGCGCAGCAGGTCGCGGCTGTTGGGGTAGGGCGCGGGGCGGAAGGCGAACTCGCGCACGAACGAGGCCAGCGCGCGGTTGACGGCCGGCGCGCCCGCCACCTCCTTGAGCCACCACATCGCCAGCGAGCCCTTCTGGTAGTGGATGTAGGCCTGGTTCTCCACCCGCGCCAGCGGCATCTCCTCCACCACGTCGCCGCCGCGCGAGCGCATGTAGCGGTCGAGCTCGTACTTCAGGAAGCGGCGCATGTGCTCCGGCCCGTAGAGCTTCTCCATCACGAGCAGCGCCGAGTACTGCGCCAGGCTCTCGATGATGAAGGTCGCGCCCTGCTGCCGGCTGGACACCACCTGGTGGCCCCACCACTGGTGCGCGATCTCGTGCGCGGTCACGTAGGTGACGACGTCGATCTTGTCGGGGTCGGCCAGCTTCGACAGGAAGCCGATGTTCTCGCTGTACGGGATCGTGTTGGCGAAGCTCTGTGCGAAGTCGGCATAGCTCGGGAACTCGATGATCCGCGCCTGGCGGAACTGGTAGGGCGAGAACGCCTCGGAGAACAGCTGCAGCGAGACCTTCATCGCCTCGAGCATGCGCGGCACGTTGTACTCGTGCCCCGGGTGGTGCAGCACGGCGAGCTCGACGTCGCCCAGCCGGTCGCGCGCGACGGCGTAGCGGGCCGACTGGATGCTGAAGAAGTGCATCAGCGGCGCGTCGGGCTTGAAGCGGACGGTGCGCCGGCCGTCGCGCACGGTGTCGCTGACCACGTAGCCCGGCGCCACCGGGGTCTGGTCGGCATCGGTGGTGACGGTGATGTCGGCATCGACCCAGTCGCTGTCGTGGCGCAGCATCGAGCGCTGGCGTCCGGTCTCGTCCTCCAGCGCGGGTGGCCTCAGGTCCGGCGGCAGGCCGTGCTTGCGCCGCTTGGAGCGGTCCGTCAGGAAGACTTCGCGGGCGATGCCGATGGCCGGCGTGATCTCGCCGTTGTCGAGGAAGGTGCCGTTGTCGACGATGCGGGTCAGCGGCCGGGCGTTGGGGAAGCCCCGCTCGTGCAGCACGGTGGTGAAGGCGAGCTCGCGCCGCTCGCCCGGCGGCATCGGCTCGGCCAGCCTGTAGATGCGATAGCCCCACTGCGGGTACTCGGTCTGCAGGACGGCGCCGCGGAACACCATCCGCTCGAGCTTCAGCACCTCGGGCGTGCTGAGGTGCAGCTCGGTCACCGGCACGCCGCTGCGGTTCTCGACCACGTAGGTGCCGCGCGTGACCGCCCGCGCCTCGCGCGGGAAGATCTCCACGTGCAGCGTCACGCCGACGATCCTCGGCTGCGGCAGCTGCTCGTGGCGCAGCAGCGTCTTCTCGGCGGCGGCCAGCTGCTCCTCGCGTTGCGGCTCGGTCTGGTAGCGGTTGAGGACGTTGGTGTTCCAGTAGATGAATCCGCCCGAGGCCGCGATGGCCAGGCCCGAGCCGGCGGCGAGCAGCCCGGCCGGCCCACGCAGCCGGGCCCGCGCCAGCGGCCAGCGCTGGCGCAGCGTGCCGGCGTTGCCGCGCCGCCAGAAGGCGTGGGCCAGCACCGCCAGCAGCAGCGCGAACGCGCCCCAGTACAGCTGGAACCATGCCTGGCCGGTCCAGAAGCGCGACATCCCGGCCATGTCCGACAGCGGCACGGCGGGCGTGCCCGCGTAGAGGTAGAGGTTGTGCTCATAGCCCGCGGCCGCCAGCGCGACGCTGGCCACGATGTACACGAGCATCACGCCCCAGCCGATGAACTTCTGCGGCACCAGCACCTGCACCAGCACCGACAGCACGGCCACCTGCAGCGCACCGGTGATCGCCGGCCACAGGTACCACAGCGCGTAGGAGAGGGGCTCCAGCTGCGTGTGGCCGCGTGCCAGCTGCACCGCCATGCCGGTCAGCACCGCCACCAGCGCCGTGGCGGCGAGCACCAGCGTGATGGCGCCGATCTTGGGCACCAGGTGCGCCCAGCCCGGTGCGGCCGTGGCGTCGACGATCTCGTGCACGCGCCGCTCGCGGTCGCGCCAGACCAGTTCGCCGCCGTAGTAGACGGCGACGATGATCAGCATCAGGTTGAAGGCGCCCTGCAGCGCCTGCACCATCAGGCGCGTGACCGGGTGGCTGGGGCTGCCGTACCACTCGTTGGCGAACCAGGCCGAGCCGCCCGCGTTCAGCACGCCGATGGCCAGCAGCACGAAGAAGGCGGGGCTGCGCAGTACGAAGGCCGCGTCGAAGCGCGCCAGCGCGGCGAACTGCGCCCAGCGCGTGGCGCGGTCGGTGCGTGGCGCAGGCAGGCTGCCGAGGGCAGGCGCCGGGACGGCCGGCGCGGCATCTGTGCTGCGCTCTGCGTCGGCGGCAGCGGCGGAACCAGCGACAGAAGCCGCGGCAGCTTCCCCCTTGCCGGCGCCGACGCGGGCCGGACGCTGCTCGAAGCGGAACATCGCCGCCACGGCCGCGAACAGCGCCGCTCCGGCGGCCAGCCAGATCAACCGGTTGGCCAGCAGCAAGCCCGACATCTCGGGCAGCATCGTGTTGCGCTCGGCGGCCGTCCAGTAGCGGGTGACCACCGCGAAGGCGGACAGCCCGAACGGGTCGGACAGCGCGGCCAGCGTGTCCCAGCGCGGGTCGCGCAGCAGCCCGCGCGAGACCAGGTACAGCACCAGCAGCGCCACGGCGCCGACGTAGCTCCACATCATCGAGCGCGTGGCGGTGGCCAGCCCGAAGAAGGCCGCGCCCATGATCAGCAGCGTCGGCAGCCCCATCACGAACAGCGCCCACAGGTGGTGCATGGGCTGGAAGGGCCCGACGCGCTGCGCATCGACCCAGGGCATGAGCGAACCCACCGCGATGCCCAGCGGCACCGACGCCAGCACGAACAGCGCGGCCGCCAGCGCGCCGCTGAAGCGGCCGCCCAGGTAGGGCCACTTGGTCAGCCGCGTGCTGCGCAGGATCGGCGCGAAGCCGGTCTCGTCGTCGCGCAGCACGGTGCCGGCGACCATCGCGACGACGACGAACACCGCGAACACGCTGAGGATGCCCAAGGTGCTTGCGATCGCGTAGGGCGAGTTCAGGTTGACGTTGCCCTGGCCGCCGATCTGGATCTGGTCGGAGGTGGTGGCGCCGAAGGCGAGCAGGAAGAACAGCACGAAGCCCACCCACAGCACCGGGCTGCGCCACTGGAAGCGCCACTCGAACGCCGCCACCGGCAGGAACAGCGAAGGCCGCGCCACGGTCAGGCCTCCTGCCGCGCGCGCAGGCGGTGCAGCGTCGAGAAGTAGACGTCCTCCAGCGTGGGCTCCGCCGGCTCGAAGCCGGGCGCCGGGCAGCGGCCGGGCTCGTCGGCCAGCACCCGGACCACGGTGCGGCCGGCGCGCAGCCGCGCCGCGATCACCGCGTGCCGCTCGCGCGCCGCGGGCAGGTCCGCCTTGTCGATCCCGGCCTGCCAGATGCGGCCGGCCAGCGCCGCGATCAGCTCGGCGGGCGTGCCGCTCTCGACGATCCGGCCACCCACCAGGATGGCCGTGCGCGGGCACAGGTCGGTGACGTCGTCGACGATGTGGGTGGACAGGATGACGACAACCTGCTCGCCGATCGTGACCAGCAGGTCGTTGAAGCGGTTGCGTTCCTCGGGGTCCAGCCCGGCCGTGGGCTCGTCGACGATGATCAGCCGCGGGTTGCCGATCAGCGCCTGCGCGATGCCGAAACGCTGCCGCATGCCGCCCGAGTAGCCCGCCACCGCCTTCTTGCGCACGTCCCAGAGGTTGACCTGCCGCAGCAGCGCCTCGACCGTGGCGCGCCGCTCGCCGCGGCCGGCCACGCCCTTGAGCACGACCAGGTGGTCCAGCATGTCCTCGGCCGAGACGCGGGGGTAGACCCCGAAGTCCTGCGGCAGGTAGCCGAGCGTGGCGCGCAGCGCCTCGGGCTGGGCCAGCACGTCCAGCCCGTCGAAGCGCACGCTGCCGGAAGAGGGCAACTGCAGCGTGGCCAGGCAGCGCATCAGGCTGCTCTTGCCCGCACCGTTGGGCCCGAGCAGCCCGAACATCCCGGGCGGGATGTCCAGGCTCACGTCATCGAGCGCTCGCGTGCCGTTGGGGTAGGTGTGGGAGAGGTGGGAGATCGTCAGCATGACGCCGACGATGGCGCAGGGCGGCGCCGGGCGCAAGCTGGCAGCGACACGCTGCGCCGGCCGCGCGACGAGCGGTGCGATCCGCGCGACGGACTGCGCGACTGACCGCGCGACGGACCGCGCGACGGACCGCGCGACGGACCGCGCACGCCCGGGCGCTCCCCCCGGCCGCCAGCCGCGATGCCTGCCGGCCGGGGATCAGCGCATCAGGGCTTCCTGGGCTCGGCCTTGGTGGCCGAGGTGCGCTGCGTGACCTGGGCGGTGACCGGGGTACCGGCCTGGATGCTGGTGGCCTGCCGCTGGGCGGCGCGCGCCGGCTGGGGCTGCTCGGTCTTGGCGACGGCCTTCGTGGCCTTCACGGGCGGTGCGACGAGGTCGTCGCCATCGGCGGTCACGCTGCTGCAGTCCTTGTCCGCGTGGGCGAGGGTGGAGCCGGCCGCCAGCAGCGCGGCCAGGGCCAGGGTACGCAGGGTGCTCATGGGACGATCTCCGGGATTGAGGGTTGCGACCGGGATGCGGACGGGCCTGGCGGCCCGAAGGGTGCCGGGCTCTGGATGCGGCATGCGGCCCGCGTCCAAGCCTGCGGCTGCTGCATCATGCGCCGCAGGCCGGTGTTGCGGAGGGGCGCGCCGCGGCAACCCTGGCGGCAATGCGTGTTTGCGCGGGGCGGGCGCCTACCAGCGCTCGACGAAGGGCCGCAGGTCGAGCTCGAAGGTCCAGGCGTCGCGCGGCTGCCGGTGCAGCCACCAGTAGGCCTCGGCCACGTGCTCCGGGTTCAGGATGCCGTCCGGGCCGGCGGCGGCCACCCGCTCGGCGAAGTTCTCGCGCGCGAAGGCCGTGTCGATCATCCCGTCGACGACCACGTGCGCGACGTGCAGGCCCTGCGGGCCGAGCTCGCGCGCCATCGACTGCGCCAGCGCGCGCAGCGCCGCCTTGCCGCCGGCGAAGGCGGCAAAGCCGGCTGCACCGCGCACGCTGGCCGTGGCACCGGTGAACAGGATGCTCCCGCGGCCGCGCGGCAGCATCGCGCGCGCCGCCTCGCGGCCGACCAGGAAGCCGGCCTGCGCGCACATCTCCCAGACCTTGAAGTACTTCTGCGTCGTGGTCTCGAGGATCGGGAAGCGGACGTTGCCGCCGACGTTGAACACGGCCACCTCCACTGGCCCGACCTCGGCCTCGATGCGGTCGAAGAACGCGATGACCTGCTGCTCGCGCCGCGCGTCGAGCGCGAACGCCCGCGCGAGCCCCCCCGCGGACACGATCGACTCCACCAGCGGCGCCAGCGCCTCGGCGCTGCGCCGCGCCACGCAGACCTCGTGGCCTTCGCGCGCGAAGCGGCGCGCGATCGCGGCGCCGGTGGCGTCGCCGGCGCCGATGACGGCGCAGACGCCGGGCGAGGCGGGTGCGGGCATCCGGCCGGCCTCTCTCTAGGCGCGCGCGGTCGGGCGCGCGCCGACCGCGGCGAACCAGCGCGCGAGGTGGGGCAGTTCGGCAGGTATCCTCACCCCGGCCGCCTTGCCGAGCACCAGCGCGCACTGCGCGACGATGTCGGCCATGCTGTAGTCGGACCCCGCCACGTGGGCGCGGCCGGCCAGTTCGCCATCGAGCCAGCGCATCGTGGCCAGCGCGTGCGCGCGCGAGTGCTCGGCCCAGGCCGGCATCTGCTCGACGCGGCCGCGGAAGAAATCGCTGGCGTGCACGAAGGCGTCGACGATCGGGCGCGACAGCTCGAAGTCCATGCGCTGCGTCCACATGTCGATGCGCGCCGACTCCAGCGGCGAGCGGCCGAACAGCGGCGGCTCCGGGTGCAGCGCCTCGAGGTGGCGGCAGATGGCGAGCGACTCCGTGATCGCGGTCCCGTCGTCGAGTTCCAGCACCGGCAGCTTGCCCAGCGGGTTCAGCCGCAGGAACTCCGGGCTGGCGTTGTCGCCGCGCGCCATGTCGATCACGCGGGTGGGCAGCGCGACGCCTTTCTCGGCCAGGAAGATGCGCACGCGGCGCGGGTGCATGCCGGCGGGGAGGTCGTGCAGGATCATCGGGGCTCCGGGGAAGAGGCGGTTGCGGTCGGGGCGGGCACCGAGGGTGTCGTGCCGCGCCTTCCAGCCCCCATTGTCGGCTCGACGAGACCGGGGCTGCCGCACAGTGGCCATTGCCGCGCCGGGGGCGTCGCGCGAGGCGCCGACGGCCAAGGCCTCCCGGCCCCGGCGCCCGGGATGCGCCGAGCGGCCGGCGGCGGCCGTCGGGCCGGCCTGTCACGGCGAACGCCCCGCACTTGTCCAAGTGCGCAGCAGGGCCCGCCGGGCCCGCCCCACCGCCGGAGCCCCCCATGCCGCAGTCCCTGTCGCGCCGCGTCGCCGCCACCCTCCTCGCTTCCGCGGCTGCAGCGGCTGCCGTCGTCCCTGCCACCGCCCAGCCTGTCGGGGGCGCCGGCTTCGATCCGGCCTCCTCCGTGGCCCCCATCGTGAAGGTGCCCAGGCCCTGGTACGCGCCGCGCTTCGTCGTCGAAGGCCGGATGCGCGACGCCGTGCCGCAGTTCGAGTCGCTGCCGGGGCTGAACTTCAAGGCCTACTCGTTTGCCCGTGCCGACGGCCACTACGGCGGCATCTACCTGTGGACCGACCTGGCCGCCGCGCGGGCGTGGTTCGCGCCGGCCTGGTTCGAACGCGTCCGCCGGGAGCGCGGCGCCGAGGGACAGGTGCGGCTGTTCGAGGTGCCGCTGGTGCTCGACAACACCCCCGGCGGTACTTCGGCGCGCACCTCGGCCCGCGGCGGCGCGGCCGCGGTGGCCACGCTGGTGGAGATCCCGGTGCCGCCGGGGGTCGGCCGCGCCGCGCTGCTGCAGGGCTTCCGCGACGCGCTGCCGACCTACCGCAAGGTGCCCGGGCTGCTGCGCAAGTACTTCATCCTCTCCGACGCCGGCCGCTTCGGTGGCATCTACCTGTGGCAGGACGAGGCGAGCGCGCGCGCCTGGCACGACCAGGCCTGGCAGGACCGGGTCGCGGCCCGCTACGGCCAGCCGGCGACGGTGGAGTGGTTCGACACGCCGATCCTCCAGCCCGGCAGGGGCGCGGAACAGGCGCTGCCCGAAGCGGTGCTGGTGCAGGCGCGATGAGCCCGGCGCGGGGCCGGCGCGCCGCGGGGAGAATGGCCGCATGAAGATCCCGGAGCCGGAGGCCGCAACCCTGCGCGCCGCGCTCGATGGCCGGCTGGAGGCCATCGACGCGCTGATCGCCACCATCCAGCCGGGCGTCTACCGGCTGGCGGTGCACGCCCTCGGGCACCGTGACGACGCCGCCGACGCGACGCAGGAGATCCTGCTGAAGGTCGTCACGCACCTGGCCGGCTTCCGCGGCGAGGCGGCGTTCTCGACCTGGGTCTGGCGCGTCGCCTACAACCACCTGGCCAGCGCGCGCACGCGCAAGGCCGAGTCGCCCGAGGTCTCGCTGGAGGACATCGCCGAGCGGCTGGACCAGGGGCTGGAGTTCGCCGCCGAACTGGCGCGCATGCGCGGCGAGCCGATGCCGCTCACGCCCGAGGACAAGCTCGAGGCGCAGCAGCTGGCGCTGGCCTGCAGCCAGTCGATGCTGATGGCGCTGGACCGCGAGCAGCGGCTCGCCTGCATCCTCGACGCCGTTGTCGGGCTCGACTCGGCCACCGCGGCCGAGGTGCTGGGCATCACGCCCGAGGCCTACCGGCAGCGGCTGTCGCGGGCGCGCTCCCGGCTCGACGCCTTCGTCGGCCGGACCTGCGGGCTGGCCAGCCCCGAGGCTGCCTGTCGCTGCGAGCGCCAGCTGCCCGCGGTGCGCCACCGTGCGCGCTCGGAGGGAGGGAGCTTCGGTGCCGACCCTGGGGCCGTGGTGGCCCGGCCCGATGCCGAGCAGCTCGAGGCCGAGCGCCAGCTCGCCGCGCTGGCGCGGGTGAGCGACGCGGCCGCCGTGCTGCGCGCGCACCCGGCCTACCGGGGGCCGCAGGCGCTGCATGGCGCCATCCGGACCGTGCTGGTCCGCGAGGGGTTGCTCGACCGCGGGGCGAGCGCGTGAGCGCGCCGGCTGCGGCCTCGACGCCGGTTGCCCTGGACCTGCGGGCGGCCGACGGCGCGGTGCTGCGCGGGCTGCTGCACGAGCCGCCGGGCGCCGTGCGCAGCCACGTGCTGGTGGCCGGCGGGCTGGGCATCGCGCAGCGCCACTACTGCGCCTTCGCGGCCTGGCTCGCGCAGCGCGGGCACCGCGTGCTGACCTTCGACCTGCGCGGCACTGGCGCGTCGCGCGCGCCCGAGCACCGTCGCTCGCTGCGCGGTCTGCAGGCCGACATGCTGACCTGGGCGCGGCAGGACTTCGCCGCAGCCGTGCAGGCGCTCGCGGAGCGGGCCCGGGGCGAGCCGCTGGCGGTGGTCGGCCACAGCCTGGGCACGCACCACGCCGCGATGACCGACCCGGCCACGCAGCGCCGAATCGGCGTCGTCGTGGCGGTGGCCGCGGGCTCGGGCTACTGGCGCGACTGGGCGGCGCCGTCGCGCCGGCGGGCACCGCTGATGCTGCACCTGGCCGCGCCGCTGCTGACGCCGCTGCTGGGCTACTTCCCGGGCCGCGCGCTGCGCATGGTGGGCGACATCCCGGGCCCGGCGATGCGCCAGTGGACGCGGTGGTGCCGTCACCCCGGGTTCGCGTGGGGTGCCGAGCCGAAGCTCGTGCTGCCGAGCCTGGCAGCGGCGCGGTTCCGCATCGAGGCCTTCAGCTTCACCGACGACGAGGCCATGACCGAGGCCTGCACGCGCAAGCTGCTGGCGGCGATGCCGGGCGCGCCGTCGGTGCTGCACGTCGTCGCGCCGGGCGACCTCGGGCTGCGCTCGGTCGGCCACGTGGGCGCGTTCCGCCGCGAGGCCGCGGCGACGCTGTGGCCGCTGCTGGAACTCGCGGCCGTCGGTGGCGCGGCTGCGCCCGACCCGGTTACGCCTCGCTGAGCGCCCGGCCCGGGTTGCGGCGCGATCCACCCCGAGTGCGCGCTGACGGGCCCGGCCGCCCCCGGGCCGGGGGAGCGCCGGCGGACGCGCCCGGGCCACCCCGGCACGGCACAATCCGCGGGTGCACTGCTCCCGAGGCGCAACCCTCCTGCTGATCGGCGCCGTCGCGCTCGGCGCGGGCTGCGCCACGCGCTCGCGCGACGTGCCGCCCGCACCGACGAGCCCGGCCGAGTTCGTGGCCTGGTCGTGCGAGCGCATCGACGACGAGACCGAAGCCGTGCAGCGCCGCGCCGCCGACGTGGCGTATGCCGTCGACGAGCGGGGTGGCAACAACGTGGTGGCGCTCGGCCTCGGGCTGTCGGTGTTCTGGCCCGCGCTGCTGGCGATGCGCCCCGAGGGGCTGGAGGCCGCCGAACTCGCGCGCCTGAAGGGCCGCTACGAGGCGCTGGGGGCGGCCGCCGTCCGCAAGGGCTGCCCGCCGCCGCGGGCGGAGCTGTCGGCCAGCCGGGCCGCCACGCTGCCGGTGGCGCCGGGGGAGCGGCTGCTGTACGAGGACCGTTCGCCGCCGCGTCGCGGCGGGTCGCGGTCCGCCGGCGGCGCCGACCCCGCCGGCACGACCGCGGTCGAGTGGCAGCTCACCGTGACCGCGCTGCGCCGCGGCGAGATCGAGTACCGCGGCCGCTCGGGCGAGGTCTGGCGCCACGACAGCGCGGGCAACGTGGTCGAGGCGCCCGAGGGAGCGCTGCAGTGGCCCCAGCTGCTGCGCGGCGAACTGGTGCTCGGCCACGTCGTGGCGGGCGACCTGGTGCAGGGTGCCGACCCGATGGCCCGTGCCCGCGTGCGCGGCCAGGTGGTCGCGGTGGGGCCGCAGACGGTGGCCGGGCGGCGCTTCGACGCCGCGGTGGTCGAGCTGTTCGGCGACGCGCAGCGCGGCGACTCGTTCACGCGCCTGGAAGGCGCCCTGGTCGTCGACCGCGCCAGCGGCCTGCTGCTGCGCCTGGACCTGCGCAGCAGCGAGCCGGGCTTCGCGCTGCAGCGCCGGCTGGTGCGGATCGACGGGCCCTGAGCGGCACCTCGCCGGGCGGCAGCGACACACATCTTTACCCGGCCCGCATCGGGCCTTGACGGGGGTTGCGCACGATGCCCTCATCGTGACAAGCGCTAAAGGAGCGACGATGAAGACCCCGATCCAGACCCCCCGCAGCCGGCGCGCCCTGTTCGCCGCCGCGGCCCTCGTGACGATGACCCTCGGCGCCGCCGGCGGCGCGCTGGCGATGCCCGGCGGCCACGGGCCCCACGGCCCCGGCATGCGCGGCGGCGGCATGATGGACGGCCCGGGTTTCGGCCGCATGCTCGAGGGCATCAACGCCACGCCCGAGCAGAAGGCGCAGATCGAGCAGATCTGGCGCACCGCGCGCGGCGAGTTGCGCACGCAGCGCGAGACCGGCGCGAAGCTGCGCGAGCAGATGCAGCAGCTGTTCGCGCAGCCCAGCGTCGATGCGCGCGCGGTCGAGGCGCTGCGCCAGCAGATGCTCGCGCAGCACGACGCCGTCAGCAAGCGCACGACCCAGGCCATGCTCGACGCGAGCCGCGTGCTGTCGGCCGAGCAACGCAAGGTGCTGGCCGAGCGCATGTCGCAGCGGCGCGCGATGGCCCAGCGCCACCGCGGCGAGCGCGAGGCCCTGGAGGGCGCCCGCAACTGAGCAGGCCGCGGGGCCGGCGCCGGCTCGGCGCCGGCCCCGCGACACGGGCGCACCGCGCCATCATTCCGGCATGCAACGACTGCTGCTCATCGACGACGACCAGCGCCTGACCGAGATGGTGGGCGCCTACCTTCGCGGCCAGGGGTTCGAGGTCGAGTGCGCCGGCTCGCTCGGCCTCGGCCGCCAACTGCTCGAACGGACGCCGTTCGACGCCCTCGTGCTCGACCTGATGCTGCCCGACGGCGACGGGCTCGACTTCACGCGCACGCTGCGCGCCGAGCCCCGCTTCCGGCGCCTGCCGCTGTTGATGCTCACCGCGCGCGGCGAGCCCACCGACCGCATCGTCGGCCTCGAGCTCGGCGCCGACGACTACCTGGGCAAGCCGTTCGAGCCGCGCGAGCTGCTGGCGCGGGTCAAGGCGCTGCTGCGGCGCGCGGCGCCCGCGCGCGCTGCCGACGACGTGCTCGTCTTCGGTCGCCTCGAGGTCGACCTCGGCGCGCGCCAGGCGCGGCTCGACGGCAGGCCCTGCGAGCTGACCAGCCACCAGTTCGACCTGCTGGCCGTGCTCGCGCAGGCCCCGGGACGCGTGCTGTCGCGCGACCAGATCATGGACGCGCTGAAGGGGCATCCGCTGGAGGCCTTCGACCGCAGCATCGACGTGCACGTCTCGCGCATCCGCGCCGTCATCGAGGACGATCCCAAGATGCCTCGTCGCGTGCTCACCGTGCGCGGCGCCGGCTACGTGTTCGCGCGCCGGCAGGACGCCGACGTCTAGCCGCCGCCGGCGCACTGGCGCGATGCGATCGCTCTACCTGCGCATCTGGCTCACCGTGGTGGTGGCGCTGGCGCTGTTCGCCGCCTTCACCGGCTGGCTGGTGCAGCGGCACCTCGAGCAGCAGCGTGCGGTCGCGGAAGCGGCCGCGCGCGACCGTCTCGAGGCCTGGGTCGACCTGCTGCAGCGCTCGCTGCCCCCGGCCGATGCCCCGCGCGAGGCCCAGGCCCAGGCGCTGCGCGAGTGGTCGCAGCGGCTGCGGTTGCCGCTGGCGCTGGACGATGCCGAGGGCCGGCGCATCGGTGCCAGCGAGGCCTTCGCGCGGCGCGAGTCCGACAACCCGGCCTTCGGTGCCCGCGTGCAGTCGATCCGCCTCGACGACGGCCGCACGCTGCAGGTGCCGCGCCCGCTGCTGCGGGCGCGCACCGAGATGGGGCCGGGCATGATGCGCGGCGGGCCGCCGGCGGCACCGGCACCGGCGCCCGCGTGGCCCTGGCTGCCGCGCACCGTGCCCGACGGCGTCGGGCTGGTCGCGCTTCTCGCGGTGCTGTTCCTCGCGGTGGCGGGTGGCGCCTACCCGGTGGTGCGCGGCCTGACGCGGCGGCTCGAGGCGCTGCAGCAAGGCGTCGAGGCCTTCGGCGCCGGCGCTCTCGGACGCCGCGTGCCCGAGGAGGGCCGCGACGAGGTGGCGGCCCTGGCGGCCAGCTTCAACCGTGCCGCCGAACGCATCGAGGGCCTCGTGCGCTCGCACCAGAGCCTGCTGGCCAACGCCAGCCACGAACTGCGCTCGCCGCTGGCCCGGCTGAAGATGGCGCTGGCGATGCTCGACGAGGCACCGACGGCCCAGCAGCCGCGGCTGCGGCGCGAGATCGAGGCCAACATCGCCGAGCTCGACGCGCTGGTCGAGGAGGTGCTGCTGTCGAGTCGGCTCGACGCCCGTGGCGACGTCGTGCAGCGTGAGCCGGTCGAGCTGCTCGGGCTGGCGGCCGAGGAGGCGGCGCGCACCGGTGCCGGCGTCGCCGGCGTGCCGCTCACCGTGCGCGGCGACGACAGGCTGCTGCGGCGCGCGCTGCGCAACCTGCTGGAGAACGCGCGCCGCTACGGCGACGGCGGCGCGGTCGAGGTGCACGTGGGCCGCTCGGGCGCGCAGGCCGAGGTGAGCGTCGAGGATCGCGGCCCCGGCGTGCCCGAGGCCTACCGCGAGCGCATCTTCGAGGCCTTCTTCCGCCTGCCGGGGCATGCCGAGAAGGCCGGCGGCGTCGGGCTCGGTCTGGCGCTGGTACGCCAGATCGCCGAACGCCACGGCGGCAGCGTGCGCTGCGAGGCGCGCGCCGGCGGCGGCAGCCGCTTCGTGCTGGCGCTGCCGCTCGGCTGACGGCCCGCGGCCGCGGGAGCCGGCGCGTTCCGCGGCGTCCGCACGGCTCACGCGCTCGGTGCCGTCCGCGCCGTCGTCACCCTCGACGCTGGCGCAGCATCCAGGCCAGGAAGGTCGCGAGCAGCACGGCGGTGAGCAGCAGGGCGAAGGCCCCGGCCGCCCAGAAGCCAGGTGCACCCAGCAGCGGCCCGGGCGTCAGTCCGAGCACGTCGAAGGCGAGCAGGTAGCCGCCGCCGAGGCCCACGCCCCAGATCACCACCGCGTAGATCACCAGCGGCACCGTGGCCACGCGCCAGGCCCGCAGCGCGAAGGCCGCCACCGTCTGCCCCGCGTCACCCAGGTGGAACCAGGCCAGCCAGGCCACCAGCGCGAGCGCGGCGGCCTGCACGGCCGGGTCGGCGGTGTACAGGCCGACGATGGGCACGCGCAGCAGGTAAACCGTGCCGCCGACCACGAGCGCGACAGCCAGCCCAAGCGCCAGCCCGTGCCAGCAAAGCCGGCGCGCGTCGGCCTCGTCGCGCGCGCCGATGGCCTGCGCCACCAGGGTGCTGGTGGCATTGCCCAGCGCCAGCGGGATCATGAACAGCAGCGCCGCCAGGTTGGCCGCGATCTGGTGCCCGGCGACGGCCGTGGTGCCCAGCCGCGCGATCAGCAGGGCGATGAAGGTCATGCCGGTGACCTCGATGACGATCGTCAGCCCAAGGGGCACGCCCAGGCGCAGTTGTGCCGCGAGCGCGCGCCGGTCGGGCGGATCCAGCCGCAGGCCGAGCAGCCCGCGGGCGCGGCCGCCGAGCGCGTAGGGCGCGTAGAAGGGGTCCCGCCGCACCACGACGAAGGCGGCGACCGCCAGCGCCCACATCGCGATCAGCGTGGCGACGCCGCAGCCGACCACGCCAAGCGCCGGCACGCCGAGTGCCGGCACGCCCCGGACCAGCGCGATCGACAGCGGGATCTTCAGCGCCAGGCCGGCGAGCTGCAGCGCCATCACGGCCTTCGGTCGCGACACCGCGGTGTTGAACCCACGATAGACCGTGAACAGCAGGGCGGCCGGCAGCGAGAACGCCAGCGCGCCGAGGTAGCCGCGCACCCGGGGCTCGAGTTCCGGGGGAACGCGCGCCAGCGCCAGGAAGGGCGCCGGCAGCAGCAGCAGCGTGCTGCCCAGCAGCGTGAGCCCGAGCGCGATCCACACCGCCTGGTGCACCTGACGCCCTGCGTCGGCGAAGCGGCGCGCGCCCTGCAGCTGGCCGACGATCGGGGCGAGCGCAAGCACCACGCCCATCAGGCCGATGAAGACGGTGATGTAGGCGGCCGCGCCGATGGCCAGTGCCGCCAGGTCGGCCGCGTCGTAGCGGGCCACCAGCACGGTGTCGACCGTGGCGAACCCCAGCACCGAGACCTGGCCGACGAGCACCGGCCAGGCGAGCGGCACGAGGCGGCGTACGCTGCCCCGGAAGCTCGGATCGGCGGGCGTGGCCAATGCGCGGGGCTGCCGGGCGCGTTCAGGCCCCGGGCGTCGCTGCGAAGCGGCCCGGATCGGGGTGGTCCTCGCCGGTGGCGGCGCGGGCGCGCTCGGCGTAGCGGTTGAAGCGCCAGGCCGTGCCCTCCTGCGTGATGCGGCGCCACACCGAGCGCTTGTCGGCCGGGCTGTACGCGGTCCAGTGCTGCACTTCGTCGAAGGTGCGGCCGCAGCCCTTGCACACCGCGTCGCCCTGGCTGGTCGAGCAGATCGCGATGCACGGGGCGTCGGGCGTCGTCGCGTACCAGGCCAGCCACGCGTCGCGTGCCCGGGCGGGCATCGTGCGCTCGTCGGCCAGGCTCTCGCGGTGGTAGACCATCAGCGCGTACACCTCGGCCAGCGCACGCACCTCGGCGCAGGCGCTGATGCCGTCGGGGGATGGCGAGCGCTCGCGCCACCAGTTGATCGCGGCCTCGATGTCGGTGATGTGGATGCCTGCCATGGGGCGTGCCCGCGGGCTGCCGCGGGGGCCGGAAGTGTAGCGGCGCGGGCGCCGAGGACTGCCCGGCCGCGATACGGTTCACCGCGGCCCGCCGACGCGGGTGTGTGCCTGGACCCGCCGACGCGGGTGTGTGCCTGGGCCCGCCGACGCGGGTGTGCGCGGTCCGCGTGCTCAGGCCGGTGCGAAGCCGGCCTCGGCGAGCCGCGCGACGATCTGCTCGCGCGGCAGGTCGCTGTCGACCACGACCTTCTTCTGCGGCAGGTCGATCTGCACCAGCGCCGACGGGTCGGCAGCCTGGACGGCCTGGGTCACGCTGCGGGCGCAGTGGCCGCAGGTCATCGTGGGGATCTGGAACTCGAGCATGCGGGCACCCCGGGAGACGAACGGTGGTCCAATGATGCCAGCGCCTGTGCATGCCGGCCCCGACCGACCCCGGGGCTGCGGCTGCCTTCGCTGCCAGCCCGGTCCCGATGTCCGCCGTTCCCGCCGATCCCGCTGCCGACGCCGCCCAGCCGGGCATGGCCGCCGTCCCCGTGTCCTGGACCTGGCCGGTGGAGGGCATGAGCTGCGCGGCCTGCGTCGCGCGGGTCGAGAAGGCGGTGCGGGGCGTGCCCGGTGTGGCCGACGCGGCGGTGAACCTCGCGCGCGAGACCGTCACCGTCACCGCCCCGCCGCAGCAGGCGGCCACCGTCCTCGCCGCGCTCGACCACGCCGGCTACCCGGTGCCGCAGCAGACTCTGGCGCTGCAGGTCGACGGAGTGAGCTGTGCCAGCTGCGTGGGCCGGGTCGAGCGCGCGCTCGCGGCCGTGCCCGGCGTGCTCGAAGCGGACGTGAGCCTGGTCACCGAGCGGGCGGTCGTGCGCGCGGTCGCGCGGCCCGAGGCCGCGCCGGTACTGCGCGCCGAGCTCGGCGCCGCGCTGCGCCGCGCCGGGTATGCGCTGCGCGCCGACGCCGGGCCCCCGCTCGCCGGGGCGACCGGTGTCCAGGGAGCGGGTGCGGGTGCGGGTGCGGCCCGCCGCCCGTGGCTGACCGACGGTCGCCGCGTCGCGCTCGCGCTGCTGCTGGCCGCGCCGCTGGTGCTGCCGATGTTCGCGCTGCCTTTCGGCGTGCACGCGATGCTGCCGCCTGCCTGGCAGTTCGCGCTGGCCGCGCCAGTGCAGTGCTGGCTCGGGGCGCGCTTCTACGTCTCCGGGTGGAAGGCCGTGCGTGCGGGCACCGGCAACATGGACCTGCTGGTGGCCATCGGCACCAGCGCCGCCTTCGGCCTGAGCCTTTGGGAGTGGTGGAGCGCGGCGCGCGCCGGTCGCGAGCCGCACCTGTACCTCGAAGGCGCGGCAGCCGTCATCGCGCTGGTGCTGCTGGGCAAGTGGCTGGAGTCGCGCGCCAAGCGCCGCGCGGCCGACGCGATCCGCGCGCTCGAGGGCCTGCGGCCCGCCACGGCGCTGGTTCTCGAGGACGGCGTCGAGCGCGAGCGACCCCTGCCCGAGGTGGGCGTCGGCGACCTCGTGCGCGTGCGCCCCGGCGCCCGCGTGCCGGTGGACGGCCAGATCGTCGAAGGCGCGAGCCACCTCGACGAGTCGCTGCTCACGGGCGAGAGCCTGCCGGTGCCCCGGGGCAGCGGCGACCGCGTCAGCGCCGGCGCCCTCAACGGCGAGGGGTTGCTGACGTTGCGGGCCACCGCGGTCGGTGCCGAGACGGCACTGGCGCGCATCGTGCGGCTGGTCGAGAACGCGCAGGCGAAGAAGGCGCCGATCCAGCGTCTGGTCGACCGCGTCAGCGCGGTGTTCGTGCCGGTGGTGCTGGGCATCGCGCTGCTCACGCTGCTGGGCTGGGGGCTGGCCGCCGGCAACTGGACCGCGGCGCTGCTGAACGCGGTGGCCGTGCTCGTCATCGCCTGCCCGTGCGCGCTGGGCCTGGCGACCCCGGCCGCGATCATGGCCGGCACCGGGGTCGCCGCGCGCAACGGCATCCTGATCAAGGATGCGGAGGCGCTCGAACTGGCCCGGCGGGTGGGCGTCGTGGCCTTCGACAAGACCGGGACGCTGACGGTCGGCCGGCCTCGGCTGGCCGCGCTCGACGCGGCCCCGGGCGTCGATGCCGCCACGGCGCACGCCCGCGCCGCGGCGCTGCAACGGGGCAGCGGGCATCCGCTGGCGCGGGCCGTGATCGACGCGCTGCCGGATGGCGCGGATGCGCCAGCCCTGGCGCGGCTGCGCGCCGTGCCGGGCCGCGGGCTGCGCGGCACGATCGACGGCGTCGATCACGTGCTCGGCAGTTCACGCTGGATGGAGGAACTCGGGGTGCCGCTGGGCGCGCTGGCCGGGCGCGCCGAGGCGCAGCGGCACGAGGGCTGCACCGTGTCGTGGCTGGCCGCGCTCGAGCCCGCGGGGCCGCGGCTGCTCGCGCTGCTGGCCTTCGCCGACACGCCCAAGCCCGAAGCTGCCGATGCGCTGGCGCGGCTGCGCGCGCAGGGCCTGCGCACGGTGCTCGTCAGCGGCGACAACGCGGCTGCGGTGCGCGTGGCCGCGACGGCGCTGGGCATCGACGACGTGCGCGCCGAGGTGCTGCCCGGCGACAAGGCGCGCATCGTCGGCGAACTGCGCGCCGCCGCCGCCGCGGCGGCAGGCGGGCGGCCGCTGGTGGCGATGGTGGGCGACGGCATCAACGACGCCCCGGCGCTTGCCG
This sequence comes from Rubrivivax sp., assembly GCA_020248915.1. Lineage (GTDB taxonomy): Bacteria > Pseudomonadota > Gammaproteobacteria > Burkholderiales > Burkholderiaceae_C > Rubrivivax. The sequence goes on along the minus strand of JADCGP010000004.1, from coordinate 47,739 downwards.
CGGCCGACGTGGGCATCGCGATGGCCGAGGCGGGTCAGGGGACCGACGTCGCGATGCACGCCGCGGGCATCACGCTGCTGCGAGGCGACGTGCACCTCGTTCCCGATGCGCTCGACCTGGCGCGCCGCACCGCCGCCAAGATCCGCGGCAACCTGTTCTGGGCCTTCGCGTTCAACGCGATCGGGATCCCGCTGGCGGCTTCCGGGCGGCTGAGCCCGATGGTGGCCGGTGCCGCGATGGCCTTCAGCAGCGTCTTCGTGGTCGGCAACGCGCTGCTGCTGGCGCGCTGGCGGCGGCCTTCGGCTAGACGCCGTGGCCCTTGATGTAGGTCTCGAGGAAGCCGATCTGCTGGCCCATCTGCCGGATGTGGTCCTTGACCACGTCGCCGATCGAGATCACGCCGACCACGCGCCCTTCCTCCAGCACAGGCAAGTGCCGGAAGCCGCGGTTGGCCATCAGGCCCATGCAGGCTTCGAGCGGGTCGGACAGGCGGACCGTCATCGGGTCGGGCGTCATCACCTCGCGCACCCGGGTCGCCTTGGCGTCGCCACCGGGCAGCAGCACCTTGATCGCGCAGTCGCCCTGCGTGATGATGCCCGCGAGGCGGTCCTCGTCGAGCACCAGCACCGCGCGCACGCGGTTGTCGCGCATGGCTTGCAGCGCGGCGACCACCATGTCGTCCGGGCGGACCGACACGATGCGGTTGGTCTTGTGTGCGAGGCAGTTCTTGACGGTGGGCACGGCGCTTCCGGGTCGGGGAGAAGGATGCGGAATGCTACGCCGCCCGCCGATTCCCGACCCGCGCGCTCTGGCGCAGACCGCTAGCCAGCGCCGCCGCCGGCGCGCCAGCGCGGCCACAGCACGTTCAGCGCGAGGCCGCCGATGACGAGCGCGCAGGCGAGCAGCTTCCACGCCGGCATCGGCTCGCCGAGCACGAGCGCGGCGCTGGCCAGCCCGAACACCGGCACGCCCAGCGCCCACGGCGCCACCGTGCCGGCGGGGTGGCGCGCCAGCAGCCAGCCCCAGGCCGCGTAGCCGAACAGCGTGTTGCCGAAGGCCTGCCAAAGCACCGCGGCGGCCTGCAGCGGCCCGGCTCCGGCCAGCCGGGCGGCGACGAGGCCGGGTCCTTCGAACACCAGCGACAGCACCGCCAGCGGCGGCACGGCGAAGACGCTCGACCACACCACCACGCCAAGCATGTCGGCCCGGCCCATGCCGCGCCCGACGACGTTGCCGCAGGCCCAGGCCAGCGCCGCGCCGAGCACCATCGCGATGCCCGCCGGCGTGCCGCCGGCCGCGTCGCTGCGCAGCCCGAGAAGCGCCAGCCCGGCGACGGCGAGTGCCAGCGCCACCCCCTGGTGCGGCCGCAACCGTTCGGCGCGTGCCGCACCGCGGCCCTCCAGCAGCAGCGCCAGGCCGATCGTGAAGAACACCTGCGTCTGCACCAGCAGGGAGGCCAGCCCGGGCGCGATGCGTCCCTGCAGCGCCAGGTACAGCAGCCCGAACTGCCCGCAGCCGATCAGCAGCCCGTAGGCGGCCAGCCGCGTCCACGGCACGGCCGGCCGGCGGACCACCAGCGCGGCGGGCAGGAAGGCGAGCGCGAAGCGCGCGGCGGCCAGCGCCAGCGGCGGCAGCGCCTGCAGTGCGACGTGGATGACGACGAAGTTCGTCCCCCACACCGCCACCACGGCCAGCGCAAGCAGCGCGTGGGTCGCCGGCAGCGACCCGGCCGCGCGCGCGGTGCTCACCCCCTCAAGCCGCGAATTCGCTCATCGGCACGCAGCTGCAGAACAGGTTGCGGTCGCCGTGGACGTTGTCCACCCGGCCCACCGGCGCCCAGTACTTCTGGCGGCGCAGGCTGGCCACCGGGTACGCCGCCTGCTCGCGCGTGTACGGGTGGGTCCAGTCGGTCGCCAGCAGCGAGGCGGCCGTGTGGGGCGCGTTCTTCAGCGGGTTGTCCTCGCGCCCCCACTCGCCGCGCTCGACGCGCGCGATCTCCTCGCGGATGGCGATCATCGCCTCGCAGAAGCGGTCCAGCTCCGCCAGCGGCTCGCTCTCGGTGGGCTCGACCATCAGCGTGCCGGCCACCGGGAAGCTGAGCGTCGGCGCGTGAAAGCCGTAGTCGATCAGCCGCTTGGCCACGTCCTCGGCGCCGACGCCGCTGCTCTTGTGCAGCGGCCGCAGGTCGAGGATGCACTCGTGCGCCACGCCGCCACCCTTCAGGCCCGCGGACCCGCCGCTGTAGAGCACCGGGTAGTGGTCGGCCAGGCGCGCCGCGACGTAGTTGGCGCTGAGGATGGCCACCTCGGTGGCGGCACGCAGGCCCTCGGCGCCCATCATGCGGCAGTACATCCACGAGATCGGCAGCACGCCGGCGTTGCCCAGCGGCGCGGCGCTCACCGCGCCCACGGGCGACTCCGTGCCGATGTCGGCCGTGCGATGGCCGGGCAGGAAGGGCACGAGGTCGGCCACGACGGCCACCGGGCCGACGCCCGGGCCGCCGCCGCCGTGCGGGATGCAGAACGTCTTGTGCAGGTTCAGGTGGCTGACGTCGCCGCCGAACTCGCCCGGCGCGGCCACGCCCACCAGCGCGTTCATGTTCGCGCCGTCGACGTAGACGCGGCCCCCGTGGGCGTGGACGATCTCGCAGAGCTCCTTGACGCGCGACTCGAACACGCCGTGCGTGCTCGGGTAGGTGATCATCACGGCGGCCAGCCGCTCGGCGTGCTCCGCGCAGCGCGCCCGCAGGTCGTCGATGTCGACGTTGCCCATGGCGTCGCACTTCACGGCGACGACCTGCATGCCCACCATCTGCGCGCTGGCCGGGTTGGTGCCGTGTGCGCTCTCGGGGATCAGGCAGACGTCGCGCTGCCCCTGGCCGCGCGCCTTCTGCCAGGCCTGGATGACGAGCAGGCCGGCGTACTCGCCCTGGCTGCCGGCGTTGGGCTGCAGGCTTACCCCGGCGTACCCGGTGGCCTGCGCGAGCCAGGCGCACAGCTGGTCGTTCAGCGCCCAGTAGCCGGCGAGCTGCTCGCGCGGCGCGAACGGGTGCACCTGCGCGAACTCGGGCCAGGTGACCGGGATCATCTCGCTGGTGGCGTTGAGCTTCATCGTGCACGAGCCGAGCGGGATCATGCTGCGGTCGAGCGCGAGGTCCTTGTCGGCCAGGCTGCGGATGTAGCGCAGCATCTCGGTCTCGCTGCGGTGGCGGTGGAACACCGGGTGCGTCAGATAGGGGCTCGTGCGGCGCAGCGGCTCCGGGATCAGCGGCTCCACGCCGCGCTCGAACGCGGCGACATCCGGCAGCGCCTGCCCCGGCGCGGCGAACAGCCGCCACAGCGCCACCAGGTCGTCGCGGGTCGTCGTCTCGTCGAGCGCGATGCCGAGCATCGTGCCGCCCCACTCGGGGAACTGGCGCAGGTTCATGCCGGCCTCGACGGCGCGCGCGGCGATCCGCGCCGCCGCCGCCGGGTCGGGGCCGGTGTCGACGGTCAGCGTGTCGAAGGCGTGCTCGTTGCGCACCGTGACGCCGAGCTCGCGCAGGCCGGCGGCCAGGATCGCGGTGTAGCTGGCCACGCGCTGCGCGATGCGCTTGAGGCCCTGCGGGCCGTGGTAGACGGCGTACATGCTCGCGATCACTGCCAGCAGCACCTGCGCGGTGCAGATGTTGCTGGTGGCCTTCTCGCGCCGGATGTGCTGCTCGCGGGTCTGAAGCGCCAGCCGGTAGGCGGGCTGCCCGTGGGCGTCGATGCTGACGCCCACCAGCCGCCCGGGCAGGCTGCGCTTCCAGTCGTCGCGGCAGGCCATGTAGGCGGCATGCGGGCCGCCGCCGCCCATCGGCACGCCGAAACGCTGCGTGCTGCCGACCACGATGTCGGCGCCGAACTCGCCGGGCGGCACCAGCAGCGTCAGGGCCAGCAGGTCGGCGCAGACGATGAAGGCCGCGCCGTGCGCGTGCACGCGCTGCGCGTCCGCGCGCAGGTCGCGGATCGCGCCGCCGGTGGCCGGGTAGCCGGTGACGACCGCGAAGTACTCGCCGGCGCCGAGCAGCCGGTCCCATTCCTCGGCCGAGGCGGCCAGCACGACCCGCAGGCCGAGCGGCGCGGCGCGCGTCTGCACGACCTCGATCGTCTGCGGGTGGCAGTCGCCGGCGACGACGATGGTGTCGCTGCGGCTCTTCACGCTGCGCCGCGCCAGCGTCATCGCCTCGGCGGTGGCGGTGGCCTCGTCGAGCATGCTGGCGTTGGCGATCGCCATGCCCGTGAGGTCGCAGACCATGGTCTGGAAGTTGACCAGCGCCTCCATGCGCCCCTGCGAGATCTCGGCCTGGTAGGGCGTGTAGGCGGTGTACCAGGCCGGGTTCTCGAGGATGTTGCGCAGGATGACGCCGGGCGTGTGCGTGCCGTGGTAGCCCTGGCCAATGAAGCTCTTGAGCACGCGGTTGCGCGAGGCGATCTGCCTCAGCTCGGCGAGCGCCTGCGCCTCCGTCACGGGGGCGGGCAGCTGCATCGGCCGGGTGCGCGCGATCGCCGGCGGCACGACCGCCTCGATCAGCGCGCGGCGCGTGAGCGGGGCGGGGCCGGACCCGATCACCGACAGCATGCGCTGCTCGTCGGCCTCGGACGGGCCGATGTGGCGGGGCACGAACTCGGAGGCGTTCTCGAGTTCGCGCAGGGGCTTGAGGGCGGACATCAGCATCGCGTCATCCTGGTGCCCCGGGTTCGGGGCGGCACGGTGCGGTGGGGAAGGGCGGGACGGGTCAGAGGGACTGCAGCAGCTTGTCGTAGCCCGGCGGGTCGAGCAGCTCGTCGAACTGCTCCATCCGGGTGACGTGGACCTTGAAGAACCAGCCGTGGCCCAGCGGGTCCTTGTTGGCCAGGGCCGGGTCGGCGCGCAGCGCCTGGTTGACCTCGACGACCTCGCCCTCGACCGGCATGAACACGTCGGCGGCGGCCTTCACGCTCTCGACGACCCCGACCACCTCGCCCTTGCGGTAGGTGCGGCCGACCTCGGGCAGGTCGACGAAGACCACGTCGCCCAGCGCGTCCTGCGCGTGCTGCGTGATGCCGACCACCGCGGCCTCGTGGTCCTCGATGTTGATCCATTCGTGGTCGGGGGTGTACATCGTCGTCATCGGTCGGGCTCCGGGGTCGGTGGGAGGTGGCGCGGGTCGGGCGCGGCGTCAGCCGCGGTGGTAGCGGTGGGGGGTGAAGGGCAGTGGTGTCACGCGCATCGGCAGCCGGCGGCCGCGCACCTCGGCCCAGACCTCGGCGTGCGGCTGCGCATGGTCCTGCGGCAGGTAGGCCATCGCCACCGGGCGGTCCACCGTGGGCGCGATCGTGCCGCTGGTCACGCGGCCCAGGCGGCGGCCGTGGGCGTCGGACAGCTCGGCGCCCTCGCGCACCGGCACGCGCTCCAGGCCGACCAGGCCGACGCGCCGGCTCGGCGCGCCGGACTGCAGGTGGCTCTCGATCGCGTGCGCACCGGGATAGCCGCCGGCGCGCGCACCCCCCGGGCGGCGCACCTTCTGGATCGCCCACGCCAGCGCGGCCTCGACCGGGCTGGTGCCGGGTCCGATGTCGTGGCCGTACAGGCACAGCCCGGCCTCCAGCCGCAGCGTGTCGCGGGCGCCCAGGCCGGCGGGCGCCACCTCGGGCTGCGCCAGCAGCCGCTTGGCCAGCGCCACCGCGCCGTCGGCCGGCACCGAGATCTCGAACCCGTCCTCGCCGGTGTAGCCCGAGCGCGTGACGTGGCAGCGCTGGCCGGCGAGGTCGAACACGCCGCCGGTCATGAACACCAGGGTCGCCACGCCCGGGTTCAGCCGCGACAGCGCCTGCACCGCCTTCGGACCCTGCAGCGCCAGCAGCGCGCGGTCGGGCATCGCCGCCACGTGGCAGCGGTGGCCGACGTGGATGTTCAGGTGGGTCAGGTCGGCGGCCTTGCCGGCCGCGTTGACGACGAGGAACAGGTCGCCGAAGTCGGCGGCGGCGTCGGGCTGCGTGCGGGTGACCATCAGGTCGTCGATCAGCCCGCCGCCGGTGTTGGTGAAGAACGCGTAGCGCTGGCGGCCCGCGCCCAGGTCGACCACGTCCACGGGCACCAGCGTCTCGAGCGCGGCGGCTGCGTCCGGGCCGCCGAGCCGGATCTGCCCCATGTGGCTCACGTCGAACAGCGCGGCCGACGCGCGGCATTGGCGGTGCTCGGCGATCACGCCCTTGTCGTACTGCACCGGCATGGCGTAGCCCGCGAAGGGCACCATCCGTGCGCCGAGGGACAGGTGCAGGTCGTGCAGCGGGGTGTGGAGCAGGTCGGACATGGGCTGGCTTCCTCGACGCGGGCGGCGCGGGCGGCACCGCTGCCGTGCCCCGCGCACCCTCGCTGTCCGCTTTACCTGAGAGATTCGGCCGCGGCGCCCCGACCTCGCGTCGGCCGCCCGGCCTTGCCCCTTCGGTGGGCGCCCTGGGGTCTCGACCCCGGGCGCCTCTCTCCAGTGAGGAAGGAAGCCAGTCCTTTTGCCTGAGCGTTCGGGGCCTGGCCCCTGCGCCTTCGGCGGCGGCGTGCCCGGCCATGCCGGTGCCGCTCTCTCCTGGCGCAACCAGTGTAGCAGCCGGATCCGGGCCCGGCGGGCGCCCGCCCCGGCGGCATGATGACGGGCCTTGCCAGCCGGAGGCAGCCGCCCATGACCGCACGTGCCGAGACCGTCCACGCCCTGCTGCAGGGCCACCGCTCGATCCGCGCGTTCGAGGACCGCGACATCGACCCGGCCCTGGTCGAGCGGGTGCTCGTCGACGCGAGCGCCGGCACCTCGTCGTCGGGCAACCTCAACATGGTCTCGGTGGTGACGACCCGCGACCGCCAGCGCAAGGCGCGGCTGTGCGAGCTGCACTTCGACCAGCCGATGGTGCTGCAGGCCCCGCTGGTGCTGACGTTCTGCGCCGACTCGCACCGCACCCGCGCCTGGCTGGCGCAGCGCGGCGCGCGCCTGGGCTTCGGCGACCTGATCAGCTGGCACGTGGCCGCGGTCGATGCCGTGCTGCTGGCGCAGAGCGCCGCGCTCGCGTTCGAGGCCCACGGGCTGGGGATCTGCTACATGGGCACCACGCTGCACAGCATGGGCGCCATTGCCGAGTACCTGGAGTGCCCGGACCACTGCCTGCCGGTGACCAGCATGGTGGTCGGGTGGCCGGCCGAGGCGCCGGCGCAGCGCGACCGGCTGCCGTCGCGGGCATGGATCCACGACGAGCGCTACCGGCGACCCACGCCCGCGTCGATCGACCGCGACTACGGGCCGAAGGAGCAGAGCAACTGGGAGCGCTACCGCGCGATGGGCCCCGAGATGCAGCAGCGCATGGCCGAGCACGGCATCACGGGCCTCGCGCAGTTCTACACCAGCCGGATCAAGTACGACCCCGACCGCTTCCGCGCCGACTCCGACGCCCTGCGGGCGCTGCTGGAGCAGCGGGGCTTCTTCCCCTGACGGCAGGCCGGGGCGCCTTACCATCGGCCATGGCCGACGAGATCAGCACGCTGCGCCGCATCCTGAAGGGCTGCCGCACGATCGCGGTCGTCGGGCTGTCGGCCGAGTGGCACCGGCCGAGCTACTTCGCCGCCAAGTACATGCAGGGCAAGGGCTACCGCGTCGTGCCGGTGAACCCGCGTTACCCCGAAGTCCTGGGCGAGACGTCGTACCCGCGCCTGGAGGACATCCCGTTCCCGATCGACCTGGTCGACGTGTTCCGCAAGGAGGCCGACATGGTGCCGATCGCGCACAGCGCCATCGCCGTCGGCGCGCGCGTGTTCTGGCAGCAGCTCGGGCTGAAGAACGCCGAGGCCGACGCGCTCGTGCGGGCGGCCGGCCTGGATTCGGTGACCGACCGCTGCGTCAAGATCGAGCACGCGCGCCTGTTCGGCGGCCTGCACTGGGCGGGCGTGAACACGCGCGTGATCTCCGCGCGGCGGCCGCTGTAGCGGCGGCAGGAGCGGCAGCGATGGCCGACCGGCGCTTCCACCCCGAGACGCTCGCGATCCACGCCGGGCAGATCCCCGACGCGGCCACCGGAGCGCGGGCGCTGCCCATCTACCAGACCACGAGCTTCGTGTTCGACAGCGCCGAGCACGCGGCAGCGCTGTTCAACCTGCAGACCTTCGGCAACGTCTACTCGCGCCTGAGCAACCCGACGGTGGCCGCTCTGGAGGAGCGGGTCGCCGCGCTCGAGGGCGGCCGCGCCGCGGTGGCGGTGGCCTCGGGCATGGCGGCCGAGGCCACCGCGCTGATGACGATCCTGCGTGCCGGCGACCATGTCGTGGCGGCCGGCGCGCTGTACGGCGGCAGCGTGACGATGCTGGCGGTGAACCTGGCCAAGTTCGGCATCGAGACCAGCTTCGTCGACGCGACGCGGCCCGAGGCCTTCGCCGCCGCGATGCGGCCGAACACGCGCGCCGTGTTCGCCGAGTCGCTCGGCAACCCCAGCCTCGTCGTGCTGGACATCGCCGCCGTGGCCGAGGTGGCCCACGCGCACGGCGTGCCGCTGGTCATCGACAACACCGTGCCGAGCCCGGCACTTTGCAACCCCATCGACCACGGGGCCGACATCGTCGTGCACAGCGCCACCAAGTACCTCGGCGGCCATGGCACCACGCTGGCCGGCGTGGTGGTCGAGAGCGGCCGCTTCCCGTGGGACAACGGCAAGTTCCCGGGCATGACCGAGCCGAGCCCCGGCTACCACGGGGTCAAGTTCTACGAGACCTTCGGCGACTTCGGGTTCACGATGCGCTGCCGCATGGAGACGCTGCGCGTGTTCGGCGCCGCGCTGGCGCCGACGAGCGCGTGGCAGATCCTGCAGGGGGTGGAGACGCTGCCGCTGCGGATGGAGCGGCACTGCGCCAACGCGCTGGCGCTGGCGAGGTTCCTGCGCGACGACCCGCGCGTGAGCTTCGTCAACTACCCCGGCCTGCCGGAGCACCCGCAGCACGCGCTGCTGGCGCGCCAGATGCGCGGCGCCTCGGGGCTGCTCGCCTTCGGCGTGCGCGCACCGGCGGGGCAGGGCGAGGCGGCCGGCGTGCGCTTCATCGAGAGCGCGCAGTTCATGAGCCACCTCGTCAACATCGGCGACACGCGCACGCTGATCAGCCACCCGGCCAGCACCACGCACCGGCAGCTCGACGCGGCGCAGCAGCGTGCCGCCGGCGTGACGCCCGAGATGGTGCGCATCTCGGTGGGCCTCGAGCACATCGACGACATCCTCTGGGACGTGGACCAGGCGCTGGCGTCGGCCTGCGCCTGACGCAGCCGGCTGCGGCTGCGGCTGCGGCTGCGGCTGCGGCTGCGGCTGCGGCTGCGGCTGCGGCTGCGGCTGCCGCGACGCCTCGGGCCGCGGCCTGGCGGCGGACGGGCCGGCAGGCCTCGGCGTGCACCATCGCGGGCCATCACCCCGGGTGAACCCGTAGCGCCGGATGCACCGTTGCGGCTCTACGATGCACCGATCCGATGCAATCGGGGCGGCGATGGTATGCAATCAGCATTGGCGAGGGCGCCCGGCAGCGGGCCGGGCCGGCACGGAGGCTGCTAGCGGGATGGGCGTGAGCCCGTCGCGCCGCCCCGTCCCCGCCACCGCCGCCACCAGCACGGCCGCCGGCCGGCGCAGGAGGGCGGCCGCAGATGCGGGCGGCACCGGCGCAGGTGCAGGCGAAGGCGAGGGCGAGGGCGAGGGCGCGCAGCGCGCCGCCGAGACGCCGACCGATGCGCAGATCCACGCGCGCCTGTTCGACGCACTGCTCGACCAGCGCCTGGCCCCGGGCACGCGGCTGCGCGAGGACGAGCTCGGGCAGGTGTTCGGGGTGTCGCGCACGCGCGTGCGGCAGGTGCTGATCCGCCTGGCCAGCGAGCAGCTGGTGACGCTGGTGCCCAACGCCGGCGCCCGCGTGACCGAGCCAACGCCGCAGGACGCGCGCGAGGTGTTCGACGCCCGGCGGCTGCTCGAGCCGACGCTGCTGGAGCGCTTTGCGGCCCGCGCGACCGACGCCGACCTGCGCGCGCTGCAGGCCTGGATCGTCGACGAGGAGCGCGCCCGCGCCGCTGGCGATCGCCACGAGGCCATCCGCATGGCCGGCGGCTTCCACCTGCACATTGCCGATCACGCCGGCAGCGAGACGCTGGCGCGCATGCTGCGCGTGCTCGTCTCGCGCACGTCGCTCGTGCTGCTGCGCTTCGGCCCGCAAGACCTGCGGGAACCCGCCGCCAGCGGGGCCGGCCGTGCGGCTGCCGGGGCCGGCCTGCCGGCTGACCGAGCCGGCCCTGCGGCCGGGTGCGACTGCCACGAGCACCGCACGGTGCTGGCCGCGCTGCGGCTGCGCGACGCCGCCGCGGCAGGACAGGCGATGCTGCAGCACCTGGCGCGGCTGGAGTCGCAGCTCGACTTCGCGCCGGCCGGGCGCCCGGCGCCGCGGCTGGCCGAACTGCTGGGGCGCTGACGGTCGCGATGCCCGAACTGCTCGTCCTCAACCCCAACACCAGCGCGCCGGTCACCGCCGCGTTGGTCCGCCGTGCGGAGGCGCTCGCCCCGGCCGGCGGCGTGGTGCTCTCGGCCACCGCGCGCTTCGGCGCGCGCTACATCGCCGACGAGGTCGGCGCGGCCGTTGCCGGCCACGCCGCGCTCGATGCCTACGCGGCCCACGTGGCGCGGCACGGCGTGCCCCACGCGGTGCTGCTCGCCTGCTTCGGCGACCCCGGCCTGTTCGCGCTGCGCGCGCTGGCGCCGGTGCCGGTGCTGGGCCTGGCCGAGGCGGCCTTCGACGCCGCCGCGGCCCAGGGCCCGTTCATCGTGCTGACCGGCGGCCGCGCCTGGGGCCCGATGCTCGAGCGGCTGCGTCCGGCGCTGCCCGGGGCCGATGTCTGCCTGGGCATCCACACGCTGGAGCCGGGCGGCGGCGAGCTGGCCGCGGCGCCCGATGCGGCCGTCGCGGCGCTGGCTGCAGCCGCCGCCGAGGCGCTGCAGCGCTGGCCGGCGGCGCGCACGGTGCTGCTCGGCGGGGCCGGCCTCGCGGGATTCGCGTTCCGGCTCGCCGCGGCCGTGCCGCGGCCGGTGCTCGACAGCGTCGAGCTGGCGCTGCAGGCCGCGTGGCGTGCCGCCGCGCGCGGGGCGTCCGCCGCCGCGGATCCTGCGGCGTCGCTGCCGCGGCCGCGGCAGGCGGCCTGCAGCGGCGTCGCGCCCGAGCTCGCCGCGCTGCTCGGGCCGCTGCCTGCGCCGCCGGCGACCCCGTTCCCTTCCGCCGTTCCGGCTCCCGCCGGACCGTGATGGCATGTTGCTTGCAAACCCCGCATCCGTTGCCGCCTGTTCCGACCCCGCGGTCCACCGACCCGAACCACCCAGGAGAGACCCCATGAGCCCCGTTTCCCGTTGGTCGTTCCCGCGCCTGGCGCTCGCCGCCACGGCCGCCTCGCTGCTGTGGGCCGGCGCCCCGGCCCAGGCCCAGGAGAAGGTCCTGCGCATCGCGATGACGGCCGCCGACATCCCGCGCACGCTCGGCCAGCCCGACCAGGGGTTCGAGGGCAACCGCTTCACCGGCATCCCGATGTACGACGCGCTGACCCACTGGGACCTGTCCAAGGCCGACGCGCCTAGCGTGCTGATCCCCGGGCTGGCGCTGAGCTGGGCCGTGGACGCCAAGGACAAGACCAAGTGGGTGTTCAAGCTGCGCCCGGGCGTCAAGTTCCACGACGGCAGCGCCTTCAACGCCGACAGCGTGGTCTGGAACGTGCGCAAGGTGCTCGACAAGGACGCCGTGCACTTCGACGCCAGCCAGGTGGGCGTGACCGCCAGCCGCATGCCCACGCTGCGCACGGCGCGCAAGATCGACGACCTGACGGTCGAGCTGACCACCAGCGAGCCGGACGCCTTCCTGCCGCTGAACCTGACCAACCTGTTCATGGCCAGCCCCGCGCACTGGCAGAAGAAGTTCGACGCTGCGCCCGGCGCGACGCCGGCCGACAAGTCGCGCGCGGCCTGGACCGCGTTCGCCGCCGACGCCAGCGGCAGCGGCCCGTTCAGGATGGTGCGCTTCGTGCCGCGCGAGCGCCTGGAGGTGGCCGCCAACAAGGCCTACTGGGACCCCAAGCGCGTGCCGGCCATCGACCGCGTGGTGATGCTGCCGATGCCCGAAGCCAACGCCCGTACCGCGGCGCTGCTGTCGGGCCAGGTCGACTGGATCGAGGCGCCCGCGCCCGACGCGATGGCCGCGATCCAGCAGCGCGGCCACAAGATCTACTTCAACCAGCAGCCGCACGTGTGGCCGTGGCAGCTGAGCTTCGCCGAGGGCTCGCCCTGGCTCGACAAGCGCGTGCGCCAGGCCGCCAACCTGTGCGTCGACCGCACCGGCCTGCTCAAGCTGCTGGGCGGCATGATGGGCGTGCCCAAGGGCACCGTGCCGCCGGGCCACCCGTGGTGGGGCAACCCCAAGTTCGACATCCGCTACGACGTGGCCGCCGCGCAGAAGCTGATGACCGAGGCCGGCCACAGCGCGGCCAAGCCGCTGCGCGTGAAGGTGCAGATCAGCGCCAGCGGCTCGGGCCAGATGCAGCCGCTGCCGATGAACGAGCTCGTGCAGCAGTCGCTCAAGCAGTGCTACTTCGACGTGCAGTTCGACGTCATCGAGTGGAACACGCTGTTCACCAACTGGCGTCGCGGCGCCAAGGACCCCACCGCCAACGGCGCCAACGCCATCAACGTCAGCTTCGCGGCGATGGACCCGTTCTTCGCGATGGTGCGCTTCACCAGCACCAAGACCTTCCCGCCGGTCAGCAACAACTGGGGCTACTTCGGCAACGCGGAGTTCGACAAGCTGATCGCCGACGCCCGCACCAGCTTCGACGACAAGGCGCGCGACGCGGCCCTCGCGAAGCTGCACGCCCGCATCGTCGAGGAGGCGCCGTTCGTCTGGATCGCCCATGACGTCGGCCCGCGCGCGATGACGGCGCGGGTGAAGAACGTCGTCCAGCCGCGCAGCTGGTTCATCGACATCGCCACGATGCGCATGGAGTGACGGTGCGACGCGGGTCCGATCGCGCACCCGGCGGCCGCCGCGGACCCGGCTCTGCCGGGCCGCCGGCGGCGCACCCCCGGGGGGGAGGCGCCGCCAGCCGCTCCGGGGGGAAGCGATGATCGCCTACCTGCTGCGACGCATCCTCTACACGCTGCCCATCATGGCCGGCGTGGCGCTGGTGTGCTTCGCGCTGGTGCACCTGGCGCCGGGCGACCCGCTGGTCTCGATCCTGCCGCCCGACGCGAGCCAGGAGCTGCAGCAGCAGCTGAAGACGCTCTACGGCTTCGACCGCTCGCTGCCCGAGCAGTTCGCGAGCTGGGTGTGGCGCGCGCTGCAGGGCGACCTGGGCACCAGCATCGCCACCAGCCGGCCGGTGGCCGGCGAGGTGATCAAGGCGGTGGGCAACACGCTGCGCCTGGCGGTGGTGGCCACGCTGATCGGCTTCTTCTTCGGCTGCCTGTTCGGCTTCGTCGCCGGCTACTTCCGCAACAGCATCGTCGACCGTGCGGCCTCGCTGCTGTCGGTGCTGGGCGTCAGCGTGCCGCACTACTGGCTCGGAATGGTGCTGGTCATCGTCTTCGCGGCCCAGCTGAACTGGCTGCCCGCCACCGGCGCCGGCCCCGGCGGCAGCGGCGACTGGGCCTGGAACTGGGAGCACGTCAGGCACCTGCTGCTGCCGGCCGTCACGATGTCGGTAATCCCGATGGGCATCGTCGCGCGCACCGTGCGGGCGCTGGTGGCGGAGATCCTGGCGCAGGAGTTCGTGGTCGGCCTGCGCGCCAAGGGGCTCACGCACTTCGGCGTGTTCCGCCACGTCGTCAAGAACGCCGCGCCGACGGCGCTGGCGGTGATGGGCCTGCAGCTGGGCTACCTGCTCGGCGGCTCGATCCTGATCGAGACCGTCTTCGCCTGGCCCGGCACCGGCTTCCTGCTCAACAGCGCCATCTTCCAGCGCGACCTGCCGCTGCTGCAGGGCACGATCCTGGTGCTGGCGATGTTCTTCGTGGTCCTCAATGTCGCGGTCGATGTCGTGCAGACGCTGCTCGACCCGCGCATCGCCCGGAGCTGAGGCCATGACTGCCGTCGCCGCCGACCGCGTCGCCGCCGTGCAGCGCTCGCCCGGCTACTGGGAGGGCGTGGCGCGCCGCTTCCTGCGCGACCCGGTGGCCGTCTTCGCCGGCCTCGTCGTGCTGGCGCTGTTCGCGATGGCCGTCTTCGGCCCCTGGATCGCGCCCGCCGACCCGTTCAAGAGCTCGATGCTCGGCCGCCTGCAGCCGATCGGCAGCGAGCACTACCCGCTCGGCAGCGACGAGCTCGGCCGCGACATGCTGAGCCGGCTGATCGTGGGCGCGCGGCTCAGCCTGTTCATGGGCATCACGCCGGTGGTGCTGGCCTTCGTCGTCGGCTCGGCCATCGGCATCCTGGCCGGCTATGCCGGGGGCGTGACGAACACGGTGATCATGCGCACGATCGACGTGTTCTACGCCTTCCCGAGCGTGCTGCTGGCCATCGCGCTGAGCGGTGCGCTCGGGGCCGGCATCGGCAACGCGCTGCTGTCGCTCACCATCGTCTTCATCCCGCCGATCGCGCGCGTGGCCGAGAGCGTGACGACCCAGGTGCGCGGGCGCGACTACGTCGAGGCGGCGCGCGCCAGCGGCGCCGGCGCGTTCACGATCGTGCGCGTGCACGTGCTGGGCAACGTGCTGGGGCCGATCTTCGTCTACGCCACCAGCCTGATCGCGGTGAGCATGATCCTGGCCTCGGGCCTGTCGTTCCTCGGCCTCGGCGTCAAGCCGCCGGAGCCGGAGTGGGGGCTGATGCTCAACACGCTGCGCACGGCGATCTACGTGCAGCCCTGGGTGGCGGCGCTGCCGGGGGCGATGATCTTCGTCACCTCGATCGCGTTCAACCTGCTGAGCGATTCCCTCCGCTCGGCCATGGACGTGAAGTGAGCTGACATGACCGCGCCGCTGCTCGCCGTCCGGGGCCTCGTCAAGCACTTCCCGCTGAAGAAGGACGTGCTCGGCCGCGGCGGCGGCGTCGTGCGCGCGGTCGACGGCCTGGACTTCGAGGTCTGGCAGGGCGAGACGCTGGGCGTCGTCGGCGAGAGCGGCTGCGGCAAGAGCACCACGGCGCGGCTGCTGATGCACCTGATCGAGCCCACCGCCGGCGAGGTGGTGTTCGACGGCGCGCGCGTCGGCAGCCGCGACCTGCCGCTGAAGGCCTACCACCGCCAGGTGCAGATGGTGTTCCAGGACAGCTATGCCAGTCTGAACCCGCGCCTGACCGTCGAGCACAGCATCGCCTTCGGCCCGCAGGTGCACGGCGTCGGCCGGCGCGAGGCCACCGAGCGCGCGCGCAGCCTGCTGGCCAAGGTGGGACTGGAGCCGCGGCGCTTTGCCGAGCGCTACCCGCACGAGCTCTCGGGCGGGCAGCGCCAGCGCGTCAACATCGCGCGCGCGCTGGCGCTCGAGCCGCGCATCGTGATCCTCGACGAGGCCGTGTCGGCGCTGGACAAGTCGGTCGAGGCGCAGGTGCTGAACCTGCTGCTCGACCTGAAGGACGAGTTCGGCCTGACCTACGTCTTCATCAGCCACGACCTGCAGGTCGTGCGCTTCATCTCCGACCGCGTGATGGTGATGTATCTCGGCGAGGTGGCCGAGGTCGGAGCCGCCGAGTCGCTCTTCGAAGCTCCGCGCCACCCGTACACGGCGGCGCTGCTGTCGTCGATGCCGAGCATGGATCCCGACCGCCGCATCGAGCAGGCCCCGCTCGCGGGCGACCCGCCGAACCCGATCGACCCGCCAGGCGGCTGCCGCTTCCACCCGCGCTGCCCCCGGGCCGAGGCGGTGTGCGCGCAGCGGGCGCCCGCGCGCGCCGGCATCGCGCGCGGCGGCGTGGCCTGCCTGATGCACGAGCCCGGCAGCGGGCACGCGGCCGCGCCGGGGGCCGCGGCATGAGCGGCGAGCCGCTGGTCCGCATCGAGGACCTGAGCGTCACCTTCCGCGGCGGGCGCGCGCCGGTGCGGGCGGTCGGCGGCGTCAGCCTCGATGTGCAGCGCGGCGAGGCGGTGGCGCTGATCGGCGAGTCGGGCTCGGGCAAGAGCGTCACGCTGCGCACGCTGCTGATGCTGCACCCGGCCCGCCGCACCGCCATCGGCGGCAGGGTCACGGTGGCCGGCCGCGACGTGCTGTCGATGCGCGAGCGCGAACTGGCCGACTACCGCGGCGCGGTGGCCGCGATGATCTTCCAGGAGCCGCTGCTCGCGCTCGACCCCGTCTACACGGTGGGCGACCAGATCGTCGAGGCGATCCGCCGCCACGAGCGCATCGACGCCGGCGCGGCGCGGGCGCGGGCGCTCGGCCTGTTCGAGCGCGTGCGCATCCCGAGCCCCGAGCGGCGCCTGGCGGCCTACCCGCACGAGATGAGCGGCGGCATGCGCCAGCGCGCGATGATCGCGCTGGCGCTGGCCTGCCGGCCGCAGCTGCTGCTGGCCGACGAGCCGACGACGGCGCTCGACGCCACCGTGCAGATCCAGGTGCTGATCCTGCTGCGCGAGCTGCAGCGCGAGCTCGGCCTGGGCATCGTCTTCGTCACCCACGACATCGGCGCCGCGCTTGAGGTAGCCGACCGCATCGCCGTGATGTACGCCGGCCGCATCGTCGAGGAGGGCACGGCGCGCGAGCTGATCCGCGCCCCGCGCCACCCCTACACGATCGCGCTGCTGAAGGGCCGCGCGCACGGCGCGCTGACCAGGGGGCAGCGCCTGGCCACCATCGGCGGCGCGCCGCCCGACCTGTCTCAGCTGCCCCCGGGCTGCGCCTTCGCCGAGCGCTGCGCCTGGGCCGAGGCCGCCTGCCGCGGCACCCAGCCCGAACCGGTGACCCTGGCGCCCAGCCACCGCGCGCGCTGCCTGCGCACCGACGCCACGGCCGCGGCCGTGTCCGCTGCTGCGGCAGGCGCTGCCGCCACGGCCCCGATCTCTGCGGCCCCCCACGTGGCCCCACCCCGCTGACCGAGATGCTGCACGACCCCGCCCACGCCTTCGTCCCCTATCCCGAGGCGCCGGTGCCGCGCGCCGCCACCGGCCCGCTGGCCGGCCTGACGATGGGCGTGAAGGACCTGTTCGACGTCGCGGGCTACCCCACGGGTGGCGGCAGCCCGGTGCTGCTGGCGCTGTCGGGCGTCAAGACGCGCACGGCCCCCACCGTGCAGCGGCTGCTCGACGCCGGCGCGCGCTTCGTCGGCAAGACCGTCACCGACGAGTTCGCGTTCTCGATGAACGGCCGCAACGCGCACTTCGGCAACCCCGTCAACGGCGCCGCGCCCGATCGCATCAGCGGCGGCTCGTCGTCGGGCTCGGCCTCGGCGGTGAGCCACCGCCTGTGCGACTTCGCGCTCGGCACCGACACCGGCGGCAGCGTGCGCGCGCCGGCCAGCCACTGCGGGCTGGTCGGGCTGCGTCCGACGCACGGCCGCGTGTCGCTGGAGGGGGCGCTCGACCTGAGCCCGAGCCTGGACACCTGCGGCTGGTTCGCGCGCGACATCGGCACTTTCGCGCGCGTGGCCGACGTGCTGCTGGGCGCCGACGAGCGGCCGCTGACCGCGCCGCGGCTGCTGTGGCCGGCCGACCTGTGGTCGCAGGTGGCCGCGGCCGCGGGCGGCACCGCCGAGGCGGCGGCGCGGCGCATGGCGGCGGCGCTGGGCGCGCCCTGGCCGCTGCCCGCGGTGGCCGTGGTGCTCGATTCCTTCGACGCGATGTACTGGAACTTCCGCTACCTGCAGGGCCGCGAGGCCTGGGCCACCGACGGCCCGGTGATCGAGCGCTACGCGCCGCCGCTCGGGCCTGGCGTGGCCGAGCGCTTCGAGTGGGCCCGGCAGGTCACCGACGCCCAGGTGGCCGGGGCCACCGCCTTCCGCGCCGCGTTCCGCAGCCACCTGGCCGCGCTGCTGGGCACCGACGGCGTGCTGCTGTTGCCCACGATGCCCGACATCGCCCCCCGCATCGACGAGCCCGAGAGCGCGCTCGAGGACTACCGCAACCGCGCGATCCGGCTGCTGTGCGTGGCGGGCCTGGCCGGCGTGCCGCAGCTCAGCCTGCCGCTGGCCGGCCGCGACGGCGCGCCGATGGGCCTGTCGCTGCTCGGCTCGCCGGGCAGCGACCGTTCGCTGGTGGCGCTGGCGCAGAGGGTGATGGCGGTGGCGGGCTGAAGGGCGTCGGCAGGCCGCGGGGTGCCACCGCGCCGGAGCGTCCGGCCGGCCTCAGCCCGGGTCGACCGGACGCCGCTCCAGCAGGGCCTGCGCGCGCGCCTCGTAGGCGGCCGCCGCGCGCAGCAGCAGCGCGTCGCCGCGCGGCGGGCCGATCAGCTGCACGCCCGCGGGCCAGCGGCCGTTGGGATGGAAGCCGGCCGGTGCGCTGAGCGCGGGCAGGCCGGCGAAGGTGGCGTACAGCGTCGTCTCCATCCAGCGGTGGTAGGTGTCCATCGGGCGGCCGGCCACCCGGCGCGGCCAGGTCTGGCCGATTTCGAAGGGCCACACCTGGGCCACCGGCAGGGCCAGCAGGTCGTAGCGCCCGAACAGGCCGGCCATGTGGGCCGTGAAGGCGGTGCGCACCTCGCTGGCCTGCAGGAAACGCTCGAAGGTCAGGCCGCGCGCCTGGTCGTGCTCCCACAGCGCCTCGGGCTTGATGCGCCGGCGCGCGCCGGGCACCGCCAGCAGCGCTGCCACCGTGGGCGCCACCAGCGCGCGCCGCCACACCAGCCACGCCTGCCACAGCCGCGCCGGGTCGAAGCCGAGTGCGGCCGGCTCCACGTGCGCGCCGGCGTCGGCGCAGCGCGCCAGCGCCGCCTCGCAGGCCGGCAGGATGCCCGGCTCCACCGCCAGGTGGCCGCCGAGGTCGGCCAGCCAGCCGATGCGCAGCCCGCGCAGGCCGTGCTCGCCGGCGCGCGCATCGGGCACGAAGCTGCCGGGCGGTGTGTCCAGCGACAGCGGCACGCGCGGATCGGGGCCGGCCTGCGTGGTCAGCAGCGCGGCGAGGTCGGCCACGGTGCGCGCCATCGGCCCGTCGGTGCCCAGTTGCGCCACCCACACGTCGGGCTTGGGCCAGCCCGGCACGCGGCCGCGGCTCGGCCGCAGGCCGAAGGTGTGGGTCCAGCCGGCCGGGTTGCGCAGCGAGCCCATGAAGTCCGAGCCGTCGGCCACCGGCAGCAGCCGCAGCGCCAGCGCCGCGGCCGCGCCGCCGCTGCTGCCGCCGACGCTGCGTGCCGGGTCCCAGGGGTTGGGCGTGGCGCCGAACAGCGCGTTGTAGGTGTGCGAGCCCAGGCCGAGCTCGGGCATGTTGGTCTTGCCGATGACGATGGCGCCGGCCGCGCGGGTGCGCGCCACGTACAGGCTGTCCTCGGCCGCGATGGCGTCCTTCAGCAGCGGGCTGCCCTGCGTCGTCGGCAGCCCGGCCGCATGCCCGGTGTCCTTGACGGCCTGCGGGATCCCGTGCAGCCAGCCGCGCGAGCCGCGCCGCAGGCCGCGCCCGCGGCCGCGCGCCAGTTCGGCGTCGCAGCGTTCGGCCTCGGCGAGCGCGGCGTCGTCGGGCACCTGATTGACGATCGCCCGGGCCTGCGGGTTGAGACGGCCGATGCGGCGCAGGTAGGCCTGCATCACCTCGCGGCACGAGACGCGGCGCGCGTGGATCGCGCGCGACAGCGCGATCGCATCGAGGTCGGTGATGTCGTCGCTCATGCGGCGGGCCCCGGCGGCGCGCCAGTGGCGGCGTCGTCCCACGTCAGCGAAGGCCGGCGCACCGGCAGCACCGACTCGAGCGCCCTTGCGGCGCGCAGCACGCCGGCATCGTCGAACATCGGGCCCACCAGCTGCAGCCCAATGGGCAGGCCGGCGCGCGTCAGGCCGCAGGGCAGCGTCAGCGCCGGCTGCTGGGTCAGGTTGAAGGGGTAGCTGAAGGGCGTCCAGCCAAGCATGCTCGCGGTGTCGAACGGCCGCGTGCCGGCCGGCACGGCGTCGAACGCGGGCACCGCCACCGCGGGCGTAACCAGCAGGTCGTGGCGCTGCATGAACTGGCGCATGTGCGAGCCGAGCGCGCCGCGGCGCAGCGCGAGGCGCTGCACCTCCAGCGCGCTGTAGCGCTCGCCGAGCAGGGCCTCGGCGCGGAAGTCGGGGTCGGTCACGGCCTGCTGCGCGGGCGACAGCGTGTTCCACAACGTCCAGGCACCCACGAACCACAGGCCGGCCGTGATCTCGAGCGGGTCTTCGAAGCCGGGGTCGATGGCCTCGACGTGCGCGCCCAGGTCCTCCAGCCGCCGCACGGCGCGCGCGCACGCTTCGGCCACCTCGGGGTGCACGTTCTTCGCGTAGCCGAGCGTGGGCGACCAGGCCACGCGCAGGCCGCGCACGCCGTCGTCGAGCCCGACGAGCTGGTCGGTGCCGTCGGGGGGCAGCGCGGTCCAGTCACGGGCGTCGGGCTGCTTGATCACGCCGAGCATCAGCGCGGCGTCGCGCACGCTCATCGCGTGCGGCCCGAGGTGGGCCACGGTGCCGAACGGCGACAGCGGGTAGGCCGGCACGCGGCCGAAGCTCGGCTTCATGCCGACGTTGCCGCAGAAAGCGGCCGGGATGCGCACGCTGCCGGCGCCGTCGGTGCCGAGCGCGAGCGGCCCGCAGCCGGCAGCGACCGCGGCCGCCGCCCCGCCCGAGCTGCCGCCCGGCGTCTTCGTCAGGTCCCAGGGGTTGCGCGTGATGCCGCTGCGCGGCGAGTTGGTTTCACCCTTGCAGCCGAACTCGGGGGTCGTCGTCTTGCCCAGCAGCACCGCGCCGGCCTCGCGCAGGCGCGCCGTGGCTGGCGCGTCGATGTCCCAGGCCTGGGCCGCGTCGACCGTGTGGCTGCCGCGCAGCGTGGGCCAGCCGCGCGTGAGCACCAGGTCCTTGATCGACACCGGCACGCCGTCCAGCGCGCCGCACGGCGCCCCGCGCTGCCAGCGCCCGGTGCTGGCGCGGGCCGCGGCGAGTGCTTCCTCGTGCCCGACCATGACGAAGGCGTTGAGCGCCGGCTGCACGCGCGCGATGCGCGACAGCGCGGCCTGCGTGGCCTCGAGCGGCGAGACCTGTCCGCTGCGGTAGAGCGCGAGCAGTTCGGTGGCGGTGCAGTCGGCGAGATCGGTGGGCGGCATCGGGCAGGGCAGGGTGGGCAGGCCGCGTCGCACGGCGAAGTCCCCGGATGTTGGGCCCGACCCGCAGGCCCGGCCGCCCGTGGCAACCCGGATCCGCGCCCGTCGGCGCCGCGCCCGCGGGGGCGACGCAGGTCAACTCGGGCGCCGGGGGGGGCTGCCTAGAATGCGCCGCGCCTCCTGCCCGCCCACGCCCGCCTGCACCGCACCGACCCGATGGCCACCGCCTCCGAACCCGCATTGCCGGCCGCGCCGGGCCCGGGCGCCGGCCTGCCGCGCGGGCTGATGCCGGTGCTGCTGGCCGGCGTCTTCCTGGCCGCGCTGGACACCGCGATCGTCGCGCCGGCCCTGCCTGCGCTGCGTGCCGAGTTCGACCTCGCGCAGCGCGAGGTCGGGCTGGTGATGATCGTCTTCATCCTGTTCTCGCTGCCGGCCACCGCGCTGATGGCCAACCTCGGCGACCGGCACGGCCGCCGCCCGGTGTTCCTGGCCTGCATCGGCCTGTTCGCCCTCGGCTCGCTGCTGATCGCTGCCTCCGACGGGCTGTGGATGCTGCTGGCCGGGCGCGCGATCCAGGGCCTGGGCGCCGGCGGCATCGTGCCGACGGCCAGCGCGATGATCGCCGACGCCTACCCGCCGCAGCAGCGCGGCCGCATGCTTGGCCTGGTGGGCGCGATGTACGGGATGGCCTTCGTGCTCGGGCCGCCGCTGGCGGCGCTGGTGATGCTGGCGGCGGGCTGGCACTGGATCTTCCTGATCAACCTGCCCGTGGCGGCGCTGGTGCTGTGGCTCGGCCGCAGCGCGCTGCCCGCCACGCGCCGCGACGGGCCGCTGCCGGCCCTGGATGTCGGCGGCATCGTCCTCGTCTTCCTGCTTCTGGCGGCGCTGGTGCTGGGCATCACGCGGGTGGCCGACGGCCTGGCCGGCGGCGTGGTGCTGTGGCCCTGGCTGCTGGCCGCGGCGGCGGCGCTGCTGCCGCTGCTGCTGCGCGTGGAGCGCGGCGTGGCGCGTGCGCAGCGGCTGCCGATGATCCCGCTCGACCTGTTCGGGCGCCGCCAGCTGCGCCTGGCCTACCTTCTCACGGCGGGCGCCGGCTTCGGCATGGGCAGCGTCGTGTTCCTGGCCTCGCTGGCCACGCTGGCGCACGGCGTGTCGCCGCAGCATGCCGGCTTCGTGCTGCTGCCGCTGGTGCTGGCCTCGATGCTCGGCTCGGCCGGCTCGGGCCGGCTGCTGCACCGCGCCGGCGTGCGGCGCATGGTGGTGGCCGGCTTCGCGCTGCTGGCCCTCGGCTACGCCGGCACGGCCGTCACCGGTGCCGGGCTCACGGCCTTCCTGCTCGCCTCGGTGCCGGTGGGCCTGGGGGTCGGCGTGGTGGTCGGAGGCGCGCTGCGCACGGTGGCGATCGAGGAGTCGCCGCTGGCGCAGCGTGGCGCCGCGCAGGGCCTGGTCAACGTCTTCACCAGCGTCGGCACGCTGCTGTCGTCGGCCACGATCGGCGCGCTGGCCGACTTTGCCGGGCCGGGCGCGCGCGGCTTCGCGGTGGCCTATGGCGCGGTGGCCGCGCTGATGGCGGCCATGTTGCTGCTGGCGCTGGCGCTGCGCAGCGGCGCCGCGCCCGCGCCGCAGGCGGTGGAAGCGTCGGGCTGACGGGCCACGACGCCCGCGGTCGCCGGCGCAGCCGCGGAGAGGCCATGACGGATGATGGCCTCCCACCCGCTCAGTCCGCGGAAGGCGCCGGCAGCCATGCGCGCAGCGCCGGCGGCAGCTGCCGCCACAGCGCGTCGTGGATCGCCCGCTCGCGCCGGCTCCACCACACGCCGGCCGCCACCACCGCCAGGCCGATCGCGCTGAGCACGAGCGGGAAGAGCAGGCTGCCCTCGAACACGCGCCAGCTCAGGTGGCCGAGGTAGCCGGCGATGCCCAGGCCGCCGCACAGCGTGAAGACGCGCCGCGCCAGAAGCACGCCGGCGAACACGAAGCCCAGGTTCAGCAGCGCGTACAGCGCCTTGTCGAGCTCGCTTGCCGAGGGGCGCGCCGACAACGCCGCCCAGAACGTCAGCATGCCGAGCCAGTACAGCCAGAACGACCAGTCGCGGCGGCCGCCCGCGACGTACGCCTGCGCACTGCGGCTGCGGGCGTCGATCCAGAACGCGAGCAGCGTCATCGCCAGCCCGAAGAACATCGAGAAGTCGCGCTGGAACGCCCAGGCCTGCGCCGGCTCCGGCGCCGCCAGCAGGCGAGCCAGGTCCATGCTCGTGTACCAGAGCGTCACGGCCACCGGCATCATCAGGAACGGATAGCGCAGCCGCTGCAGCGCCACCGCGGCGGCGGCCAGCGTGGCCAGCTCGAGCGTGACCCAGCGCCAGTCGATGACGGCGTGGTACAGCGCCAGCCGCTCCGGCCCGCCCTCGGGCCACAGCCCGAGCCCCCGCTGCGCCGACCAGGTGGCCAGCGGCACCAGGCACACCGCGAGCGTGGCCAGGATGCCGGCCGGCACCTCGAGCCCGCGCCGGTCGAGCGTGCGTGCCGCCCACACGCAGGCCGCGCCGTAGCCGGCGCAGATGGCCACCAGCACCCAGGGGCCGAGCTGCTGGAAACCGAGCGTCAGGAAGACGGTGGCTGCGCCGATCGCCAGCAGGCCGCCGAAGTAGTACAGAACGTGGGTCACGTCGAAGCGCGGGCCGCGCACTGCCGCGGCGGCCGACGGCCGGCCGGCGAGGAAGTTCCACAGGGCGTCGGCCGCGGACGGCGCCAGCAGCCCGGCGGCGGCAGCCGCTTCGAGGTCGGGGCGGGAGATCGTGACGGTGCGGGGCGTGCTCATCGCGACGGTCCTGTCGTTGCGTTGCCGCGAGTATGGGCAGCACGGGCCGGGCCACGATGAGCCGACGCAGCCTTCGCGCCCGGCGGCACCGGCGGTATCGCAGGGCGATGCCGGGGCGGGTGCGGTTCAGCGCGTCGCGCGCTCTCTCCCTCTCAATCCCAGACGCCGGCGGAGGCCGGCAGCATCGTGCTGCCGTCGTAGGCGAAGCCGGGTTCGCGGTCGCGCGCAAGCAGCAGCGGCCCGTCGAGGTCGACGAAGCGGGCCCAGGGGGCGAGCAGGAAGGCGGGGGCCATGCCGAGCGACGTGCCCACCATGCAGCCCACCATCAGGCCGAGCCCGCGCTGCCGCGCCGCCTGCGCGACCTCGATCGCCGCGGTCAGGCCGCCGGTCTTGTCGAGCTTCAGGTTGACCACGGCGTAGCGCCGCGCCACCGCGTCGAGCCCGTCGAGGCCGTGGAAGCTCTCGTCGGCGGCCAGGGGCACCGGGCTCGAGAAGCCCTCGAGCAGCGCGTCGTCGTCCGCCGGCAGCGGCTGCTCCACCAGGGCCACGCGGGCCGCGGCGCAGGCCGCGAGGTTGCGCTCGAGCGTGGCCGCGTTCCAGCCCTCGTTGGCATCGGCGACGAGCGTGGCCGCCGGGGCCGCGGCGCGCACCGCGGCGATGCGGGCCGGGTCCTCGGCGCCGCCCTCGGCGCCGCCGAGCTTGACCTTGAGCAGCGGCCGCGCCGCCGCGCGGGCCGCGGCCGCGGCCATCGCCTCCGGCGTGCCCAGGCTCAGGGTGTAGGCGGTCGTCACCCGCTGCGGCTGCGGCAGGCCGGCGAGCCGCCACACCGGCTGCCCGGCGCGCCG
Organism: Rubrivivax sp.; assembly: GCA_020248915.1. GTDB lineage: Bacteria > Pseudomonadota > Gammaproteobacteria > Burkholderiales > Burkholderiaceae_C > Rubrivivax. The sequence continues at coordinate 22,861 of JADCGP010000004.1, read as the reverse complement.
CGACTCCAGGCACCACAGCGCGGCATCGAGCGCGTTGCGCGCCGCGCCCGCGGGCATCTGCCGCTGCAGCGCCGGGCGCGTGAGCCCGGCGGCCACCGCGCCGGACTGCGCCTGCAGCGCGGCCACCACGCCATCGGCCGACTCGCCGTAGCGGGCGTACGGCACGCACTCGCCGCGTCCGGCATCGGCTGCGCCCGCCACGCGCGCGACGACGACGACGGCCTCGGTCCGCGATCCGCGCGCGATCGTGAAGCCGCCGGCGATCGGGAAGCGCTCGACCGCGACCTCCAGCCGCAGCGGGCCGTGGGCCCCCGGGCCGGCGCGGCCGTTCATCGCAGGCCGCCCGCGTGCGCCTCGCGCCGCGCCACCCACAGCGTGGCGGCGCAGATCAGCGCGCCGCCGAGCAGCGTGCTCTGGGTCGGCACGTCGGCGAAGACCAGCCAGCCGAGCAGCGCCGCCCAGACGAGGTCGAGGAACTTGGCCGACTGCGTGGCCGAGATGTCGGCGGCCGCGAAGCTGCGCGTCAGGCAGTAGTGGCCGAGGCTGCCGAGCGCGCCGCTGGCCACGAAGCCGGCCCACTGCCAGGCCGAGACCGGCCCCCAGACCGGCAGCGCCAGCGGCAGGCTGAACAGCGTGACCGTCAGCGCCTGCCAGACCAGGATCGTGCCGGTGGTCTCGGTGCGCGTCAGCGCCTTGGTCAGCAGGAACGAGGCGGCGAACACTGGTGCGCTGGCCAGCATCACCAGGTGCCACCAGCCGCCACTGCCGCCCAGCTTGGGGCCGACGACGATCATGACCCCCGCGAAGCCGAGCACGACGGCCAGCCAGCGCTCCCACCGCATCGGCTCGCGGAAGAAGATCCACGCGCCGAGCATGATGAAGATCGGCCCGGTGAAGCCGATCGCGGTCATGTCGGCCAGCGGGATGCGCGGCAGCGCCAGGAACCACAGCACCAGGCCGACCGTGTGCAGCAGGCCGCGCGCGAACTGACCGCCCACCTGCCGCGGCCGGTAGGCCGCCCAACCGTGCCGCCACACCAGCGGCAGCAGCACGACCAGCCCGAACAGGTAGCGCAGGAACTGCGACTGCATCGGGTCGAGCTGCATCGTCAGCGCGCGCATCAGCGCGTTGAGCACGCTGAACACCGCGCCGGCGGCGGCCGCCCACAGCAGCCCGCGCACGGCCGGCGGGTGGCGCTGCAGCCGCGCGGCCAGCGAGCCCCGGGGAGCGTCAGCCACCGGCGTCCTGCGCCTCCAGGTAGGCCGCGGCCAGCCGCCCGAGGTGCGCGCGCGAGTCCTCGTCCAGGTACGCCAGCAGAAGCGCCAGCACGTGGTACGCACCGCGGCCGGTGGCCGCGGCGGCGGCCTCGGGCTCGAGCGCGCGCCGCGGGTCGCGGACGTACTCGTAGCTGAGCCAGTAGCTCAGCACGACCACCATCGCGGTGGCCGCCGGGGCGGCCTCGGCGCCGGTGATGCGCATCGCGCCGCTGCGCGACAGCCCGTCGAGCAGCGCGTGCATTGCGCGGCGCTTGCGCTCGAGCACCGACTGCAGGTGCGTCTCGAGGCGGCGGTTGCGGCTCAGCAGGTCGTTCAGGTCGCGGTAGAGGAATCGGTATTGCCACACCAGCTCGAACAGCATGTGCACGAACAGCCACGCGTCCTCGACGTTCTCCACGCCGTCGGCCGCGCCGAGCAGCTCGCCGAGCGCACGCTCGTAGCGGTCGAACAGCGCGTTGATCAGCTCGTCCTTGGCCGGGTAGTGGTAGTACAGGTTGCCCGGGCTGATGTCGAGCTCGGCCGAGATCAGCGTCGTGCTGACGTTGGGCTCGCCGAAGCGGTTGAACAGCGCCAGCGTCACCTCCAGGATGCGTTCGGCGGTGCGTCGTGGCTTCTTCTTCGGCAGCGACATGGGCGATGATTCTGGCATCGCCGCAACCGGAGACGACCATGCAGGGCTGCGCCTACATCGACGAGCGCTTCGTCGCCCCCGAGGACGCCAGGATCTCGATCTTCGACTGGGGCTTCCTGCGCTCGGACGCGACCTATGACGTCGCGCACGTCTGGCACGGGCGCTTCTTCCGCCTCGACGACCACCTCGACCGCTTCGAGGCCAGCTGCCGCGCGCTGCGGCTCGACCCCGGCGTGGACCGCGCGCGGATGAGGTCCGTGATGCACGAGTGCGTGCGCCGATCGGGCCTGCGCGAGGCCTACGTCGAGCTGTTGTGCACGCGCGGGCACCCCGCGCCCGGCTCGCGCGACCTGCGCACCTGCACCAACCGTTTCATGGCCTTCGCGATCCCGTTCATCTGGATCGCCGACCCCGCCAGGCAGCGGCGCGGCATCGACATGGTGGTCGGCACGCCGCAGCGCATACCCACCGCCAGCGTCGACCCGCGCGTCAAGAACTACCACTGGCTCGATTTCGTGACGGGCCTGTTCGAGGCCTACGACCGCGGCGGCGACACGGTGCTGCTAACCGACGGCCAGGGCGCGGTCACCGAGGGGCCGGGCTTCAACGTCTTCGCGGTGACCGGCGGCACGGTGGCGACGCCGGAGTCGGGCGTGCTGGAAGGGGTGTCGCGGCGCACCGTGATCGAGCTGGCGCACGCCGCAGGGCTGGACGTGCAGGTGCGCCGGCTGCCGCTGGAGGAGCTTCGCCGTGCCGACGAGGTCTTCCTCAGCAGCACGGCCGGCGGCGTGATCCCGATCGCCAGCATCGACGGCGTGCCCTTGGGCGGCCGCGCCCGCGGCTCGTTCGGCCCCGTCAGCGAGCGGCTGCAGGCGGCCTACTGGGCGCTGCACGACGACCCGCGCCACGCCGACCCGGTGGACTACGCGGCCGCATAGCCGCCTGCCGGGCGTCGCGTCGGGGGGCGGCAATGGGCAGCGGGGCAGCGGGGCGCGGACGCACGCCGCTCAGCGCGGCGTCCAGCGGTCCCACGCCGTGGCCGGCACCTTGCGCCCCCACAGTTCGAGTTCGACAGGCGTGCCCGCGTGCTGGCGCCGCGCCGCCGGGCCGCGCGCGTAGGCCAGGCCCACGCAGCGTCCGCTGGCGTGGCCCCATCCGGCGGAGCTCAGTTCGCCGACCGGCTCGCCGTCGATCCACAGCGTCTCGCCGCCCCACACCCAGTCGTCGGCGCCGTCGAGCACGATCGCCAGCAGCTTCTTCGACAGCGGCTCGGCCCGTGCCCGCAGCAGCGCGTCGCGGCCGACGAAGGGCGTCGGCTTGTCGAGCCGCACCGCATTCAGCAGCCCGGCCATCGCAGGCGTCTCGTCGGGGCCCAGTTCGGCGCCCCAGGCGCGGCGCCCGGCCTCGATGCGCAGCGCGTCGATCGCGTAGTAGCCGGCGTCGACCAGGCCGAGGTCGGCCCCCGCCTCGTGCAGCGCGAGGTAGACGTGGCGTGCCATCTCCACCGGCACGTAGAGCTCGTGGCCGGGCCCGCCGACGTAGCTCATGCGCGCCGCGCGCACGCGCGCCAGCCCGAGGTCGATCTCGGCCGTGTGCGCGAACTTCAGCGCCTGCGGCGACAGGTCGTCGGGGCTGACGCGGCGCATCAGCGCCAGCGCGTTCGGGCCCATCAGCGACAGCACGCACCAGGCGTTGGAGACGTCGTCGAGCACGACGAACTCGCCGGGCGCGACGTGGTGCCGGATCCAGGAGGCGTCGCGCGCCGGCTGCGCCGAGCCGGTGACGACCAGGAAGCGATCGGGTGCCAGGCGCATCACCGTCACGTCGCTCTCGAAGCCGCCGCGCGAGTTCAGCATCGGCGTGTAGACCATGCGCCCTTCGGCCACGTCGACATCGGCCGCGCACAGCCGCTGCAGCAGCGCCAGCGCGTCGGGGCCCTGCAGCTGCAGCTTGCCGAAGGAGCTCTGGTCGTACAGGGCCACGGCCTCGCGCGTGGCCCGCATCTCGGCCTGCACCCAGGGGAGCCAGCCGGGGCGGCCCAGGCCATGGGCCGGTGCCGGCGTGCCGGCCGGCCGGAAGTAGTTCGCCCGCTCCCAGCCGTTCTTGCTGCCGAACTCGGCGCCCCGGGCCGCCAGCAGGTCGTACAGCGGCGAGGTGCGCAGCGGCCGCGCACTCTGCAGTTCCTGCCGCGGCCAGCGCATCGCGTAGTGCAGGCCCAGCGTCTCGGCGGTGCGCTCGGCCAGTGCCCTGCGGTTGCCCGACACGGGCGCGAAGCGGCGGATGTCGACGTCCCACAGGTCGAGCGGTGCGTCGCCGCCGACGATCCACTCCGCCGTCAGCCGACCGGCGCCCCCCGAGTTGGCGATGCCGGCGGAGTTGAAGCCGGCGCAGACGAAGTAGCCGCGCAGCTCGGGGGCCTCGCCGAGGATGAAGTTGCCGTCGGGCGTGAAGCTCTCGGGTCCGTTGAGCAGCATCTTCACCGGCGCCGTCTGCAGGCAGGGCGTGCGGTGGATCGCGTTGTTCATCAGCACTTCGAACTGGTCCCAGTCCTCGCCGAGCAGCTGGAACTGGAAGCTCGCCGGGATCGGCTCGACGCGCCAGGGCTTGGCCACCGGCTCGAAGCCACCCATCAGCAGCCCGCCGACCTCCTCCTTGTAGTAGATGAAGCCGTCGGGGTCGCGCATCACCGGCAGCATCGGGTGCACGCCCTCGATGCGCTCCGTGACGATGTAGAAGTGCTCGGCGGGGTACAGCGGCACGTTCACGCCCGCCAGCCGCCCGAACTGCCGCGCCCACATGCCGGCGCAGTTGACCAGCGTCTCGCAGCGCACGTCGCCCGAGGCCGTCCGCACGCCGGCGACGCGGCCGCCCTCTTGGATCACGCCGGTCACCTCGACGCCCTCGGCGATCCGCACGCCGCGGTTGCGCGCGCCCTTCGCCAGGCTCATGCACAGGTCGGCCGGGTTGGCCTTGCCGTCGCCGGGAATCCAGATCGCGCCCTGCAGGTCGTCGGTGCGCATCACCGGGTAGAGCGCGCCGGCCTCCTGCGGCGACACGACGTGCACCTCGATGCCGCAGCTGCGCGCCAGCGCCGCCTGCTTGTGAAGCACCTGCATGCGCTCGGGCGTGCGCGCGACGTTCAGGCTGCCGCACTGCTTCCAGCCGGTGGCCAGGCCGGTCTCGGCCTCGAGGGCGCCGTACAGCTCGATGCCGTACAGGCTCATGCGCGTCATGTTGCGGTTCGGCCGCATCTGGCCCACGAGGCCCGCCGCGTGCCAAGTGGTGCCGTTGGTCAGGCGGCCCTGCTCGAGCAGCAGCACGTCGGTGACGCCGAGCCGTGCCAGGTGGTAGGCGGTCGAGCAGCCGGCGATGCCGCCGCCGACGATCACCACCCGCGCCTGGGCCGGCAGGCTCATGCCAGGGCGATGCGCCGCGCGCGCCCGAGGAAGTGCGCCAGCCCCGGCGTCGGCGCGCCTGCGGTCTTGGCGTGGTCGTCCCACAGCCGCAGTCGCACCGCGGCCTCGGCGCCGTCCCGGCCGATGAAGGCCGCGGCCTGCGCCGCGTCGAAGACGCCGCCCTGCAGCGCCAGGCTGCGCTGCGAGTCGGGCGACAGCGCCTCGAAGTAGCCCGGCCGCGTGGCGCAGAGCCAGCGCTTGGCGTCCACGTGCAGGCCGATGCTGTCGAGCACCGCGTCGGGGAACAGCCCGCGCAGGAAGGGCAGGGCGGCGTACTGGTGCAGGTCGTCGATGCCGCGCAGCGTGGGCGTCTCGCCCAGGTCGTGCAGCAGGTGGCCGAGGTCGTGCAGCAGCGCGGCGGTGACGAGCGCGTCGTCGGCGCCCTCGGCCTCGGCGAGCGCGGCGCTCTGCAGCGCATGCTCGAGCTGGGTCACGGGTTCGCCGCTGTACATCTCGTGGCCGCGGCGCAGGAACAGCGCCTCGATGTCCTGCAGCGTCAGGGCCATGGCAGCGAGTAGGTCTTGAGGTTGGTGAAGCTCTTCATCGCCTCCTGCACGCCCTCCTTGTAGCCGAGGCCGGAGTCCTTGATGCCGCCGAAGGGCGTCAGCTCGAGTCGGTAGCCGGGCACCTCGCGCACGTTCACGGTGCCGACGTTCAGCTCGGCAACGAAGCGCGAGATGACGTCCAGGCGCTGCGTGCACACCGAAGACGACAGCCCGTAGGCGGTGCCGTTGGCGATCGCGATCGCCTCGTCGACGCTGCCGAAGGTGAGGATCGGCGACACCGGGCCGAAGGTCTCCTCGCGCACCACGGTCATCCCGGGCTGGACCGCGTCGATGACCGTCGGCGCGTAGAGCGCGCCGTCGCGGACGTGGCCCGCCAGCAGGCGGGCCCCCTGGGCCAGGGCCTCGTCGACGCGGGCCTCGAACAGCCGCGCCGCGGCCTCGTCGATCACGGTGCCCATCGGGTTCGAGGGGTCCATCGGGTCGCCGTGGCGCCAGGCGCGGGTCTTGTCGACGACGAGGTCGGTGAACGCCCGCGCCACGCTGGTGTGCACGAGGATGCGCTTGACCGCCGTGCAGCGCTGGCCGGAGTTCTTGTACGAGCCCTGCACGGCGAGCGTGGAGGCCTCGTCGAGATCGGCGTCGTCCATCACGATGATCGGGTCGTTGCCGCCGAGCTCGAGCACGACCCGGCGGTAGCCGACGCGGGCCGCGATCGCCTTGCCGATGGCCACGCCGCCGGTGAAGGTGACGAGGTCGACGGCCGGGTGCGTGATCAGCTCGTCGGCGATCTCGCGCGGGTCGCCGGTCACGACGCTGAGCATCGGGCCGGGCAGCCCGGCCTCGTAGAGGATGTCGGCGAACAGCAGCGCCGACAGCGGCACCTTCTCAGAAGGCTTGAGCACCATCCGGTTGTTGGTGGCCACCGCGGGGACGACCTTGTGGGCCACCTGGTTCATCGGGTGGTTAAAGGGCGTGATGGCCGTGATCACGCCCAGCAGGGGCTCGCGCAGCGTGTGCACGCGCCGGGCGCGGCCGTGCGGCGTGATGTCGCAGGAGAAGCTCTGCCCGTCGTCGCGCAGGCACTCCGCTGCGCCGAAGGACAGCACGTCGGCCACGCGGCCGGCCTCGTAGCGGCTGTCCTGCAGCGACAGGCCGCTCTCGGCGGTGATCAGCCGCGCGATCTCGTCGGCGCGCTCGCGCACCGCGGCCCCGGCCCGCTGCAGGATGGCCGAGCGCTCGAAGCGCGACAGCCGCGACCGGTGGTCGTGGGCGATCTCCAGGGCCTGCCGCACCTCGGCCAAGGTCGCCTTCGGCACGCGGCCCACGGCCTGCCGCGTGAACGGGTTGAAGACCTCGATCGCGGCCTCGCGCCCGGCGCCGACCTTCTCGCCGGCGATGCGCAGGGCCTCATTGCGCATGGTTCAGCGCCAGGTCGAAGGCGTCGAAGTTGCGCCAGCGGCGGTGGCGGTCGAGGCCGGCGATCGGGCGGTTCAGGACGAGCGGCACGCGCTGCTCGGAGATGCCCCCGTGCGAGCGCAGCGGCACCTCGAGCGCCGACAGGTCGTGGCGCGCGGCCGCGGTGCCGAGCACCACCGAGCGCTCCGACACGACGACCAGGTCGCCGATGCGGTCGGCCGGCAGCTCGAAGCGCGCGGCGGCGTCGGCGCGGGGCCACACGCCCTCGATGCCGCGCAGGGCCTGCAGGCGCTCGCGCAGCGCCTCGTGGTCCGCCGCCGGTGGCAGGTAGACGGTGGCGAACGAGCCGAGCGCGCCGTGGTGGACCACGTAGGGGTCGGTGATCGGCAGGATCACGCGCGCGGCGCCGGGCGCGAGCCAGCCGTCGAGCAGGTCCTGCAGGTAGATCACGTCCGGCTGGGCGTCCATGCGCACCTTGGCGTTCATGCCGTGGTCGGCCGTCAGCGCGATCACGCAGCCCATGCCGTCGAGCGCGGCGAGGTGGCGGTCCATCATCGCGTAGAAGGCGTTGGCCACCGCATCGCCCGGGGGGTGCTTGTGCTGGATGTAGTCGGTGGTGCTGAGGAACATCACGTCGGGCCGCCGGGTGCGCATCAGGGCCTCGCCCGCCGCGAAGACGAATTCCGACAGCTCGGCGCTGTAGACGTCGGGCACGGGGCGGCCGACGAGCGCCGGCACGCCGGCGATGCCGTTGTCCTGCTCGGTGGCCTGGTCGGCCTTCTCCGACGAGAAGCAGATGCCCTTCATGCCGTGGCCGAGCAGCCGGCGCAGCTTGTCCTTGGCCGTCACCACCGCGCAGCGGCTGCCGGCCTCGCTGAGCGCCGACAGGATGGTCGGCGCGCGCAGCCACTTCGGGTCGTTCATCATCACTTCGCTGTCGCTGGCGGCGTCGTACAGGAAGTTGCCGCAGATGCCGTGCACGCTGGGGGGCACGCCGGTGACGATGGACAGGTTGTTCGGGTTCGTGAAGGTCGGCACGACGCAGTCGGCGACGACGGCCGTGCCCTCGGCCAGCACGCGCTTCATCCACGGCATGCAACCGGCAAACACGGCCTGCGCGAGGTAGTCGGGCTCGCAGCCGTCGACGCAGACGACGACGGTGGGGGTGACCGGCGCGCGGTAGCTGCGGCCATTGACGGTGAGCATCGGGTCCTCCTTCATGCCGCAGCGGCTGCCTGACGGCGCAGGTGGCTCTTCACCGTGCGCTCCTTGCTCTCCATGACGTGCTCGAACATCGCGCGGCCGGCGGCCGCGGCGTCGCCGGCGGCGATGGCCCTCACGATGGCCCGGTGCTCGCCAGCCGACAGCGGCAGCAGCCAGCCGTCGGCCAGGTTCATGCGCCGGAACAGGCTCAGCTCCTTGGTCAGCTTGCGGTAGATCGCCGAGAGCTTGCGGTTGCCGGCCATCTCGACGAGCCGGTCGTGGAACTGCAGGTTCAGCAGGTGGTACCCACGCGCGTCGTCGATCTTGACGGCGCGCTCCATGGCATCGACCAGCGCGCGCACCTCGCGCAGCTGCGCCGGCGTGATCGCCGCGGCCAGGCGGCGGCCCACGAGCTCCTCCATCGCCGCGCGCAGGTCGAAGATCTCGATCGCCTCGTCGATGGGGATGTCGCGCACGAAGACGCCGCGGTTCTTCTCGGTGCGCACGAGCCCGGCCTCGTCGAGCATGCGGAAGGCCTCGCGCAGGGGACCGCGCGAGACGCCGAGCCGCGCGGCAAGCGCCATCTCGGTCAGCTTCTCGCCGGGGGCCAGTTCGCCGGCAAGGATCAGCCGCTCGAGCTCGGCCTGGACGACGCTGACGAGCGAGTGCCGCTGCAGCAGCGCGATCGTGGTGCGCGCCGTGCCGGCCTGCGGCTCCACGGCCTCCGCGATGCCCGCTGCGGGTGCCGATGGAAGGGGGGCGGCCGCCTTCATGCACGGCATTGGAGCGCCCTGCCGGAGGATTGTCAACAATCGACAAACTACCGTTGACACTGTCGCAGGCTCGGGGCAGCATCCTTGCGCCCGTCGTGGTCCGTGCCGCGTTTCATCACGTCGTCACAGGCTGGTCGGCATCGTCTCGTGTTCCTTCGAACCTTCCCCGTTCCCCCACGCACCGAGGAGCCCAGATGCGCCCGATCCTTCGTACCCTCATTGCCGGCGTGACGCTCGGCCTTGCCGCCAGCGGCGCGATGGCCCAGAAGACGACGCTGACCGTCTACACCGCACTCGAGACCGACCAGCTGAAGGCCTACCAGGAGGCCTTCAACAAGGTGCAGCCCAACATCGAGATCAAGTGGGTGCGCGACTCCACCGGCGTCATCACCGCCAAGCTGCTGGCCGAGAAGGGCAACCCGCAGGCCGACGCCATCATGGGCGTGGCCGCCACGTCGATGGCCCTGTTCGACCGCCAGGGGATGCTGCAGCCCTACGCGCCGCTGAACCTGGACGCGATCATGAGCCAGTACCGCGACCGCAAGAACCCGCCGGCGTGGTGGGGGATGGACGTGTGGGGCACGACGCTGTGCTTCAACACCGTGGAGGCGGCCAAGCGCGGCATCCCCAAGCCCGAGAGCTGGCGTGACCTGACCAAGCCCGTCTACAAGGGCCAGATCGTCATGCCCAACCCGGCCTCGTCGGGCACCGGCTTCTTCAAGGTGCTGGCCTGGCTGCAGATGTTCGGCGACGACGGCGGCAAGGGCGGCGGCTGGAAGTACATGGACGCGCTGCACGAGAACATCGCCCAGTACACGCACTCCGGGTCGCGCCCCTGCAACATGGCCGGGTCCGGCGAGTTCGTCATCGGCATGAGCTTCGAGTACCGGGCCAACGCCAACAAGGCGCGCGGCGCCCCGATCGACCTGGTGTTCCCGAAGGAGGGGCTGGGCTGGGACCTCGAGGCCTTCGCGATCCACAAGGGCACGAAGAACCTGGACGCAGCCAGGAAGCTGGCCGACTGGGCCAGCAGCAAGGACGCGATGGTCCTGTACGGCAAGAACTTCGCCATCACCGCGCAGCCGGGGGTCGCGCCGCCGCTGCCCAACATCCCGAAGGACTACGAGAGCCGCCTGGTCAAGATGGACTTCTACGCCGCGGCCGACAACCGCGAGCGCATCCTGGCCGAGTGGAACAAGCGCTACAGCGCGAAGTCCGAGCCGCGGCGCTGAGTCGCAGGCGCCGTGCCGTGCCGGTGTTCCTGAAGCTCGAGGGCATCCGCAAGGAGTTCGGCGCCTTCACCGCCCTGCACGGCATCGACCTGCAGATCGAGCAGGGCGAGTTCGTCTGCTTCCTCGGGCCCTCGGGCTGCGGCAAGACGACGCTGCTGCGCATCGTCGCCGGGCTCGAGGTGCAGACCGCCGGCCGCATCGAGCAGGGCGGGCGCGACATCTCGCGCCTGCCCCCTTCGGAGCGCGACTACGGCATCGTGTTCCAGTCCTACGCCCTGTTCCCCAACCTGACGGTGGCCGACAACGTGGCCTACGGGCTGGTCAACCGGAAGGTGCCCCGGGTCCAGGCCCGGGCGCGGGTGGAGGAGCTGCTGCGGCTCGTCGGCCTGCCGGGCAGCGAGGGCAAGTACCCGGCGCAGCTGTCCGGCGGCCAGCAGCAGCGCATCGCGCTGGCGCGCGCGCTCGCCACCTCGCCGGGCCTGCTGCTGCTCGACGAACCGCTGTCGGCGCTGGACGCCATCGTCCGCCTGCACCTGCGGCAGGAGATCCGCGCGCTGCAGCGCAAGCTCGGCGTGACGACGATCATGGTCACCCACGACCAGGAGGAGGCGCTGTCGGTGGCCGACCGGATCGTGGTCATGAACCACGGCGCCATCGACCAGGTCGGCACGCCGATGGCGGTGTACCGCGAGCCGGCCACGCCCTTCGTCGCCGACTTCGTCGGCCGCGTCAACACTCTCGCCGCCACGGCCGAGCCCGGCGGCGTGCGCATCGGCCAGGCCATGTTCGAGTGCGCGCACGAGCGCCCGGCGGGCACGGCCGTGAAGCTCTACCTGCGGCCGGAGGACGTGCTGGCGCGGCCCATTGCCGCCGGGGCGTCCAACGTGTTCGTGGCGACGATCGAGAAGATCGAGTTCCTCGGGTCCTACTGCCTGGTGCGCGTCGCGGCCCCGGCGCTGGGTGAGGCGCGGCTGACCGTGTACCTGTCGCTCAACTTCCTGGCCGAGCAGACGCTCGACGTCGGCTCGCAGCTGCCGCTGCGGCTGCTGCCCGAGCGGCTGCGCCTGTTCGACGCATGAGTGTCGCGGCCATGGCGCCGGGGCCGGCGCGCCTGCGCGGCACCGCGGCCGACCACGTCGCCAGCGGCGCGCTGCTGCTGGTGGCGCTGGGGCTGCTGGCCTTCCTGGCGCTGCCGCTGCTGGCGCTGCTGGTGCAGTCGCTCGAGGACGCGCAGGGCCGCTTCGCCGGCCTGGCCAACTTCGTGGCCTACGCGCACAGCCCGGCGCTGCTGCAGTCGCTGTGGAACAGCCTGTGGGTCTCGGTGGTGGTCACGGCGGTGGCGGTGCCGACGGCCTTCGTCTTCGCCTATGCGCTCACCCGCAGCCGCATGCCCGGCAAGGCGCTGCTGCGCGGCATCACGCTGGTGCCGCTGCTGGCGCCTACGCTGCTGGCGGCCATCTCGCTGATCTACTGGTTCGGCAACCAGGGCGTGGCCAAGGGCCTGCTCGCGGCTTTCGGCATCGAGCAGATCTACGGCGCGCCGGGCATCGTGCTGGCGCAGATCTTCGCCGTGTTCCCGCACGCGCTGATGATCCTGGTCACGGCGCTGGCCGCCTCCGACGCGCGCCTGTACGAGGCGGCCGACGCGATGGGCACCACTGCGCCGCGCAAGTTCTTGACGATCACGCTGCCGGGCGCGAAGTACGGCCTGATCAGCGCCAGCCTCGTCGTCTTCACGCTCGTCATCACCGACTTCGGCATCCCCAAGGTGATCGGCGGCAACTTCAACGTGCTGGCCACCGACGTCTTCAAGCTCGTCATCGGGCAGCAGGACTTCCAGCGCGGCGCCGTGGTCGCTCTGCTGCTGCTGGCGCCCGCGGTGCTGACCTTCGCCGTCGACCACCTCGTGCAACGCAGACAGACGGCCATGCTCAGCGCCCGCGCGGTGCCGTACCGGCCGCGGCGCGCCCCCGTGTTCGACGGCCTGATGCTCGCCTACTGCGTGCTGGTCGCGCTGCTGATGCTGGCCATCCTCGGCATGGCGGTGTTCGCGTCGTTCGCGAAGTTCTGGCCCTACGACCTGTCGTTCAGCCTGCGCCACTACGAGCTCGGGCTCGTCGATGCCGAGGTCGGCGAGGGCTTCGTCAACAGCCTGCGGATGGCCGCAGGCACCGCCGTCGCCGGCACGGCACTGGTCTTCGCCGGTGCCTACCTGACGGAGAAGACGCCGGCCTTGGGCCGGCTGCGCGGCGTGGTGCGGCTGCTGGCGATGCTGCCGATGGCCGTGCCCGGCCTGGTGCTGGGGCTGGGCTACATCTTCTTCTTCAACGCGCCGGCCAACCCGCTGCACGGCCTGTACCACACGATGGCACTGCTGACGCTTTGCACCATCGTCCACTTCTACACCACCGGCCACCTGACGGCGGTGACGGCGCTGAAGGCGCTGGATGCCGAGTTCGAGGCCGTGTCGGCCTCGCTGAAGGTGCCATGGTGGACGACGCTGCGGCGGGTGACGCTGCCGATCTGCCTGCCCGCGCTGCTGGACATCGCGCGCTACTTCTTCGTCAACGCGATGACGACGATCTCGGCTGTGGTGTTCCTGTACTCGCCGCAGACCAAGGTGGCCTCGATCGCGATCCTGAACCTCGACGAGGCTGGCGAGATCGGTGCCGCCGCCGCCTGCGCCGTGATGATCGTGGCCGCCAGCAGCCTGGCCACCTTCGTGTTCTGGCTGCTGGCGCGGCTGATCGAGCGGCGCACGCAGGCCTGGAAGGCGTGACCGCGCCCTGATCGAGACCAAGGAGAAGACGACGATGGACCGCGACCGCATCCTGCTCACCCCCGGCCCGCTGACGACCACGCTGCGCACCAAGCTGGCGATGCTGAAGGACTGGGGGTCGTGGGACGGTGACTTCATCGCCATCACGGCCCGTGTGCGCCGGCGGCTGCTGGACATCTTGCACGGCCACGGCAGCCATGTCGTGGTGCCGCTGCAGGGCAGCGGCACCTTCTCGGTGGAGGCCGCGGTGGCCACCGTCGTCCCGCGCGACGGCCACGTGCTGGTGCCCGACAACGGCGCCTACTGCAAGCGCGCGGCGAGGCTGGCGCAGATGATGGGCCGCCGCGTCACGGTGCTGCCCACCGGCGAGGACCGGCCGGTCGCCGCCGACGCGGTGGCCGCGGCGCTGCGGGCCGACCCGTCGATCACGCACGTGGTGCTGATCCACTGCGAGACGGGCACCGGCGTCGAGAATCCGCTGGCCGCCGTGGCGGCGGTCTGCGCCGAGCAGGGCCGGGGCCTGATCGTCGACGCGATGTCGAGCTTCGCCGCGCTGCCCATCGACGCGCGCCAAGTGCGCTTCGACGCCCTGGTGGCCGCCAGCGGCAAGTGCCTGGAGGGCGTGCCCGGCATGGGCTTCGTCTTCCTGCGCGAGGCCATCGTCGCGGGCTGCGCCGGCAACAGCCAGAGCCTGGCGATGGACCTGCACGAACAGAACGTCTACATGAACAAGACCGGCCAGTGGCGCTTCACGCCGCCGACGCACGTGCTGGCGGCGCTGGACGAAGCCATCGAGCAGTTCGTCGAGCAGGGCGGGCAGCCGGCGCGGCTGGCGCGCTACGCCGACAACTACCGCACGCTCGCCGCCGGCATGCAGGCGCTGGGCTTCCGCCCCTTCCTCGACCCGCAGGTGCAGGCGCCGATCATCGTCACCTTCCACGCCCCGGCGCACCCGGCCTACGACTTCAAGCGCTTCTACGAGGGCGCCAAGGCGCGCGGGTTCATCCTCTACCCCGGCAAGCTGACGCAGGTCGAGACTTTCCGCGTCGGCTGCATCGGCGCCATCGGCCGCAACGAGATGTCGCAGGCGGTGGCCGCGGTGGCCGACACGCTGCGCGAGATGGGCATCCCGGGCGGCGCCCCCGCACCCTGATCGAGAGGATCCGAGCATGGGCCAGAGAAGGAACCCTGGCGAGCACGCCGCCGTGGCGGCGGTGCGCCGCGAAGGGCATGGCAAGGTCAAGGTCGCCGTCAGCGACATCGACGGCATCCTGCGCGGCAAGTACCTGCACGTCGACAAGTTCGCGGGCGCCGCCGAGGGCGGCTTCGGCTTCTGCGACGTCGTCTTCGGCTGGGACGCCCACGACGTGTGCTACGACAACACGCAGGTCACCGGCTGGCAGCACGGCTTCCCCGACGCGCTGGCGCGCATCGACCTGGCCACCGCGCGCCGCGTGCCCTGGGACGGCGGCGTGCCCTTCTTCCTCGGCGAGTTCGTCGATGCCGACGGCTCGCCGTACGCCGTCTGCCCGCGCCAGGTGCTCAAGCGCGTGCTGGCGCGCGCCGAGCGCCTGGGCGTCGTGCCGATGGCGGGCATGGAGTTCGAGTGGTTCAACTTCGCCGAGACGCCGCAGAGCTGGGCCGCCAAGCGCGGCGTCGGGCCCGAGCCGATCACGCCCGGCATGTTCGGCTACTCGCTGCTGCGCATGGGCGACCAGCGCGGCTTCTTCAACGCGCTGATGGACGAGATGGCGGCATTCGGGGTACCCATCGAGGGCCTGCACACCGAGACGGGCCCGGGCGTGTACGAGGCCGCCATCGCGTTCAGCGGTGCGCTCGAGGCGGCCGACCGCGCGATCCTCTTCAAGACCGGCGCCAAGGAGATCGGCAAGCGCTTCGGCGTGATGCCCAGCTTCATGGCCAAGTGGAGCCAGCAATACCCCGGCTGCTCCGGCCACGTGCACCAGAGCCTGTCGGACGGCAAGACCAACCTCTTCTTCGACGCCAGGAACGGGCGCCGGATGAGCAAGCTGTTCGAGAGCTACCTTGCCGGCCAGATCGCCTGCGCGATGGAGTTCGCGCCGATGTTCTGGCCGACGATCAACAGCTACAAGCGCCTGGTCGATGGCTTCTGGGCGCCCGTCAAGCCGACCTGGGGCGTGGACAACCGCACCGCGAGCTTCCGCGTCATTGCCGGCAGCCCGAAGAGCACGCGGCTGGAGACGCGCTGCCCCGGCGCCGACGTGAACCCCTACCTGGCGGTGGCCGCCGTCATCGCCGCGGGCCTGCACGGCGTGGAGAAGGGCCTGAAGCTCACCACGCCGCCGATCACCGGCACCAACCAGGGTGCCGAGAACGTCCCGCGCGCACCGCGCTCGTTGATCGAGACCACCCGCATCTTCCGCGACAGCCGCATCGCCCGCGACTGGCTCGGCGACACCTTCGTCGATCACTTCGCCGCCACGCGCGAGTGGGAGTGGCGGCAGTGGCAGGACGCCGTCAGCGACTGGGAGCTCAAGCGCTACTTCGAGATCATCTGACCATGGCCATCACCCGCTTCGCCTTCCCCACCGCCATCGCCTTCGGTCCGGGCGCGCGCCGCCTGGTGCGCGACCACCTGCTCGAGCGCGGCCTGCGGCGGCCGCTGATCGTCACCGACCGCGCGCTGGCCGCGCTGCCGCTGCTGGCCGAGTTCCGAGGCCTGCTGGCGGGGCTCGACGCGGG
The DNA here is from genome assembly GCA_020248915.1 of Rubrivivax sp. Taxonomy (GTDB): domain Bacteria; phylum Pseudomonadota; class Gammaproteobacteria; order Burkholderiales; family Burkholderiaceae_C; genus Rubrivivax. Next base: position 6,865 of record JADCGP010000004.1, on the reverse strand, counting down.
CGTCTTCGACGGCGTCGCCGGCAACCCGACCTGCGCGCAGGTCATGGCCGGTGCGGCGGCGTACCGGGCGCACGGCGCCGACTGCGTGATCGGTCTGGGCGGCGGCGCCGCACTGGACGTGTCGAAGATCGTCGGCCTGATGGCCACGCACGAGGGTGACGTTCTCGAGTACGTGTGGGACCACCCGCAGGTCAGGCCGATCGCGAACCCGCTGCCCCACTACGTGGCGCTGCCGACGACCGCCGGCACGGGCAGCGAGGTCGGCCGCTCGGCGGTCGTCAGCGAGAACGACACGCACGTCAAGCGCACCGTCTTCAGCCCCAGGATCCTCGCCCAGGCCGTCTTCGCCGACCCCGAGCTCACGCTGGCGCTGCCGCCTGCCATCACCGCGGCCACCGGCATGGACGCGCTGACGCACAACATCGAGAGCTACCTGTCGCCGGCCTACCACCCGCTGTGCGACGGCATCGCCCTCGAGGGCCTGCGCATCGGGGCCCGGGCGCTCGCCACGGCGGTGTCCGAGCCCGGCAACCTGCCGGCCCGCAGCGACATGCTGATGAGCTCGATGATGGGCGCCATCGCCTTCCAGAAGGACCTCGGGGCGGTTCATGCCTGCGCCCACGCGCTGTCGGCCGTCAACGACCTGCACCACGGGCTGGCCAACGCGCTGATGATCGACACCGTGCTCGCCTGGAACCAGGAGGCCGTGCCGGCGAAGTTCGACGAGCTCGCCCACGCGGCGGGCGTCGCCGGCGGCGGCGCCTTCGTGCCCTGGCTGCGCTCGCTGAAGGCCCGCATCGGCATCACCGGCGGCCTGGCGGCGCGGGGCGTGACGAAGGAGCACCTGCCGCGCCTCGTGCCGCTGGCGGCCCGCGACTTCACGGCGCAGACCAACCCTCGGCCCACGGTCGAGGCCGACTACGAACGATTCTTCCTGCAGGCGATGTGATGAGCGAACTGCTGGTCCACAACCCGTACGACGGCACTCTGGTCGCCCGGCTTGCGGCCGACGACGCTGCCAGCGTCGCTGCCAGGGCCGCCGCGGCGCGCGCGGCGCAGCCCGCCTGGGCGGCGCGGCCGATGGCCGAGCGCCTGGCCGCGATCGGGCGCTTCCGCGCCGCGGTGGTCGCGCAGCTCGAGGCGCTCGCCGCCACGCTGACTTCCGAGGTCGGCAAGCCGATCGCGCAGTCTCGCAACGAGCTGAACGGCCTGCTGCCGCGGCTGGACTTCTTCCTCGAGCAGGGCGAGGGCGCGGTGCGCGCGGAGCGCGTCTTCGACGATGGTGCGATGCGCGAGGAGATCGGCCACGTGCCGCTGGGCGTGGTGGCCAACATCTCGGCCTGGAACTACCCCTGGTTCGTCGGCTGCAACGTGCTGGTGCCCGCGCTGCTGACCGGCAACGCCGTGCTCTACAAGCCGAGCGAGCACGCCGCGCTCACCGGCCAGGCGATCACGCGGCTGCTGCATGAGGCGGGCGTGCCGGCCGAGGTGCTGCACTGCCTCGTCGGCGCCGGCGCGGTGGGCCAGGCGCTGCTGGCACAGCCGATCGACGGCCTGTTCTTCACCGGCAGCCACGCCACCGGGCAGCGCATCGCGCAGGCGCTGGCCGGGCGCTTCGTCAAGCTGCAGCTCGAGCTCGGCGGCAAGGACCCGACCTACGTGCGTGCCGACGCCGACCCGGCGGCCGCCGCCGAGAGCCTGGCCGACGGCGCGATGTACAACACCGGGCAGAGTTGCTGCTCGGTCGAGCGCATCTACGTGCACGAGGCAGTGCACGACGTCTTCGTCGACCGCTTCCTGGCCACCGTCGCAGGCTTCCGGGCCGGGCCGCCCACCGACGAAGGCACCTACATCGGCGCCATCACGCGCGCACCGCAGCTCGACGTGCTCGAGGCGCAGGTCGCCGACGCCGTCGCCAAGGGCGCGACGCTGCACTGCGGCGGCCGCCGCGGCCCCGGCCCGGGCAACCACTTCCCGCCCACCGTGCTGACCGGCGTGGACCACTCGATGGAACTGATGCGCGAGGAGAGCTTCGGCCCGGTGATCGGCATCCAGAAGGTGAGCGGCGACGAGGAGGCCGTGGCCTTGATGAACGACACGCGCTACGGCCTGACGGCCGGCGTCTACACGCGCGACGAGGCCGCTGCGCGCGCGCTGCTTGCGCGCGTGAACGCCGGCACCGTCTACTGGAACTGCTGCGACCGCGTCAGCCCGCGGCTGCCGTGGAGCGGCGTCGGCGACTCGGGCGTCGGCTTGACGCTGTCCGTCGAAGGCATCCGCACCTTCACGCGGCCCAAGGCCTGGCACCTGCGATCGCCGCGATGAGCGCGCCGCGCCTGGCGCTGTTCGACCTCGACCACACGCTGCTCGACGGCGACAGCGACCAGCTCTGGTGCGAGTTCCTGATCCGCGAGGGTCTGCTGGACGGCGCCGCGTTCGGCCCGCGCAACGCGCAGATGGAGCGCGAGTACCGTGCCGGCACGGTGAGCGTGGCGGACTTCTGCTCCTTCTATGTCTCCACGCTCGCCGGCCGCAGCGTGGCAGCCTGGCAGCCCTGGCGTGAGCGCTTCCTGGCCGAGGAGATCGCGCCGCGCATCGGGCGGGCGTCGCGCGCGCTCGTGCAGCGGCACCTGCAGGCCGGAGACCTGGTCGTGATGACCACGGCGACCAACCGCTTCATCACCGAGCTGACCGCGGAGCACCTGGGCATCCCCTACCTGCTGGCCACCGAGGTCGGGTTCACCGCGGCCGGCCCGACCGGGCAGTTGGTGGGCGAGCCCAATATGCGCGAAGGCAAGGTGCATCGCCTGCACGCGTGGCTGGGGGCGCGGGGCCTCGCGCTGGAGGCGCTGCACAGCCTGGCCTACAGCGACTCGATCAACGACCGGCCGCTGCTCGAGGCCGTCGATGCGCCCGTGGCGGTCGACCCCGATCCGCGGCTCGCGCAACTGGCGGCCGAGCGGGGGTGGCCGGTGATCAGCCTGCGCGACGCGGGCGGCGAGCCGGCAGCGCCGGGGGCTTGATCCGCGTCCGGCCCGACGGCGGTTTGGCATCATCCCCAGGATGCGGAGGCGAGGAGGTCCCAGGCGATGAGTTCGGCCACCCGGCTGTTCGAGGTGCTGCGCGCGGACATGAAGGCCGCGGGCCTGACCTATCGCGCGTTGGCGCAGCGCATCGGCATGAGCGAGTCGAGCGTCAAGCGCATGTTCGGCGAGAACGACATGCCGCTGTCGCGGCTGGCGCAGGTGAGCGAGGCCGTGGGCACCGCGTTCGAGGACCTGCTGGCGCGCGCCGCGCGGCCGGCCCCCGAGCTGACCCGGCTGACGCTGGAGCAGGAGCGGGCGCTGGTGTCCGACCCCCGGCTGCTGCTGGTGGCGATCTGCTGCCTGTCGCAGTGGAGCGTCGAGCAGATGCTCGCCAAGTACGCGCTCACGCCCGCCGAGGCGGTGGCGGCGCTGGCGCAGCTCGACCGGCTCGGGCTGGTCGAACTGCGGCCCGGCAACCGCTATCGACTCGCGGTCGGCAGGTCGTTCCACTGGCGCCGCGAGGGCCCGGTGATCGCCTACCTGCGCCGGCACGTGGTGGACGAGTTCTTCGACGCCGGCTTCGACGGCCGCGGCGAGGCACTGGTCACCGTGCACGGGCAGCTCTCGGCGGCCGGTGCGGTGGAACTCGCGCAGCGGGTCGGTCAGCTCGCCGGCGCCTTCGTGCAGCGCCAGCGCGAGGACCAGCGCGACCCCGGCACGGCCTGCGACGGCTACACGCTGATCATCGGCCTGCGCTCGTTCGAGTTGGGAGCCTTCACCGCGATGCGGCGCCGCGACGCTCAGCGCAGCAGCCCGGAAGGCAGCAGCACCGAGCCGAGGAAGAGGTAGGCGGAACTGCCCACGTGCCGGGTGTGGCCGAAGCCCACGTAGACCGGCCCGAAGCGCGTGTCGACCACCGTGAACACCGAGCCCGCGGTGCGCAGCGGGCTGGCCGACAGGAGGCCGCCGGCTCCACCGGCCTTGCCGGCCTCGAGGGACAGCCCTACACGCACTGCGCCGCCCACCGCGGCAGGCAGCGACCCGACCTGTCGCGCCAGCACGGCGCGACCGAATGCGACGCGCTCGTCGGCCAGCGCGTCGGGCGGCGTGCCCGACAGCCGCAGGAAGCCGCCCAGCGCCAGGGGCACGGTCAGGTTGAGATTCGAGCGCAGGCCGGCGGCGTAGAGGTGACCGGCCCAGGCGCCGCGGCTCGCCGCGTAGAGCGCGTCGAAGCGCGAGTCGTAGCGCGCCGTGCTGGGGGAGATGAACTGGGCGCGGCCGAAGTACTCCGCGGCCGCCGAGAGCAGGTGACCGCGGGTCGGGAAGCCGAACGAATCGAGGGTGTCGAAGCGGAGGTCGCCGAACCACGAGTACTCGGTGAAGGGGAAGCTTTCTCCGGTGTCGGGGATCGCAACCGTCAGGCGCAGGCGCCGGTACTGCGTGCCCACGCGCACCTGGCCGCCATCCAGCAACCGCCTCCCAAGGGACAGCGAGACGATGCCGCTGCCGGTGCGTATGATGCCGGCCGGGCGCAGCGTGTCGTCGTCGTACACGGGCGCGTCGGCGCCCCGGTACCCGATTCGCGCGCTCGCGAACCACGCCGACCCGGCCGCCAGCGGCTGGTACCACTCGGTCTGCACTTCGTTGATCGCGCCGGCGCGCAGCAGCGTGCGCCACTCGCCGCCCGCGGCGTTGCGCCCCCCGAGCGTGTACAGGCCCGACAGGGTGAACTCGCTGTTGCGCGCGAAGTCGGTGGACAGGTCCAGGCCCAGGCGCAGGCGCGAGCCGGCGAGCGACGACGCGATCGGCAGCAGGATGACCTCGCGCGAGGGCCCTTCGCCGACCAGCATCGTCTCGACGCGCTCGGCGTCGAGCTCGCGAGACACGCGCTCGGCGGCAGCGCTGAGCGTATCGGGCGTGACCGGCTGGCCGATTGCGAGCTTCGGGCGTGTCGGGACCTCCAGCGGCCTGCCGTCGCGGCCGAGCGCCTGCACACGCACCGCCGCCGCGGTGGGCGGGCTGGAAGAGAGCGAGGCATGCGCCTCGGTGCGGCGGCGCCGGTACTCGGCCCAGGCCTCCGCGGGCACCGACCACTGCGCGAGACGCTGCGCCTGCGCGCGCGCGGCCGCGGCGCCGGCCTCGATGTTGGGGCGGGCGCGGTCGAAGGCCAGGAAGTCGGCGTTGCCCAGCGCGGGCGTGACGAGCACGTCGTGCGCCGCCAGCTCGCGCAGCGAGCGCTGCACGTTCTGCTCGGTCAGGATGCCGATCATCTGCTGCGCCATCCCGAAGGCGCTGCTCAGCACCTCGGGCCCGCCGAGCGGCGTGCCCAGGTTGACGGCGATCACCACCTCGGCGCCGAGTTCGCGCGCCAGGTCCACCGGCAGGTTGCGCACCAGGCCGCCGTCGCCCAGCACGCGGCCGTCCACGGTGATCGGGGCGAAGGCCCCGGGCACCGACATCGACGCGCGCATCGCGGTGAACAGCGGCACGTCCACCGGGGTCACCATCTCGCCGTTGAGCATGTCGGTGGCCACCGCGCGGTACACCAGCGGCAGCTGCCGCACCTCGAGCAGAGACGCCGACGGTGTCAGCTGGCGCAGCAGCCGCTCGACCTCGCCGCTGGCGAACGCGCCCCCGGGGAGCGTCAGGCCGGCGCGGTTGACGCCAAGCTCGAGCCGGGACGACACCAGCGTGTCGTCCTCGCGCCGCCGCGGGGTCAGCGCGTCGCGCGGCGGCCGGTCCTGCAGCACGCGGCTCCAGTCGGTGGCCAGCACCAGCCGCTCGAGCTCGGCCACGTCGGCGCCGCCCGCATAGGCGCCGCCGACGATGGCGCCGAAGCTCGTGCCGACGACGATGTCCACCGGCACGCGCAACTCCTCCAGCACGCGCAGCACGCCGATGTGCGCCAGCCCGCGCGCGCCGCCGCCCGACAGCACCAGGGCCACCTTCGGGCGGGCGGTTGCCGGTCGCGGTTCGGCGGGCTGCGCGGCCGGTTGTGTGGCCGGTCGTGCGGCCGGTCGTGCCTCCACCTGCGCGGCAGCCGCCGCCGGCAGCGCGGCGAGCAGCAGCGCAAACGGCAGGGCTCGCAGGGCTGGCAGGGCGGCCGCGAGGCCGGCAGCGACGCCGACGGCGAGGGCCGCCGGGACGGCCCGGCCGCGCCGCAGGCCCGCGAGCGGCGCGTGCGCCCGTCCGGGACGCCCGCGCAGGGTGGGATCTGGCATCACCCGGCCGATGTTACGGTTGTGCGGCGGGCGCGCCCCGGCTGCACCGATCGCCGGTGCGGCGTTCGTCACTCGCGCACGGTCAGCGTGTTGTAGTCCTGGTCGTATTGCGGCACGTCGAAGTAGAAGCGCCCGCTGCCCAGCCGGTGGAGCGGCCCGCAGATCCACGGGTCGGTCTCGACGCGCACGCAAAGTCCGTCGTCGTCGACACGCCAGGTGCCCGTCCTGCGCGCCGAGAACATCCGCATCCCGAACTCCACCGTGCCGTCGGGCGTGAAGCGGTAGGTGAGCCCGCCCCGCACGCCGTTGTCGAGGCGGGTCGGGTAGGCGAACAGGGCCCGGATCTCCTTGGCCTCCATGCGCTGGGCGCCTGCCGGGACCGGCGTTGCCGGCGGAGTGGCGCAGGCGGGCAGCAGCGCCGCCGCGGCCAGGGCGAGGATCGGGGTGAGGTGTCGTTGCATCATGGTCTCCGTTCACTCGAAGGACAGGGTCTCGGCGGCGGCGCAGGTCGGATCGACCGTCTGGCCCGACAGGAAGGTGCGCACAAGTGCCTGGGCGCAGGAGCTGGCCACCTGGATCGAATGCGAGCGCGCCGGGAAGCTCACCAGCGTGCGGTTA
>JADCGP010000039.1 GCA_020248915.1 Rubrivivax sp. | reverse complement strand
GGGAGCGACAACCCCCGCTGGTACTGCACCGCGTTCTGCGCCATCACGACCTCCTGCAACGGAGTTCGCATCGTCGCAGCCAGGTGGCTCAGAAAGTGAGCTACTCGCCTCGGTGGGCTGAAGCATCTTGCTGGTCAGGAGTTCCCATGAGCCGAGCGTCACCCGCCGCTGCTTGCGGTCGATACCGATCACCTCGCCCATCAGCACCGTCGCGTTGCGCTGACGCTCGAGCACGTGCCGGATCGGCGCGGCGAACGCCGGGGCCGACAGACCGGCGCTGGCCACCCGGTAAAGCAGCGGCTGAGACAGATGCTGATGGGTGCGGTCGATCACTGTCACCGCCACCGGCGCGCGGCGCAGCGCCTGCGCTGCAAACAGCCCGCCCAAGCCGCAGCCAATGATGATCACGTGGGGCGTTCTTGACACCGCCTGAGCCCGACGGGCCGCCTCGAGGGCGAATCCCCGAGCGCCCAGCGCGAGGGTGGTCGAGCAAGCATACGGGCACGCCGGTCGCTGGCGCGTACGGCGGCGCGCGGTCTGACGTTTCAACCGGTCGCGTCGGCACTCAGCAGGCGGTAGCAGCTCGCATCGAAGTGCCGGGCGCGCGCCCAGTACTGGGTGCTGAAGCCGGGCCACAGCGTGGTCACCTTGCCGCTGCGCGGATCCTGGTACCAGCTGCGGCAGCCGGTGGTCCAGACCGAGATGCGCAGCCGCCGCTGCAACTCGTCGTTGTACGCGCCCTGCACATCTTGCTTGACCTCGACCTGCGTGGCCCCGCGCGCGCGCGCCGCCCGCAGCGCGCCGACGATGTGCGAAGCATTGGCCTCGATGATGAACACCATCGAGTTGTGGCCGAGCCCGGTGTTCGGCCCGGTGATGAGGAACAGGTTCGGAAACCCAGCGACCGCGGCGCCGAGGTAGGCCTCCGCGCCGTCGCGCCACGCGTCGCTCAGCAGCCGACCGCCGGCCCCGGAGATGGTGAGCTTGCCCAGGCTGTCGGTGGCCTGGAACCCGGTGCCGAAGATGATCGCGTCGACCGGATGCTCGCGGCCGTCGTCGGTGACGATGCGGTCGGCCTCCACCCGCGCGATGCCGGCGGTGATCAACTCGGTGTTCGGCCGTTGCAGCGCCGGATACCAGTCGTCAGAGATCAGGATGCGCTTGCAGCCCATGGCGTAGTTCGGTTTGAGCGTCCGGCGCAGCGCCGGATCGGTCACCTGCGCGTGCAGGTGCTTGAGCGCGATCTCGACGCCCCATTTCATGTAGCGCGGATCCACCACCGTGCCGAGCGCGGTGAGTTCGTTCTGCCAGTGGGTGCGCCAGCGGTTCAGCCGCATCGCTCCCGGCACCGAGCGAAACAGCGCGCGCATCAGCGGCGAGTACGGCCGATCATGGCGCGGCACGATCCAGGGCGGCGTGCGCTGGAACACCTTCAGGAGGGCGACTTCGGGGGCGATGCGCGGGACGAACTGGATCGCGCTGGCGCCCGTGCCGATCACCGCGACCCGCTTGCCCTGCAACGGGTAGGCGTGATCCCAGCGCGCCGAGTGAAACGTGGTGCCGCCAAAGCGCTCGAGCCCCGGCAGTCGCGGCAGCACCGGCTCGGACAGACCGCCGGTGGCCAGGATCAGATGGCGCGCCCGTCGCGCGCCGTGGTTGGTCTGCACGGTCCAGTCCTGCGTCTGCTCGCCGTAACGGGCCTCCAGCACCCGCGTGTCGAACTGGATGCGCGGCATCAGGCCGAAGCGCGTGGCGGTGTGCTTGAGATAGGCGAGGATCTCGCCCTGGGCCGGATAGATCCTCGACCAGTCCGGATTCGGCGCGAAGGAGAACGAGTACAGGTGCGACGGGATGTCGCAGGCCGCACCCGGATAGTCGTTGTCGCGCCAGGTGCCGCCCACGCTGTGACCGCGTTCGAGCAGCAGCACCGAGGTGAAGCCGGCTTCGAGCAGCTTGATCGCGATGCATTGCCCGCCGAAGCCGGTGCCGACGATGATGATCTCGGCGTCCAGGGGTTGATCGTTGGGTGTGGCGGCGGCTGTGCGGCCCATGTGCGGTGTCTCGTGTGCGGGGGAAGTCGCGACGCGCGGCCGTTGCGTCTGGGCATCGCGCGGCGCGATCACGCCGCGCCCCAGGGTCGCGGTGCCTCGGCCATCAGGTACAGCAGGTCGGTGGCCAGTGCCGCGCCGAGCAGCTGCGTGATCGCGCTGCTGTCCAGCGGCGGCGAGACCTCTACCAGGTCGGCTGCGACCACGTTCAGGCCCCGGAGCGCACGAACGATCTCGCGCGCCTTGAAGCTGCCGACGCCGCCGACGCAGCAGGTGCCTGTGCCAGGGGCGAAGGCGGGATCGACGAAGTCGATGTCGAAGGTGACGTACACCGGCCCGTCGCCGACGATCTGCCGCACCTCGCTGGCGATGGCGGTGCTGTCCAGCGCCATGGTCCTGCGGCCGTCGATGTAGTGGTATGGGTGGGCGCTGCGCGCCGGTGGCGTGCGGATACCGACGTGCACGGTGCGCCCCGGGTCGATCAGCCCTTCCTCGCAGGCATGGTGGAACATCGTCGCGTGATTGAGCGCCGGCATCTCCAGGCAGTCGTCGTGCGCGTCAAAGTGGACCACCGCCAGCGGTCCCAGCCGCCGGGCGGCGGCGCGGATCAGCGGCAGGAACACGAAGTGGTCGCCGCCGAGGCCGAGCACCCGTGTATCGCTCGCCCAGATGGCTTCCAGGTGGTGCGCGCAGGCGGCCAGGAACTCGTCTCGCTCGCCCCACAGATACGGCACGTCGCCCCAGTCGGCCAGCCGCAGGCGCTCGCGCACGTCGTACTCCCACGGCCACAGGCCCTCGGCGTACTGCCCCACCATCAGCGACTGCTCGCGGACTCCGCGAGGACCGAAGCGCGCTCCGGTGCGGTTCGACACGCCCAGGTCGTAGGCGAGCCCCACCACCGCGACGTCGATTTCGGCCAGGTGACGGGTAGCCGGCAGGCGCAGGAAGGTCGGAACACCCAGGTACGGAATGGCGTGCGCCGCCAGGGCGTCGATGACATGGCGATCGTTCATGGGCGTGGGTGGCGGAGTTGAGTCGAGGGTGTGCCGTGCGTTCGCGCGGGGTAGGGTAGAGACGCAGGGGCAAGGGGCGGCGGGTGGCGCGGCAGGTCCGTCCAGATGATGACCGTTATGATGCGAGTGGACGACCGGCAGGGCCACGACGGCGGCAACGGCGGCCGGATGCGGCGGGGCGGTCGAGCGCGACACGCATCGCGGCCCAGAGACGCCACGCACAGGAGGGCAGCAAGATGGCCGGAAGAGCACGCACGCCAGGGGCCGGATCGGTGACGGGCCGGCCGCCCACCCGTGCACGCCGACCCGACGAGACACTGGCTGCCGCACACGAGCGCAAGCGGGTCGAGGTGCTGGAAGCGGCTTGGAGCTGCATCCTGCGAGTCGGGCTCGAGAACGTGACGATGCGCGAGATCGCCACCGAGTTGCACGCTACCACCGGCACCGTGGTGCACTACTTCCCTTCGAAGGACGACATCCTGCTGCACGCGCTGGATCATCTGATCAGCCGGATCGTGCAGGACGTGCAGGCGCAGGTGGCCGGCGTCACCGGTCTGGCGCGGCTGGAGCGGATGCTGTTCGCGTTGCTGCCGCTGGACGAGGAGAGCGAGGTCGGCTGGCGCATCTGGCTCGCGTTCCTCAAGCCGTCGCTCGGCGTCACGGCGCTGTCGGCCGAGCACGCGCGGCGCTCTGCGTTCCTGCGCAAGAGCCTGCTCCACGAACTGAGCGCTCTGCAACGGCAGGGGACCGTGCGCGCGGACATCGATGTGCCGTTCGAGGCCGACGCTCTGATGGCGTTGACCGACGGCATCGGCCTGGGCCGGATCATCGATGCCCGGCGCTACCCGCCGCAAAAGCAGAAGGCGCTGGTCCGACGCCACATCAACACCCACCTGGCACCGGTAGCGCGTTGAGGGGCGGCGGCCTTCGGCCGCACGGGCCTGCGCGCTCGCGCGCCGCCGCCCGCGCCGCGCGCTCGGCAACGCGCCGTTGCGGCGCGGCGCATTCATTGCCCGGCCTCCGCCATGCCCAACTGCAGGCGCACATCGCGCCAGCGGCCCCAGACGTAGAAGCGGCCCACGGCGGTGTCCATCCGGTCGATCGCATAGCCCATCTGCTCGGGCCGCAGCGCGAGGCTGCCAGGCAGGCGGCAGTCGATGCGGTCGGGCTGGTGCGAGAACACGCGGCGGTGAAAGACCACCAGTTCGCCGCCCTGCGTCTGCGCCACGATGCGGTGACCGCGCCCCAGCAGGGTGAGGACAATCTGGATCGCGGTGTCGACCAGGAGCCACAGCGTCAGCGGCGAGACGATCTCGAACACGGTGCGCGTCAGGTCGTGCCGGTTGTAGGCGACGAACAGCCCGTACACCAGCACCTCATTCATGATCTGCGAGATCACGAAGCTGGTGGTCAGCAGCAGCGCCGGGTGGACGCCGCGAAAGGCCCAGACGTGCGCGCGCACCGGCACGTTCAGCCGGTCTTGAAGCGCGTATTGCATGCGCGCGCGCTCGGGCGTGGCGGCAGCGGGCGGCACCGTGCGCGCGGGGCCCGGTGCGGCTTGGGCCTCAGGACCAGGCGCCATTCGGTGCTCGCGGCTAGAACGAATAGCCTGCGGTCAGGACCAGCGCGGTGCGGCCGGCATCCCGCACGCTGCCGTTCGCCAATTTCACGTCGTAAACGCCCTTCTCGCGTGGGCGCGCGCCGGTCAGCGTGGCCGAAGCCTCGACGGTCCGCCAGCGGATGCGCGCCTCCAACGCGTAGCTCGATGTGTCGAAGCTGCGCCAGGCGGCGACGTGTTGATGGCCGATGCGCGCGACCAGCGCGGAGGAGCGCGACAGTCGGTGCGTGTAGCTGAGTTCGAGATACTGACTGCCGCGCGAGTTCTGCGGCCCCGCCTCGAGGCAGGCCAGCGCCCTCAGCGGGTCGGGAATCGACGGGCACACGGTGGCCCCGTTGATGCCGAAGAACGTGCGCGACACGGTGTGGAAGTAGCGGGCCTCCAGCGGGCCGCGGCTCGCGCCGGCGAACAACTCGTTGGTGGTCGGCGAAACGTCGAGCGCGGCCGGCTGGATGTCGACGATCTGGCCCGTGTCCGGATCGCGGATCAGGGTGAAGTCCGAGCCCGACAGCCCCGGCAGCCGCGCCCCCGGAAAGCGCGAGTGCTGCGCGCCGATCTCGAACCGCCAGGTCTCCGCGTCGCCGAAGCGGTAGCCGGCGGTCGCCTGCAATCCCAGGCCACGCCCGCGGGGGTACTGCACCTTGCTCACGCGCGTGAGCTCCAGTTCGGCGAACAGGCCCGCGTTGTGCAGCAGTTCCGCGGTCAGTTTGGCCGTCGGCCGGCTTGCGCTGGTGCTGATGCCGCGCGCGCGGTTGTCGCTGGTCAGGTCGACCCGGCCGCCGACGTGCAGCGCGCTCTCGCGCGGGCCGGTGTCAGCCGCGCGCACGGCGGGCGGCAATGCCGTGCCAATGCAGGCGAGCAGCGCGGCGAGCGGAGCGAGGCGCGTGGCGTACCCCGCGGTGTGATTGGCATGGGTGCCGGTCATGCCGTGCACCCCGGCTTGAAGTCGGTGGCGGCGGTCCAGGTTTCGGTCTCACCGAACACCTCGGTGCCGATGTAGGCGCGCAGATGCAGCTTGCCTTCGCGCTTGCGCAGCGCCGCCTTGTAGGTCTTGCCGCTCTCCGGGTCGTAGACGTTGCCGCCGCGCCAGACGCCGTCATCCCAGCGCCCCAGTTCAAGCAAGGGCAGGCCGCACAGTGAACGCTTGCGCAAGGCCGGATCGGGGTTCAGTTCGTCCGTGCCTCGCTCGCGCGTGAACACCAGGTATCCGCACAGCGTGGCCGCGTTCGGGCAGGGCTTGATCTCGATCACCGAACGGTCGGGCGTGCGCCAGTAGCCGGCAAAGCCCTGCAGATCGGAGGCGTGCACCGGCGCCGCCGCCAGCGCCGCTACGGCGAGCGCGCCGCGTGCAGCCCGGTGAGTCCGGGCCAGTATCGATTGGTCGCTTCGCATGGAACACCTCCAGGTCGTGAGTGGCGTTTCGGCCCCGATGCCCACATGGGGCGGCGGCCAGGCGGCGCAGCGATGGGTCTGGGGATTGACCATCAGGCCACCGCCGTCTGGATGACGATGACCGGTGCCGCGTGGTTCTTGCGCTGAACGAAAGGGGACAGCCGCTGGAAGAACCGGTCCGGCTCGATCACCTGCTCCGGCGAGAAGACACCGTGTCGGCCGATCAGACCCTGAGCCAGCATCTGCACGGCCAGCGCGGTGGGAATGCAGGTGTTGGCTCCCATGCCGCCGGGAATTTCGCCATTGAGCCAGGCACTGCACACACGCCGCCGGTTGCCGTCGCGCAGCTCCGCCAGCGCCGAGATCTCGGACGGGATGTAGCCGGTCGGGAACACCGCCTCCAGGATGGTGCTCGTGACCAGCGCCGATGACTCGCGCCAGGTCAGGTCGCCCGACTCGGTGTTCCGGGTGAGCTTGCGGAACTGCGCTGCCGCCTCGGCCACGCTGTGCAGGCCCGAGTCCACCCGCCGCTGGAGCACCTTCAGCAACTGGATCAGCGGACGCGAGAAGACCATCACGTTCACGCTGTCGCGGATGAAGGGGAAGGCCCGCGGCAGCGTCAAAGGCTCCGGATGCCCGACGGTGTGGGCGCGCAGGTGCCCGATGCCCGGAACCTGGAGCCGCACCTCGCTCAGGGGTCGCGCCGGAACGGTGCGACCGTCGGCATGCACCGGGATCTCGCCGGTCAACTGCTCGAACCAATGATCGACCGCGGCCCCCATGTCCACGTCGGCATCCGCGTTCTCCTTTGCGCTCGAGGTGCTGCCCCAGGTGGTCACCACACGCTCGGCACGACCGACGGTCTGGATCGCCTTGGCCGCCAGCAGGTTGGAGATGCCGGGGCTCGCGCCCATGCCGACCAGGGCGGTGATCCCGGCGGCGGCCGCCCGCTGATGCAGGGCCAGCATTGCCAGGGTGGGCTCGGGGTCATCGCAGATGTCCACGTAGTGGCAGCCGGCCTCGATCGCGCACTCCAGCACCGTGGTGCCGAACAGGTAGTACGGGCCGATCGTGGACACCACGATGTCGTAGGCCTGCAGCAGCGCCGTGAGCCCGGCGCGGTCGGTCGCGTCGATCTGCGCCGCGTCGATGCGTGGGTTGTCGAGCGAGCGCGCGTAGCGGGTGGCCGCCGCGTTATCGCGGTCGGCGATGGTCAGCGTGGTCCAGCCGTCCAGCTTCTGCGTGGTTTCGACAAAGTGCTGCCCCATCAGGCCGCAGCCGCCGAGCGCCAGGATCTTCATGCGGGTTCTCCAGTGACCGCCGTCGGTGGCGTGATGACGGTTGGGTCGGAGGGTTGGGGGGGCGGCACCGGCCGCGCCACCGCGCGGGCGCGCTCGACGTGCTCGACGATCAGCGCGGCGATGCGCGGCACCAGCGGCTCGGGCAGGTCGTGGCCCATGCCCGCGATGACCTCGAGCCGGGCACCCGGCGTGTGCGCGTGGACGTCCCGGCCCGCCGCCAGTGGCACAAGCGGATCCGCGTCGCCATGGATGACCAGCGTGGGCGCGGTGATCAGGCGCAGGAGCGGCACGCGCGAGCCCGACGCGAGCACGGCGGCGAGCTGCCGCTCGGTGCCGCCTGCATCGGGCGCGCCGCGCTCGAGGTCCTGCTTGACGCGTTCGACCAGCACCGCGCGCGGCGTCGGATGGCTTGGGCTGCCGATCAACTCCCAGACGCGCACGCCGTGGGCCAGCGCCTGCTCGAACGTTGGACGTCGCGGCGGCGTGAGGAGATGGCGCAGCACGTCGGGCCGCGCCCGCGGCAACCGGTGGTCGCCCGAGGACGACATGATCGAGGTGAGCGAAGCCACCCGCGCCGGCTGCCGGGCCGCGACGATCTGGCACAGCATGCCGCCCATCGAGACGCCCACCAGATGCACCGGCCCCGCGCCCAGGTGCTCGAGCAGGCCGCCCAGGTCATCGGCCATGTCGTCCAGCAGGTAGGGCGCGCGGCTGGCGAGCCCCAGCCGATGGCGCAGGTAGATCCACGCCATGCGCGGGCGGCCCGTCAGCCGGCTGGACTTGCCCACGTCGCGGTTGTCGAGGCACACCACACGCAGGCCAGCCTGTACCAGCGCACGCACGAGCGAGGCCGGCCATGCGGTCAACTGCTGGCCCAGGCCGTGGACCAGCACCAGGCAGCCGCGCACGCCGTCGCCGCGCGACGTGTAGGCGATGCGCAACCCACCGAGCTGACAAAACTGCACATCCGGGGTCATGAAACCTGCCTCGGCACCGGAAGTTGCGGACGGAAGGGGTGGTGGCTGCGGCATGCGACGGGCGAACGCGAGCGGCGATCAGGATGGGCGGACAAGCACGGCGTCACGATTGGAGGCCACGACGCGCGGGCACGACGGAGAGAAACGGCGGACGAGTACGGCGGAGCAGCGCGACGGGTGGGCGTGACGGGTGAACGCGGCGCGAAACCTGCACCATAAGCAACATCATAACTGTTGTTATGTTTGCTGTGCAAGCGACTGATGGCGCCGGCCCGACCCGTGTGGTGGTGCCTGTCTGGCGTTGTGGCTGCAGGGTTCGAGAACGCGCGTGCCGGTCCGATCGTCCGGTCGTCGCGTCGCCCTGCGCGGTCGCGGGTCGTCGGCGCGCGGGCCGCGCGCTGGCCCGTCGCTACCATGCCGAGCTTGTGTTGCTTGACTTCTGCGGCGCGCGGCGCATGTCGCAGACTGCGGCGCACCTCGTCGACCACGCCATACCGCCTGTGCTGGTGCGGCAGTGGGTGCGAGTTTTCAACTTCGGCTGCCGATCCCGCTGCGCCTGCGGCTTGCCGCACAGGCCGAGCTGGTCACGCCGGTGCTGCAGGTGGTGCAGCGCGTGGCCACCGAGCCTGGCTGCGCCGCTGGCGGGCTCGTCGCTGACGAAGGTCAGAAGGCCACGGTGGCGCTGTCACGCAGATCCAGCGCTTCGGGTCCGCCGCCGACCTGAACATCCACCTGCAGTGCCTGGGCCTGGACGGCGTGCACCGCCGCGGCGCCGATGGCGTGCCCGGTTTCATCGAGGCGGGTGCGCCGACCGACGCCGAGCTCGATGCACTTGCTGCACACCATCATTGCCCGGCGCATGAAGATGCTCACGCGTCGGGGCGTGCTGGTCGAGGAGATGGGCCAGACCTGCCTGGCCTAGCCGGATGCCGACAGCGAGGAGGCGCGCACGCTGCGGCCGCTGCAGGAGGTGGCCGTCCCTTGCCGCATCGCCTTCGGCCCGCGCGCCGGGCAGAAGGTGCTGACCGTGCGGGGTGCGATGCCGCGCGAGGGCGCAGCGCGCCGGCCGCTGTGCGCCGGCACCGACGGGTTCGGCCTGCGTGCCGCGGTGCGGGTGGAAGCGTACGACCGCAAGCGGCTGGAGCAGTGGTGACGCTGCATCACCGGCCCCGCGCTGTCGGACGAAAGGGTGCGGCTCAACGCCGCCGGGCAAGTCGCGCTGAAGCTCGAGACGCCTTGCCGCGACGGCACGACGCATCTGGTGCTGAGGCGGGGCGCAGACAGTCCTGTGGACTGTTTGCGTCAGCCGAGGGGCCGGAGCTCCGCGGGGGCGCGGCCTGCAATGCTGGGCCCGCTGGAGTTCATGCAGCGGCTGGCGGCGCAGACCACAATTCCAAGGGCGCGCCTGAATCGCATCGGGTTCCGCGGCTTGCTGGCGCCCAACGCGGAGCTGCGGGCGCAGGTGGAATCGCCGGGACCGCCCGCGCACGAGGAGTCCGCCTCGGGGGCTGCAGACGCCGCCGGGCGCGGGGTCGACTGCCCACCGCTTGCCGAAGCGCATCGGCTGCGCGCAGCTGCTCGAGCGCGTGTCGGCCACGACGCATGAGGCGACTTCCACGCGGTGCATGCGTCGCGGTCGTGCGCGTGCTCACTGGCCAGGCGTCGCAGCGCCGGGCCTGCTCATGGACTGCCGAGCGCCGCTTCAGCGGCGCTCGCATGCTGCGCTCAACGAAAGAGCGCTTGCCAGAGCCGCTTCCACCAGACGGGCTTGCGAGTGCGGGTCGCGCTGCCCGCGGGCGCGGCGGATGACGCCGCCAGACGTTGCGCGGCGCCTCCATCGTTCGGGGGTGACCGACGCGCCTTTTCCATGCCGCTCAACATGGTGACGGTGACCGACTGGTACAACGCGACCCACGCCGCGCGCAATTCGGGCGTGAAGCTTGGGCCCAGCCCCTTCTCGAGCGTCCAGATGAGAGCCTGGCCGACCGGCTCGAAGTGCGACGCGGTGACGCCATACCCGGCGTGGCGCTGCCCCAGGGCCTCGACAGCCTCCTTCAGCTGCGCAGGCCGCTTGAGCAAGGCCACCGCTGTACCGAGGGTTGCCATGAGCAGCGCGCCCTGCTCCTTGATGTCACGCGAGAACATCGGCCTGACCTCGGGGGCCAGCTCGAACAGCTTGCTGTAGAACAGCGCGGCGGCCGTGTCGGAGATGGCCTTGACTTGAACGAACGAGCTTTGCACCAGCGCGATTTGTTCGGGTGACACGTGTGTCTCTCCTTTGCTTGTACTCGACGCAAGCTCGTCGTACGCAGGAGCGGATGCTAGCCTAGCGCGCCTGGGCCTTCTGTATCGGTCTGTGCTGTCGGCAGGAACTTGAGCGCAAGCTGGCGCCTGGCGACGATGCACCAGGTGCCACAGGCCGGGCCTGCAGAGGCTGCTGTGGCGGGTCCGGGGCTCCGCGGACTGAGGAATGCATCCGTACACCCGCGGGGGCGACCACGTCACTTGACCACGGGCCAACCCAACCATGCACAGCACCTTCGAATCAACGCACCCGGGCGCTCCTGAGCCATCGCCTGCCCTTCGACTGTCGCTGGCCAGGATCGAGCGTGCCTACGGGCGGATCGACCCAGTCTTTCGGGATTCGCCACAGTTCGACTGTGAACCCTTGAGTCGGGCACTTGGTGACTTGGTGTTCACTCCGCGGTGCTGAAGGTGGAGACGGCCAACCCTCTGAGATCCTTCAAGGGAAGAGGCGCCGACTTCTTCATGCAGGAGAACCTGGAGAGACTCGCCAAGCGCCCGCTGGTCTGCGCATCGGCTGGCAACTGGGGGCAGGCGATGGCATGGTCTTGCCGCGCACTACAGCGAAAGCTGACTGTCTACGCTGCCAGGAATGCAAACGAGTTCAAGCTTGCACGCATCCGCGAAGTGGGGGCTGAGGTTCGCTTGTTTGGAGAGGACTTCGACAGTGCGAAGGCCGAGGCCAAGCGTTGGTGCGACGAAGCAGGTGCTGTATTCGTGGAGGATGGGGCGGCGGCTGAGGTTAGCGAAGGTGCGGGCACGATCGGACTCGAACTGCTTCGTGGTGGCGCGTCATTTGAGGTACTGCTCATGCCGCTCGGCAATGGCGCCCTGGCAACCGGCATTGGGCGGTGGGTCAAGGCTCATGCACCGAACGTACAGGTGATTGCGGTGGCTGCCTCTGGCGCGGATGCGATGGCTGCTTCTTGGCGCGCAGGCAAGGTTGTCGAGCGAGCTTCGGTCCAAACCATCGCTGACGGCATCGCCGTGCGGGTGCCTGTTTCCGAGGCGGTGGACGATATGCGAGGCACGCTGGACGATGTCGTTCTGGTGGAAGATGACGCGATCCAACGCGCGATGCGACTGGTGTGGCGGCATGCCGGCCAACTGGTTGAGCCTGCGGGCGCCGCCGGCGTCGCCGCCATGCTGGCTCACCCTCACTGGAGAGGCCTGCGTGTCGCGACTGTGCTCTGTGGAAGCAACCTGACCGGCGATCAGATCGCGCGATGGTTGGCTTGACTGGCCGCCGAACGCTGAACGCCGGGCCCCGCGCCTCAGCCCAGGCGCAGCGCGATCACGCCGCCGACGATAGCCAGCGTGCCCAGCGCCCGCTGCAGGCCGAAGCGCTCGCCGAGCCATAGCGTGCCAATCAGCGCGGCGAAGAGCACCGACGTCTCGCGCAGCGCGGCGACGCTGGCCACCGGCGCGCGCGTCATCGCCCACAGGGCGATCGCGTACGAGCCGAGCGAGGCTGCGCCGCCGATCAGCGCCAGCTTCCAGCGCCCGCGCACGTAGGCGGCGATCTGCGGCCGGGCCTGCGCGCCCCGGTGCCACAGCACCAGCAGTGGGTAGGGCAGGCCGTCGAGGGCGAACAGCCATACCGTGTAGCGCAGCGCGTCGCCGCTCTCGCGCACGCCGCGGCCGTCGACCAGCGTGTAGGCGGCAATGATCGCGGCGTTGGCGAGCGCGAAGGCCATTGCCTTGTGCTGCTGCAGCGCCGCCGCTGGGCGCGACAGCCCGACCAGCGCGACGCCGAAGGCGATCGCCAACACGCCGGCCCAGGCGCCCGGGCCCAGCGTCTCGCCGAGCACCGCGGCGCTGGCCGCCGCCACCAGCAGCGGCGCCAGGCCGCGCATGATCGGGTAGGTCAGGCCCAGTTCGCCATGCTGGTAGGCGCCGGCGAGCGCGAAGTAGTAGCCGATGTGCAGCGTCAGCGAGGCGGCGAGGAAGGGCCAGGCCTGCGCCGGCGGCGGGCCGAGCAGCAACGCCAGCGGCCAGGTCAGCGCTGCGGCGATGGCGTGCAGCAGCGCGGTGTCCAGCGTCTTGTCGGTCGAGGACTTCACCAGCGCGTTCCAGCCGGCATGCATGAGCGCGCCGGCGAGCACTGCCAGCACCAGGGGCCACGTCAACGCCATGGCGGCGAGGATAGATGGAACGCCCTCCCTGCCCCGCCCAGCCCCACACATGAGCGAACGTCCGCTGCTGATCGGCGTTTGCGCCTGCATCGGCTGCCCCGGCTCGCAGGGGCAGCTGCCCGGAGTGTTCACCAGGACGCTGCACTACCTTAAGCAGTCGGTGGTGCACTGGGTGCCGTCGGGCCATGCGATGGCGGTGATGATCCCTGCGGTGATGCAGGACAACACGGCGCTTTGCGTCGACCGAGACCCCGACGACCATGCCGGCGCGCTCGACCACCTGGTGCGGCAGGGCGGCAACGACGTCGCGCCCGAGGCCTGTGGCCAGCACCCGTTGCAGCCCGAGCGGGCCGGCGACCGCGTGCGCGACTTCTGCGAGACGGCGCCGATCGACGCCTTCGCGCGCGCCGGCAAGCCGGTGTGCGGCGTCTGTCGCGCGCTGCAGCCGCTCGGCGTGATCCACGGCGGCTCGCCGTAGCAGGACATCGAGGCGCGGCACCCGGAGTCGATCGACCACCGGCGGCTCGGCCACGACCAGAAGCAGTTCCACCCGATCGAGATCGTCCCCGCCACGCGGTTGGCGGCGCTGCACGCCGGCGTGTGGCGCAGCGTCGCCCACAGCATGCAGCACCAGGGCAGCCACGAGACGGCGCCCGGCTGCGTGGCCGAGGCGCACTGCCCGGACGACGGCATGGTCGTGGCCATCCGCCAGCAGGGCCCGGGCTGCGTCGCGGCCGTGCGGTGGCGCCCCGAGTTCCTCGATCCCACCGACACCCGGATCTCGCAGCCGACCGCTGCACGCCCGGGCGCCGCGGTGCTGGGCCAGCGCTTCGGCCGCAGCGGGCCGACAGCGGCCGGCCCAGCGCCTCCGATCGGGCGCGGTGTGCGCCGCCGCTTCGCCTCCTGCCCGGGTGACCGAGGCGCGCGGGGGGCAGGGCTGGGGCATCGGCGAGGGCAGGACCGCGCTCGGATCGTGAACGAGTTGTCGATTGGCCAGCCACCAGAGAGATCGTGAAGCATAAATGTGCTTAATGCACATTTAAACTCGCGATGACGTGACCGGGAGCCGCTGCGCCTGCCGCGCCGGCCAGGCCCCGCACACGACGCAAAGGAGTCCGCCATGCCCATCCGGGACGCACGTTGCGCCCAGCACCCGACCCACCGGCAGTCGCAAACGCCGGCGCACGATTCAGCACCGAGGGGGCCAGAAGCCATGCAGTGCAGGCGTCGGGCCTTGCTGGCAACCCTCGCATGCTCCCCGCTGTCGATGCTGCAAGGCTGCGGTGGCGGTGGCGGTGGCGGCGGCGGCGATCCAATCCCCGCGCCGGGTGTCCCAGCCGCGCCGGCGGCCCCGGTCGCTGCCCCCGTGATCGCGAGCTTCGCGGCGGCGCCCGCCAGCATCGGTGCCGGCCAGGCCACCACGCTGTCCTGGTCGGTCAGCGGGGCGGCGTCCCTGTCCATCGGCAATGGCGTCGGGGACGTCACGGGGCAGGCGAGCAAGTCCGTCTCGCCCACGGCGACCACGACCTATCTGCTGACCGCAACCAACGCTGCCGGCACCGCGAGCGCCTCCGCCACCGTCGTGGTGGCCGTCGAAGCGGCACTGCCGCCCAGCGCGGCAGCGCTCGCGGCGGCGCGGGACTACAACTTCTCGGCGGGCGGCCAGACACACTTGGTGATGCACTACGGCACCGTGATCGACGAGGCCTACGCCAATGGCGGCGCAGCCGACCGCGTCCAGCTGCTGGCCAGCGCGACCAAGGGCTTCACCGGGATGATCGGCGCGATCGCCGCCTCCGAGGGGCTCTTCGGCCTCGACGAGCCCGTCGCGCAGCGCGCGCTGGTGGAGTGGCAGACCGACGCCGCGAAGGCTGCGATCACCTTCCGCCACCTGCTCACCATGACGAGCGGACTGAAGGAGCTCAACGGTGCGTCCGGCTGGCTCGACTACCTTGCGCAGCCGGTGGACTATCCCGGCGGAAGCACCTTCATCTACAGCGGGGACCCGAACATCTTCGGCCTGGCCCTGGAGCGGCGGCTCGGCGGCGAGCAGGTCGTCGACTACTTCGAGCGCCGCTTGCTCCAGCCGCTGGGCATCACCTCGTTGAAGTGGGGCACCAACTTCGCGGACGGCCACCCGCAGCTGTCCGGCGGCGCCTACGTGACCGCGCGCGACTGGGCCAAGTTCGGCGAATTCATCCGTCGCACGCTGGACGGCACCTGGAGCGGGCCGACCTTGCTCTCGAAGACCTTCTTCGACCAGGTCCTCGCCGGTAACCCGGCGCACCCCGCCTACGGTTTCTACTGGTGGCTGAAGAAGCCCGTCCCGGCCAGCCTCGCGGCCACCATCGACGCCAACAACAAGAGCCAGTTCACGCGGCAGATCAAGCCGATCATCGAAAGCCCGAAGGTGCCGGGCGACTTCGTGATGGCCGCAGGCGCCTACGGACAGCGCCTGTACGTGATCCCGTCGCTCGGGCTGACCGTGATCCGGCACGCGCCGGTCAGCCAGACCGACAACTACGACGACATCGAGTTCCTGGAGCGCCTGCTCGGCGGCTAGGCTGCACGGCGCGCTTCGGCCGAGTCAGGCGCAACGACGATCGCTCGCGCGCCGCCGCCCAGTCCGGCGCCCACCGCAGCAGCGCAGCGATCGCCACCATCAGCGCGCGGCGCCTGCGGCGCCAGCGCGCAGCCGATCGCGCCGTCGTGCTCCACCCGCGGCGCCTCGCGCAGCCCGGTGAGGCGCTGCTCCAGCACCGACGCGGACAGGTCACCGCAGGCGGCCTGCAACGCGCGACGGCTCAGGACGGTGCCGGCCTCGCGCAGGTCGCAGAGGATGCGCAGGGTCCAGCGGCGGTGCAACGGCCCCAGCGCAGTGTCGAGCGCATCCTGGCCCGCGGCTGCAGGCTGGCCCGGGCTGGCGCCGCGGCATCTGCAACCGAGCCTCGCCGGGCGCGCGACACTGCAGCCTGTCGCATCCGCACGGAGGTTCACCGATGACCAAGGGCTACTGGGTGGCGCGAGTCGACGTCGCCGATCCCGAGCAGTACAAGCGCTACGTGGCCGCCAACGGCCCGGCCCTCGCCGCCTTCGGCGCGCGCTTCCTGGTGCGCGCCGGCGCGCACGCGGTGGTCGAGGGAACAGGCCGCGGCCGCAACGTGGTGATCGAGTTCCCCAGCTACCAGGCGGCGCTCGAGTGCTATCGCACGCCGGCGTACCAACAGGCGAAGGCGCTGCGCGACGGCGTGGCGGTGAGCGACCTGGTCATCGTCGAGGGCTACGACGGGCCCCAACCAGGCTGAGCACCCGGCTGAGCGCCCGGCTGAGCACCCGGCTGAGCACCCGGCTGAGCACCCGGCTGAGCACCCGGCTGAGCACCCGGCTGAGCACCCGGCTGAGCACCCGGCTGAGCACCCGGCTGAGCGCCTGACCGACCGCCCGGTGGCGGCCCCGGGTCCTGCGGCCGCAGCAGCCGCAGCGTCAGCGCGAGGCCGAGCGCGCTGGCAGCGGCGAGCGCGGCGGCCAGGCCTGCCAGGCCGAAGCCGTCGAACAGCGAGCCGCCCAGCACCGGCCCGAGCGCGGTACCCACGGAGTAGCTCGTCACCAGTGCCGCCACTGCGCGCACCAGCGCCGCGCCGGCGAGGCGGTGTCCGAGCTCGATGACGAGCAGGGTGTAGACCGCGCCGCCGGCGCCGCCGAGCGCGAATCCGACGCCCCACAGGGCCGCGCCCGGGTCGCCCGCCAGCGCGAGCAGCAGCGCGTTGGCCACCAGCACCACGGCCCACGCACCCAGCAGCACGGTGCGCGTGCCGATGCGGTCGGCCAGGAGGCCGGCCGGCGGCTGCAGCAGCGCGCTGCCGGCGCCTATGACGGTGCCGAGCAGGGCGGCCGCCTCGATGCTGGCGCCCAGCCGCATCGAGATCGAGGGCAGCAGCGCCGAGACGCCGCTCTCCATCAGCCCGCTGGTGGCGGCCACCGCCATGACGGGCAGCACCAGCGCGCGCGCGCTCGCCGCACCGGGCGCCGGCGCGGCCGCGGCGTCCTCGTCGTCGCCCGGGGCCGGCTGGCGCAGCAGCCACAGGCTCGCGATCCACGCCAGCGCCATCACCGCCGCCGCCACCGCCAGCGTGGGCAGCGCGAGCCAGCGCGTCAGCGGCACCAGCGCCGGGCCGGCCATCAGGCCCAGGCCCACCATCGTCTCGAACAGGCCGACATAGAAACCGCGCCGTTCGCGCGGGGCCGCCTCGGCCAGCCAGGCCTCGCCCGCCACCCAGACCCAGCCGCCGCCCAGCCCCATCGCCCACGCGGCCGCGAGCCAGCCCGGGTAGCGCGCGTGCCAGGGCATCGAGGCCAGCGCCACCGTGGCCAGCGCGGTGGCCGCAACGAAGGTGCGCGCGTGCCCGAGGCGCTGCACCAGCCGGTGGGCGCTGCTGCTGGCCATCAGGATGCCGCCCCACAGCGCGGTCGCGAGCGCGCCCACCTCGAGCGCGGGCCGGCCGGCCGCCGTGAGCTCGAGCGCCGCGTGCGTCATCGCGCCGAACTCGGCGGTGATGAAGACGAAGTAGACCGCGGGGATGACCCACAGCACCAATGCGCCGCAGGTGGCGCGCGCGGTGGTCATGGGACGGGCTGCGCGTCGGGGCCCGACGACGCACCCGGCGCACCCGTTGCGGCCCGGGCGGACTCCTCGCCCGGCGCAGCGCCGGACTCCGCCACGTCGGCCGCGAGGCACAGGTCTTCCCAAGCCTTGGCCTTGTCGGGCAGGTTGCGCAGCAGGTAGGCCGGGTGGTAAGTCACGACCAGGGGCACGCCCTGGTAGCGGTGCACGCGGCCGCGAAGCCGGCCGATCGGCTCGTTGCTGCGCAGCAGGGCCTGCACGGCGAAGCGGCCCATCGCCAGGATCAGCCGCGGCTGCACGAGCTCGATCTGCCGCAGCAGGAAGGGCTCGCACTGCGCGAGTTCGTCGGCCTGCGGGTTGCGGTTCCCCGGCGGCCTGCACTTCAGCGTGTTGGCGATGTAGGCGCGGCGCGCCGGGTCGCCGTCGGCCTCGCGCGTGAGGGCCAGTGCGCGCAGCATCGCGTCGAGCAGCTGGCCGGCAGCGCCCACGAAGGGCTCGCCCTGCGCGTCCTCCTGTGCCCCGGGGGCCTCGCCGACGATCATCCAGTGGGCACGCAGGTGACCGACGCCGAACACGGTCTGCGTGCGGCTCTCGCACAGCCCGCAGGCGCGGCAGTCGGCCACCGCCGCGCGCAGTTCGTCCCAGCCCAGGCGCGACAGTGCGCCGCTGCCGGCGGGGGCCGACGACACGATGGCCGTGCTGGAGAGCGGGGCAGGGGGCGTCGATGGCGCCGGGGGCGCAGACTGCGTCGTGGGCGTCGTGGGCGCCGTGGCCGCAGATGCGGCCACGGACCTTGCACCCGTCGCCGCAACCCTCGCGGCACCGGATGCGGCTGCACCTGCCCCGGCGGAAGCCGTGCCGGGTGCGCCTACCGGCGCTGCGCCGGGTGCGCCCACCGGCGCCGCGCCGGGTCCGCCGCGCCAGTCCACCCGCAGCCCGATCGCGCGCAGCATCGCGCGCTGGCGCTCAGTCCAGGTCATCGCCCGTCCCGCGTCGCGCGCCCGGCAGCGCCAGCGTCATCAGGATCGCGTCCTCGCGCCCGCCGGGGGCGGGGTAGTAGCGGCGCCGGCGGCCGGCTTCCCGGTAGCCGCGGCGCCGGTACAGCGACTGCGCGCGCAGGTTGCTCTGCCGCACCTCGAGCCACACGCCCTCCAGGTCGTGCGCGCTTGCAGCGGCCTCCAGCGCGCCGAGCAGCCGCGAGCCGCGGCCGCGGCCCTGCTGCGACGGTGCGACCGTGACATTGAGCAGGTGCAGCTCGTCGACGCCCGGTTGCGCGATGGTGTAGCCGAGCGCCTCGCCGTCGGCCTCCAGCAGCGTGCACCAGTAGCCTGCGGCCAGGGAGTCGACGAAGTTGCCGCGGCTCCAGGGGAAGGCGTAGGCCTGCGCCTCGATGGCCGCCACGGCGTCGAGGTCCGACAGCGTCATCGGGCGCAGCCGCAGCTGCGGCTCGGGCAGCGCGCTCATGGTGGGGTTGCAGCGCCCGTGGGGGCCGAGGCGCCCGGCGCGTCCACGGCGCCCATGGCGGTGGCGGCGCGAGCGGCCGCGCGCTCGTCGGTGGTGAGCGCGACCTTGTCGCGCAGGTACAGCGGCAGCGCCTGGGCCGGGTCGACCGCGTCGCCAGCCGTCCAGCCGGCCTCGGCTAGGCGCAGCAGTGCGGCGGCGCGGTCGTGCTCGGGGCCGGCGTCGCGGGCGCCGGGCGGGCACGCCAGCCGCGCGCCGAACGCGGCCGTCGCGTTGCCGGCGCGCAGCGTCGCCGGCTGCGTGCCCCAGGCCGCCTGCAGCGCCGCCAGGGTGTACAGCGCCGGCGCATCCAGCACCACCCAGCGCGGGGGCTGCCAGGCATAGCGCGCGGCGTAGACCTCGTCCATGCGCGCGTCCATCGCAACCGCCACCACCTCGCCGGCGCCCAGGCCGCAGGCCGCGCGCGCGTCCTCGGCCACGAGCAGCAGGCTGTCCAGCGCCAGCAGCGGGCGCCCGAGCCCGAATCCGAGCCCCTGGGCCACGGCGCAGCTCGTGCGCAGCCCGGTGAAGGCGCCCGGGCCGCGACCGAAGGCGATGGAATCCAGATCGGCGTAGGCAAGGCCCGCCGCCTCGAGCTGCGACTCCAGCAGCGGCAACAGCCCGGACGAGGCCGCCGGCCCGCCCGGCGCGGCGGCGCCGCTGCGGCCGCGCGGGCCGAGGGCGGCCGCCACCATCGTCTCGGTGGAGGTGTCGAAGGCGAGCAGGCGCACCATGACTGCGTTCGTGTGCAGCCGGCGTCGGCGGCCGTGCCGGGGCGCCGGACGGTCGCGCCGCGAGGCCATGCGGGACGGACCCGCCGTCGCCTGCGCCTCGAGCCGGCGTGCCGGGCAGTGTAGCCGTGCGATCATCGCGCCCCGATGCGCCGGCTGCCCGTTCCGTTCGCAGCCCCGACCGCGGCGCTGCATGCCGCGAGCGCCGCGGCCGGGCGTGCCGCGCGCGCGAGTCCTGCGTCGCGCTTGCCGGGGGCAACCGGGTTGCTCCGGGCGCTGGCTGCGCTGGCCGCGCCGACCGCGTGCGCGGTCCTGGTCGCGCTGCCGCGGCCGGCCGCTGGCGCCGCGTTGCCGGCCGACGTGCGCGCCGCGCTCGAGCGTGCGGGCGTGCCGCAGTCGGCCGTTGCGGTGGCGGTGCTCGACGCCGCCAGCGGGCGGCCGCTGTACGCGCTCAACGCCGAGCAGCCGATGAACCCGGCCTCGCTGCAGAAGCTGCTGACCACCGGCGCCGCGCTCGAGCGGCTTGGACCGGCCTTCACCTGGAGCACGCCGGTGTGGCTGGCCGGCCCGGTGCGCGACGGCGTGCTCGACGGCTCGCTGCACATCCGCGGCAGCGGCGACCCGCGGCTCGTGCTCGAGCGGCTGTGGCTGCTGCTGCGCCGCGTGCAGCAGCTCGGCGTGCGCGAGATCCGCGGCGGCATCGTGCTCGACGGCAGCGCCTTCGCCGTGCCCGAGACGCCGCCCGGCGACTTCGACGGCGAGGCGCTGCGTCCCTACAACGCGCGGCCCGGCGCGCTGCTGCTCAACTACCGCTCGGTGCTGTACGGCTTCGTGCCCGACCCGGCGGCCGGCGTCGCGCGCGTCGTCGTGGAGCCGCCGCTGGCGCGCTCGCCGGTGGACCGCACGGTGCCGCTGGCGCCCGCGGGCACCGCCTGCGGCGACTGGCGCGGCGCGCTGCAGCCGGGCTTCGCGGCCGAAGGCAGCGGCGCCGGCGCGGGCACGCGCACCCGCTTCGCCGGCACGTATGCAGCGGCCTGCGGCGAGAACACCTGGCCGGTGGCCGACGCGCACCCGGCCAGCTACGACGCGCGGCTGCTCGAGGGGCTGTGGCGCGAGATGGGCGGCACGCTCACCGGCCGCGTGCGCGAGGGCCGCGCGCCGGATGCGCCGCCGAGCTTCGAGCACCGTTCGCCGCCGCTGGCCGAGGTGGTGCGCGACATCAACAAGTTCAGCAACAACGTGATGGCCGAGCAGCTGTTCCTGACGCTGGCCGCGCAGGCGCGCCCCGGCGTGCCGGCCACGCCCGAGGCCGCGCGCGAGCAGCTGCGGCGCTGGCTCGGCGAGCGGCTGGGCGCGGAGCCCGGGCCCGAGGTCGTGGTGCACAACGGCTCGGGCCTGTCGCGCGACAACCGGCTGAGCGCGCGGCTGCTGGCGCAGCTGCTGGCGGCGATGTTCGCGGGCCCGGTGATGCCCGAGCTTGCCGCGTCGCTGCCGGTGAGCGGCAGCGACGGCACGCTGCGCCGCATGCGCGCCGGCAGCGGCCGCGCGCACCTGAAGACCGGGTCCTTGCGCGACGTGGCCGGCGTCGCCGGCTACGTGCTGCCGCAGCAGGGCCCTTCCGCCGGCCGCCGCCTGGTGCTGGTCGCGCTGATCAACCACTCCAACGCCAACGCCGCGCGGCCGGCGATCGAGGCCCTGGTGCAGGCCACGGTCGCGGGCACGCTCGCCACGGCCGAACGACCGGCCCGCGCCGGCAACCCCCCATGACGCTGCAGGAATTCCTCGGCTACGCCGCTGCCACGCTGACCACGGGTTCGTTCCTGCCGCAGGCGGTGCACACGCTGCGCACGCGCGACGTGAGCGGCATCTCGCTGGCGATGTACGCCGCCTTCACGGCCGGCGTGGCGCTGTGGCTGGCCTACGGCATCGCGCTCGGCCAGTGGCCCATCATCATCGCCAACGCGGTGACGCTGGCGCTGGCGGCGACGATCCTCGTCACCAAGATCGGCGTCGAGCGCTCGCGCCGCTGAGTCCGGCGGGCCGGCGCGCCGCGCGGCCGCCGCGCCGACGGCCCTCAGGCCGCTGCGCGGTGTCCGAGCCGCTGCGACAGCGCGCCGGCCGCGCGCCGCAGCGCCGCGGCCACCGGGCCGTCGCCGCGGGCGTCGAAGCTCGCGCTCGGCCCGATCGCCGTCAGCGACAGCGCCAGCGTGCCGCGGCCGTCGAAGACGGGCAGCGCGACCGCGCTGATGCCGGGCAGCGACAGGTCCTGCGCGCGCGCCATGCCCTCGCTGCGCACCCGGGCGAGCGCGGCGCCGAGCGCGGCGTCGAGGCGGGCCGGGCCGGTGCCGCCGGCCGCCTCGGCCTTCAGCACCGCATGCACCTGCGCGCGCGGCAGGTGGGCCGCGAACAGCAGCCCGGAGGCCGTGCCGCGCAGGCTCATCACGGTGCCCAGCCGCATCGAGACATAGACCGCGCCCGGCGGCCGCGCCAGCCGCACGATCGTCGCGCCGCGGCTGCCCCACACGGCGATGCCCACCGTGTGGCCCGTGGCCGCGGCCAGGCCCTCGAGTTCGGCGTCGGCCAGCGCCACCGGGTCGAGCTGCTGCAGGCTGATCAGGCCCAGCTGCACGGCCAGCGGGCCGAGGCCGTAGCGGCCGCTGGCCGCGTCCTGCTCGATCAGTCCGAGCTTGCCGAAGCTGACGAGGTAGGGGTGGGCCTTGGCGGGCGTCATGCCGGCCTCGGCGGCCAGGTCCTTCAGCGCCAGCGCGCGCCCGTGGTGGGCCAGCGCCCGCAGCAGCGCGCCGCCGACCTCGATGCTCTGGATGCCGCGCTGCGCGCTTGCCCGGGCCATGGCGTTAGTTTGACTAAAACGAATCGATTCGACAATAGCGAATCCGTGCCCTATCATGGAGGTTGCTCCGGGCAACGCCCGCCCCGTCCCCGCAGGAGAACCGCCCGATGTCCAAGGCCTTCGCCAGCCAGGCCGACCTGGCCGAGAAGCAGGTCAGCTTCACCAAGCTGTCCGAGCACGCCTACGCCTACACCGCCGAGGGCGACCCCAACACTGGCGTCGTGATCGGCGACGACGCGGTGATGGTCATCGACACCCAGGCCACGCCGGTGATGGCGCAGGACGTGATCCGCCGCATCCGCGAGGTCACCGACAAGCCGATCAAGTACGTCGTGCTGAGCCACTACCACGCGGTGCGCGTGCTCGGTGCCAGCGCCTACGCGCCCGAGCACGTGATCGCCAGCGAGGACACGCTGGGCCTGATCCGCGAGCGCGGCGAGCAGGACAAGGCGAGCGAGATCGGCCGCTTCCCACGCCTGTTCCGCAACGTCGAGAGCGTGCCGCCGGGGCTGACCTGGCCGACGATCACGTTCAGCGGCCGCATGACGATCCGGCTCGGCAAGCTCGAGGTGCAGCTGCTGCAGCTCGGCCGCGGCCACACCAAGGGCGACACCGTGGTCTGGCTGCCGGCCGAGCGCATCCTGTTCAGCGGCGACCTGGTCGAGTACGACGCCACGCCCTACGCCGGCGACGCCTACTTCACCGACTGGCCCGCCACGCTGGACAACCTGGCCGCGCTGAAGCCGGCCAAGCTGGTGCCCGGCCGCGGCCCGGCGCTGCAGACCGAGCAGCAGGTGGCCGCGGGCCTGGCCGGCACGCGCGACTTCATCCGCGACGTGTTCGCCAGCGTGAAGGCGGGCGCCGCCGCCGGCAAGGACCTGAGGACGGTCTACGCCGAGACCGTGGCGGCCGTGCGGCCCAGGTACGGCCACTGGGTCATCTTCGACCACTGCATGCCCTTCGACGTCACGCGCGCCTACGACGAGGCCACCTCGCACCGCGACCCGCGCATCTGGACCGCCGAGCGCGACGTCGAGATGTGGAAGGCGCTGGAGGGCTGAGCCCGGGGCACGGGCCGGGCCGCGAGTCGCCAGCGAGCCGCCCGGGAGCCGCAAGCGAGCCGCAAGCGCCCCTCGATCGCCGGCCCGCGACCGCGCGGGCCCACCGGAGGCCACCGATGCTGTCCACCTACACCTACCCCAAGTACGCCTACCGGCGCCCGCCCGAGATCGGCGCGGCGCCGTTGCGGCGCGTGCCGCTGGTCGTCGTCGGTGCCGGCCCGGTCGGCCTGGCCGCGGCCATCGACGGGGCGCAGCGCGGGGTGCCGGTGCTGCTGCTTGACGAGGACGACACCGTCAGCGTCGGTTCGCGCGGCCTGTGCTACGCCAAGCGCGCGCTCGAGGTCCTCGACCGCCTGGGCGTCGGCGACCGCGTCGTCGCCAAGGGCGTGACCTGGAACGTCGGCCGCACCTTCCACCACGAGCGCGAGGTGTTCCGCTTCGACCTGCTGCCCGAGAGCGGTCACCGCCGGCCGGGCATGGTCAACCTGCAGCAGTACTGGCTCGAGCAGTTCCTGGTCGAGCGCGCCGCCGTACTGCCCGGCGTCGAGCTGCGCTGGAAGAACCGCGTCGTCGGCGTGCGGCCGGGCCAGGGCGAGGCCGGCGCGACCGAGATCGACGTCGAGACCCCCGACGGCCGCTACACGCTGCAGGCCGACTGGCTGGTGGTGGCCGACGGCGCGCGCAGCCCGATCCGGCGCATGCTCGGCCTGGACATCGAGGGCAAGGTGTTCCAGGACCGCTTCCTGATCGCCGACGTGGTGATGAAGGGCGAGCTGTTCCCGGTCGACCGCACCGAGCGATGGTTCTGGTTCGACCCGCCGTTCCATGGCGGCCCGGGCGTGCCTGCCAGCCAAGGCACGCAGGCCGGCACCAGCGTGCTGCTGCACCGCGAGGCCGACGACGTCTGGCGCATCGACTTCCAGCTCGGCTGGAACCCCGACCCCCGGGACGCCGAGGCCGAGAAGCAGCCCGAGCGCGTGATCCCGCGCATCCGCGCGCTGCTCGACCAGCAGGGCTACGGCCACGTCGACTTCGAGCTCGAGTGGGTCAGCGTCTACACCTTCCAGTGCCGGCGCATGAAGGCCTTCCGCCACGGCCGGGTGCTGTTCACCGGCGACGCCGCGCACCAGGTCAGCCCGTTCGGCGCCCGCGGCGCCAACAGCGGGCTGCAGGACAGCGACAACCTGATGTGGAAGCTCGCGCTGGTGATGCAGGGCGCGGCGCCGGAGCGGCTGCTCGACAGCTACGCGCGCGAGCGCGAGCAGGCGGCCGACGAGAACATCCTCAACTCGACGCGCGCCACCGACTTCATCACGCCCAAGAGCCGCGTCTCGCGCAACTTCCGGCGCGCGGTGCTGACGCTGGCCGCGGAGCACCCGTTCGCGCGCGGCCTCGTCAATTCGGGGCGGCTGTCGGTGCCCACCAGCTACGTCGACTCGCCGCTGTCCACGCCCGACCGCACCCGGGCCGGCGACGAGTTCGCCGGCTGGACCGCGCCCGGCGCCCCGGCCGAGGACGCGCCGTGGCCGGCCGACGACGGCGGCGGCTGGCTGCTCGAGCGCCTGCACCGCCTCGGCGAGGGCGGCAGCGGCTTCGTGCTGATGCTGTTCCGCGACCTGCCGACCGAGGCCGAGCGCGAGGTGATCGACGAGCTGGCCGGCGCGACAGTGCCGGTGCGCACGCTGCTGGTCGACCCGGGCGGCCTCGCGGCACGCCGCTACGACGCCAGCCCCGGCACCGCCTACCTGATGCGCCCCGACCAGCACGTCGCCGCGCGCTGGCGTCGCCTGGAGTCGGGTGCCGCCCGGGCCGCGCTGGCCCGGGCGACCGGCCAGTCCTGAGCGGCTGCCCGCGAGCGCGCCCCGCCTCGACCCCTCCCCGCCGTCGATCTCCCTTCCGACCGTCCGACCCCCCCGCAGCCCAGGTCACCGCCATGTCCGAGCTCAACACCCAGCCCAACCTCGGCCTGCCCGGCGTGCGCTACCGTCACGCCTACGCGCCCGGCGACGAGTTCTACGAGATGCTGATCGAGGCCCACCGCGGCCTCGGCGACGAGGCGAGCGAACTGATGAACGCGCGCCTCGTGCTGCTGCTGGCCAACCACGTGGGCGACCTCGGCGTGCTGCGCCAGGCGATCGCGGCGGCGCGCGCCGGCATCTCCATGGAGCCGCAGGATGGCTGAGGTGCGCAGCGAGGCCGGCCTGCTCACCGGGTTCGGCAACCAGTTCCAGAGCGAGGCCGTGACCGGCGCGCTGCCGGTGGGCCGCAACAGCCCGCAGCGCGCGCCGCTCGGCCTGTACGCCGAGCTGCTGTCGGGCAGCGCCTTCACCGCGCCGCGCCACGACAACCGGCGCACCTGGATGTACCGGCGCCGGCCGAGCGTCGTCACCGGCCCGTTCGAGGCCTATGCGCAGCCGCACTGGAAGACCGGCGCGGCCGACGGCGAGCCGATGCCGCCCGACCCGCTGCGCTGGCACCCGGCGCCGGTGCCGCAGGAGCCGGTCGACTTCATCGACGGCGTGCGCACCGTCGTCGTCAACGGCGACGCCGACCTGCAGACCGGCATGGCCGCGCACCTGGTGCTGTGCAACCGCTCGATGGACCGCGCGTGCGTCGACGCCGACGGCGAGCTGCTGCTCGTGCCGCAGCAGGGCCCGATCGTGCTCGTCACCGAGCTCGGCGTGCTCGAGGTCGAGCCGGGCGAGATCGCGCTCGTGCCGCGCGGCATGGCGTTCAAGGTCGGCGTCGCCGGGCCGACGCGCATCTACGTGGCCGAGAACTACGGCGCCCCGTTCCGCCTGCCCGAGCTCGGGCCGATCGGCAGCAACGGCCTGGCCAACCCGCGCGACTTCATCGCCCCGCAGGCCGCCTTCGAACAGCCGGCGGGCCCCACGGAGGTGGTGCGCAAGTTCGGCGGCCGGCTGTGGCGCGCCACGCACCCGGCCACGCCGTTCGACGTCGTGGGCTGGCATGGCAACCTGGTGCCTTGCAAGTACGACACGCGCCGCTTCATGGCCATCGGCACCGTCAGCTTCGACCACCCGGACCCGAGCATCTTCACCGTGCTCACCAGCCCGAGCGACACGCCGGGCACGGCCAACTGCGACTTCGTCGTCTTCCCGCCGCGCTGGATGGTGGCCGAGGACACCTTCCGGCCGCCCTGGTACCACCGCAACGTGATGAGCGAGTTCATGGGCCTGGTCTACGGCCAGTACGACGCCAAGCCCGAGGGCTTCCGCCCCGGCGGCATGAGCCTGCACGACTGCATGGTGCCGCACGGGCCCGACACCGAGGCCTTCGACAAGGCCAGCGCGGTCGAGCTGAAGCCGCACAAGCTCGAGGCCACGCTCGCCTTCATGTTCGAGAGCCGCTGGCGCTTCAAGCCCACGGCCTGGGCGCTGGCCGAGGCGCCGCTCGACCGCGCCTACGCCGGCTGCTGGGCCGGCCTGCGCGACGGCTTCGTGCCTTCGGACCGCCCCTGACACGCCGCCCCTGACGCCCCGCCCCCAACCGAGGACCGCCCCGTGCCCATCGATGCCACCCACGACCCGGCGCTGAAGAGCTGGGTGCCCGGAGCCAACGACGCCGGCTGCGACTTCCCGATCCAGAACCTGCCGTACGCGCGGCTGCGCCCGCGCGGCGGCGACGAGCCCTGGCGGATCGGCGTCGCGATCGGTGCTCAGGTGCTCGACCTCGCCGCGGCCGCCGGCCAGGTACCCTGGCCCGACGACGTCGAGCCGCTGCTGCAGCCGCTGGCCGTGGGCGACCTCGCCGGCTTCATGGCGCTCGGCCGGCCGGCCTGGAAGGCCATGCGGGCGGCGCTGTCGGCCGCGCTGGCCGAGGGCAGCGAGCAGGCGCCGTTCCTCGAGCCGTGCCTGCTGCCGCGCTCCGCGGTCGAGTACGCACTGCCGTGCCGCATCGGCGACTACACCGACTTCTACGCCGGCATCCACCACGCGCGCACGGTGGGCTCGCTGCTGCGGCCCGACGCGCCGCTGCTGCCCAACTACCGCTGGGTGCCGATCGGCTATCACGGTCGGGCCTCTTCGGTGGTGCTCGACGGCAGCGGCATCCGGCGGCCCTGCGGCCAGTCGCGCGCCGGCGATGCGGCCGAGCCGACGTTCGGCCCGAGCCGCCGCCTCGACCACGAGCTCGAGCTCGGCCTGTGGATCGGCGCGGCCAACGAGCTCGGCCGCCCGGTGCCCATCGAGCATGCCGAGGACGCGCTGTTCGGCGTCACGCCGCTCAACGACTGGTCGGCGCGCGACATCCAGACCTGGGAGTACCAGCCGCTGGGCCCCTTCCTGTCCAAGAGCTTCGCCACCAGCATCTCGCCGTGGATCGTCACGATGGAGGCGCTGGAGCCGTTCCGGCGGCCCTTCGTGCGCGCTGCCGACGAGCCGCAGCCGCTGCCCTACCTCGACAGCGAATCCAACCGCGCGCGCGGCTCGATCGACATCCGCCTCGAGGTCCGGCTGCAGACGCCGCGCATGCGCGCCGCCGGCATCGCGCCGGTGCGCATCTCGCACAGCAGCGCGCTCGACATGTACTGGACCCCGGCCCAACTGGTCGCCCACCACACCAGCAACGGCTGCAACCTCCAGCGCGGCGACCTGCTGGGCACGGGAACGCTGTCCGGGCCCGGGCGCGACCAGGGCGGCTGCCTGCTGGAACTCACCCGCGGCGGGCGCGAGCCGCTGGCGCTGCCCGGCGGCGAGACCCGCACCTTCCTCGAGGACGACGACCTCGTGGTGTTGTCGGCCTGGTGCGAGGGGCCGGGCGCGGCGCGCATCGCGTTGGGCAGCGTCGAGGGCCGGGTGCTGCCGGCGCACGCCGGCCGCTGAGCGGGCCTGCCCGGCCCCGGCCGCGGGATCCCGCTCCCGCCCGCGGCGGCCCCGGTCGGCCCCGGGTCCCATCCCCCCCCCGCCGCAATTGGGGGCGATGGGGACAAATCCGCGGAAAGGTCCGGCTCCACCCGGCAATTCGCACGCCCGGCCGGACGCGGGCCCGGAACAATCCGGCGCACTATGGGAGCCACGCAGCAGCCCTCGGTGCAGCCGTCGCAGCTCGATCCGGACCAGCGCGCGGAACTCGTCGAGCACGTGCTCGACTGGCAGCACAGGCACCCGCTGGCGGCGCGCCTGCTTCCGCACGAGGTCGACTCGATCGGCCTGGTGGCCGTGCCCTTCGTCGTACCTGCCGAGTCCTCGGTCGCCGAGGGCGGCAGAGCCGACACGCCGGCGACCGCCCGCCGTGGCTGGCGCCGCGCCTTCGACGAGCGCCTGGTGGACGGCTTGTCCCCGGCCCGGCTGGCCCGCTGGGCGCTGCGGCACGGCAGCGCCAGCCGTCCGCCCGGTGGCGCGCTGCGGGTGCGCGAGGTCGTCATCGACGCCGGCCGTGCCGGCGGCGACCTGACCGGCACCACCACCGTCGTGCTGTGGCTGCAGACGGCGCGCCTGAAGACCGGAAACAGGGTGCGGCGTCTGCTGGTCGCGCCCGACGGCCGAGCCGTGCTCGGCAGCCGCGTCTGGGCGCCGGGCCGCAGCGCCGCGGCCGCCGCGATGCTGACCGCAACGCTTGGCGCGGCAGCCCTGGTGCCCCGGGTCCTGCCCGACGGCTCCGAGGATGTTGCGCGGGCGCCATTGCCTGGCGTGGTGGCGGGCAAGGTGCAGCCAGCGCCGCGCCCGGCTTCCGCGGCCGCGCCCGCTGCCTTGGCGGTGGCCGCTGCCAACCCTGCGCCCGCCGTCGCGCCCGAACCCGTTGGCACGTCCGTCCCCGCGACTGCCGTCGCGGCCCAAGCGGCGGAAGCGCCGGCCGCGAGCGTGTCCGCCGAGACAGCCGCCCGGTCGGCGGTTGCATCGACGACCGCGCCGCCGACCGCGCCGCCGCCGCCGGCCGCTGCCACGGCCACCGGTCCGGCGACTCTGATGGCGACGGTTGCCGCGACCTCGGCAGCGGTCCCCGCCGCGCCGCCGGCGGCGGTCGCTCCCGGGCCCGTCGCCCTGGCCCGCGAGGCGCCGCCGCGCCCGGCCGTCGCTGCGGTGCCGGCGCCCGATCCGGCCCGCGCCGCGGCGCGCCCGGCCTCCGCGGCGCCGTCGATCCGTCCGCACCTGGCCGACGCGGCCGTGGCCGGCGGCAAGCCTGGCGCACGCATCGTGCCGGTGCTCGACGAGGGCTCCCGCGCCGCAGCCCGCGCCGCCGGCGCCGAGGCGCGACGCGCACTGGCCGAGCGGCGCGCCAAGGACCCCGATGCCGTCGCTGCTGCCGGGCCCGGCAGCGCCCAGGGCACCACGCCCGGACCTGCACCGTCGGCGGCAGCGCCGGCCGCCGACGCCGCGACGGCCGGCCTCGCCGCGCCGCCGACCGCGGCCGACACCGTCTGGGCCCTGTCCACCCGCGTCACGCGCACCCGGTTCGAGTCCGAGCAGGTGCTCGTGGCCATGCGCGACGTCGCCCAGCGGCTCGGGCCGCCCGACGCCGCGCTGCGCTTCGAGGTGCTGCCCTCCGGGGCCGACTTCCGCGGCGTCAGCTGGCCGTTCCCCGACCGCCGCAGCGCCGAGCGGGTGCGCTCGCACCTGCAGGCGCGTGGCGTGGCGGTCGAACTGGTGGCCTTCTAGCTGATGGCCGTCTAGCAGCGCGCGCGGGACAGGGCCTCCCCGCCCGCATGTTCCCGCGCCTCGCGGCGCCGCCCCCCGGGGCAGCGCGCAGGTCCGGCGCCCCGCGGCGCCGACCACCGCCCGGCGAGGGTCGCGCGCGCCGCGTAGACTGCGGCGGACCGATCCACGCCGAGCCTGCCGATGCCTCCCCTGCACAGCCGCTACTGGGCCGACCACACCACCGAGTCGATCGCCGCGATGGACCGCGACCGCCTGATCGCGGTGCTGCCGGTGGCCGCGACGGAGCAGCACGGGCCGCACCTGCCGCTGTCGACCGACACCGCGATCGTCGACGGCGTCGTGCGCGCCACGGTGCCCAAGCTGCAGCGCGGGCCCGACGCCGCGCTGCCGGTGCTGTTCCTGCCCACCGCGGCGGTGGGCAAGAGCAACGAGCACTCGCGCTACCCGGGCACGCTGACGCTGTCGATCACGACGCTGATCGCGTACTGGATGGACCTCGGCGCCAGCGTCGCCCGCAGCGGCGTGAAGAAGCTCGTCTTCTTCAACAGCCACGGCGGTCAGATGAACGCGATGGACATCGTCGCCCGCGACCTGCGCGAGAAGCACGGCATCCTGGTCATCGCGAGCAACTGGTACGCGCTCGGGCTGCCGCCGGGCATGTTCGACGAGCACGAGCTGCGCCACGGCATCCATGGCGGCGACGTCGAGACCTCGCTGATGATGGCGCTCGCGCCGCAGGACGTGCGTGCCGAGCGCCGCGAGAACTTCCGCTCCCTGACGGAGACGCTCGAGCGCGACAACGCCTACCTCAGCATCTCGCCGCGCGGCAAGGTCGGCTGGCAGACGCAGGACCTGAACCCGCGCGGTGCCTGCGGCGACGCCACCCGCGCCACCGCCGACAAGGGCCGCGCGGTGCTCGACCACGTGTCCGACCGCTTCGTCGAGCTGCTGCGCGAGGTCGACGCCTACCCGCTGGAGCGGCTGGCCAACGACCCGGCGTGGTCGTGAGCGCGGCGCCGATCCCGACGCCGCCGCCGCACGGGCCGGCCGCCCATGGCCTGCCGCCGCTGGTGGACTGGGCGGCCGTCGCGCGCGAGCTGCAGGGCCTGAACCTGGTCACCGCGCCGCGCCAGCGCAAGGCGCTGTCGCGCGACTTCCACTGGTACAGCCCCATCCTCGAGGCCGAGCTCGCCGGCTGCGTGGCCGACCTGGTGGTCAAGCCCAGCACCGAGGCCGAGGTGCTGCGCATCGCGGCCGTGGCCGCGCGCCACCGTGCGCCGCTCACGGTGCGCGGCGGCGGCACCGGCAACTACGGCCAGTGCGTGCCGCTGGCCGGCGGGCTGGTGCTCGACGCCACCGAGATGCAGCGCGTGCTCGACATCGGCGACGGCTTCGCCCGCGTGCAGGGCGGCGCCCGGCTGTGGGACGTCGACCAGGCCGCGCGCGAGACCGGCCAGAGCCTGCGCATCTGGCCCAGCACCTGGCGCGTGGCCACCGTGGCCGGCTTCATCGCCGGCGGCTTCGGCGGCATCGGCTCCACCGCGCACGGCGTGCTGCGCGACGTCGACAACCTGCGCTCGTGCCGCGTCGTGACGGTGGAGCCCGAGCCGCGCGTGATCGTGCTGGAAGGCGCGGACATCCAGAAGGTGCATCACGCCTACGGCACCAACGGCATCATCACCGAGGTCACGCTGGCGCTGCGGCCGGCGGCCGACTGGGTGCACTGCATCGCGCTGTTCCCGCACTACGCGCAGGTGCTCGCGGCGGCGGGCGAGGCGAGCGGCGCGGGCCGGCCGCCGGCCAGGCCGGCGCTGGACGCCGCGCTGATGAGCTGCGTCGAGGCCCGCTTCGCGCGCTTCTACCCGATGCTGGGCGGCCGCTTCCCGGCCGACCGCCACGCGCTGTTCGCGATGGTGGCGCCGCCGGCCCTCGACGCCTTCCGCGCCATCGTCGAGGCCGAGGGCGGCACGCTGGCGCTGGCGATGACCGAGCCCGAGCTCGATGCCGCCGGCCTACCGCCGGCCAGCGACTGCGCCTACAACCACACCACGCTGCAGGCGCTGAAGGCCGAGCGCGACCCCGGGCGGCGGTGGACCTACCTGCAGGTGGCCTACCCGCAGCCCTTCGACCCGGCGGTCGTGCTGCGCCAGCTCGGGCGCTTCGGCGACGAGGTGCTGCAGCACCAGGAGTTCGCGCAGATGTACGGGCAGCCGGCCACCTTCGGCCTGCTGCTGGTGCGCTGGGGCGGCGCCGCGCGCCAGTACGAGCTGATCGACAGCATCGAGCGCGACGGCTGCACGATCTTCAACCCGCACGTCGTCACGATCGAGGACGGCGGCATGAAGACCATCGACCAGGCGCAGATCGAGTTCAAGCGCGAGGCCGACCCGCTCGGCCTGATGAACCCGGGCAAGACGCGCGGCTGGACGCCGGCGATGGCGCGCACCGCATGAGGAGGACGGGGTGAGCACTTCAGGACAGCCGCTGGCGCGCTACGCCGCCGCCAGGCGCATCGGCGACTTCGTCTACTTCTCCGGCGTGATCGCCGTCGACCCGGTCACGCGCGACGTGATCGAGCGCTTCGACCAGCTGCCCGCCGCGGTCAGCTCGCAGCTCGGCGAGACCGGCGAGATGTCGATCGACGTCTTCCAGGCCCCGGCGCTGGTGCAGAGCTGGGTCGTGCTCGACCGCATCCGGCAGCTGGCCGAGCAGCACGGCGGGAGCATGGCCGACGTGTTCAAGCTGGTGCAGTACTTCACCGACCTGCGCGACTACCCGCTGTACGCCCGCGTGCGGCGCCTGTTCTATCCCGGCGAGCCGCCGGTGAGCACGGTGGTCGAGGTGAGCGGCATGCTGCCCAGCCGCCAGGTGCGCATCGAGGTCGAGGGCACGGCCTTCATCCCGGGCCCGCGCTGACGTGACGTCCCGACGCCCGCTTCGCCGGTGCCCCCCGAGGCGGCGCTGAGATGACCCCCGCTGCGGCACCCGCCCGCACGCTGACGCTGCGCGTGGCGCGCGTCGAGCAGGCCACGCCCGACGTGCGCGTGCTCGACCTCGTGCACCCGCGCGGCCTGCCGCTGCCCGGCTACACGCCCGGCGCCCACGTCGACGTGCACACGCCCGGCGGCTTCGTGCGCACCTACTCGCTGGCCGAGGCGCCGCCTCCGGACGGGCCGCCGCGGCGCTATCGTATCGGCGTCAAGCGCGAGCCTGCCAGCCGTGGCGGCAGCGCCGCGCTGCACGCCCTGGTGGCCGAGGGCGACCTGCTCGCCATCGGCAGCCCGCGCAACGCCTTCCCGCTGCACGACGGGCCGGCGCCGGCATTGCTGCTGGCCGGCGGCATCGGCCTGACGCCGCTGCTGGCGATGGCGGAGCAGCTGGCGCGCGAGGGGCGCGCGTTCACGCTCGCGGTGTTCGCACGCAGCCGCGCGCACCTGGCGTTCGGCGACGCGCTGGCCCGGCTCGGTGCCGCGGTGCGGCTGCACTTCGACGACGCGGCGGCGCCGCAGAAGATCGACCTCGCCGCGCTGATCGCCTCCGCCGCCCCCGGCACGCAGCTGTACCTGTGCGGCCCGGCCGGCTTCATGCGGGCGGCGCTCGGGCACGCGCGCGCCGCCGGCCGGCCCGACGACGCGCTGCACCTCGAGTACTTCGCCCCGCCCGAGACTGCCGCCGGCGCCGCCGGCGACGAACCCTTCGTGCTGCACCTGGCGCGCAGCGAGGCGCGCGTGCCGGTGGCGGCCGACCAGACCGCGGTGCAGGCGCTGCACGAGGTGGGCATCGACATCGCGGTGTCGTGCGAGCAGGGCGTGTGCGGCACCTGCGTCGTGCGCTGGCGCGCGGC
The DNA here is from genome assembly GCA_020248915.1 of Rubrivivax sp. GTDB lineage: Bacteria > Pseudomonadota > Gammaproteobacteria > Burkholderiales > Burkholderiaceae_C > Rubrivivax. Next base: position 44,705 of record JADCGP010000039.1, on the reverse strand, counting down.
GCCCGGCCAGGCGACACCCGAGCACCGCGACTTCTGCCTCTCGCCCGTGCAGCGCGGGCACGAGATCGCGCTGTGCTGCTCGCGCGCCCGCGGCGGCGTGCTCACGCTGGAGCTCTGACCATGTCCCCGAACCCCGACCCGCTGCAGCTGCAGGCGCTGTGGCGCGTGATCCCGCCCGACGCCGACCCGCAGGAGACCCGCGAGTGGCTGGAGGCTTTCCAGTCGCTGGTGGCGCGCGAGGGCCGCGAGCGCGGCACCTACCTGCTGCGGCGGCTGCTCGACGCGGCGCGCGCTCAGCAGGTGCCGCTGCCGCCGGTGCTGAACACGCCCTACGTCAACACCGTGACGCTCGACCGCCAGCCGCCGTACCCCGGCGACCTGGTGCTGGAGGCCCGGATCTCGGCCATCGTGCGCTGGAACGCGCTGGCGATGGTGGTGCGCAGCAACCAGCACTCGGCCGAGCTCGGCGGCCACATCGCCACCTACGCGTCGATCGCCGACCTGTTCGAGGTCGGCTTCAACCACTTCTTCCGCGCCGGGCAGGCGGGCGACCTCGTGTTCTTCCAGCCCCACGCCTCGCCGGGCGTGTATGCGCGCGCCTTCCTCGAGGGACGCCTGCCGCGCGAACGGCTGCTGAACTTCCGCCAGGAGACCGGCACCGTTGCCGGCGCGGGCCTCAGCTCCTACTGCCACCCGTGGCTGATGCCCGACTTCTGGCAGTTCCCCACCGGCTCGATGGGCCTCGGCCCGCTGACGGCCATCTACCAGGCGCGCTTCCTGCGCTACATGGCCGACCGCGACCTGCTCGACGCCGCGTCGGCGCGCGAGCGCCGCGTCTGGGCCTTCGTCGGCGACGGCGAGATGGACGAGCCCGAGTCGCTGGCCGGCCTGTCGCTGGCCGCGCGCGAGGGCCTGGACAACCTGGTCTTCGTCGTCAACTGCAACCTGCAGCGCCTCGACGGGCCGGTGCGCGGCAACGGCTCGATCGTGCAGGAGCTCGAGGGCCTGTTCGCCGGGGCCGGCTGGAACGTGGTCAAACTGCTGTGGGGCTCGGACTGGGACCCGCTGTTCGCCGCCGACACCGACGGCGTGCTGCTGCGCCGCCTGCACGAGACCGTGGACGGCGAGTTCCAGAAGTACGCCGCCACCGACGGCCGCTTCAACCGCGAGCACTTCTTCAACAAGTACCCGGAGCTGCAGCGCCTGGTCGCGCACCTGTCCGACGACGACATCGACCGCCTGAAGCGCGGCGGCCACGACCCGCTCAAGATCTACGCCGCCTACCGCGCCGCGGTGACGACCCGCGGCCGCCCCACCGTGATCCTGGCCCAGACCAAGAAGGGCTACGGCATGGGCCACTGGGGCCAGGGCAAGATGGGCTCGCACCAGCAGAAGAAGCTCGACGACGAGGCGCTGCTCGCCTTCCGCGACCGCTTCGCGCTGCCGCTGAAGGACGAGCAGGTGCGCGCGCTGGAGTTCCACCTGCCCGACGCCGACAGCCCCGAGCTGCGCTACCTGCACGCGCGCCGTCGCGCGCTGGGCGGCTACGTGCCGGCACGCAGCGCGGCCGCGCCGCGGCTGCCCGCGCCCGAGGCGGCCGACACCGCACGGCTGGTCGAGCGCCAGGCCGGGCGCGAGCAGAGCACGACGATGGTCTTCGTGCAGCAGCTCACCGCGCTGCTGCGCGACAAGGCGCTCGGCCGGCACGTCGTGCCCATCGTCGCCGACGAGGCGCGCACCTTCGGCATGCAGAGCCTGTTCCGCGAGGTCGCGATCTACGCCGCCCAGGGCCAGCTCTACGAGCCCGAGGACAGGGACGAGCTGCTGTTCTACAAGGAGAGCCGCACCGGCCAGATCCTGGAGGAGGGCATCAGCGAGGCCGGCGCGATGGGCAGCTGGATCGCCGCGGCCACAAGCTACAGCACGCACGGCGTGCCGATGCTGCCCTTCTACATCTTCTACTCCTGCTTCGGCTTCCAGCGCGTGGGCGACCTGATCTTCTGCGCCGCCGACAGCCGCGCGCGCGGCTTCCTGGTCGGCGCCACCGCCGGCCGCACCACGCTCAGCGGCGAGGGCCTGCAGCACCAGGACGGCACCAGCCACCTGGCCGCGAGCACGATCCCGAACTGCCGCGCCTACGACCCGGCCTTCGGCTACGAGCTCGCGGCCATCGTGGCCCACGGCGTGCGCCGCCTCGTCCACGAGCAGGCCGACGAGTTCTACTACCTCACGGTGATGAACGAGAACTTCGCCCAGCCGGCGCTGCCCGCCGGCGTGGGCGCGGAGGACATCGTCGCCGGCCTGTACCGGCTGCCCGGGCCGCTGGTGCCGGCGTGCCGCGAGCCGCAGCTGCGCCTGGTGGGCAGCGGATCGATCCTGCGCGAGGTGATCGCCGCCGCCGCGCTGCTGCGCGAGCGCCACGGCATCGAGGCCGAGGTCTGGAGCGCGACCAGCTTCACCGAGCTCGCCCGCGAGGCGCGCGAGGTGCAGCGCGCCAACCGGCTGCAGCAGCCGGCCGCGCGCGCCGCGAGCCGCGTCGAGCGCTGCCTGGGCGGCGCGCTGCCGGTGGTGGCAGCCACCGACTACGTGCGTGCCGTGCCGCAGCTGGTGGCCGAGTACGTCGGCGCCCCCTTCGTCACGCTGGGCACCGACGGCTTCGGCCGCAGCGGCACGCGCGCCGACGTGCGGCGCTTCTTCGAGGTCGACCGCGAGCACGTGGTGCTGGCCGCGCTCGACGCGCTGGCGCGCCAGGGCCGGGTCGCGCCGGAGCTCGTGCGGGCTGCGCTCGACGTGGCGGATGCCGCGGCGCCCGGGCAGCCGCCCTGGACCCGGTGAGCCGGCCCCCGGCGCGCCGATGGGACAATCCGCGCCCATGAAAGTGCTTCTCACCGGCGCCGCCGGCTTCATCGGCAGCACGACGGCGCACCGGCTGCTCGCGCGCGGCGACGAGGTGGTCGGCCTGGACAACCTGAACGACTACTACGACGTCCGCCTGAAGGAGGACCGGCTCGCGCGCCTGCTGCCGCAGGCCGGCTTCCGTTTCGTGCGGCTGGATGTGGCCGACCGCGAGGGCATGGCGCGCCTGTTCGCCGCCGAGGGCTTCGACCGCGTGATCCACCTGGCCGCGCAGGCCGGCGTGCGCTACTCGCTGAAGAACCCGCACGCCTACGTCGAGGCCAACCTGGTCGGCTTCATGAACGTGCTCGAGGGCTGCCGCCACCACCGCGTGCAGCACCTCGTGTACGCCTCGAGCTCCAGCGTCTACGGCGGCAACACGAAGATGCCGTTCTCCGAGCACGACAGCGTCGACCATCCGGTCAGCATGTATGCGGCCACCAAGAAGGCCAACGAGCTGATGGCCCACACCTACAGCCACCTGTACGGGCTGCCGACCACCGGGCTGCGCTTCTTCACCGTCTACGGGCCCTGGGGCCGGCCCGACATGGCGCTGTTCCTGTTCACGAAGGCGATCCTGGAGGGCCGGCCGATCGAGGTCTTCAACCACGGCCGCATGCAGCGCGACTTCACCTACGTCGATGACATCGTCGAGGGCGTGGTGCGCGTGCTCGACAAGACCGCCGCCCCCGACCCGGCCTTCCGCGCCGACCGCCCCGACCCCGCCACCAGCAGCGCGCCCTACCGCGTGTTCAACATCGGCAACCACGACCCGGTGCCGCTGCTGGAGTTCATCGGCTGCATCGAGGACGCGCTCGGCCGCAAGGCCGACAAGCTGCTGCTGCCGCTGCAGGACGGCGACGTGCCCGCCACCTACGCCGACGTCGACGCGCTGCGCGACTGGGTCGGCTTCGCCCCGGCCACCGACATCCGCACCGGCATCGGCCGCTTCGTCGACTGGTACCGCGGCTACTACCGCGTGTGAGGGCGCGAGGGCCCGCGGGGCGTTCCGGCGCACCCGCCGGGCGCCCCCGGCGGCGTGGCCCGGCGACGCTCCTCAGCGGCGCTGCTCGGGCGTGGGCGGCGCGGGCCGTGCCGAGCGGCCGTCCGCGCCGGCGGCGTGCTCCTCGAGCAGCGCCCGCAGGTAGCGCACCGGGATCGCGTAGCTGATGCCGGTCGGGCTGGCGATCGCGCTCTCGCGGCTGCCCTTCACCAGCACCATGTTCACCACGCCCAGCACCTGGCCGGTCGCGGCATCGAACAGCGGCCCGCCGCTGTTGCCCGGGTAGGCGATGGCGTCGAGCTGCAGCACCTCGAAGTTGCCCTCGCGCAGCCGCGCGATCGCACGCGGGTCCAGCTGCGCGGCTGTCGGCGCGGGCAGCGCCACGGTGGTGATCGAGGCCACGATCCCCGCGTGCGTGACGGGCGCGAAGCCCAGCGCGCCGGCGATCGGGTAGCCCATCAGCGCGATCGACTGGCCTTCGCGCGCCGCGCCGTCGGCCGCCAGCGTCAGCGGCGCCAGAGGCGGGCCCTCGATGCGCAGCAGCGCCAGGTCGCGCGCCGGCTCGGTGGCCACGACGGTGGCCGTGCGCAGCTCGCCCACCTCGCTGCCCGGGCCCTGCGCGCGCCGGCCGGCCATCACCACCAGGCGGCGGCCCGCCGGGGCCTCGCCGCCCGTGGGCAGCACGTGGTGGTTGGTCGCCACCAGCGTGCCGTCGCCCACGACGAAGCCGGTGCCGCGGAAGCCGAAGCGCGGGTTGTCGGTGGCGCCGAAGGTGCCCACCGGCAGCACCGAGGGCCGCAGCGCCGCGATCACCTCCGGCAGCCCCGACGCCCGGGCTGGCGACGCGGTCGCGAGCGCCGCCCAGGCGGCGGCCGCGGCCCCGGCCCCGGCCGTCCCGACCGCACGGGCGCCGGCACCCGCCAGCAGGCCCAGCGCCGCGCGCCGCGAAGGCTTCAGCGCACGCCTTTCAGCAGCCGCTCGACCTCGTCCTGGCCGGCGAATCGGTCGCCCAGCCGGGCGATGTCCTCCAGCTCGGCGCGGGCCTGCGGCTTGTCGCCGGCCTGGATCAGCAGCCGCGCCAGGTTGAGGCGCAGCTTCGGGTCCTGCGGTGCGCGGGCCAGCGCCTCCTTCTGCAGCTCGATCGCCTTGGGCAGCTGGCCCTCGGCGGCCAGGGCGCTGGCCAGCGTGTCCATCAGCGCCGGCCGGCCCGGCAGCAGCTCGTTGGCCTGCCTGGCAACCGCCACTGCGCCGGGCTTGCCCTGCTGCAGCATCAGCCAGGCCACGTTGTTGACCGCCAGCCCGTTGCCCGGCTGCAGCTGCATCACCGAGCGGTAGTGCTGCTCCGCCTGCGCCCACTGGCGCTGCGCCAGCGCGATGTCGCCGAGGTAGAAGCGGAAGGCCGCGTCCTGCGGCGAGTCGCGCAGCCAGGCCTGCGCCGCCAGTTCCGCGTCGGCCGGCTTGCCCGCCGCCAGCAGCGTCTGGTGCAGGCGCACCGCGTTCTGCGTGCTGCGCTCGTTGGCCAGCGCCGTGCGCATCGCCGCGATGGCCGCGGGCCAGTTGCGCTGCAGCCGCTCGACGTCGCCGGCGATCACGAAGCCGAGGGCATCCTTCGGGTCGCTGCGCTGCAGCTCGCGCGCCAGCGTGAGCGCCTCCGCCGGCTTGCCCTGCGCCACGTACACCGCCGCCAGCGCGCGCTTGGCCGGGGCGAGCGTGGGTTGGATCTCGAGCGCCTTGCGCAGCGACTTGCCCGCGCCCTCGAAGTCGCTGCCGAGCGTCTGCGCCTCGGCCAGCCGCACCAGCGCCACCGGGTTGCCCGGCTGCCGCGCCACCAGCTGCGTGAAGGTGGCCTGCGCCTGCCGCGCGTCGCCGCTGGCCATCTGCGCGCGGCCGAGCGCCTCCTGGATCGACAGGTCGGACGGCAGCGCCGCCGCGCCCGCCTGCGCGGCCGCCAGCGCGGCCTTCGCGTCGCCGGCGCTCAGCCAGTGCTGCACCAGCACCAGCCGAGGCCGGGCCTGGCCGGGGCTGGCCTTGATCGCCTCCTCGAGCTGCCTGGCCACCTCGGCCGCCGTGCCGCCCTGGCGCGAGGTCAGCTCGGCCAGCGCGATGTGCGCCGCGCTCGACCCGGGGTCGGCCTCCACCAGCGCCGTCAGGCGCTTGCGGGCGTCGGCCGGCTGGCCGCCCTGCACGTCCAGGCCGGCCAGCGCCGCCACCGCAGGGAAGAACTTGGGGTCCTTCTTCACGGCCGCCTCGTAGGCGGCGCGCGCCCCGGCGACGTCGTTGCGCGCCTGGAGCACGCGGCCCTGAAGCAGATCGGGCAGGGCCCGGTCGGGCATCTTGGTGCGCAGCGATTCCACCGCCTTCAGCGCGCCGGGCAGGTCGCCGCTGCGCATGCGCGCGGTGATCAGCGCCAGGTCGGCGCGCGTGCCCTTGTCGGTGGCGGCCACCGCCTCGAGGTCGGCCACCGCGGCGCCCGGGTTGCCGCGCGCCACCTGCGACAGCGCCACGGCGACCCGCACGCGCGGGTCGTCGGGTGAGGCCTGGCCGGCGCGCTTGAAGGCCTCGTCGGCCTGCCGCATGTCGCCCAGCGCCAGGTGGGCCTCGCCGGCCAGCGCGAGGCTGCCGCCGTCGGCACCGCTGCCCTGCAGCACGGGCGCCAGCGTCTCGAGCGTCTTGCCCGGCTGGCCCGAGCGCAGGTAGGTCTGGGCCAGCAACTGCCGCGCCATCAGGTAGCCCGGCGCGCTCTTCAGCGCCTTCGACAGGTGGGCCTCGGCCATCGCGTAGGAGCGCAGCCGGAACTCGGCCAGCCCGGCGAGGAACAGCACGCCCGGGTGGTCCGGCACCGCCTTCAGCAGCCGGCCGGCGAGGTCGCGCGCCTTGGCGCTGTCGCCCTCCAGCAGCGCCTGCTGCGTCTCCTGCAGCACCGTCTCGGGGTGGTTCGGCGCCGCCTGGCGCAGCGCCTCGACCTGGGCCTTCGCCTCGTCGGCCTCGCCCTCGAGGCGAAGCAGCGTGATGACGGCCACCCGGGCCGGCACGCTCTTCGGGTGTGCCTCGACCACCTTGCGGTACGCCGCCAGCGCGCCGGCGCGGTCGCGCTTGCCGTGCTGCAGCAGCTCGCCCTTCAGCACGCCGGCCCGCTCGTGGCCGGGCTCGAGCGCGAGCACGTCCTCCACCAGCAGCAGCGCGCCGTCGACGTCGCGCTCGCTCGCCTTCAGCTGCGCCTGCACGATGACCGCCATCGCGTAGCCCGGCTGCACCTGCAGCGCCGCGGCCGCGTAGCGCGCGGCCTGCTCCAGCTCGCCCTGCCGCGCGTACGCCGTCGCGACACTGGTCAGCAGGTCGGCCGCCGCCTGCGGCTCCGGGAGCTGCACCTGCGCGTAGTCGGACGTCACGCGGACGTGCTCGCCGGTGGCCAGCAGCCCGCGCGCCAGCGGCGGCAGCACCTTGGCGTCGGGCACGCCGAGCTCGCGCGCCTTGGCGAGCTCGACCACCGCCGCGACCGGGTCGCCCGCGGCGAGCAGGGCGCGTCCGAGCAGCAGCCGGCCCGGGCCGGAGTCGGGGCTGCGCTGCAGCAACGCCTTGAGCTGGATCGTGGCCGCGTTGACGTCGTTCTGGTCCAGGTAGGCCTGTGCCGAGGCGACGATGTCGTCGTCGGACTGCAGCTTCGAGCAGCCGGCGCCGGCCAGCGCCAGCGCGGCGGCGAGTGCGGCCGCGGCAAGGCGGTGCGTGGCGGTATGGGTCATGGACCTCTTTCTCCTCAGGCGGGCGGCAGGCCCTTCAGCAGCCGCTGCGCCTCGGCCTGTTCCTTGAAGCGGCTGCCCAGGCGGGACAGCCGCTCGAGTTCGGTGCGCGCCAGGGCCACGTCGCCGGCCTGGATCGCGATGCGGGCCAGCCCCAGCCGTAACAGCGGGTCTCCCGGCGCCAGCTCGACGGCCTTGCGCTGGGTCTTCAGCGCACCGGCGAAGTCGCGCTCGGCGGCCTGGGCCAGCGCCAGCGTGTCCAGCACGTCGGGCCGGTTCGGCGACAGCTCGACGGCGCGCTGCGCCAGCGGCAGCGCCCCCGGCCTGCCGCTGGACGCGACGATCCAGGCCAGGTTGTTCAGCGCTGTCAGCTGGTCGGGCACCTTGTCGAGCGAAGCCCGGTAGTGGCGCTCGGCCAGCGCGTGGTCGCCGCGGGCCATGGCCGCATCGCCGACCGCGGCCGACATCGCGGCGTCGGCCGGGTGGCGCCTGTTCCAGTCCTCCGCCACGGCCAGCGCCTGCCCGTGGTCGCCGCTGGCGCTGAGCGCACGGAACAGCACGAGGTGAAGCAGCGCACTGTCGGGCTGCTGCACGGTGCCGGCGCGCAGCGCGGCCAGCGCGGCCCTGGGGTTCTTGGCGTGCCCGTGCACCTCCGCTTCCAGCAGGAAGCCACCGGGCGAGCGGCTCGCGCGGCGCTGCAGCTCGCGCGCCATCGCCAGCGCCTCGTTGGTGCGTCCCTCGGCGGTCAGCATGGCTGCCAGCGCGACGCGCGCCTCGGCGTAGTCGGGGTCGGCCTCCACCGCGCGCCGCAGGTGGCCGAGCGCCGCGCTGCGGTTGCCCTGCGCGCGCATCAGGGTGGCCAGGCGCATGTGGGCGACCGGCCGGTTGGGATCGATGTTGGCCACCTTGCGGAAGGTGCTCAGCGCCTGCTGCGCGTCGCCCTGCAGAGCCTGGGCGCGGCCAAGGGCATCGAGCAGGTTCAGGTCGTCGGGGATCGCAGCCGTCGCGGCCTGCGCCACCTCCTGCGCCTCGCCGTAGCGCTTCTTGCCGATCAGGAACTCGATCAGGCCCAGGCGCGGCGCGGCCTGCTGCGGTGCCGCGTCGATCGCGTCGCGGTAGGCGGCGCGCACCTGCTCCGGGGTCTCGCCGCTCTGCTCGAGCAGCCGCGCGAGCGCGAGTCGCGCCTGGTCGTTGTCGGGCTGGCTGCGGGTGGCCTCGAGCACGCGTTCCCTGGCCCGTTCGGGCTTGCGTTCGGCAACGTCCACCGCCGCCAGTCCGAGCGTGGCGGCCAGCATCGCGGGGTCGATCGCGAGGGCCTTCTCGAAGGATGCCCGCGCCGGCGCGAGCTGACGGCGCAGGAACTGGATGCGCCCGCGCGTCTCGTGCGCCAGCGCGTCGCCGGGCATGCGCGCGGCCCAGGCATCGGCCGCCGCCTGCGCCTCGTCGAGCCGGCCGCGGCGCAGGTGGCCGGCCACCTGCGCCATCGAGGCGTTGTTCGCGTCGGCGCCCTTGGTCAGGCGCGCCAGCTCCTCCCACGCGCTGTCGTCCCCGCGGTCGGCGCGCAGCGAAGCCAGCATCGTGCCGAGCCGGGCGTTGTCGGGCTCCAGGCTCGCCGCGGTGGCCAGACGCGCCTCGGCCTCGCCAGCCTTGCCGAGCTGGGCCGACGCCAGGCCCGCCAGCGCCACCGCCTCGGCGTCGCGCGAACCCTCGCCGGCGATCGGCTCCACCACCGCCAGGGCCTTGGCCGCCTGCCCCAGCCGCAGGTGCACGCGCGCCATCTCGCGCCGGGCCATGGCGTTCTCGGGCTCGAGGTGGATGACCCGGCCGAACCGAGTCAGCGCGATGGTGGGCGAGCCGGCGCGGGCTTCCACCATGCCCGCCAGCATCAGCACGCTCGTGTTGCCCGAGCCGACCTTCAGCAGCGTCAGGGAGCGGTCGCGCGCCGTCTTGAAGTCGTTCTTGGCCAGCGCGAGCTGCCCTTCCATCAGCAGCGTGCGCGGGTGCTCCGGCATCGAGCGTCGCATCTCGGCCAGCACCGCCGACGCCGCCTGCAGGTCGCCGCGCGCGAACGGCATGCGGAACAGCGACGCCCATGCGCCGGAGTAGCCCGGGTCGACCGCCAGCGCCTGGCGGAACGCCTTCTCCGCGCCGGCCACGTCGTTGCGGCCGCGGAACAGCATCTCGCCCTTCAGGTGCCAGGTCTCGGCGTGACCCGGGTCGCGTGCCAGCACCGCCTCGAGCATGCCCAGAGCCCGATCGACGTCGCCGCCGCCGGCCACGATGCGCGACTTCAGCGCGATCGCCGGGCCGAAGTTCGGGTCGGCCTGCAGCGCCGCTTCCAGCGCGGCCTCGGTGCGCGCGCGGTCGCCGAGCTGCGCCCACGCGGCTGCCATCTGGTGGCGCAGTGTCGCCTGGGCCTTCGGGTCCTTCAACGTCAGCGCGTCGAATTCGTGCACCGCGCGCTTGCCCTGGCCGCTCAGCACCAGCGCGCGCACCAGCTCGGGCACGACGGCGTCCTTCGAGTAGCCCCCCTGCAGCGCCTTGTCCAATTCCACGGCGGCGCTGCTGGCGTCGCCGCTGGCCAGCAGCGTGCTGCCGAGCAGGAAGCGGACCTCTGCCGTGTCCACTCCGCCTTGCAGCGCCGCCTTCAGCAGCACGGTGGCCGCAGGCAGGTCGCGCTTCTGGATGTGCTCCTTGGCGCGCTCGACGTACCCGGCCGGGCTGCGGTCGTCGCAGCCGCCGAGCCCGATCAGCGCGGCGGCCGCCGTCGCCGCGAGGAGCCCGTGGGCCCAGTGTCTGGTCTTCACGTCCTGGCCTCCCTCGCCGGTCCCGGTGGGCCGGCGATGTTCGTGGTCACTTCACGTTCAAACGCTTCATCAGGTCGTACAGCGTCGGGCGGCTGACGCCCAGCAGCTCGGCCGCCCGCACCATGTTGCCGTCGGCGCGCGCCAGCGCCGTGATGATGGCCCCACGCTCGGCGCGTTCGCGCACCGTGCGCAGGTCGATGTCCGAGGCGGCCGCCGTTTCCGCCGGCTCGTCGCCGTCCGCCGGGGGCAGCCCGAGGTCGGCGCAGCCCAGCCGGTCGCCCTCGGCCATGATGACGGCACGCTTGGTCGCGTTGAGCAGCTCGCGCACGTTGCCCGGCCAGCCGTGCGCCTCGATCGCGCGCACCGCGTCGTCGCCCAGCGAGACGTTGCCCCGGCGCTGCTCCTGAGCGAAGCGGCGCACGAAGGCGTTGGCCAGCAGCACCGCGTCACCCGCGCGCTGGCGCAGCGGCGGGATCTCGACCACGATCTCCGCGAGCCGGTAGTACAGGTCCTCGCGGAAGCGGCCGTCGCGGATCTGGCCGCGCAGGTCCTGGTGGGTCGCGCCGACCACGCGCACGTCGACCGCGTTCTCCTGCCGCCCGCCCAGCCGCTCGACGGTGCGCGTCTCGAGGAAGCGCAGCAGCTTGGCCTGCAGCGGCTGCGGCAGGTCGCCGATCTCGTCGAGCATCAGCGTGCCGCCGTGCGCGGTCTCGATCTTGCCGGGCGTGGTCTTGGCCGCGCCGGTGAACGCGCCCTTCTCGTAGCCGAACAGCTCGCTCTCGAGCAGGTTCTCGGGGATCGCCGCGCAGTTGATCGCGACGAAGCGCCCCGGCCGCTTGCTCGCCGCGTGCAGGCCCTGCGCCAGCACCTCCTTGCCGGTGCCGCTCTCGCCCAGCAGCAGCACGGTGGCGTTGCTGGTGGCCACGCGCTCGATCGTGCGCGCCACGCGCAGCATCTGCGGGTCACGCGTCAGCAGGCCGCCCAGGGCCTCGCCGGTGGACTGCTCCTGCAGTCGCCGGTTCTCGGCCTGCAGCTCGGCCAGCCGCAGCGCGCGCTCGATCGTCAGCCGCAGCACCTCGGGCTCGAACGGCTTGGCCAGGAAGTCGTAGGCGCCCAGCGCCACCGAGCGCAGCGCATTGGCCTGCTCGTTCTGCCCCGTCAGCACGATCACCTTGACGGCCGGGTCGATCTCGAGCATCTGGCCCAGCAGCTTGAAGCCCTCGGACACCGAGTCGGGGTCGGGCGGCAGGCCGAGGTCCATCGTCACCACCGCGGGGCGGTGGCGGCGGAACTGCGCGAGCGCGCTCTCGCGGTCGCTCGCCGTCACCGTCTCGAACGCGTCGAGCGACCACTTGATCTGGCGCTGCAGCGCGAGGTCGTCCTCGACGATCAGCACCGGCGCCGCCGCGACCGCGCTCATCCGGCGTCCACCCGCATCAGCTCGGCGCGCCCGTGCGCCTCGAACAGCGGCAGCGTCACGGTCAGCACCGTGCCCTCGCCGGGTCGGCTGGCCACCTGGATCGAGCCGCCGAGCTCGCGCACGTACTGCGCGCTCTCGTACGAGCCCACGCCCATGCCGCTGCCCTTGGTGCTGCTGAAGGGCTTGAACAGCCTGGTCTGCACGAACTCCTCCGTCATCCCCGATCCCGTGTCCCCGATCTCGATGCCGACCTGGCCGCCCGCGCGCTGCACCTTCACCCACACCCGGCCCGAAGCGGGCGTCGCGTCGAGCGCGTTCTGCACCAGGTGGCCCAGCACGCGCTCGAGCCGGTCCTCGTGGCCGCGGGTGGCCAGCCGCTCCAGCGCCGGCGTCTCGAGCGCGCGCCCCTGGCTGCGCGCCAGCGCCTGCAGGCGCTGCACCAGGGGCTCGAGCTCGACGCCCCGCGCGCCACCGGGCGGCGGCGCGCCTTCGCGCAGCTGCAGCATCAGCCGCCTCATCTTGTCCAGCGAGCTCTCCACGGTCAACAGCATGTCGCGCTGAAACTCGGGGTTGTCGTGCAGACGTTCCGCGTTCTTCAGCATCAGCGACAGCTGGGTGACGATGTTCTTCAGGTCGTGCACCACGAAGGCCGACATGCGGTTGAAGGCGTCGAACTTGCGGGCCTCCAGCAGCGCCTCGGTGGCCTGCATCTGCGCCAGGTGGCCGGCCGCCTGGCGGCTGGCCGTCTTCAGCAGGTCCAGCACCTCCCAGTTCAGGTCGATCGGCGTGCGCGGCCGTGCCAGCACGACGAAGCCCAGCAGCTCGTCGGCCGCCTGCAGCGGCACCACCAACCAGGCGTTGGAGGAGGCCAGCAGCCAGTGCGGCAGCGCCAGTCCGTCGTAGCGGGCCGGCGAGCTGCGGAACTCGTCGAGGTCGACCACCCAGCCGCGCTCGTGCAGGAAGCGGCAGAAGGCCGACGCGGGGGGCTCGGCCTCTTCGGTGCGCCCCGCGTTCCAGCGCGCCACCTGCGTGTAGGGCGCGCCCGCCTCCGAGCGCAGCCACAGCGCCCCGCCCGGGCACTCCACCATGCTCGCCAGCCCCCGGACCACGCGCTGCGCCACCTCGGGCGGGGCGCCGCCGGCCGACAGCATCGCGGTGAAGCGCAGCCACTCCTCGCGGTAGTCGTAGCGGTAACTGAAGAAGTGCTTGCCGACGAAGACCCGCAGCCGCGAGCGAAGCGAGCCCGACAGCACCACGGCCGCGAACAGCGCCAGCGCCGCGCACACCAGGCTGATCTGCAGCGCGCGGCCCCAGCTGCCTCCGGCGTAGCGCACGTAGTAGCCGAAGGCCGACAGCAGCAGCAGGTAGGCCCCTGCCAGCACCATCGTCACCGAGTGGAAGGCGGCTGCCCGCGAGACCTGCAGCCGCTGGATCCAGTCGCGCCGGCGCCGTGCGCCGGCCAGCAGCACCGGCACCGCAAGCATGTGCACCGCGCCGCGGGCCACCCGCGTGTCGGCGTCCCAGGCCCCGAACATCAGCGCCTCCGAGACCCGGAACACGTCGTAGGCGAACACGATCGCCAGCCCCAGGCACATCGGCTTGGCGTGCCAGCGCGAGTCGTCGCCCAGGCTGCGGAACATCCGCTCCACCAGGAACAGCCCGAACAGCGGCAGCGCCAGCTGCGCCACCAGCTGCGGCTGCCCGGGTGGCGTCTCGACGTGGCCCAGCGCGGCGCGCAGCACGATCGGCGCCAGCGCTGCAGCCAGCACCAGGCCGACGCCCCAGCGGATGCCCGGCCCGGGCGCGCCGCGCCGCGCGCTGCCGTTGAGCACCAGCAGCAGCAGCAGCCACGAGGCGTAGCGCAGCCAGTCGGCGAGCTCGGCCGTCACCAGCCACGCGAGGTCGGTGGTCAGCTCGCGGGCGGCCTCTAGCCCGCACCACAGCGCCGTGGCCAGCACGGCGCCGCGGAACAGCAGTTCGCCTGGGGCGGCCGCCGCGCCCGCCGGCGCCTCCGTATCGCCGGGCCCGGCCGGCCGGGGCGCCGGCACGCCGCTGCGGCGCGCCCGCCACAGGTACCAGGCGAACAGCAGGTGAACCAGCGTCGCCAGGCCGTAGACGGCGGTGCTCATGGCGGACTCGGGGCCTGTCAGGGGTTGCGGTACGCCGCGGCGGACGCCGGGGCGGGTGCGGCGGGTGCCTCGCGGCCGCCCGGCGGGCTGCCAGCGGCGGCCACCGCGAACCCCGGAGCGTAACCCGATCGCCGGCGGCCGCCGCCGGGACCGCCACGCTCAGCGTGCGCCCTTGCCGGTCAGGACCACCCCCACCGTCTCGAACAGGACCAGCAGGTCCAGGAACAGGGTGTGGTTCTTCACGTAGTACAGGTCGTACTGCAGCTTCTGCTGCGAGTCCTCGACCGTGGCGCCGTAGGCGTAGCGCACCTGCGCCCAGCCCGTGACGCCCGGCTTGACGCTGTGGCGCACGGCGTAGAACGGGATCTGCTGCGTCAGCTGATCGACGAAGTAGGGTCGCTCGGGGCGCGGCCCGACCAGACTCATCTCGCCGCGCAGCACGTTGAACAGCTGCGGCAGCTCGTCGATGCGCAACCGGCGGATCACCGCGCCCACGCGCGTGACGCGGTCGTCGTTGGCGCTCGCCCAGCGCGGCTTGCCGTCGCACTCGGCGTCGGTGCGCATGCTGCGGAACTTGGTCACCTCGAACGTGCGGCCGTTCAGGCCCACGCGCTCCTGGCGGTAGAACACCGGGCCGCGGCTGTCCAGCCGGATCAGCAGCGCAGTGATCAGCATCAGCGGCGCGGTCAGCACCAGCAGGGCGCCCGCCGAGAGCAGGTCGAACGCGCGCTTGACGAAGGTGCGCAGGGCGCCCTGGTTGAAGCCGTCGCCGAAGATCAGCCAGCTTGCATTCAGGTAGTCGATGCGGATCTGGCCGAGTGTCTTCTCGAAGTGGCTGTTCAGGTCCCAGACGCGGATGCCGGCCAGCTTGCAGTCGAGCAGCTCGCGCAGCGGCATGCTGCCGGCACGGCGCTCGGTGAGCGCGACCACGATCTCGTCGACGCCGAGCCTGCCCGCGGTCTCGGTGAGCGTGCCGCGCAGCGCGACGATCTCGTCGGCGGCCACCATGGGCTCCGACTCGTTGGGGCCTGGCACGTAGCCGATGATGTGCGCCGACGGGTCGGCCGAGCGCAGCGTGGAGCCCACCGCCTGCGCCGCCGCGCCGGTGCCGAACACCAGCACCCGCGCGCGGCGGCCGGCGGCCGCGCCACGGTGCGACACGTACACGCGGCGCGTGACGAGCGCGGCCACGCCGCTCATCACCGTGAACTGCACGGCCCCGGGGCTGGCCACGCCCGCTGGCAGCAGGCCGAACACCAGCCACGCCAGCGGCAGCGCCACGCACAGCACCGCCAGCACCCGCGCCACCGAGCGCCCGAGCGGTGCCCCGGACGCCGGGTCGTACAGGCCGGCCGCGCTGCCGATCAGCATCATGCAGGCGGCGTAGGAGGCCACCGGCCCGCTGGCCAGCGGCACGGCGAGGTCGAGGCTGCCCACCTGGAGCGTGACGGCCCCCAGCGCGAGCAGGATCATCAGGGCCACGTCGAACAGCATGCTGCTCAACGAGGCGCGGTGCACGTAGTGGCGGAAGATGCGGACCATCGCTTCGCAGGTGAAGCCTCGACGCGCGGCCGGCTCAGCCGGCGACGCCCGATGCGGGCGGGGTTCCGGCGGCGGGGCGGGGCGGCCGGGCCTGGCCGGTGCGCGTCCCTGTCCGCAGGGTCCAAGGGCACTGTAGGGAGGGGTTGCATGGGGTCGCAACCCCCGCCTTGAGGGGGCCGGTGCAGCACCCGGCATGCCCGAGGGGCCTTTGTCACGCCGGCCGGACCCGTCAGCGGCCGCGGCCGGGGCGGCAGCGCCGGCCCGGCGGGGTGCGGCGGGGCTCAGCCCCGGCCCCCCTGGGCGTCGTCGCCGCGTGCTTCGCCCAGCCGCTTGAGCGACTTGACGGTCAGGTGCCGCAGCAGCAGCGGCAGCGGCATGCGCAGCCAGTGCCCGCGCAGGTACAGCGCTGCGAGCGCCAGGCCCTGGCCGCCCAGGCGCGTGGACGGGTGCTGCGGGCGCAGCGCCCGGCGCCACATCCAGTCGGCCGCCGCGGCCACCGGCGGTGCCGGCCCGAACGCAGCTGCCGCCGCCGCGGCCGGCGCCGGCGCCGGCGTGCCCAGCAGGGCTGCGCAGTGCCGCAGCCCGAAGTGCAGCGGCCGCTGCAGGCCGAGCCGTGCCGCGCGGCCGGGCAGGGCGTCCCAGAAGCCCGGGCGGGCCCCGAAATGCCGCAGCAGGAGGTCGAGGTCGGACAGGTCGCGCAGCGCGTGCGACACGTCGTCGTTGACGAACAGGTGCGTCATCGCGTGCAGCACCATGTCCTCGGGCCCGAGCAC
Source organism: Rubrivivax sp. (assembly GCA_020248915.1). Taxonomy (GTDB): domain Bacteria; phylum Pseudomonadota; class Gammaproteobacteria; order Burkholderiales; family Burkholderiaceae_C; genus Rubrivivax. Next base: position 28,399 of record JADCGP010000039.1, on the reverse strand, counting down.
GCTCAGGCCGGGATGCGCCGGCAGCGGCACTGCCGCCTCGAACAGCGCCGCCCCGGGCGAGCCCAGGCGCGACGTGCGCGGCAGGATCGCGTGATGCACGTCGAGCGTGGTGCCGCGCTGCGCGTGCTCCATCGGCGGCAGCTCGTGCATCCACTCGCGGTAGTAGCGCTGGTCGTAGGCGTCGAGGTGGGTGCTGCGCCAGCCGGCCAGCCCGAGCAGCTGCTCGGCGTCGCCCAGGCGCTCCTGCGGCACCAGCAGGTCGATGTCCGAGAACACCCGGGCCCGCGCCGGCGGCAGCCCTGCAGCGACGTAGGCCGCACCCTTGAGCAGCACCACCGGCGCGCCCAGCGGCGCGAGCGCCTGCCGCAGGTGGCCAAGTTCGCGCTCCACCTCCGCACGCTGCGCCCGCACCACGCGCAGCGCCGACTCGAGGTGGCCCGCCGCGGCGGCGGGCCAGGGGGCGGAGGGGGAGGGCGTGGCGCCGACAAGCGTCGCCACGCCCTCTTCGAGGGTGGCGCCGACAAGCGTCGCCACGCCCTCTTCGAGGGTGGCGCCGACAAGCGTCGCCACGCCCTCTTCGAGGGTGGCGCCGACAAGCGTCGCCACGTCCTCTTCGAGGGTGGCGCCGGCAAGCGTCGCCACGCGGGCCAGCAGGCCGGCGGTGCGGGCCTGCGCCACCAGCAGCGACCAGCCTGCCGCGTCGCGCGGCAGGGCCGCGGGCCCCCCGGCCAGGGCCGCCTGCACCAGGTCGGCCGGGTGGCCGTTCACCGCGGGGCGCACCGCACCCCGCCGCCCGTCAGCCGCAGACGTCGGGGTCGCCGCGCGACAGGCGGTCGAACAACTCGGTGGCGGCGCCCAGGTCGCCGTACTCGAAGGTGAAGCATTGGCTGCGATCGACCAGCGCGCCGAGCATCTCGAAGCCCTGGCGGCCGAACACGGCGTAGTCAAAGGCATTTTCCACCAGCCGCATGAAGGCGAGCGCGCGGTCCATGCGCCGCAGCGTCGGCGGTTGGCCGGGCGTGAAGCGCGGCACGACGATCCAGCCCGGGGCCGCGCGCTCCCGCGCCCGCTGCAGCGCCTCGTCGGGCACGCGGAAGTGGCCGACCACGCCCTTCACGGTGTCGCGCACCAGCGAGCCGAACTCCGCCTCGGGGGCGAAGCGCCGCACCACCTCGATCGACTCGTTCTTCAGGCTCACCGGCCGCGGGTTCGGGATCAGCTCGCCGCTGCGCGGGCACACCAGCGCGAACTCGTCGGACAGCAGCCGCCAGCCGCGGAACAGCAGCCCGGCGCACAGCGTGCTCTTGCCCGAGCCCGAAGGCGCCGGGATGACGATGGCGCGGCCGCCGCGCTCCAGCACCGCCGCATGGATCGTCAGGTGCTGATGGCACAGCCCGTAGATGCACCAGTTCAGCCCCCACTCGAGCAGCGGGAAGCCCTGGTTGCCGGGCAGCGGATTGAACGGCTCCTCGCCCTCCACGACGAACACCGACTGCGGCACCCAGGGACGCGGCAGCCGGCGGCGCCGCACGCCCACCGAGAAGTCGACGAACTCGCCCGGCGCCACGCGCGGGTAGCGGCCGTACAGGTGGTCGATGCTGCGCAGCACGTCGGCCGGAGCCTGCCCGACCTCGATGGCATAGGCGCCGACGCGAAAGCGCCGGGGCGCCGCCGTGGCGGGAAGGCCGCTCACGGCCGCGCCTGCTGGGCGCCGGCCGCCGCGCGCAGCAGCCCGGCGGCGAGCAGGCGGTCGATCAGCTCGTCCACACGCTGCGCGAGCAGCGCGGCGTCGTGCGCGGCGTCGGCCGGCTCACCGTCCGGCCCGCCCCCGTCGGTTGCAGACCACGCGGCGATGATCTCGTCGCGCTCCGCGCCTTCGGGCGCGGCCGCCAGCCAGCGCAGCAACTCGGCACCTGCCGCGGGCAGCAGGTGTGTGCGTGCGTCGTCCAGCGCGTAGACCACGGCGTTGGCTTCGCCCCAGTCCCGGATGACCATCGGCGCGACCACCAGCAGGCCGCGCCCCTGAGCCTGCATCCCTGCCGGCGGCGTGCTCAGGCGTTGACGCTCATCAGGTAATCGAGCCACTGCGCGGTGGTCATGCCGTTCCACGTCATGCCCGAGACCACGTAGTTGCCGCCGTTGGAAGCGAAGTTGTTCCAGACGCCGACCAGGTAGCCCGAGCTGAAATCGCCGTTCGGGGCATAGCCGAACTGCAGGTTCAGCAGCATCGCGACGATGCGCTTCAGGACCATCACGTCGGCGCTGGCGCTGGAATCCTTGAGCACATCGGCGACGGTCTTGCTGCTGAAGTAGGAGGTCAGCGTCAACCCCGGCGCGTACGCCGTCAGCAGCTTGGCCAGTTCAACCGCCTCGGCGGCGGTAGGGGTCACCGTGCCCTGGGCAAGGGAGATCCACTCGTTGAGCGCGCGCGACGAGCAGATCGTGCTCGCCGTCGGGTTTCGGCTGCGGAACGTGGCCACCGAGATGAACCCGGAGGCCTTGATGCAGGTGCCCGTGATCTGCTTGGCCGCGACCGGCCCGCTGTGCAGGGTGACCAGTATCGGCGCGCCCGTGAGCAGTGCCCGGCGCAGCACCGTACGGCGGCCTGCCGATGGTGGCGCATCGCCGCTCGGCGTTGCCTGCGGGCCGGAGCCGTTCGCTCCGTGGCCGGAGTCGTCTGTCATGATGTCTGCTCCCTTGCGGCGAAGTCCGATTCATTCTAGGACTGCCCCCCTGAGCACCGGCAAGGCAGGTCACCCCCGGGTCGGGGGATCCCGCGCCGCGGCGCTCGAGGGGCCGCCGGCTGGCGGCAGGCGCTTCGACGGCCGGCCCGCGACGGCCCGGCGGGCTGCGACCCCGCAGAAACCCGCAGATCGCGCCGGGCGCTGGGGGAAACCGCCAGACGCGGAGGGGGAGGGTCAGGGCGCGAAGTGTCGGAAAACTTTACGCCTCGGAGGCCGGGAGTGGGCAAGTGATTGATTTCATTGGCTGGCACACCGAATGCTCATGGTGGAGTGTGCAGGTGAATCAACTCTACGGGAGAACCAGCGTGAACTTGATGAAGACTGTGGTGGCTGCGGCGGTGGCCCTGGGTGCGGCGAGCGTCATGGCGGCGCCGATCCTCGACAACAACATGCGCCCGAAGCCGATCAACAATGCTTCCGGCGAAACCGACATCCAGACAATCCTGAATAGCAATCTCGGCGGCGTCAACAAGGCCACTGGCCAGAGCGCTGCCGGAATCTGGGGTTCGGCTACTGGGTCTCCTCTTTCCACGATCCCGACGCTGCTGCTCGAGCAGACGAGCGGGGCGAGCACGCAGATGTTCGGCATTTGGTTCGGTACGGACACGACGAATCTGCTGGAGTACGACCTCATCCTCGGGTCATCCACTTCTGGGAACCCCGGCGCAGCAGCCTCTCTGTTCATCAGCGGCAACACAATGTTTGTCGGTGGCTTCACCGGGTTCTGCGGTACGGCGATCAACTGCACGGGTGTTTCGGGCATTACCGATGCCCGGATTTCGACGGGTAACTTTGGGTTCTATTTCCGGAGCGGGAACACCACTGGCTACTCACTCGACATGATCAACGGCGAGACCCGGTTCATGTCCTACACCGACGGCGCCACGAACTGGATCTTCGGTTTCGAGGACGGCGGCGACAACGACTTCAACGACATGGTGGTCAAGGTCGAGTCGCTCAACCGCGTCTCGGCTCCAGGCACGATCGCCCTGATGGGCCTGGGTCTCTTGGGTATCGGCGCGCTGCGCCGGCGCAGCGCGACCTGAGTTTCTCGGGCTTTGCCGGGTCCAGGTCCGGCTATTCAAGAAGGGGTGGCTCGGCCACCCCTTTTTTCTTCCTGTGGCCGCGGGGACCCCGCGCCGCCGGAACGCCCGCCCGACTGCCCGACCGTGCCCTCGGCGCCCCGACGCGCCGAGCCAGCCCCGCGCCCCGGCCACCGCTCAGGCAGCCGGCCGCAGTGCGCAATACTGCCGCTGCCCGACCCCCCGCAGGAGCGGGGGCCACCCCTGGGCAGACCGCCCGGGCGTGCGATCATCGCTCCGGCTTCAAGATGCGGGCACGCGCCCCGGCGGGGTGCGGAACCGGCCCTCGGTCGCGGGGCGTGGCCAAACGAGCAGGAGAGGATCTGATGCCCAATCGCGTGTTCCACCGTGGCGCCGGCGGCGCCTGGCGCTGGCTCGTTGCCGCGCTCGTCTTCCTCGCCCTCGGCGGCTGCGCCAGCGGCCCGCGCGACCTGCCGGCGGCGCCCGCCACCGCCGGCACCGGCGACTACAGCTACATCGTCGGCGCCGGCGACTCACTCAATATCATCGTCTGGCGCAACCCCGAGCTGTCCGGTTCCTACCCGGTGCGGCCCGACGGCAAGATCTCGGCGCCGCTGGTCGACGAGCTGGTGGCCCAGGGCAAGACCTCGGTGCAGATCGCGCGCGAGGTCGAGAAGCGCTTGGCCACCTACGTCCGCGACCCCGTGGTCACCGTCATCGTCACCGGTTTCGTCGGCCCGTTCAGCGAGCAGGTGCGCGTCGTCGGCGAGGCCGCCCGCCCGCAGGCGCTGCCGTTCCGGCAAAAGATGACGGTGCTCGACGTCATGATCGCCGTCGGCGGCCTGACCGACTTCGCCGACGGCAACGGTGCCACGATCCTGCGCACCGCCGAGGGCAACAAGCAGTACTCGGTGCGCCTGCGCGACCTGATCCGCCGCGGCGACGTCTCGGCCAACGTCGAGATGCGCCCGGGCGACATCCTGATCATCCCGCAGAGCTTCTTCTGACCGCGGCGGTGGCGGCCTGGCGGCGCCCTTGCGCGCCGCCGGGGCCGCGCTTCCGCGACCCCGTGCCGACCCCGTCGACCACGCCGATCACGCCGACCACGACGCCCCGCGGCGCCGCACCACGATGCAAGACCTCGTCAACCAGATCGCCGCCGCGCTGCGCGGCATGTGGAAGTTCCGCTGGCCGGGCCTGATCGCAGCCTGGATCGTGGCGGTACTCGCCGTCGTCGTGGTCTGGCGGATACCCGACCAGTATGAGGCCACCGCGCGCATCTATGTCGACACCGACTCGATCCTCAAGCCGCTGATGAGCGGCCTGGCGGTGCAGCCCAACGTGGAGCAGCAGATCTCGATGCTCAGCCGCACCCTGATCAGCCGCCCCAACCTCGAGAAGCTGATCCGGATGGCCGATCTGGACCTGAAGAACCAGTCCAAGGCCGACCAGGAGGCCCTGGTCGAGCGACTGCAGAAGGACATCAAGCTGCAGACCGCCGGCGGCCTGAACCTGTACTCGATGAGCTACCGCGACACCGAGCCCGAGAAGGCCAAACGCGTGGTGCAGTCGCTGGTGTCGATCTTCGTCGAATCGGGCCTGGGCGCGAGCCGCAAGGACACCGACTCCGCCAAGACCTTCCTGGCCGAGCAGATCAAGCAGTTCGAGGCCAAGCTTGAGGAGTCCGAGGCGCGGATGAAGGAGTTCCGGCTGCGCAACATCGAGGCCTCGGGTGCCGACGGCCGGGACGCCGCCACCCGCGTGGCCGAGCTGACGCAGCAGTTTCAGCAGGCGCAGCTGCTGTTGCGCGAGGCCGAGAACGCGCGCGATGCCGCCAAGAAGCAGCTGGCCGAGGAGTCGGGCCAGACGCAGAGCCTCGCCGTGCGCAGCCTGCTGCAGGAGTCGGAGGTGTCGGTGGCCACGCCGGAGATCGACGCCCGCATCGAGCTGCAGAAGCGCAACCTCGACGGGCTGCTGCAGCGCTACACCGACCAGCACCCCGACGTGGTGCAGACGCGCCGCCTGCTGGCGGAGCTCGAGGCCCAGAAAGCGCGCGAGGTGGTCGAGTTGCGCAAGACCGCCATCGCCCGCGCTGCGGGCACCGGCCCCGCTGCCGGCCCGGCGGCCTCGCTGGCGCAACAGGAGCTGCAGCGCATGGTGGCCGCCTCCGAGGTGCAGGTGGCCGCGCTGCGCGCGCGCGTCAACGAGTACGGCGGCCGCCTGGCCATGGCCCGCAACTCGCTGAAGACCGCGCCGCAACTCGAGGCCGAGGCGGCCCAGCTCAACCGCGACTACGAGGTCACCAAGAAGAACTACCAGGACCTCGTCGCGCGCCGGCAGGCGGCGGTGATGTCCGGCGAGCTCGACGTGGCCTCGGGCGTGGCCGACTTCCGCCTGATCGACCCGCCGCGCGTCTCGCCCAAGGCGGTGGCGCCCAACCGTCTGGTGCTGTTCCCGCTCGCCTTCGTGGTGGCACTGGGCGCAGGCGCGGCCTTCGCGTTCGCGGCCAGCCAGCTGCGCCCCACCTTCGGCCATCCCGACGACCTGCGCGCCGGCACCGGATTGCCGCTGCTGGGCGTGGTGTCGGCCGTGGTGTCGGACGTCGAGCGCCGGCGCGAGCGCGCCAGCATGTTCCGCTTCGTGGCCGCCTTCGGCAGCCTCGTCGGCCTGTTCGCCGCCGGGATGATCGCGCTGGTGGCCCTCAACCGCTACGGGGCCTGAGCCATGAGCAGCCTGATCGAGCAAGCAGCACAACGCCTGGAGCAGCTGCGCCAGGCCGGCATCGACATTCCGGGCGAGGGGGCGGCCGACGCGGTGGCCACGGCGCCGGCGCCGCTGGCCGCAGCCGCCGCCGCGCCGGCCCTCGCGCCCGCCGACCCCGGCCCGCAGTCGCGCAAGATCGAGATCGACCTTGCCAGGCTGGCGGCCAACGGCTTCGTCACGCCCAACGCCCCGCGCTCGAGGCTGGCCGACCAGTACCGCGTCATCAAGCGCCCGCTGATCGCCAACGCCATGGGCCGTGGCGCCGCCACGATCAAGCACGCCAACCTGATCATGGTGACCAGTGCGCTGGCCGGCGAGGGCAAGAGCTTCACCGCCATCAACCTGGCCATGAGCATCGCGGCCGAGTTCGACCATACGGTGATGCTGGTCGATGCCGACGTGGCGCGGCCCTCGGTGCTGCGCGTGCTGGGCCTGCCGCCCGGCCCCGGGCTGCTGGAGCTGCTCGAGGGCAAGGCGACGATGAGCGACGTGCTGATGCGAACCAACGTCGACAAGCTGGCCCTGCTGCCCAGCGGCACGCCGCACCCCAAGGCTACCGAGCTGCTGGCCAGCGAATCGATGGAGCAGCTGCTCCAGGACATGGCCACCCGCTACCCCGACCGGATCATCATCTTCGACTCGCCGCCGCTGCTGCTGACCACCGAGTCGCGCGTGCTGGCCACGCACATGGGGCAGATCGTCGTCGTCGTGCATGCCGACCGCACCCAGCAGTCGGCGGTGCGCGAGGCGCTGTCCACGATCGAGCAGTGCCCGGTGAAGATGACCGTGCTCAATCGGGCGCGAAGCGACGCCGCCGGTGCCTACAGCTACGGCTACGGCTACGGCTACGGTTACGGTTACGGCTACGGTTACGGCTACCACCCGGGCAATCCGGCCGGCGGACCGGGCGCGCAAGGCGGTGCGGCCGGACCGGCTGCGCCCTCGGCCACCGCCCCGGCCGCTCCGGCCGCTGCTCCCGCCAGCCCCGTCGGCAGCGCCTGACGCGCCCGTGGCCGTCGCCCGCGCCCCGCAACGCCCCATGCGACGCCGGTTTCCCGCCGCCCTCGGCCCGGCGCTGTGCGCGGTGGCCGCCGTGTCCGCGCATGCCCAGGCCCAGGCCCAGGGCTCGGGCCTGCGCATCGCCACGGCTGCCGAGCTCGGCCAGTCGCTGGTGGACGTGAGCGGGCGCGCAGACGGTAGCAATGGCACCGAGGCGGTCACGCGCGTGGCGCCCTCGCTGCGCGTCACCGGCCGCAGCGGCGGCCTGAGCGGCAGCCTCAACTACACGCTGGCGGGCATCTACCGCACCGGCCGCGAACAGTCGGCCGGCGGCGAGATCCAGAACACGCTCGACGGCAACCTGCTCGCCGAGCTGGTGCGCGGCCAGGCCTACGTCGACGGGCGGGCCAGCATCTCGCAGCAGGCGATCTCGGCCTTCGGCCGGCCCGTCGGCGACGGCAGCGCCTTCAACCGCAACCGCACCGAAGTGTCGACGGTGTCGCTCTCGCCCTACCTGCGGGGCGAGCTCGGCGGTGTGGCGCGCTACGAGGCGCGGGTCACAGGCACCCTCTCCGCCAGCCGCGATCCGGCCACCGCCGACTCCAAGTCGGCCCTGGCGCAGCTGACGATGGCCAGCGCGCGCCCCGGCTTGCTGGGCTGGAGCCTGCTGGCCAGCACGCAGCGCGCGTCGTTCTCCACCGCGTCGCTGCCGATCCAGAACCAGCGCGTCAACGGCACGCTCACCGCCCGCCCCGAGCCCGATCTCGCCGTGTCGGCGTCGGCCGGCATCGAGCGCAGCGACTTCGGCAGCCCGGTGCGGCGCGATTTCGACACCTACGGCCTCTCGGTGCGCTGGACGCCGTCGCCGCGCACGCTGGCCGAGGTGGGCGCCGAGGAGCGCTACTTCGGCCGCGCGCACCGCGTGAACCTGAGCTACCGCACCCCGCGCACGCTCTGGACCTACGCCGACGTGCGCGACGTCAACGACGGCAGCGGCGTGCTCGGCATCGGCGAGACGGCCACGCTGTACAGCGTGCTGTTCCAGCAGTTCGCCTCGCGCGAGCCCGACCCGGTGCTGCGCGACCTGCTGGTGCAGCAGGAACTGCGCGCCCTCGGGCGCACCGGCAACGAGCGGCTGCTGGTGGGCTCGCTGCTGTCGAGCCTGATCGTGCAGCGGCGCCAGGACCTGGCCGTGTTCTGGACCTCGCCGCGCAGCGCGTTCAGCCTGCAGGCCTCGCGCTCGCAGGTGCGGCAGCTGGCCGACGCCTCCACGCTGCGGCCCATCCTCACGCCCGACTCCACGCAGTACGGCTACTCGGCCGGCTTCTCGCACCGCCTCACGCCCACCGCCAGCGTGGCGCTGGACGCCTCGCGCCAGAGCACGCGCAGCGAGTCGGTGGGCGGCGGCACCTCCACCACCTCGGTGGGCATCGGCCTGACCGAGCGGCTGGGCCCGCGCGCCAGCGCCGGCGTGCGCGCCGGCTACACGCGCTTCGACGGCAACAACGACCCGTCGCGCGAGACCTCGCTGGCGGCCACGCTCAGCCTCACGTTCTGACGCACGCCATGTACGAGCAGTTCTACGGGCTGAAGAGCAAGCCTTTCCAGCTCAACCCTGACCCGGCGTTCTACTTCGCCAGCAAGCAGCACCGGCGCGCCAAGGCCTACCTCGAGTACGGCGTCTCGCGCAACGAGGGCTTCATCGTCATCACCGGCGAGATCGGCGCCGGCAAGACGATGGTGCTGCGCTCGCTGATCGAGGGCCTGCACGGCAGCAACGTCGTGACCGGCCACCTGGTCACCACGCAGCTCGGCGCCGAGGACACGCTGCGCATGGTGGGCGCCGCGTTCGGCTTCCGCGTCAAGGACGTGCCCAAGAGCGAGCTGCTGATCACGCTCGAGGCCTTCCTGATCAGCCAGGCCAGCAAGGGCAAGCGCTGCCTGCTGGTGGTGGACGAGGCGCAGAACCTCACGCCGCGCGCGGTGGAGGAGCTGCGCATGCTGTCGAACTTCCAGTTCGGCAACCAGGCGCTGCTGCAGAGCTTCCTGGTCGGGCAGCCCGAGTTCCGCGAGATCCTACAGCGGCCCGAGATGGAGCAGTTCCGCCAGCGCGTGGCGGCCACCTGCCACATCGGGCCGCTCAGCACCGACGAGACCCGCGGCTACGTCGAGCACCGGCTCAAGTGCGCCGGCGCCACCGACAAGCCGAGCTTCGAGGCCGGCGTCTTCGAGGCCGTGCGCGCGGCCAGCGGCGGCATCCCGCGGCGCATCAATGCCATCTGCGACCGGCTGCTGCTGGCCGGCTTTCTGTCCGGGCGCTCGCACCTCACCCCCGCCGACGTGGCCGAGGTGGTGCGCGAGTTCGAGGAAGAGAACACCGTGCCGCAGCGCAGCGCGGCGCCGGCCGTGCCGGCCGCGGCCGCCGTGCCCGGGGCCCCCGGCGTGGAGCCGGTGATGCCCGGCGGCCTGGCCGGCGCGGTGCTCGACCTCGACCTGGGCGACGCGGCGCTGGACGCCGACGCCGCGCGCGGCGCGCAGCAGCAGCTGGTGCAGCTGGCCGCCGACCAGCGCGGCGACCAGCTGCAGCGGCTCGAGAAGAGCCTGCTGCGCCTGGAGCGCAGCAACCTGCAGGTGCTGACGCTGCTGCAGCAGCTGGTGTCCGCGCTGTCGCGCCGCAAGCCGGGCGCCGAGAAGGCGTCGGCCGACGAGGGCAAGGAGGGCGCGCGGTGAACGCAGGTGCCATCACCAACGCGATGACGATCGACGTCGAGGACTACTTCCAGGTCTCGGCCTTCGCACCGTACATCCGCCGCGACGAGTGGGACACCCGCGAGTGCCGCGTGGAGCGCAACGTCGAGCGCGTGCTCGCGCTGCTCGAGGCGCACCGCGTGCACGCCACCTTCTTCACGCTCGGCTGGATCGCCGAGAGGCACCCGCAGCTCGTGCGGCGCATCGTCGACGCCGGCCACGAGCTGGCCAGCCACGGCTACGGGCACCAGCGCGTCAGCGAGCTCGGCCGCGAGGCCTTCGCCGCCGACGTGCTGGGCGCGCGCCGGCTGCTCGAGGACATCTCGGGCACCGCGGTGATCGGCTACCGAGCGCCCAGCTTCTCGATCGGCAGCGGCAACCTCTGGGCCTTCGACGCGCTGGCCGCGGCCGGCTACCGCTACAGCTCGAGCGTCTACCCGATCCGCCACGACCACTACGGCATGCCCGATTCGCCGCGCTTCGCCTACACGCTGCCGGGCGGGCTGGTCGAGGTGCCGGTGAGCACCGTGCGCCTGCTCGACCGCAACCTCCCGGCCAGCGGCGGCGGCTGGTTCCGGCTGCTGCCCTACGCGGTGACGCGCTGGGCCATCGGGCGTGTCAACACGCGCGAGCGGCAGCCCGCGGTCTTCTACTTCCACCCCTGGGAGATCGACGCCGACCAGCCGCGCGTGCGCGGCATCGACGCCAAGACCCGCTTCCGGCATTACGTGAACATCGGCCGCGTCGAGGGCCGGCTGCGGCGCCTGCTCGCCGACTTCCGCTGGGGCCGCATGGACCGCATCTTCCTGCCGCAGGTGCAGGCGCAGGCACCTGCCGCTGCCGCACGCGCGGCTGCCCCCGGCGCGGCCGCGCCGCGACGCGAGCCCGCCCAGGCGCAGGCCCAGGCGTCCTGAGCGCCGCGATGCCGCGCATCGAGCGTCTGGATGCAGCCGACGCGGCCACCGCCGCGCGCTGGGACGAGTTCGTCCAGGGCTGCCCGGAGGCCACGTTCTTCCACCGCGCGGGCTGGCAGCGAGTGCTCGGCGGCGTGTTCGGGCACGACACGCACTACCTCTTCGCCGTGGAGGGCAACCGCATCCGCGGCGTGCTGCCGCTGGCGCACGTGCGCAGCGTGCTGTTCGGCAACGCGCTCTCCAGCCTGCCCTTCGCCGCCTACGGCGGCGTGGCCGCCGAGGACGAGGCCAGCGCCGCGGCGCTCGAGCGCGAGGCCGAGGCGCTGGCGCAGCGGCTGCGGGTGCAGCACCTGGAGCTGCGCCAGCTCGAGCGGCGGCACGAAGGCTGGCCGCGCCAGGAGCTCTACGTCACCTTCCGCAAGGCCATCCTGCCCGACGAGGAGGCCAACATGCTGGCCATCCCGCGCAAGCAGCGCGCGATGGTGCGCAAGGGCATCAAGGGCGGCCTGTCGAGCCGCCTCGACGACGGCGTCGGGCGCTTCTTCGACCTCTACGCCGACAACGTGCACCGGCACGGCACGCCGGCCCTGCCGCGCCGCTTCTTCGAGGCGCTGCGGCGCGAGTTCGGCCCCGACTGCGAGGTGCTCACCGTGGCCGCGCCCGACGGCCGGGCGCTGTCGAGCGTGCTGAGCTTCCACTTCCGCAACGAGGTGCTGCCCTGCTACGCCGGCGACGACGTCGCGGCCCGCGAGCTCGCGGCCAACGACTTCAAGTACTGGGAACTGATGCGGCGCGCCTGCGCCCGCGGCAGCACGCTGTTCGACTACGGCCGCAGCAAGGTCGGCACCGGCCCGTACGCCTTCAAGAAGAACTGGGGCTTCGAGCCGCAGCCGCTGCACTACGAGTACCGGCTGCTGCGCCGCGACTCGGTGCCGCAGAACAACCCCGCCAACGCGAAGTACCGGCTGCTGATCGAGGCCTGGCGGCGGCTGCCGCTCGCCTTCGCGAACCGGCTCGGGCCCTACGTGGTGCGCTCGCTCGGCTAGGAGTCGCGGTGGCCAGCCTGCTGTTCCTGCCGCACCGCATGCCCTACCCGCCCGACAAGGGCGACAAGGTGCGCTCGCACCACCTGCTGCGGCACCTGGCGCGGCGCCACCGCGTCTTCGTGGGCACCTTCGTCGACGATCTGGCCGACGAGGCGCACCTGCCCGCGCTGCGCGCTGCGTGCGCCGGGCTGCACGCCGAGCGGTTGCGGCCGGCCGCCGCGCGCGTGGCCAGCCTGGGCGCGCTGGCTGCGGGCGGGCCGCTGACGATGCACTACTACCGCAGCGCCGCGCTCGCCGACTGGGTGGCGCGCACGGTGTGCGAGCAGCAGATCGACGCCGCGCTGGTGTTCTCGTCGGCCATGGCGCAATACCTCGAGCCGCACCCCGGGCTGCCGATGCTGGTGGACTTCGTCGACGTCGATTCGGCCAAGTGGGCCGCCTACGCGCCGCGCCACCGCTGGCCGCTGGGCTGGCTGTACCGGCGCGAGGGCCGCACGCTGCTGGCCGCCGAGCGGCGCATCGCGCAGCGCGCGCGGATGTCGTTCTTTGCCACCGCGAAGGAGGCCGAGCTGTTCCGCGGCCTGGCGCCCGAGTCGCGCGAGCGCGTCGATTCCTTCGACAACGGCGTCGACGCCGAGCACTTCGACCCGGCGCTTGCCTTTGCGTCGCCGTTCGGCGACGAGCCGCCGCCGCTGGTGTTCACCGGCGCGATGGACTACTGGCCCAACGTCGACGCGGTGGCCTGGTTCGCGCGCGAGGTGCTGCCGGCGCTGCGCCGCCGCCGCCCGCAGCTGCGTCTGTGGATCGTGGGCCGGCACCCGGCGCCGGCGGTGCGCGAGCTCGCAGCCGACCCCGGCGCCGGCGTGGTGGTGACCGGCACCGTGCCCGACGTGCGCCCCTACCTGCGGCATGCCGGCGTGGTGGTGGCGCCGCTGCGGCTGGCGCGCGGCATCCAGAACAAGATCCTCGAGGCGATGGCGATGGCACGCCCGGTGGTCGCGGCCGCGTCCTGCGTGGAGGCCATGCACGCGCTCGACGGGCGCGACCTGCTCGCCGCCGCCGAGCCGCAGCAGTACCTGCAGGCCATGGAGCGGCTGCTCGACCACCCGGCCGAAGCCGCGACGCTGGGCGCGGCGGCGCGTCGGTGCGTGCGCGAGCACTACAGCTGGGACGCCCACCTCGCGCGGCTGGACCGCCACCTGGCCGGCCTGGCGCACGGGGCACCGCCGGCCGCGGGCATGCCCGCTGGCGCCGCGCCTGCCGCCGCCCCGGCACCGGCGGGCCCGGCCGCCGCCGCACTCACCGGCGGAGCCATGCGATGAGCGCCGTGCTCCCCGCCGCACCCGCGGGCGCCGGCCCCTGGCGCATCGCGCTGCCGGTGGCCTTGGCGCTGTTCGCGGCGCTGCTGCTGCTGTACGGTCCCACCTTCGCCTCGATGGTGCAGGTGTGGTCGCGCTCCGACACCTTCGCGCACGGCTTCCTCGTCGCGCCGATCTCGGGCTGGCTCGTCTGGCGGCTGCGCGCGCGGCTGGCGCGCATCGTGCCGCGCCCTTCGCCCTGGGTGCTGCTGCCGATGGCCGCTGCGGCGCTGCTGTGGCTGCTGGCCGACCGTGCGGGTGTGCATGCGGCGGCACAGCTGGCCGCCACCACGCTGCTGGTGCTGGCGGTGCCGGCCCTGCTGGGCGTGACCTTCGCGCGCGCGATCACGTTCCCGCTCGCCTTCCTGCTCTTCATGGTCCCGATCGGTGAGTTCACCCAGCCAAGGATGATGGAGTGGACGGCCGACGTGACGGTGGCCTTCATCCGCGCCATCGGCATCCCGGTGTACCGCGAGGGGCTGCAGTTCGTCATCCCGAGCGGCACCTGGAGCGTGGTCGAGGCCTGCAGCGGCGTGCGCTACCTGATCGCGTCGTTCATGGTGGGCACGCTGTTCGCCTACCTGAACTACTCGTCGCCGCGCAAGCGGCTGGTCTTCGGCCTGGTGTCGCTGCTGGTGCCGATAGTGGCCAACTGGCTGCGCGCGATCATGATCGTGCTGCTGGGCCACTACTCGGGAAACCGCCTCGCCGTCGGCGTGGACCACCTGATCTACGGCTGGGTGTTCTTCGGCGTGGTGATCATGCTGATGTTCTGGATCGGGGCAAAGTGGTCCGACCCGGAGGATGCGGCCGTGGCCGGCCCCGCGGGCCCCGCAGCGCCCGTGGCCACTGCCGGCGCCCCGGTGTCGGCCGCACCGGCCGCCGCCTGGAAGGGCTGGGTGGCCGCCACGGCCGCCACGCTGGCGGTGGCCGCGCTGCCGCCCTGGGCCGCACGCCAGCTGGACGGGCACGACGCCGCGGCGCTCGTGCTGCAGCTGCCTGCCGCCACTGCCACGGCGGAGGACAAGCGGTTTCCGGTGCCCAGCTTCGTGCGGCCGGCCGCCGAGGCGCGCACCGTGCTGGCCACTGGGGCGGGCCCGCTGTTCGTGCACGTGGCCTACTACCGGCACCAGGGCTACGAGAACAAGCTGGCCAACTCGCAGAACCAGCTCGTCCGCTCCGACGACCACGCGTGGGCCTATGTCTCGCAGGGCGAGGGCCGCATCACGGCCGGCAGCCGCCAGGTGCCGGTGCGCACCGCGCAGCTGCGCGGCGGCACGTTGATGGCCACCTCGTCGGCTGAGCGCGTGCACGTGCGGCAGACCTTCTGGGTGGGCGGCGAGCTCACCTCGAACCGCACGCACGCCCTGCTGCTCGGCCTGCGCAACCGGCTGCTCGGGCGCGGCGACGACGCGGCCTCGGTGATCTTCATGCTGCGCGGCGGCGACGCCGCCGCCACCGCCGCGGCGCTGGATGCCGAGGTGGCGCGCCACGCCGGCGCCATGCTCGCCGCGCTGGACGCCGCCCGCGGCGCTGGCGCCGCGCGCTGACCACTCCGGCCGCCCACCCGCACGGCCCACTTTCCCGCCCCGCGATTCCAACGACCATGAACACCATCGCAGTCATCGGCCTGGGCTACGTCGGCCTGCCGCTCGTCGTCGAGTTCGGCAAGCAGGTGCGCACCATCGGCTTCGACATCGCCACCGCCAAGGTGCAGGCCTGCCAGCGCGGCACCGACCCCAGCCGCGAGCTCACCGACGCCGAGGTGCAGGCCGCCCGCCACGCCGTCTACACCGACGACCCGCGCCTGCTCGGCGAGGCCGACGTCATCATCGTCGCCGTGCCGACGCCGGTGGACGACGCCCACATCCCCGACTTCAAGCCGCTGGTCGGCGCCAGCACCAGCGTCGGCCGCCACATGAAGAAGGGCGCCGTCGTCGTCTACGAGAGCACGGTGTACCCGGGCGCCACCGAGGAGGTGTGCATCCCCGTGCTCGAGCGCGAGAGCGGCATGAAGTGGAAGCAGGACTTCTTCGTCGGCTACAGCCCCGAGCGCATCAACCCGGGCGACAAGGAGCACACGCTCACCCGGATCCTGAAGATCGTCTCCGGCGACACGCCCGAGACGCTGGACAAGGTGGCCAGGGTCTACGAGAAGATCATCGTGCCCGGCGTGCACCGCGCCAGCAGCATCAAGGCCGCCGAGGCCGCCAAGGTGATCGAGAACACGCAGCGCGACCTGAACATCGCGCTGATGAACGAGCTGGCCATCATCTTCGACAAGATCGGCCTCGACACCAGCGAGGTGCTGGAGGCCGCCGGCACGAAGTGGAACTTCCTCAAGTTCAAGCCCGGCCTCGTGGGCGGCCACTGCATCGGCGTGGACCCGTACTACCTCACCCACAAGGCCGAGAGCCTGGGCTACCACCCGCAGGTCATCCTGGCCGGCCGGCGCATCAACGACGGCATGGGCAAGTTCGTGGCCGAGCAGACCATCAAGCAGATGATCGCCAGCGGCAGCCACGTCAAGGGCGCCAAGGTCAACGTGCTCGGCCTCACCTTCAAGGAGAACTGCGGCGACCTGCGCAACAGCAAGGTCATCGACATCATCCGCGAGCTGAAGAGCTACGGCGTCGACGTGCACGTGACCGATGCGCTGGCCGACCCCGAGGAGGCCCTGCACGAGTACGGCGTGCGCCTGGAGCGCTGGGACGACCTGCCGCGCGCCGATGCCATCGTTGCGGCGGTGGCCCACCGCGAGTACGCGGAACTGGGCGCCGAGGCGCTGGGCCGCAAGGTCGTTGCGGGCGGGGCCTTCATCGACGTGAAGGCGGCGTTCGATCCGCAGGCGATCCGCGGCGCGGGCCTGAGGCTCTGGCGGCTCTGAGCCGGCGATGGCCCGCGCGGCCGGTGACGCCCCCGACCCGCGGCCGCTCGTGGCCCACGTGGTCTACCGCTTCGCCGTCGGCGGCCTCGAGAACGGTGTCGTGAACCTGATCAACCGCATGCCGCACGACCGCTGGCGCCACGCCGTGGTGTCGCTCACCGAAGTCGACCCGTCCTTCGCCGCCCGCATCCGGCGCGACGACGTGCCGTGCATCGCGCTACACAAGCCGCCGGGCCAGGGCTTCTGGCAATGGCCCAAGCTGCGCCGCACCTTCGCCCACCTGCAGCCCGCGCTGGTGCACACCCGCAACCTGGCTGCGCTGGAGGCCCAGGCGCCGGCCTGGGCGGCGGGCGTGCGCGCACGCGTGCACGGCGAGCACGGCCGCGACGCCGATGATCTCCACGGCGCCAACCGCCGCCACGTGTGGATGCGGCGTGCGTACCGCCCGTTCGTGCAGCGCTACGTGGCGTTGTCGCGCGATCTCGCGAGCTACCTGCGGAACACGGTAGGTCTGCCCGCCGACCGCATCGAGCAGATCTACAACGGCGTCGACACCGAACGCTTTGCGCCTGCCGCCGGGGGGCGGGCGGCCGTTGCCGGAAGCCCCTTCAACGACCTCTCCGAGGCATGGATCATGGGAACCGTCGGCCGCATGCAGACCGTGAAGGCGCAGCCGCTGCTGGTGCGCGCGTTCCTGCGCGCGCTCGAGATCGCCCCGGCACTGCGCCCGCGGCTGCGCCTGGTGCTCGCGGGCGACGGCCCGCTGCGCGCGGAGTGTGAAGCGCTGCTCGCCCGGGCCGGGGCCTCCGACCTAGCGTGGCTGGCCGGCGAGCGCGCCGACGTGCCGGATGTCATGCGCGGCCTCGATTGCTTCGTGCTGCCCTCGCTGGCCGAGGGCATCTCCAATACCATCCTCGAAGCCATGGCCAGCGGCCTGCCGGTGATTGCCACCGATGTCGGCGGCAATTCCGACCTGGTGGCCGCGGGCGAGACCGGCCGCATCGTTCCGCCGGGCGACGTGGAGGCGCTTGCGGCCGCGATCGCGGCCGAGGCGGCCGACCCCGACCGCGCGCGCGCGATGGGCCGGGCCGGGCGCTCCCGCGTTCTGGAGCGGTTCAGCCTGCCGGCCATGGTGGCAGCCTACGAGGCCGTGTACCGCGAGGTGCTCGGCGAGCCGGCCGCCGCCTGAGCGCCGCGGCCCCGACGACAGGAGCGAACGAGCGATGTGCGGCATCACCGGCCTCTTCCACACCCGCGCCGCGGGCGAGGTCGACCGCGCGCTGCTCGCGCGCATGAACGACAGCCAGCACCACCGCGGGCCCGACGAGGGCAGCCTGCACGTCGAGCCCGGCGTCGGCTTCGGCCACCGGCGGCTGAGCATCATCGACATCGCCACCGGCCAGCAGCCGCTCTTCAACGAGGACGGCTCGGTCGTCATCGTCTTCAACGGCGAGATCTACAACTTCCAGGAGCTGGTGCCCGAGCTCGAGGCACTGGGCCACCGCTTCCGCACGAAGAGCGACACCGAGGTCATCGTCCACGCCTGGGAGAGCTGGGGCGAGGACTGCGTGAAGCGCCTGCGCGGCATGTTCGCCTTCGCGATCTGGGACCGCAACCGCCAGACGCTGTTCCTCGCGCGCGACCGGCTCGGCGTCAAGCCGATGCACTACGCGCTGCTGGACGACGGCACGCTGCTGTTCGGCAGCGAGCTCAAGTCGGTGCTGCAGCACCCGCGCCTGGCGCGCACGATCGATCCGCTGGCGCTGGAGGAGTACTTCGCGCTCGGCTACGTGGCCGAGCCGCGCACCATCTTCAAGGGCGCGCTGAAGCTGCCGCCCGCGCACACGCTCACGGTGCGCCGCGGCCAGCCGGTGCCGGCGCCGCGCGAGTACTGGGACGTGCGCTTCACGCTCGACAACCCTATCTCCGAGGCCGACGCCTGCGCCGAGCTCACCGAGCGCCTCAAGGATAGCGTGCGCCTGCGCATGATCGCCGAGGTGCCGCTGGGTGCCTTCCTGTCGGGCGGCGTGGACTCGAGCGCCGTCGTGCAGGCCATGGCCGGCCTGTCGGACGGGCCCGTCAACACCTGCAGCATCGCCTTCGACGACCCGCGCTTCAACGAGAGCGCCTTCGCGCAGATGGTGGCCGACCGCTACGCCACCCGCCACCGCGTCGAGACGGTGGTGAGCGACGACTACGACCTGGTGGACACGCTGGCGCGCCTGTACGACGAGCCCTACGCCGACAGCTCGGCCATCCCCACCTACCGCGTGAGCGAGCTCGCGCGGCGCCACGTGACGGTGGCGCTGTCGGGCGACGGCGGCGACGAGATGTTCGGCGGCTACCGCCGCTACCGCATGCACCTGATGGAGGAGCGGATGCGCGGCACGCTGCCGGCCGGCATCCGCCAGCCGCTGTTCGGCCTGCTCGGGCGCGTCTACCCCAAGGCCGACTGGGCGCCGCGCGTGCTGCGCGCCAAGACCACCTTCGAGGGCATGGCGCGCGACTCGGTCGAGGCCTATTTCCACTCGGTGAGCATCCTGCGCGCGCCGATGCGGGCGCGTCTGTTCAGTCCGGCGCTGCGCCGCGAGCTCGGCGGCTACGACGCGCTCGACGTGTTCCGCCGCCACGCCGCGCGCGCCGGCACCGCGGACCCGCTGGCGCTGATCCAGTACCTGGACATCAAGACCTACCTCGTCGGCGACATCAACACCAAGGTCGACCGCGCCAGCATGGCGCACAGCCTCGAGGTGCGCGAGCCGCTGATGGACCACCCGCTCGTCGAGTGGCTGGCCACGCTGCCCGCGGGGCTCAAGGTGCGGGGCGGCGAGGGCAAGGTGCTGCTGAAGAAGGCGATGGAGCCACGGCTGCCGAACGACGTGCTCTACCGGCCCAAGATGGGCTTCTCGGTGCCGCTGGCGCGCTGGTTCCGCGGCCCGCTGAAGCAGCGCGTGCGCGACGCGGTGCTGGGCGAGCGCATCGCCGACACCGGCTGGTTCAACGCCGGCTACCTGCGCGAGCTGGTCGACCACCACCAGAGCGGCATGCGCGACCACAGCGCCCCGCTGTGGACGCTGCTGATGTTCGATGCGTTCCTGCGCACGGCAGAGCAGCAAGGCGCCCCGTCGATGCCGGAGGCGGGTGCCGAGACCAGCCTGGCCCATGTCTGAGATCGTGCGCATCGCCAAGGCCGTGGCCAGCAACCAGCTGGCCCGGCTGGCGCCGGCCGTCTACGTGCGCCTGACCGGGCAGACTGGCCGCGGCAGCGAGGCCGAGAGCGCCGCCGACATCGCCGCGTACGCGCACCGCTGCTACGACGAGTATTTCGACAAGCTCGGCATCGCTCGCCCGGCCATCGAGGGCTTTCTCGACGGCAAGAGCCTGCTCGAGTACGGCCCAGGCGACCTGCCGGCCGTGGCCGCGCTGATGATCGCCGGGGGAGCCCCGCAGGTGCGCTGCATCGACCGGTTTCCGCTGGTGCGGCTCTCGCCCAAGAACGTCGAGGCGATGCAGGCGCTGCGGCCCGGGCTCTCGTTGCAGGCCCGGCAGCGCCTGGATGGCGTGTTCGCCGACCCTCGCCACCCCGAGGCCGGCCTGCGTGCCGGCTGCATCGACTACCTCGTGCGCCCGGGCGGCACCAGCGGCCTGCGCCACGAGATCGACCTGGTCTTCTCGCGAGCCGTGCTCGAGCACGTGGACGACCTCGAGGCGAGCCTGGCCGACATGGTGGCCGCGATGAAGCCGGGGGCGCTTGCGATCCACCTGGTCGACCTGCGCAGCCACGGGCTGCACCGCGGTAACCGCCTCGACTTCCTGGCCTGGTCGCGGCCGACGTGGCAGCTGATGTACTCGGCCAAGGGCTTCCCCAATCGCTGGCGCGTCGATCGCTACCGTGAACTGCTCGCCCGGCTTCCGGTGGACGTGCTCCGGCTCGAGCCCACCGAGCGTGCGTCGCCGGCCGAGGTGGCGCAGGTGCGTCCGATGCTGGCCGAGCCGTTTCGCGCGCTCGACGACGAAGACCTGGCCTGGCTCGGCTTCTGGCTGGTGTTCCGGCGCCGCGCAGACTGAGATGCAGCCCCCACGCTCACTTCGTTCGCGGCCCCCCGAGGGGGCATTCAGCACCTTCGGAACGGCCGGGCGGTGCTGAAATGATGCCCCCACGCTCACTTCGTTCGCGGCCCCCCGAGGGGGCGTTCAGCACCTTCGGACCGGCCGGGCGGTGCTGAATGCGCATCCTCCACGTCCTCGACCACTCGATCCCGCTGCACAGCGGGTACACGTTCCGCACGCTGGCGTTGCTGCGCGAGCAGCGCGCGCTCGGGTGGGAGACCTTCCACCTGACCAGCCCCAAGCACGCTGCCGGCGGCACGGCGCTGGAGGAGACGGTGGACGGCTGGCACTTCCATCGCACGCCGGCCGCACCCGGCGGGCGCCGTGTGCCGGGGCTCGACGAGATGGCGCTGATGAGACAGCTTGCCGCGCGCATCGAGTCGGTGGCGGCAGCCGTGCGCCCCGACCTGATCCACGCCCACTCGCCGGTGCTGGACGCGCTGCCCGCGCTGCGCGTGGCCCGGCGCCTGGGCATCCCGATGGTCTACGAGGTGCGCGCCTTCTGGGAGGACGCCGCGGTCGACCACGGCACCACCACCGAGGGCAGCCTGCGCTACCGGCTGACGCGCGCGATGGAGACGCGCGCACTGCGCCAGGCCGACCACGTGTTCACGATCTGCGAGGGGCTGCGGCGCGACATCGTCGAGCGCGGCATCGCCGCCGGCCGCGTCACGGTGATCCCGAACGCGGTGGACATCGACGCCTTCACGCTGGGCGGCGCAGCCGATCCCGACCTGAAACGCCGGCTGGGACTGGAAGGTGCCGAGGTCGTGGGTTTCATCGGGTCGTTCTACGCCTACGAGGGCCTGGACCTGCTGCTCGACGCGCTGCCGGCGCTGGCGCGCATGCGCCCGCAGGTGCGCCTGCTGCTGGTGGGCGGCGGCCCGCAGGACGAAGCGCTGCGGACCCGGGCGCAGCGCCTGGGCGTGGCCGAGCGCGTGGTGTTCACGGGCCGCGTGCCGCACGATCAGGTGCAGCGCTACTACGACCTGGTGGACGTGCTGGCGTACCCGCGCCACCCGATGCGCCTGACCGACCTGGTGACGCCGCTCAAGCCGCTGGAGGCCATGGCGCAGGGGCGGCTGCTGGTGGCCAGCGACGTGGGCGGCCACCGCGAGCTGATCCGGCACCGCGAGACCGGCTGGCTGTTCGCGGCCGGCGACGCGCAGGCGCTGGCCACCACGCTGGCCGAGGTGCTGTCCCAGCCTGGCGCCGCGCCTGCCGTGCGCGCCGCCGGACGCCGCTTCGTCGAGGAAGAGCGCAACTGGCGCCGCTCGGCTTCGCACTACGTGCCCGTGTTCGAACGTCTGGCTGCGCAGCGGCAGCCGGCTGCCGCCTGAGCGCCGCCATGCCTGTCGCCGTGACCGCCCCGCCGAGGCCGCCATCCGACGGCCCCCACGTCGTCGTGCTGTCGAGCCTGTTCCCGAGCGCACTGCAACCGGGGTCCGGGCTGTTCGTGCGCGAGCGGGCGTTCCGCGTCGGCGCGCGGCTGCCGCTGGCGGTGGTGGCACCCACGCCCTGGTTCCCGGGCCAGACGCTGCTGCGGCGGCTGCGGCCGGGCAGCCGGCCGGGCGCGCCGCGGCACGAACGCCAGCGCGGTTTCGACGTCTGGTACCCGCGCTTCTTCTCGCTGCCGCTCGTGCTGCGCCGGCTCGACGGCCTGCTGATGGCGCTGGGCGCGCTGCCGCGCATGCGCGCGCTGCACCGCGCCGGCAGGCTGGATGTGATCGACGCGCACTTCGGCTATCCCGACGGCCACGCGGCGATGCTGCTCGGCCGCTGGCTCGGGGTGCCCGTGACGGTGACGCTGCGCGGCACCGAGGCGCGCCACGCGGCCGACCCCGTGCTGCGTCCGCGTCTGCAGCAGGCGCTGGCCGGCGTGCAGCGCGTGTTCGCCGTCTCCGACTCGCTGCGCCGGCTGGCGCTGCAGCTCGGCGTGCCGCCCGAGCGCACGCGCGTGGTGGGCAACGGCGTGGACCTGCTGCGCTTTGCGCCGCAGCCGCGAGCCGCCTGCCGCGAGCGGCTCGGGCTGCCGGCCGACGCGCCGGTGCTCGTCACCGTGGGCGGCCTGGTCGAGCGCAAGGGCTTCCACCGCGTGATCGAGCTGCTGCCCGCGCTGCGCATGCGCTGGCCCGGGCTGCACTACCTCGTGGTGGGCGGCCCCAGCCCCGAAGGCGACTGGACCGCGCGCCTGCAGGCCCAGGTGCGCGAGCTGGGCCTGCAGGACTGCGTGCGCTTCACCGGCCCGCTGGAGCCCGACGCGCTGGCCGGCGTGCTCTCGGCCGCCGACGTCTTCGTGCTGCCCACGCGCAACGAGGGCTGGGCCAACGTGCTGCTGGAGGCCATGGCCTGCGGCCTGCCGGTGGTGGCCACCGACGTCGGCGGCAACGCCGAGGTGGTGTGCCGGCCCGAGCTGGGCACCGTGGTGCCCTTCGGCGACGCGCCGGCCCTCGAGGCGGCCCTGCACGAGGCGCTGGCGCGCCCATGGGACCGCGGCGCGCTGCGCCGCCACGCCGAGGCCAACACCTGGGATCGGCGGATCGACGACCTCGAGGCCGAGTTCCTTGCGCTGGCGCGCGCGGGGCAGGGCGCTGCCGCGGCCCTGCACGAGGAGGTGGCGCGATGACCGCCGCCGCGTCGGCCTGCGGGCCGTACACCCGTTTCGTGGCCGGCGTGGCCTTTCCGCTGCAGGAGAGGCTGAAGCGGCACGACACCGTGGCCGTGCGCCGCGCGCTCGAGCGCAGCCAGTGGTGGCCGGCCGAGCGCCTGCGCGACCTGCAGCTCGATCGGCTGCGGCGCCTGCTGGCCGAGTGCGCCGACGGCGTGCCCTACTACCAGGACCTGTTTCGCCGCCTCGGCTTCGACCCGCGCGCCGTGACGCGCCTCGAAGACCTCGAGGCCCTGCCGCTGCTCACCAAGGCCGACATCCGCGCCCACACCGCGCAGATGAAGCACCGGCAGGCGCGGGGCCTCGCCCGCTTCAATACCGGCGGCTCGTCGGGCGAGCCGCTGGTGTTCTTCATCGGCACCGAGCGCGTCAGCCACGACGTGGCGGCCAAGTGGCGTGCCACGCGCTGGTGGGGCGTGGACATCGGCGACCCCGAGATCGTGGTCTGGGGCTCGCCCATCGAGCTGGGCGCGCAGGACCGGCTGCGCCGCTGGCGCGACCGGCTGATGCGCACCGAGCTGCTGCCCGCCTTCGAGATGAGCGAGAGCAGGCTCGACGGGTTCGTGGCGCGCATCCGGGCGCGACGGCCGCGCATGCTGTTCGGCTACCCCTCGGCGCTGTCGCACATCGCGGCGCACGCCGAGCGGCGCGGCGTGCCCGTGCACGACCTGGGCATCCGCGTGGCCTTCTGCACCAGCGAGCGCCTGTACGACCACCAGCGCCAGGCCATCGAGCGGGTGTTCGGATGCCGCGTGGCCAACGGCTACGGCGGGCGCGACGCCGGCTTCATCGCCCACGAGTGCCCCGAGGGCGGCATGCACCTCACGGCCGAGGACGTGATCGTGGAGCTCGTCGACGCCGACGGCCGCCCGGTGCCCGACGGCGAGCCCGGCGAGATCGTCGTCACGCACCTGGCCACGCGCGACTTCCCGTTCATCCGCTACCGCACCGGCGACGTGGCCGTGCGCAGCACCGCCCGCTGCCCCTGCGGCCGCGGGCTGCCGATGCTGGCCGAGATCCAGGGCCGCAGCACCGATTTCGTGGTGGCGGCGGACGGGACGGTGATGCACGGGCTGGCGTTGATCTACGTGCTGCGCGACCTGCCGGGCATCCAGGGCTTCCGCATCGAGCAGGAGAGTCTGGGGCTCACGCGCGTTCAGGTGGTGCCGGGGGCGGAGTTCGGCGACGCGCAGCGCGCCGAGATCGTCGAGGCCTTCCGCCGCCGGCTGGGCGCCGAGGTGAACATCGTCGTCGAGCCTGTGGCGGCCATCGAGCCCGAGCGGTCCGGCAAGTATCGTTATGTCGTCAGCCGCGTGGCACCTGCGCCAGCAGCGGCGAGCGAGGCGTGCCATGCGTGACATAGCCCTGATGAGCGTGATTCTGGTGCTGGCGGCCGTGGCGCTGCGGCGGCCATGGATCGGCGTGCTGCTGTGGTTGTGGGTGAGCCTGATGAACCCGCACCGCTACACCTACGGCTTTGCGTACGACGCCCCCGTGGCGATGATCGCCGCGCTTGCCACGTTGCTCGGGGTGCTGTTCACGCGCGAGCGGGAGTCACCCTTCAAGGGGCCGGCCGTCACGCTGTTCGTGATCTTCACCGCCTGGGTGACGCTCACCTGGCTTGCCGGTCGTGACCCCTGGGAGCAGTTGCCGCAGTGGGAGAAGATCGTCAAGGTCAACCTGATGGTCCTTGTCTGCCTGGCGCTGTTCCGTACCAAGGAGCAGATCTTCTGCCTGGCCTGGGTGCTGACGATGTCCATCGGGTTGCTCAGCATCAAGGGCGGGGCGTTCACCCTGGTCAATGCCGGCAACTACCGGGTCTGGGGTCCCCCGGGTTCGTGGGTCGAGGGCAACAACGAGTTCGCGGTGGCCACCATCATGGTGATCCCTCTGCTCCGCTTCCTCCAACTGCAGGTGACTCAGCGCTGGCTCTCGTGGATGCTGCTGGGAGGCATGGCCCTGTGTGCCGCCTCGGCTCTCGGGTCGCATTCGCGCGGCGCGCTGCTGGCCCTCGTGGCCATGACGATCGTGATCTGGTGGCGCGGCAACAACCGCCTGCGCGATGGCGTGGTGCTGGGGGTCGTGGCGGCGCTGGCGCTTGCCGCGATGCCCGAGCACTGGATACAGCGCATGGAAACCATCGAAACCTACGGCGAGGATGCGTCGGCCCTGGGCCGCTTCAGCGCGTGGTGGGTGTCGTGGAACCTGGCGCTGAGCCATCCGCTCGGCATCGGGCTGAGCATCACCTACCCGCCGATCTTCGAGCAGTACTCGCCCTACGGGCTGCGCTTCGGCACCCCGGTGGCGCACAGCATCTGGTTCCAGGTGCTCGGGCATCACGGCTTCATCGGCCTGGCGCTCTTCACGGGCATCTGGGTTGCAACCTGGTTCGGTGCGGATGGCCTGCGCCGGCACGCGCGACACCGCCCCGAGCACCGCTGGGTGGGTGACCTGGGCGGAATGGCTCAGGTGTCCATCGCCGGCTATGCGGTGGGCGGTGCGTTCCTGCAGCTGGCCTACTACGATTTCCCGTACTACGTGATGGTCTTGGTGGCGCTGGCCCGGATGTGGGTGCTGCGAGAGGCGTGGCGTACCGAGCCCACGCGTGGCGGTGTTTGGCGCAACCTGATCGGGCTCGGGGCTGCCAGCCCCAGCTCACCGTCGGGCTCGGCGGGTGCTGGGCCGGAGGCCGGTTCGGGGGACGTGCCTGGCGCGGCACCCGCGCGGCCGCAGCCGGCGCTGCCGGGGCACCCGGCTCCGCCACAGCAGGCTGCCCGGTACCCCCGATGAGGCCGTTGTTTGGCTGGCTCGGCCGCGGCGGCGCGGCCGCGCGTCTGACCGTGCTCATGTTCCACCGGGTCACGCAGCAGCCCGACCCGCTGTTCCCGGGCGAGGTGGACCGTGCCCGCTTCGATGCCATCTGCGGCTGGCTTGCGCGTTGGTTCGTGGTGCTGCCGCTGGAGGAGGCCCTGCGTCGCGCTCGCGAGAAGACCTTGCCACCCGGGGCGCTGGCCATCACGTTCGACGACGGCTACGCCGACAACCACGACGTGGCCCTGCCCGTGCTGCGCCGGCACGGCCTGAGCGCCACGTTCTTCGTCGCCACCGGCTTCCTCGATGGCGGCCGGATGTGGAACGACACGCTCATCGAGGCGGTGCGTGGCGCCCGCGTGGACGGACTCGACCTGGGCGATGGTGCCTTGCCCGGCCTCTCGGGCCGGCTAGGCCTGGCCGACCTGGAGTCCCGCCGCGCGGCGCTGCCGCGGCTGTTGCTGGCCGCGAAGTATCTTCCGCCGGGTGAGCGGCTCGAGACCGTCGAGCGCATCGCCCGGGCGCTGCGTGCCGAGCTGCCGGCCGACCTGATGATGACCTCCGAGCAGGTCCGCGCGTTGCACCGCAGCGGCATGGGCATCGGTGCGCACACGCAGACCCATCCCATCCTGTGCACGCTGGACGAGACGGCAGCCGGGCACGAGATCGCAGGCAGCCGCAGCGCACTGGAACAGCTGACGGACGCACCCGTCACGCTGTTTGCGTACCCCAACGGCAAGCCCGGCAGCGACTATGCCGCACGCGACGTGGACCTGGTCCGGCGCCTCGGGTTCGAGGCTGCGTTCTCGACCTCCCCTGGCGCGGTGACGAGTGCGAGCCCCTGGCACGAGTTGCCGCGCTTCACGCCATGGCGGCGCACGCGGCTCGGTTTCGGAGCCCAGCTGGCGCACAACCTGCTGGCCGGCCGGTGAGCACGACTCAGCGCGCGACCCAGCCGCGGCCGGTGCGCCAGACGCTGCGCAAGCCGTTGGCCACGTTCGCGCGCAAGCGCGTCTTCCAGCCGTAGCCGGGCAGCGAAGACGGCGCTGCGGCGATGCGCCGGTACGCGTCGAGGTACCGGTCCGCGAGGCCCGCGAGGTCGAACTCGCGCTCGACGATCTGCCTGCCCCGCGCGCCCAGCCGGGCCAGATGCGCTGGATCGCGCTGGCGCAGCGCTGCCGTCAGGGCGCCTTGGGAAGCCATGTCGACGAAGATGCCCTGCTGCACGATGGAGCGCTGGTTCTCGTGGCGGGTGCACACCACCGGCAGGCCCATCGCCATGGCCTCGATGTAGACGATGCCGAAGGTCTCGAACAGCGAGCCGAGCACGAACACGTCGGCTGCCGCGTAGGCCATCGGAAGATCGTCGTGCGGCAGGGTCGTGAAGGTGATGCGGTCTCCCATCAACTCGCGTCCCAGGGCCTTGATCGCGGCGGAGTCGGGCGCTTCCTGGCCGACGATTGCGAGGTGCACGTCGGCCAGCGGCGCGAGCTCGCGGATCACGTGGTCCATGCGCTTGTGCCAGTGGCAGATGGTGCCCACGCTGAGCGCCAGGAACGCATCGGCAGGTATCCCATGCCGCGCGCGGAAGTCGCTCTGCAGCCCCGGACGGAAGCGCCGCAGGTCCACGCCGTGCGGGATCATGAAGGCGCGCCTGCGATCGCTGCGGCGCTGGTTGTACGGGGTGTGCTCCTGCACGAAGTCACAGCGCGGCAGGTCTGCCGCCGGGATCGCGCCGCCATTGGAGAACACCACCTTGGGCGGGCGGCGGAACAGGTGGCGGTTGTCGAACACGACGTTGCACACCTCCTGCTCCAGGCAGTGGACGATGTCGTAGCCGCCCTCGAGCAACGGCTTCAGCGCGGCGTAGGCGAAGGTCTCGCCCTCGATGCGTATGCGCTCCTGCTCGCGCGCGGCCTCCATCCAGCGTGGCGACACCGGCAGGTGCACGTCGGCCAGCAGCGGCGACAGCCGCGACAGCGCGTCCACCACCACCTCGCCCGCAGCCGGCGGCCCGCCGCCCTTGAACAGCGTGATGTCCAGGCGGCCGCGCAGCAGCGTGTGCAGGTCGCGCGCGAAGACCTCGTGCCCGCGGTGGATGTGGCCGAGGCCCGAACAGAGCAGCGCTGCCTTCATGAGGTCTGGAGCCTTCGATGCTGGATCATAATTGGGCGCTATTCGCGTTGAGTGTTGATGCCCTCAGACCCCGACGGCCAGCGCCAGCATCGCCGGCGGGGTGAGCGCCGGGGCTCGGGAGAGGTCGAGGGTGCGGAACCAGCCGAGGTAATGCTTCAGATAGGACGAGGCC
>JADCGP010000038.1 GCA_020248915.1 Rubrivivax sp. | reverse complement strand
TGCGCTGCGACAGCACCCGCAGTTCCCGGTCCGTCTGCGCATCCAACTCGATCGTCTTGGCAACCCGCATCGCCCACCTCCTGGGCGGTTTGGAGTATGCCGGGGCAATTAAGTTCTACGATTTGGCGCGCACTACACTAGGATCTTCTCTCTCTCCAGCCCCCACGCCCGCGTCCGCGCGCGCCGGCGGTCCCTGATGCCATGAGTGCGCTGTCGCCGCCATCCGTCGCCCCGGGTTACGACGCCCACGCGGGCGCGCACGACTGGCCCGTGCCGGGCGTGCCCGGCTACCCTGCGATCGCCGCCGCGCTGCCGCCGGCCTGCCAGATCGAGGGGGTGAACGGGCGGCTGCTGTCGGGCCGCTTGTTGGGCATCGACGCCGCGGCCGGGACCGTGACGGTGCGGGCCCATGGGAGCCGCTCGTCGTTGCCGCTGCGCTTCGACCAGTTCCGCCGCCTGGTGCTGCCCGAGCCCTTGCGGCGGACGGTGCCCGCCGGCGCCGCGCCGGCGGAGGCCCTGCCGTCCGTGTCGTTCACGGTGCGCTGGAAGGGCGCCGCGCCGTGGAGCGGCCGCACGCTGGCGCCGGTGCTGCAGCCCTGGGGCCTGTTCCTGTTCGAGCCCGTCGACGAGGCCGGCTCGCTGCGACGCAGCTTCGTGCCCCGCCACGCCTACGAGGACGCGGAGATCGGCACGCCGTCCGAAGCGGTCGCCGCAACGGAGGCAACGCCGACGCGCGACGCGGAGGAGCCGCGCGACCGCCGGCTCGCCGACCGAATGCTGGCCGACCAGATCGCGACCGCCGACGACCTGGTGGCCGCCGTCGAGCAGCAGCACCGGATGCCGATGGTGCGCATCGGCGAATCGCTGCACTCGCTGGGCTTCGTCAGCCACGCACAGCTGCAGGCCGCGCTCGACGACCAGGGCCTCGGCGGTGGCCTCGCGCTCGGCGAGCTGCTGGTGACCAAGGGCTGGATCACGCGGCGGGAGCTGCAGACCGCGCTCGCCCGCAAGATGGGCTACCCATTGGTGGACGTGCAGCGCTTCCCGGTCGACACCGAGGCGGTGGCGCGTCTGCCCTACGCGCTGGCCGCACGGGTACCGGCTCTGCCGCTGCTGGTGCGCAAGGGGAGGCTCGTCGTCGCCTTCGAGGACCCGGCCAGCCGCACCGCCACGGACGAGGTCGAGTTCGCGGCGCAGATGAAGGTGATCCCGGTGCTGGCGCGACCGGGCACGGTCGGCGCGGCCGTGGACGACGCGTACCAGAAGATGGGCGCGGAGGTCGCGGGTCAGCGCGATGACTCCCCGACCGGGTCCGATTTCGAGCCCGGCGACGCCAGCCGGCTGGCCGCCTCGCTCGAGCAGGGCGGGCCGGCCGACGAGGACGACTCCGGACCTTCGATCGAGCAGAGCGACAACTCGCTGGTACGCCTGATCAACTCGATGATCCTGGAGGCGCAGGCCAAGGGCGCGAGCGACATCCACGTCGAGTGCCCGCTCGGTCGCCAGAAGGTGCGCATCCGCTTCCGCAAGGACGGCATCCTGCGCCCCTACCTGGAGCTGCCTCCGAACTAACGCAGCGCGATCGTGGCCCGGATCAAGATCATGTGCGACCTCGACATCAGCGAGCGCCGCAAGCCGCAGGACGGCAAGATCACGTTCGGCAAGTTCGCGCCCGGCTCGCGGCTCGAGCTGCGCGTGGCCACGATCCCCACGCAAGGCAACCACGAGGACGTCGTGCTGCGGCTGCTGTCGGCCGGCAAGCCACTGCCGCTGGACGGGATCGGGCTGTCGCCGGCCAACCTCGAGCGCTTCAAGCAGGCCGTCCACCGCCCGCACGGGATGCTGCTGTGCGTGGGCCCGACGGGCTCGGGGAAGACCACCACGCTGCACTCGGCGCTGTCGTACATCAACACCCCGGAGCGCAAGATCTGGACCGCCGAGGACCCGATCGAGATCACCCAGGGCGGGCTGCGCCAGGTCCAGGTCAACCCGAAGATCGACTGGACCTTCGCCAAGGCGCTGCGCGCGTTCCTGCGCGCCGACCCGGACGTGATCATGGTGGGCGAGATCCGCGACCGCGAGACGGCGCAGATGGCCATCGAGGCCTCGCTGACGGGCCACCTGGTGCTGTCGACGCTGCACACCAACAGCGCCGCCGAGACGGTGACGCGCCTGCTCGACATGGGGATGGACCCGTTCAACTTCGCCGACTCGCTGCTCGTCGTGCTGGCGCAGCGCCTGGTGCGGCGCCTGTGCATGCACTGCCGCACCGGCGAGCCGATGCCCGACAGCCTCGAGCAGGAGCTGCTCGCCGACCACCTGCACGTCTTCGAAAACGTGGCCGCCGGGCCCGCTGCCGACGACGTGCTCGCCGGCTGGCGCCGGCGCTTCGGCAGCGACGGCCGGCTGCAGCGCTGGCGCAGCCCCGGCTGCGAGTCGTGCGACGGCAGCGGCCTGAGCGGGCGTGCCGGGCTGCACGAGCTGATGCCGGTGTCGCGCCGGATCCGGCAGATGATCCAGACCGGCACCCACACCGACGACCTGCTGCGCCAGGCCCTGGCCGAGGGCATGGGCACGCTTCGGCACGACGGCATCGAGAAGGTGCTGCAGGGCGTCACCTCGATCGAAGAGGTACGCGCCAACTCCTGAGCGGGCGCGGCGTCCGCGGACACGCCGCCGTCGGCGGCGGTCGTCGCCAAGTCGCCCGAAGCGCTCAGCCCGGCTGCAGCGCGCGCCAGACCCGCTCGGCGGTGAGCGGCATCTGCAGCCGCTCGGCCTGCTCGCCGCGGCCGGCCCGGGCCAGCGCGTCGACGACGGCATTGACCACCGCGGGCGTGGCGCCGATCGTGCCCAGCTCGCCCACGCCCTTGGCGCCCAGCGCATTGGTCAGGCACGGGATGCTCTCGTCGAAGGCGGTGCGGAAGTCCCGGAAGCCGTCGGCGCGCGGCAGCGCGTAGTCCATGAAGCTGGCCGAGAGCAGCTGCCCGGTCTGGCCGTCGTACACCACCTGCTCGCACAGCGCCTGGCCGATGCCCTGCACGGCGCCGCCCTCGACCTGGCCGCGCACGATGGTCGGGCTGACGATGCGGCCGATGTCGTTGACCGAGGCGTAGGCGACCACCTGCACCTCGCCGGTGGCGGGGTCGACCTCGACCTCGCAGACGTGGCAGCCGTTGGGCCAGCTCGGGCCCGACGCCCGGGTGTCGGCGCTGACGGTGATGCGGCCGCCGGCCTGCCGGCCGGCGAGCTCGAACAGGCCGATGCCGAGGTCGGTGCCGGCAACGCCGAACCGGCCGGCGGCGTACTCGAGGTCCGCGGCCGGCGCCTCCAGCGCCTCGGCAGCGAGCCGGCGGGCCTCGTCGACGGTGCGTTCGCTGGCCACCCGCACCGCGCTGCCGCCGGTGAACAGCGAGCGGCTGCCCGCGCTGCCGAAGCCGTTGGCGCGGTCGGTGTCGCCCTGCAGCACGCGGATGCGCTCCAGCGGCACGCCGAAGACATCGTGCGCCAGCTGCACGTAGCTGGTCGCGATGCCCTGGCCCATGGCCATCGTCGCCGAGCTGAGCTCGACGAAGCCGTCGCCGGTGACGTCGACGCGCACGGTCTCGGCCAGCGCATTGCCGCCGGTCCACTCGAGGAAGGTGGCGATGCCACGCCCGCGCAGCCGCCCGGCGGCGCGCGACGCCGCGGCGCGCGCGTCGAAGCCGTGCCAGTCGGCCAGCGCGAGGCCCTGGTCGAGCACCTGCTCGAAGCGCCCGCTGTCGTAGGTCTGGCCCAGCGCGTTGCGGTAGGGCATCTGCTCGGGCCGGACCATGTTGCGACGGCGCAGCTCGGCGCCGTCGAGGCCCATGCGGCGTGCCGCGGCCTCCAGCAGCCGCTCGATGATGTAGATCGACTCCGGCCGCCCGGCGCCGCGGTAGGCCCCCGAGGGCGCGTTGTGCGTCAGCACGGCGCGCACCTGCAGGTCGACCTGGGGGATGTCGTAGATGCTGGTGGCGACCCACGGCGCGATGACGAGCGGGATCGCCACCGAGCTGCCCGAGGGGCAGCCGCCGGCGTTGGCCAGCGCGCGCACGCGCAGGGCCAGCACACGGCCCTGCGCGTCGAGCGCGAGCGCCGCATCGGCGCGCAGGCCACGGCCCTGGACCGCGGCGAGGAAGTCCTCCAGCCGCTCGGCCTGCCACTTGACCGGGCGGCCCAGCTGCAGCGCCGCGAAGCCGACCACCACGTCCTCGGGGTAGGCGCCGGTCTTCATGCCGAACCCGCCGCCGACGTCGCCCACCAGCACGCGAGTGTTCTCGGCGGTGCGGCCCGGGATGCAGGTGGCCAGCGTGCCACGCACGCCGGTGGGCATCTGGCTGCTCATGCGCAGCGTCAGGCGCTCGCCGTCCATCCAGGCCTGCACGCTGCGCGGCTCCAGCGGGCTCGGCGCCAGGCGCTGGTTGTCCAGCGTCAGCTGCACCGTGCAGGCGGCGGCCGCGAACGCCGCCGCGACGGCCGCCTCGTCGCCGTAGCGAGCCTCGGCCACGACGTTGCCGGGCGCATCGGGCCACACCAGCGGCGCGTCCACGGCGATCGCGGCATCGAGGTCGCCCACGACCGGCAGCTCCTCGTACTCGACCCACACCGCGGCCGCCGCGGCCTTGGCCGCGGCGCGCGACTCCGCCACCACCGCGGCCACAGGCTCGCCGACGAAGCGCACGCACTCGTGCGCCAGCGCGCGCCGCGGCGGGGCGCTGGCGGGCTGGCCGTCGGGGCGCCGGAACCCGGCCGGGAAGCCGAGCGGCGCGACGCCCGCCGCCACCAGGTCGGCGCCGGTCCACAGCGCCAGCACGCCCTCGGTGGCCAAGGCCTCCTCCGCATGCACGGCGACGATGCGCGCGTGCGCGCGGTCGCTGCGCACGAAGGCCAGCCAGGTCTGCCCGGGCTGCGTGACGTCGTCGGTGAAGCGGCCGGCGCCGCGCACCAGCGTCGGGTCCTCGACTCGGCGCACGGCGGCGCCGCTGCCGAAGCGCAGCGTGTCGACCGCCCCCGCCAGCGGCGCGCTCATGCCGCCTCCCCGCGCAGCGCGCGCGCCGCCTGCCCGACGGCGGCGACGATGTTGACGTAGCCGGTGCAGCGGCACAGGTTGCCCTCCAGCGCGGACACGACCTGTTCCTCGCTCGGCGCCGGGTTGTCCTGGAGCAGCGCCACCGCGCTCATCACCATGCCCGGGGTGCAGAAGCCGCACTGCAGCCCGTGGCAGGCGACGAAGGCCTCCTGCACCGGGTGCAGCGGCGTGCCGGGCGCAGCGAGGCCCTCGATCGTCGTCACCCGGCGCCCGTCGGCCTGCACCGCCAGCATCGCGCAGCTCTTCACGGCAGCGCCGTCGACCAGCACGGTGCAGGCGCCGCACTGCGAGGTGTCGCAGCCCACGTGGGTGCCGGTCAATCCCAGCGTGTCGCGCAGCAGTTCGACGAGCAGCGTGCGCGGCTCGGCCGCGCACTCGAGCGTGCGGCCGTTGAGGTGGATTCGGATCTGCTTCATGGGGTCCGGTGGGCTGGTGGGCGGATGACGGGCTAGGGCGCGCAGCTGCGGAAGCCGCAGAACGGCGCATCGGCCTGCGGCGGCGCGAATCGGCGCGCCTTCGGATGGTGCCAGCGCCGGCGGGTGGCGAACGACGCGCCGCGCAGCGTGCCGGCGGTGCCCGGCGGCGGGATCGGGTCCAGGCAGCCGGCGCCCGGCGGCCCGCAGTCGGGGTAGGCGCGGGCACCGCCGGCCACCCACTCGAAGACATCGCCCCAGACGAAGCCGCGGCTGGCCGCGGTGGCCGCGGCCAGCTCCCACTCGGGCTCGGAGGGCAGCCGGCGCCCGGCCCAGCGGCACCAGGCCTCGGCCTCGTGCCGCGTGACGTGCACGACCGGCTGCGCCGCCGGCACGCGGCGCAGCTGCGAACCGTGCTCGCGCACCGCACCGCCGGCCAGCTGCGCCACGCCGCGGGGCGCGCGCCGGCCGTCCTGCCGCAGCCAGGCCCAGCCGGCTTCGGTCCAGCACTCGCGGCGGTCGTAGCCGCCATCCTCGGCGAACTCGACGAACTGGCGCCACGTCACGGCCTGCGCGTCGATCTCGAACTCGGGCAGGGCCACCTCGTGCGCCCAGCGCTCGTTGTGCGGCACCAGGCCGCCGTCGGGCGCGCTGCCGAGGGTCCAGCGGCGGGCCGGCAGCCACAGCGGATCGCGCTCGATCCGCGCCGGCGGCGCCCCGCTGTCCAGCCGCTCGGCGATGGCCTCGCCCAGCCGGTCCTCGTGCAGCAGCGCGAGGCGGAAGAAGTACAGCCCCTGCACCGTCTCGGCGCAACGCTCCAGCAGCCCGAGCGTCAGCTCGAGGGTGTCGGCGAGGTAGGCGCGAACCTCGGCCGCATCCGGCGGCACGCCTTCGGCGTCGAGCCAGCGCCCGAGGGCGGGCTCGACGCCGGCGAGCAGCGGGCCGCCCGGGTCGGCCTCCTCGCCGCGCTGGCGCTGGGGGTGGCGCGAGATCCAGCGCTCCTGCCAGGCGCCGGCCGCCAGGGCCAGCCGCAGCACCGCGGGCAGCGCAGACGGCTGGGCCGCAGCGGCATCCTCGGCCTGGGCCAGCCGTGCCAGCAGCGCGTTGCGCGAGTCGATCAGCGCCAGCGACAGCAGCTCGCGGCCGGCCATCCGGGCCGCTCGCGGGTCGTCCAGCGCGTGGGGCATCGTGGCGGTGCGCACGCCGGTCACGGGCGGGTCCTTCGGGCCGGGCGGCTACTCGCCCACAAGCCCGTTGCGGATCGCGTAGACGGTCAGCTCGGCGTTGTTGGCGAGCTTGAGCTTCTCGAGCACTCGCGAGCGGTACACCGACACCGTCTTGGGCGACAGCGCCAGCTGCTCGGCGATGTCCGACAGCCTCTTGCCGGAGGCGATCATCACCAGCGTCTGCAGCTCTCGGTCGGACAGCTTGCTGTGCAGGTTGTCCGGGGCGGGCGCGGTGAGGCTCTCGACCAGCATCGTCGCGATCTCGGGGGTCACGTACTTGCGTCCCTGGGCGACGGTGCGCACCGCGCTGACGATGCGCTGCGGATCGCCCGCCTTGTTGACGTAGCCGAAGGCGCCGGCGCGCAGCGCGCGCAGCGCGTACTGGTCCTCCGGATACATGCTGACGACCAGCACCTTCAGCGGGGAGCCCTCGTCCTTCAGCGCGTGCAGCGCGTCCAGCCCGCTGCGGCCGGGCAGGTTGATGTCCAGCACCAGCACGTCGGCGGGCGCGGTCTTGCCGTCGAGGTGGCGCTCGGCCGACAGCGCGCGCAGCAGCGTGCGCAGCTCGCCATAGTCGCCGGCCTCGCCGACGATGCGGATGTCGGCCGCGTCGGTCAGCGTGTCCCGGATCCCGCGCCGGATCAGCGCGTGGTCGTCGCAGAGGATGACGTCGATCACGTTGCGTCCTGCCAGGTGTCAGTAGGTGGTCCAGGCCTCGTCCGGGTCCTGCGCGGGTAGCGCGGCCGGATCGGGACGCGCGCCGTCGAACTCGGCCAGCGGCACCGAAAGGATCAGCGAGGTGCCGCGCACGCTGCTGGACAGGTCGATCCAGCCGCCGACGGTCGAGGCGCGCTCGTGCAGCCCGCGAATGCCGAAGCTCTGGGCCTTGGCCAGGTCGGCGCTGGTGATGCCGCGGCCGTCGTCGCTGATCTCGAGCGACAGCACGCTGTCGGTCACGGCCAGGTCGACGACGACCCGGGCGGCGCGGGCGTGCTTGCTCACATTAGTGAGCGCTTCCTGCGCGGTCCGGTAGGCCACCAGCGGAACCCCGGCCGGCAGCGCGGCCGTCTCGCCCTGCGCCCGCAGGTTGGTGCGCAGCTCGCAGGCGATGCCGGTGCGGCTCTCGAAGCGGCTGGTCATCCACTGCAGCGCCGCCACCAGGCCCTGCTCCAGGATCGCCGGCCGCAGGTTCTGCATGATCCGCTGGCTGGCCTCGATGGCATGCGTCAGTGTCTCCAGCGCCGAGACCGCGCGCTGCTGCACCGCCGGGTTGCCGGCGTGGCGGCGGATCCAGTCGAGCTCGAACTTCAGGGCCGTCAGGCTGCCGCCGACCTCGTCGTGGATCTCGCGGGCGATGGCGTGGCGTTCGGCCTCGACGCTGGTCTGCAGGTGCTGGGCCAGCTCGGAAAGCCGCTGGCGGGACGCGGACAGCTCGCGGTCGGCCTCGGCGCGGGCGCGTCGGGCCTCGGTCGTGGCGATCGCCTGCTCGACGGCCGGTGCCAGACGCGCCAGGTTGGCCTTCAGCAGGTAATCGTTGGCGCCGCGGCGCATCGCCTCGACCGCAGTGTCCTCGCCGATCCGGCCCGAGACCAGGATGAAGGGCAGCAGCGGTTCCTGCTCGCGCAGCAGCGCCAGCGCCTCCAGGCCCGAGAAGCCCGGTAGCTGGTAGTCGGACAGCACGACGTCCCACGGCTCGGCGAGCGCCCGCTCGAACTGCGCCCGGGTCTCGACTCGCTTCGCGTGCAGCCGCAGCCCGGCGCGTTCGAGGTGCGCCAGCGCCAGTTCATGGTCGGGCTCGAAGTCCTCCAGGTGCAGCAGCCGGTACGGCGCGCGGGAGGCGGGTCGGGCTCCGATCATGGGCAAAGTATCGCAAAGGCCGCCGCGGCCCGCGCCCAGCCCCCCGGCGGCCGTCCCGGCGGGTGCGTCGCACCGGCAGGGCCCCGTCAGGCTCGACGGCCTGCTTCCGAGGCCCGCAGCCGGGAATTGGGCAGCGATCGGCGCGATCTTTCCCTCAACCTCGGAGCGGGGCTGCCGAAAAATGCCCCATCAGGCATGGCAGGCCGGCGCCGCGGGGGTTCGCTCGCGCACGGTCGACCCGTCCCCGCCCCACACCACCCGAGCCGGAGCGCCCATGCTCGCCCCCGAGACGCCGCCGTCCCCGCCCCCAGCAGCGCTGCCGCTGATGGTCGCGGCCGACCTGCAGGACAACCTGATGGTGGCCAGCAACGACCTCGAGCGGCTGCAGCGCCTGCTCGACGATGCCGGCCAGGCACTGATGACGCACTTCACGGAAGCCACGCAGCGCATCGAGGCCGCCCTGCAGGCGATCGAGGGCGAGGCTCACGGCATCCACCACGTTCGCACGTCGCTCGGCGGTGCGCTGACCGCGCTGCAGTTCCACGACATGGCCACGCAGCTGATCGGCCACACGACGCGACGGCTGCGCAACTGCGCCGACCGCCTGGCGCGCGACACGATGAGCGACGACGAGGATGGCCCCGGCATCGTCGAGGACGCGCCGCAGCGCCCGAACCCGGTCACGCAGGACGAGATGGACGCAGGCTCCATCGAATTGTTCTGACGAACCGCCCGCACCGACCCCTTCCGACCCGCATCCGACAGAACCAGCAGGAGAACCCGATGCACTCCATCCTCGCCGTCGATGACAGCGCCTCGATGCGCCAGATGGTCAGCTTCACGCTCAAGAACGCCGGCTTCAACGTCGTCGAGGCGGTCGACGGCCAGGACGCCTGGGAGAAGGCGACCGCCCGCGACTTCGACCTCGTGCTGACCGACCAGAACATGCCGCGGATGGACGGCATCGGCCTGACGCGCAAGCTGCGCGAGAGCCCGAAGTTCAGCAGCACCCCGATCCTGATCCTGACGACCGAGAGCAGCGACCAGATGAAGCAGGCCGGGCGGGCCGCCGGCGCGACCGGCTGGCTGGTCAAGCCCTTCGACCCGGCCAAGCTGGTCGAGGTGATCGGCAAGGTGCTGCGCTGAGGCGCGGTCGGCAGCAACAGGACCCGCGATCATGGCCGACACACGTCAGGACACATCCTCCAAGCTGGCCGGCATCGACCTGAGCCAGTTCTACCAGGTCTTCTTCGAAGAGGCCGGCGAGAACCTCGAGTCGATGGAGCAGATGCTGCTCGAGCTCGACCTGGTCCAGGCCGACGAAGAGGAGCTCAACGCGATCTTCCGCTGCGCGCACTCCGTCAAGGGCGGCGCGGCCACGTTCGGCTTTGCCGACGTGGCCGAGTTGACCCACGAGATGGAGACGCTGCTGGACAAGCTGCGCCGCCGCGAACTGGCACCCAACAGCGCGATGGTCGATGCGCTGCTGGCCAGCGGCGACGCGCTGAAGGCGATGCTGGCGCGTCACCAGGGCGGCGGCGGCGACCAGGTCGACGTGCGCGGGCTGCTGGCGACGATCCGCGCCCTGGTGGAGGGCCGCGAGGCGCCGGCCGGCGTGGTGGCGGCCGCCGTCGCGGCACCGTCAGCGGCCCCGGCCCCCGCCGCGGCGCCGCCGCACCCGCGGCGCACCACCGCGCGCGCACTCGAGCTCACCGTCGGGCCGCTGCCGGACCCGGCGATGGCCGACAACCTGGTCGAACTGTTCCAGGAGATCCCCGACCTCGGCACGATCGAGCCGCTGGACGGCGGCCGCGCCGCAGAGGGCCTGCGCCGCTTCCGTGTCGTCACGACCACCGCGGACAGCGAGCTGATCGACCTGTTCAGCTTCCACGTCGCGCGCGAGCAGGTGCGCCTGAAGGTGGCCGACGCCGGCTACGGTTTCCACGAAGACGCCCCCGGGGCGCCGCCGCCGGTGGTGCCGCCCGACCTGGGCTACGGGTTCTTCGCCGACGCGCCGGGCGCGCCGGGAACGAAAGCACCGGCTGCCGCGGCCTCGGCACCGACCTCGGCTGCGGGCGGCACAGTGCCCGCGGCGGCCGTCCCGGCCCGGTCCGACAAGCCTGCGGCCGGCGCGCCCGACTCGGCCACGCTGCGCGTGTCGGTCGAGAAGGTCGACCAGCTGATCAACCTCGTGGGCGAGCTCGTCATCACGCAGGCCATGCTGGCGCAGACCGGCAAGGGCGTGGACTCGGCCCTGTACCAGCAGCTGTCCGGCGGCCTGGCGGACCTGGAGCGCAACACCCGCGACCTCCAGGAAGCGGTGATGTCGATCCGGATGATTCCGATGTCGATGGTGTTCAACCGCTTCCCGCGCATGCTGCGCGACCTGGCCAGCAAGCTGGGCAAGAAGGTGGAGCTGCTGCAGGTGGGCGAGGCCACCGAGCTCGACAAGGGCCTGGTCGAGAAGATCACCGACCCGCTGACGCACCTGGTGCGCAACAGCTGCGACCACGGCATCGAGAGCCCGGCCGACCGGGTGGCCCAGGGCAAGCCGGAGACCGGCACCATCACCCTGGTCGCCAGCCACCAGGGCGGCAGCATCGTCATCGAGGTGCGCGACGACGGCCGCGGCCTGAACCGGGCCAAGCTGCTGAAGAAGGCGCGCGAGCGCGGCATCGACGCCCCAGACACGCTGAGCGACCAGGAGGTCTACGGCCTGATCTTCGCGCCGGGCTTCTCGACAGCCGAGCAGGTGACCGACGTCTCCGGACGCGGCGTCGGCATGGACGTGGTCAAGAAGAACATCACCGCACTGGGCGGCAGCGTCGAGATCGACTCGGCCGAGGGCTGCGGCATGACCGTGCGCGTCCGCCTGCCGCTCACGCTGGCCATCATGGACGGCATGAGCATCGGAGTCGGCGACGAGTGCTACATCCTGCCGCTGTCCAGCGTGGTCGAGTCGTTCCAGGTCCGGCCCGGCATGGTCAAGACGATCGGCGGCAGCGGCCGCGTCGTCGAGGTCCGCGACGAGTACATGCCGGTCGTCGACCTGGAGCAGGTGTTCGCCGTGCCGCGCTTCGACTACGACAAGGCGTCCAACATCATGGTCGTCGTCGAGGCCGAGGGAGGTCGGGTCGCCCTGATGGTCGACGAGCTGCTCGGGCAGCAGCAGGTCGTCGTCAAGAACCTCGAGGCGAACTACCGCAAGGTGTCCGACGTCAGCGCGGCGACGATCCTCGGCGATGGCCGCGTCGCGTTGATTCTCGACATCGGATCGCTGGTGCGCCGCTCGCGCCACTGAACCGCCGGGACCGCGCCCGGCTCAGGCCTCCCCACACCCCTTCCCGCGCCCACGGAGTCCCCGATGACGACGTTCCATGCCAACGACAGGCTGATGCTCACCGGCATCGGCGCCCTCCTCGTCGCCGCCGTCGCGTACGGCGCGACGAACGGCGGCCTGCTGATGCCGCTGCTGCTCGGCGCCGTGATCGGCGCCGCCGCGCTCGGTGCGGCGGCCGCGGGTCGCGGCGGCAGCCTGAGCCAGTGGTCGCTGCCGGTGCTGGGCGTGGCGATGGCGGCCCTGCTGGTGCACGCCGGCCGTGGCCACGATGGCACCCACCTGGCCGTGTTCGCCTTCCTGACCCTGACGGTTGCCTACCGGCAGTGGCTGCCGGTGGTGGCAGGCGCGGCAGCCAGCATCGCGCACCACCTGTTCTTCCACCAGTTCCAGCAGTGGGGCTGGGGCACGACGCTGTTCGTCGAGCCGGGCCTGGGCAAGGTGGTCGAGCATGCCGCCTACGTCGTCGCCCAGGCGGCGCTGCTGCTGGTGATCATCAAGCGCATGCGGGCCGAGTTCGAGGCCGGGCAGCGCGCCAGCCAGGTCGCGCGGGAGGCGCTGCGCGACGACGGCACGGTCGACCTCGTGCGTGCACGGCAGCTCGCCGGCGACCCGTCCAGCGCCGAGCTGGGCCGCCTGTTCGAGCGGCTGGCGCAGTCGATCGGACAGGTCCAGCGCAGCGCCGGCGACATCCGCGCCGCCGCCGCCGAGATCGCCCGGGGCAACGCCGACTTCGGACGCCGTAACGAGCAGACGGCGGCCAGCCTGCAGCAGACCGCCGCCTCGATGGAGCAGCTGGCGGGCACGGTCGGCCAGACCGCGCAGTCGGCCCGCACGGCCAGCCAGCTGGCCAGCTCGGCGACGACGATCGCCGAGCGCGGCGGCCAGGTGGTGTCGCAGGTCGTGGCCACGATGGACGACATCAGCAGCTCGAGCCGCAAGATCGGCGAGATCATCGGCACGATCGACGGCATCGCGTTTCAGACCAACATCCTGGCGCTGAACGCTGCGGTCGAGGCCGCGCGCGCTGGGGAACAGGGGCGCGGCTTTGCTGTCGTCGCCGGCGAGGTGCGCAGCCTCGCGCAGCGCAGCGCCGAGGCAGCGCGCGAGATCAAGAACCTGATCGGCGGCAGCGTCGAGCGCGTCGAGGCCGGATCGCGCCTGGTCGCCGACGCCGGCGCGACGATGAACGAACTGGTCACCAGCGTCCACCGCGTCAACGACATCATCGCCGAGATCAGCGCAGCGGCGGCCGAGCAGAACAGCGGCATCGGCCAGGTCAACCAGGCGATGACCCAGCTCGACCAGGCCACGCAGCAGAACGCGACCCTGGTCGAGAAAGCCACTCGCGCCGCGGCCGAGCTGCAGGCGCAGAGCGAGCAGTTGCGCGAGGCCATGGGATCGTTCCGCGTCGACGCGGCGCACTCCGGCACGGCACGGGCAGCCGGCTTCGTCGCTGCCGAGCCTGTGCCGGCCGTCGCGCCCCGCGTCGTGGCCCGCGAGGCGATCGACAAGGCACGACAACCCGCGCCGCCGCCGCCGTCCCGACCGGCCGCGCCGTCGGCGCAGCGCGCCACGGCCGCGTCGAAGCGCCGGTCGGTCCCAGCGACCCGGGCGCCGGTGCCCCAGACGCGGCCCGCGGCAACCGCCGCATCGGGGCCCGCAACACCTGCGTTGCCGGCCTCGGCCGCGGCCGGCCCACCCACGGCCACGCCTGCGCCCAAGGTGGCGCCGCCCGGGGCCCGGCCTGGCAGCGACGCCGACGGCGACTGGGAGACCTTCTGACCTCCCGCGGCCGCAGCCCGCGCCCTTCAGCCAGCCGTCCCCTCAGCCGATAACCGATCCAGGGCCGCGATCCCCGCGTGGCCCAGCACCCGCCAAGAGGAACCCAAGATGCACGCGACCGCCGAAGCCCGTCCCGCCACCGCCGCCCCGTCCACCGCCCTGGCCGGGGCCGGGCTCGCAGCGGACTCCGGAACCTCCGGGGGAAGCACGCCCGGCGGTGAGTTCCTGACCTTCCGGCTCGGTGCCGAGGAGTACGGCATCGACATCCTTCGCGTGCAGGAGATCCGAAGCTACGAGCAGCCCACCCGCATCGCCAATGCGCCGATGTTCATCAAGGGCGTGGTCAACCTGCGCGGCGTCATCGTGCCGATCGTCGACCTGCGTCTCAAGCTCGGCTGCGAGAAGGTCGAGTACAACCACTTCACGGTGGTCGTCGTGCTCAACGTGAAGGGCCGCGTCGTGGGCGTGGTCGTCGACTCCGTCTCCGACGTGCTGGAACTGAGCCGCGAGCAGATCAAGCCGGCGCCCGAGCTCAGCTCGAGCATCGACGCGGCCTTCATCACCGGCATCGGCACCGTCGACACCGCGCCGGGCGACGGCGCGGCCGAACGCATGCTGATCCTGATGGACATCGAGGCGCTGATGAGCAGCGCCGACATGGGCCTGATCGAGCACTGAAGGGCCGCGCCGGCGGCGCGACCCGCGCCCCTACACGGCGCCGGCGCGCCGCAGGCTCTCGAGCACGGGCCTGCGCAGCACGCCGCGCAGGCTCCACCACCCGGCCGCCAGCGCCAGCAGCGCGCCGGCGACCGCGCCCGCCGCCGGCACCCAGGGCGCCGGCGTCCACGAGAATTCGAACGCGTAGCGCGCCAGCAGCCAGCCCACCGCGACGGCCGCCACCGACGCCAGCGTGCCGGCCAGCGCACCCACGCCGAGCAGCTCGGCGCGCTGCACCTGGCGCAGCAGCCGCCCGCCCGCGCCCATCGCGCGCATCACCGCGAACTCGCGCGCCCGCTGCTCGCGGGTGGCCGTCACCGCGGCGAACAGCACCACGAGCCCGGCGGCGAGCGTGAAGCCGAACAGGAACTCCACCGCCCGGATCACCTGATCGAGCACCCGTTGCACCTGCCCGATGCTGGCCGACACGTCGACGTTGGTGATGTTGGGGAATTCGCGCAGCAGCGCGTTGTCGAAGCCTGGCCGCGCCGCCGGGTCGGGCGCCCGGAACGCGCTGATGTAGGTGGCCGGCACGCCGTCGAGCTCGTGGTTCGGGAAGATGGCGAAGAAGTTGACGCGGAACGAGCCCCAGTCGACCTTGCGCAGGCTGGTGATGCGGGCCTCCTTCTGCACGCCGGCGATGTCGAAGGTCAGGCGGTCGCCCAGCCGCACGCCCAGCGAGGCGGCCAGCCCGTCCTCCAGCGAGATCGCGCCCTCCTCGTCCGGCGTCCAGCGCCCGGCGCTGACCTGGTTGTGCGCCGGCAGCCGCGCGTCGTGGCTGAGGTTGAACTCGCGCTCCACCAGGCGCGCAGCGCGCTCGTCGGTGTAGTCGTCGCCGCTGACCGGTCGGCCGTTGATCGCCACCAGGCGGCCGCGGATCATCGGGTACCAGTCGTAGCGCGTGACCCCCGCCTCCTGCAGGCGCTGGCGGAACGCTTCCCCCTGCTCGGGCTGCAGGTTGATCACGAAGCGGTTGGACGCGTCGGGCGGCGTCGCCTGGCGCCAGCTGGCGATCAGGTCGGTGCGCAGCAGCACCAGCAGCACCAGGGCCAGCAGGCCGACGGCCAGCGCGCTGACCTGCAGCACCGCGAACGCCGGCCGCGCCGCCACCTGCCGCGTCGCGAGCAGCAGCCAGCGCGGCGCGCGCGTCTCGGGCACCGCGGCGCGCAGCAGCCGCACGGCCACGTAGGCGAGCCCGGCGAACAGCAGAACGGCCACCGCGAAGCCTCCCACGGCGATGGCGCCGAGCAACAGGTCCGAACTCACCGCCAGCAGCAGCCCGACGAAGCCGGCGGTGCCGGCCACCAGCACCGACACCGACGCCCCCTTGAGCCCGCCGACGTCGCGCCGGATCACGCGCAGCGGCGGCACCCGGGACAGCTGGAGCACCGGCGGCAACCCGAAGGCGAGCAGCAGCGTCAGCCCGACGCCCAGCCCGAACAGCGCCGGCCAGACCGTCGGCGGCGGCAGCTGCGCGCTGACCAGGCCGGCCAGCAGCGCGACGAACACGAAGTGCACGGCCAGCCCGAGCAGCACGCCGGCCAGGCTCGCGGCGATGCCGACCAGGCCGAACTCCAGCGCGTAGCTGCCCGCGATCCGGCGCTGCGGCAGGCCGAGCACGCGCAGCATCGCGCAGTCGTCGAGGTGACGCTCGGCAAAGTCGCGCGCCGCGATGCCGACCGCCACCGCGGCCAGCAGCGCGGCCAGCAGCGCGACCAGGTTCAGGAACTTCTCGGCGCGGTCCAGCGTCTGCCGCATCTCG
Source organism: Rubrivivax sp. (assembly GCA_020248915.1). Lineage (GTDB taxonomy): Bacteria > Pseudomonadota > Gammaproteobacteria > Burkholderiales > Burkholderiaceae_C > Rubrivivax. The sequence continues at coordinate 38,313 of JADCGP010000038.1, read as the reverse complement.
GGCCGGCCAGCCTCGAACGATTCGATGCGCACCCCGCGCAGCGGCGCCGCCTTGATGCGCTCCTCGGCCTGGCGCACGAACTCGCGCACGGCCGCGTCGCCGCGGCTGCCGGTGCCCGCCACCGCGAGCCGGTAGGTGACGCGGCTGGCCGGCTGGATCAGGCCGGTGGCGTCGAGGTCGGCGGCGTTGAACATCACGCGCGGCGCGAAGCTCATGAAGCCGGCGCCGCGGTCGGGCTCGACGACGATCAGTCGCGTGATCGTCAGCGTGGCGTCGCCCAGCAGCAGCGGGTCGCCGGGCTGCAGTTGCAGCGCCTCGAGCAGCGCCGGGTCGACCCAGGCCTCGCCGCGCGGAGGCGCGGCCGCCAACGGCTGCTCGGGAGCGGCGGGACCGTCCTTCAGCGTCAGGCTGCCGCGCAGTGGATAGCTGTCGCTGACGGCCTTGGCCGCCACCAGCCGCGTCGCGCCGCCTCGCACGTCGGGCGCGCGCGCCATGCTCGGGAATCCGGTCGTCGTCGCGGTCTGCAGCCCGAGCACCCGCGCGCGTTCGACGAGCTCGGGCGGCGTCGGACGGTCACTGGCCACCACCGCGTCGCCGCCGAGCAGCTGGCGGGCATCGCGCGTCAGGCCGTTGCTCAGCCGGTCGGCAAAGAAGCCCACCGCCGTCAGCGCCGCCACCGCCAGCAGCACCGCCACGGCCAGCAGGCGCAGCTCGCCGGCGCGGAAGTCGCGCAGCGTCTGGCGCCAGGCGAGCATGAACACCGAGGGCGGACGGGTGGGGTCGGCGAGGGATTGCATCGCCCCGACGCTAGCGCAATCCGGGTGTCGGCACCGTCGCCCGGGCCATCGGCGCCCGCTGGGGCCTTTGCCCGGAGCGGACGAGGGCGTGGCCGATCCGGTGCTCCAATTCCGGGATGGACCCCGACGCATCGCTGCCCCTGCCCACGCTCTTCCTCTCCCACGGCTCGCCGATGATCGCGCTCGATCCGGGCGCCGCCGGGCGCTTCATGCGCCGGCTTGGCCGAACGTTGGATGCGGAGTTCGGCCGCCCGCGCGCGCTGCTGATGATCTCGGCGCACACGCTGGCCCGCGAGCCGGTGCTGCTGGCCGCGCCGGGCCACCATGCGGTCTACGACTTCGGCGGCTTCGACCCCGCGCTGACGACGCTGCGCTACGACGCCCGCGGCGAGCCCGGCGTGGCGGGGCGGGCGGCCGCGCTGCTGCAGTCGGCGGGACTGCCGGTGCACCGCGTCGACCAGGGCGGCCTCGACCATGGCATCTGGACCGCGCTGCGCCACGTCTATCCAGACGCCGACGTGCCCGTGCTGCCGCTGGCCTGGCCGCCCGACTGGTCGCCCCGGCAGCTGTTCGCGCTCGGGGCGGCCCTGGCGCCGCTGGCCTGCGAGGGGGTGCTGGTCGTCGGCAGCGGCAGCATCACGCACAACCTCGGCCGCGTGTTTGCCGGCGGGCTGCGGCCCGCGGTCGACCGGCCCGCCACGCCCGAGAGCGCGGCCTTCCGCGACTGGTTCGCCACCCGCGGCGCCGCAGCCGACTGGCCGGCGCTGCTCGACTACCGCGCGCAGGCGCCCCACGGCGTGCTGATGCACCCGACCGACGAGCATCTGCTGCCGTTCTATGCCGCGGCCGGTGCCGGCGTTCCGCCGGATGCGCCTGGCGCGCCGGGCACCGCGGGCGCAACACCCGGGCCGGCCCTGCGCGTGCACGCGAGCTTCACCCACGGTGAACTCGGCATGGACGCGTATGCGTTCGGGCTGCAGGCGCCGCGGCTGGCGGCAGCACTGGCGACTGCCGACACCGCCGAGACGGCCACTGCCACCCCGGCCGCAGGCTCCGCGGGGCAGCCCTCGCCCGGGCAAGGATGACGGGTCTCCGCTAACCTTCCGCCATCGTTTCCGAAAGACGCGACATGCACTTCCTCGTCTGGTTCCTGACGCTGTTCGCGGTGGGCCTGTGGAGCCTGCTTGCCTGGGGCACGCACGTCGTCCTCACCCTCGATCCCGGGATGGTCGGGGGCCTCAAGCCCCTGGTCGACCAGATCCCGTACGGCGCGCTGCTCGAGCAGTGGATCCCGGGCTGGCGCGGGCTGCTGCTGGCAACGATCGACTTCACGCAGTCGATGCTCGGCTGGCTGGGCGGCGCGGCCGGCGTCATCGTCTGGATCGTCTGGGCGCTCGGCGCCGGGTTGCTGGTGCTGGCGGGTGTCGTCGGCAGCGTGCTGGTCGCGATGGCGCGCCGCGCGACGCGTGCAGCCAGCGGCTCGGGCCCGGGCCGCGCTCAGGCCGCGTAGCGCGCGAAGGTCTGGTCCAGCGCCGCGATCCAGCGCTGCTTGTCGGCGGCCGGCGCGAAGCTGGCCTCGAAGCTGTTGCGCGCGAGCACGTAGGCGTGTGCAGGCCCGAGCCCAGGCAGCGCGGCGAAGGTCTGCACGAAGTTGTCGTTGACGTAGCCGCCGAAGTACGCGGGGTCGTCGCTGTTGACCGTGACGCAGAGCCCCGCGTCCAGCAGGGCCGGCAGGTTGTGCGCGGCGAGGTCGCGGAACACGCGCAGCCTGACATTGGACAGCGGGCACACGGTCAGCGGCGTGCGGGTGGCCGCGAGCCGCCGCACGAGTTCCGGGCTCTCGACGCAGCGCACGCCGTGGTCGATGCGCTCGGCGCGCAGCACGTCCAACGCGCCCTCGATGTAGGCCGCCGGACCCTCCTCGCCGGCGTGCGCGACGACGCGCAGGCCGAGCTCGCGACAGCGTGCGAACACGCGCGCGAACTTCTCGGGCGGGTGGCCGCGCTCGGAACTGTCGAGGCCGACCCCGACGAAGTGCGAGCGGTGGGGCAGCGCCTGCTCCAGCGCGGCGAAGGCCTCCTCCTCGCTCAGGTGACGCAGGAAGCACAGAATCAGCCGCGAGCTGATGCCGAACTCGGCGTGGGCCCGCCGGCAGGCGTGCTCGAGGCCGGTGACCACGGTGCCGGTGGGGACGCCGCGCGCGGTGTGGGTCTGGGGGTCGAAGAAGACCTCGGCGTGCACGATGTTGTCGGCGGCCGCGCGCTCGAAGTACGCCCAGGCCATGTCGAAGAAGTCCTCCTCCCGGCGCAGCACGCCGGCCCCGGCGTAGTACAGGTCGAGGAAGCTCTGGAGGTCGGTGAACGCGTAGGCGGCGCGCAGCGCCTCGACGCTCGGGTGGGGCAGCGGAACGCCGTTGCGCGCTGCCAGCCGGAAGATCAGTTCCGGCTCCAGCGAGCCCTCGATGTGGATGTGCAGCTCGGCCTTGGGCATCTCGCGCAGCAGCGCGGCCATCCGCTCGGGGGCGAGCCGGGCGGGCATGCGGCTGGGCAGGTCGGACATCTTCGCTCCGCGGTTCGTGCGATGGCGCGAAGGTAACCGATCCCGGCCGCCCCAGGCACGGCCGGGCCCGGCGCAGTGGGGCCAGGCTGCCGCGGTGGCACACTGCGCCGCACCATGGACATCGCCCTTCTCGACACCCCAGCCGCGCTGCTGGACGAGACCCGCATGCAGCGTGCCATCGAGCGCATGCAGTCGCGGATGACGGCCCTCGGCGTCGCACTGCGCCCGCACGTCAAGACCGCCAAGTGCGTCGAGGTGGCGCGCCGCCAGCTGCTGGCCGGGGCGCGCGGCATCACCGTCAGCACGCTGCGCGAGGCCGAGGAGTTCTTCGCCGCCGGCTTCGACGACATCCTGTACGCGGTGGGCCTCGCGCCGCAGCGCCTGCCGCACGTGCTGGCGCTGCGCCAGCGCGGCTGCAACCTGAAGGTCGTCGTCGACTCGCTCGCCGCCGCCAACGCGGTGCCGTCCGCCGCGCCCGGCCCGCACGGCGTCGTGCCGGTGCTGGTGGAGGTGGACACCGACGGCCACCGCGCCGGCGTCGCCCCGGGCTCGGACGATCTGCTGGCCATCGGCCGCGTGCTGCACGATGCCGGGGCGCTGGCCGGCGTGATGACGCACTGCGGCGCAAGCTACGAGTGCCGCGGCGCGGCCGAGCTGGAGGCGATGGCCGAGCAGGAGCGCAGCCGCTGCGTGCTGGCCGCGGAGCGGCTGCGTGCGGCCGGGCTGCCGTGCCGCACCGTCAGTGTCGGCTCGACGCCAACCGCCCTGTTCGCGCGTCGGCTGGACGGCGTCACCGAGGTTCGGGCCGGCGTCTACGTGTTCTACGACCTGGTGATGGCCGGCCTCGGGGTCTGCGCGCCCGAGGACATCGCGCTGTCGGTGCTCGGCACCGTGATCGGCCACCAGCGCGACAGGGGCTGGGTGCTGGTCGACGCCGGCTGGATGGCCACCAGCCGCGACCGCGGCGCCGGCGCCTTCGAGCCCGATCCCGGCTACGGGCTGGTCGCCGACGAGGCCGGCACGCTGCTGCCGGGATGGTTCGTCGCCCAGGCCAACCAGGAGCACGGCATCGTCGAGCACCGCGACGGCGCGGGCGGCGGCGTCGACGTGACGGCGCGCTTCCCGGTCGGCACGCGGCTGCGCGTGCTGCCCAACCATGCCTGCGCCACCGCCGCGCAGCACGCCGGCTACGCGGTGCTGAGCGGCCGCGACGTGGTGGCGCGCTGGCCGCGCTTCAACGGCTGGTGAGGCGCCGCCCGGCTCAGGAGGCCTCCTGGCCCAGCGCAACGCGGGCCTCGTACTCGCGGTCGAGCATGCTCATCAACACCAGCGTGTCGTAGCCGTCGGCCAGGCTGGAGCCGATGCGCACGCTCTCGCGCAGCCGCCCCTCCTCGACGAAGCCCTCGCCGGTGTAGAGCGCGAGCGCGCGCGCATTCAGCGACTTCACGTCGAGCCAGAAGCGGTGGGCGTGCAGGTCGTGGAAGGCCATGCGCTTGAGCCGACGCACGCAGGCGCGGCCCAGGCCCTCGCCCTTGCGCTGCAGCACCAGCCGCTTCAGCTCGACGCTGCGGTGCGGGTTGCGGCAGCCCTGCAGGATGACGAAGCCGTCGCGGCCGCCGCCCTCGCGGTTGTCGCCGCCCTCGACGATGAAGTGGCGGAAGTCGGGGATGCGCAGCGCCGCCTCGTGCTGCGGGCGGTCCCAGGGCGTGATGAAGGGCAGGTTGCGGCTGTCGACCTCGACCTCGTGCACGAAGTCGAGGTCCGACAGCATCGTTGGCCGCAGCCGCAGCGGCGCGGTGGCCGGCGCGTTCAGACGTCGACCTCCACCGCGTCGCCGTGGCGCTCCATCAGCTCGCGCCGCGCGGCGGCCTCGCCCTTGCCCATCAGCTGCGTCAGCACCTGCACCGTGGCCTGGTAGCCGCCGCCTGCGCCGCCGTCGGCGCCCTCGTCGGAGCCCCAGTGGACCGGCAGCAGCCTGCGCGTCTCGGGGTTCAGCGTCGTCTCCCACAGCTGCTCGGCGTTCATCTCGCCCAGGCCCTTGAAGCGGCCGATCGTCCAGCTGCCCTCGCGCGCACCCTCCTTGCGCAGCTTGTCGAGCGCGGCCTCGAGCTCGCCGTCGTCCAGCGCATAGATCTTGGCCGGGGGCCGCTTGCCGCGCGCCGGCGCATCGATGCGGTACAGCGGCGGCCGCGCGACGTGCACGTGGCCGCGCTCGATCAGCTTGGGGAAGTGGCGGAAGAACAACGTCAGCAGCAGCACCTGGATGTGCGCCCCGTCGACGTCGGCGTCGCTCAGGATGCAGACCTTGCCGTAGCGCAGGCCGGACAGGTCGGGCTCGTCGGCGGGACCGTGCGGGTCGACGCCCAGCGCCACGGCGATGTCGTGCACCTCGGTGTTGGCGAACAGCCGGTCGCGCTCGACCTCCCAGGTGTTGAGCACCTTGCCGCGCAGCGGCAGCACGGCCTGGGTCTCCTTGTCGCGGCCCATCTTCGCGCTGCCGCCGGCGCTGTCGCCCTCGACGAGGAACACCTCGTTGACGTTCAGGTCGCGGCTCTCGCAGTCGGTCAGCTTGCCAGGCAGCACGGCCACGCCGGAGCCCTTGCGCTTCTCGACCTTCTGCGCCGCGCGCTGCCGCGTCTGGGCCTGCCGGATCACCAGCTCGGCGAGCTTGCGACCCCACTCGACATGCTGGTTCAGCCACAGCTCGAGCGCCGGCTTGACGTAGCCCGAGACCAGGCGCAGCGTGTCGCGGCTGTTGAGCCGCTCCTTGATCTGGCCCTGGAACTGCGGGTCGAGCACCTTGGCCGAGAGCACGAAGCTGGCGCGGGAGAACACGTCCTCCGGCATCAGCTTGACGCCCTTGGGCAGCAGCGCGTGCAGCTCGATGAAGCCCTTGACGGCGCCGAACAGGCCGTCCTTCAGGCCGCTCTCGTGCGTGCCGCCGGCCACCGTCGGGATCAGGTTGACGTAGCTCTCGCGCAGCGGCTGGCCCTCGTCGGTGAAGGCCACGCACCAGGCGGCGCCCTCGCCCTCGGCGAAGTTCTCGGTCTCGCCCTCGCCGGCGTACTGCTCGCCCTCGAACAGCGGGATCAGCGGCTCGCCCGGCAGGTTCTGCAGCAGGTAGTCGCGCAGCCCGCCCTTGTAGAGCCAGGTCTGCGTCTCGGCGTCGCGGCCGGCCTTCTCGTGCGCAAGCGTCACCGTCACGCCCGGCATCAGCACCGCCTTGCTGCGCAGCAGGTGGACGAGGTCGGCGCGCGGCAACTCGGCGCTCTCGAAGTACCTCGGGTCGGGCCAGACGCGCACGCTGGTGCCCTGCCTGCGGTCGCCGGCCGCGGCCTTGCGCACGGCCAGCGGCTCGACCACGTCGCCGCCGGCGAAGGCCAGCGTGGCCACCTGGCCGTCGCGGAACACGGTGACCTGCAGGCGCCGCGCCAGCGCGTTGGTCACGCTGACGCCCACGCCGTGCAGGCCGCCGCTGAAGCTGTAGGCGCCGCCCGCGCCCTTGTCGAACTTGCCGCCGGCGTGCAGCCGCGTGTAGACGATCTCCAGCACCGGCACGCCCTCCTCGGGGTGCAGGCCGAAGGGGATGCCGCGGCCGTCGTCGTCGACGCCGACGCTGCCGTCGGCGTGCAGCGTGACGGCGATGCGGCGGCCGTGGCCCGCCAGCGCCTCGTCGGCGGCGTTGTCGATCACCTCCTGCACGATGTGCAGCGGGTTGTCGGTGCGCGTGTACATCCCGGGCCGCTGCTTGACGGGCTCCAGGCCCTTGAGCACGCGGATCGAGGCTTCGGCGTAGGTTCCCTGCTTGATGGCCGGCATGCGGCCGATTCTAGGCAGCGGGTTCGCACGGGCCGCCAAGGTCCGGCTCGACCCGGGTCGACCCGGGACGGCCGGGCGGCGTGGTCAGCCGTAGCGCTGCATCGACAGGCCAGTGACGTCGATCTCCGGGTCGCGCCCGCTGACCAGGTCGGCGATCACGCGCCCGGTGCCGCAGGCCATGGTCCAGCCGAGCGTGCCGTGGCCGGTGGCCAGCAGCAGGTCCTTCACCGGCGTCGCGCCGATGATCGGCGTGCCGTCCGGGGTCATCGGGCGCAGGCCGCACCAGAAGCTCGCCCGCGACACGTCGCCGCCGCGCGGGAACAGGTCGCTCACCACGTGCTCGAGCGTGGCGCGCCGGGCCTGCCGCAGCGCGAGGCTGTAGCCGGCCAGCTCGGCCGTGCCGCCGACGCGGATGCGGTTGCCAAGCCGCGTGACCGCGACCTTGTGGGTCTCGTCCATGATCGTGCTCTCGGGCGCGTGCGCGGCGTCGGCGATCGGCACCGTGATCGAGTAGCCTTTCACCGGGTAGACCGGAATGCGGAGGCCCACCGGCTCCAGCAGCCGCGGGCTGTGGCTGCCGAGTGCCAGCACCACCTTGTCGGCGCGCAGCAGGCCGGCGCTGGTGAACACGCCGGTGATCGCGCCGCCGCCCACCTGCAGCGCGTCGATCGTCGTGTCGAAGCGGAAGTGCACGCCGAGGCCGCGCGCCAGCGCGGCGAGCGCGTTGGTGAACTGGAAGCAGTCGCCCGTCTCGTCGCCCGGCAGACGCAGCGCACCGACGAACTTGTGCTGCACGTGGCGCAGCGCCGGCTCGGCACGGCAGAAGCCCTCGCGGTCGAGCACCTCGAAGGGCACGCCGTACTGCCGCAGCACCTCGACGTCGCCGCCGATGCCGTCGAGCTGCCCCTGGGTGCGGAACAGCTGCAGCGTGCCCAGAGCGCGCTCGTCGTAGGCGATGCCGGTCTCGGCGCGCAGCGCCTTCAGGCAGTCGCGGCTGTACTCGGCGATCGGCACCATGCGGCTCTTGTTGAGCGCGTAGGCGCGGGCATTGCAGTTCATCAGCATCTGCCAGCCCCAGCGCCACATCGCCGGGTCGAGCAGCGGCCAGATCACGAGCGGGCTGTGGTGCATCAGCATCCACTTGACGGCCTTCAGCGGCACGCCCGGCCCGGCCCATGGCGCGCTGTAGCCGGGGCTCACCTCGCCGGCGTTGGCGAAGCTGGTCTCCAGCGCCGGCCCGCTCTGTCGGTCGACCACCTCCACCTCGTGGCCGGCGCGGGCCAGGTACCAGGCCACGGCCGTGCCGACGACACCGCTGCCGAGGACGAGAACTTTCATGGACGGGTGCTCTTCGGATGCTGCTGACGGGCGGCGCGACCCCGGCGCTGCGGGGCGCGACCGGGGCCGGGTCGAGGGGGATTCTGGGCCGGGCCCCACCGACGACCCGAAGCGATTTACCGGACAATCGCCGGATGAATGAAGCTTCCAGGCGGGTCCGGCTGTCGATGACGCAGGTGCTGCTGTGCAGCGCCGCCATCGTCACGCTGAGCATGGGCATCCGGCACGGCTTCGGCCTGTGGCTGCAGCCGATCACGATGGACCGCGGCTGGACGCGGGAGAGCTTCGCGTTCGCCCTGGCGGTGCAGAACCTGGCGTGGGGCCTGGCCGGCCCGGTCGCGGGTGCCCTGGCCGACCGCTTCGGCGCCTTCCGGGTCATCCTGGTCGGGGGCGTTCTGTACGCGCTGGGGCTGGTGCTAATGGCGCTGGCCACCTCCGGCCTGGCCTTCACCGGCAGCGCGGGGCTGCTGATCGGCATCGCCCAGAGCGGCACCACCTACGCGGTCATCTATGGCGTCATCGCCCGTCAGGTCGACCCGGCCCGGCGCTCGTGGGCCATGGGCGTGGCCGCGGCGGCGGGCTCGTTCGGCCAGTTCCTGATGGTCCCGGTCGAGAGCTGGCTGATCGGCTACACGGGGTGGCAGAACGCCCTGTTCATCCTCGGCCTGGCGGCGCTGGCGATCCTGCCGCTTGCCTTCGGCCTGAAGGAGCCGGCGCAGCCGGTCGCGGGGGCGGGGCCGCGGCAGGGCGTGGGCGCGGCGCTGCGCGAGGCCTTCGGCTACCGCAGCTTCCAGCTGCTGATGGCCGGCTACTTCGTCTGCGGCTTCCAGGTGGTCTTCATCGGCGTGCACATGCCGAGCTACCTGAAGGACCAGGGCATGAGCCCGCAGGTGGCCACCATCGCGCTGATGCTGATCGGCCTGTTCAACGTCTTCGGGACCTACGCCGCCGGCGCACTGGGGGCGAGGCTCGCCAAGCGCCACATCCTGGCTGCGATCTACGCGCTGCGCTCGGTGGCGATCGTGCTGTTCCTCGCGGTGCCTCTGACGCCCTGGAGCGTCTACCTGTTCTCGGCGGCGATGGGGCTGCTGTGGCTGTCCACCGTGCCGCCCACCAACGCGGTGGTGGCGCAGATCTTCGGCGTGCAGCACATGAGCATGCTGGGCGGCTTCGTCTTCCTGTCGCACCAGGTCGGCAGCTTCCTCGGCGTGTGGCTCGGTGGGCTGTTGCACGACGCCACCGGCAGCTACGACGTCGTGTGGTGGATCGCGGTGGCGCTCGGCGTTTTCGCGGCGGCCGTGAACCTGCCGGTGCGCGAGGAGCCCATCGCGCGGCGCGAGCCCGCGGCGGCAGCGGCATGAGCGCAGCACCGGGCGGCGCGGGCACGGTCGGACCCGGCGGCGCCGACGCGCCGCGCCCGCGGCGGCTGCTGCGGCTCGCGCTGTGGCTCGCGGCGCTGGCGGCGCTGGCGGCCGTGGCACTGTCCTACCTGAACCCGCACCGCATGCACGACCTGGCCACGCGCCTGTGGGCCTGCTTCTGAGCGGCGCCCCCGGCACGGCATGCACGCCACCGTCGCGCCATCGGCCTGGATCACGCGCTGGGCGCACCTGATCGCCCCAGGCGGGGCGGTGCTCGACCTGGCCTGCGGCAGCGGCCGTCATGTCGCGTGGCTGGCCGCCCGCGGGTTTCGCGTCACTGGCGTCGACCGCGACGCCGCGGCGCTCGAGCCACTGGCCACGCAGGCCGAGATCGTCGTCGCCGACCTCGAGCGGGGAGCCTGGCCGCTGCCCGGCCGGCGCTTCGACGGCGTGATCGTCACGAACTACCTCTGGCGGCCGCTGCTTGCGGACTTGGTGGCCGCGCTGGCCCCCGGCGGAGCGCTGCTCTACGAGACCTTCGCCGGCGGGCAGGAGACGATCGGGCGCCCTTCCAACCCCGACTTCCTGCTGCGGCCGGGCGAGTTGCTGGCCGCCTGTGCCGGGCTGCGGATCGTGGCTTTCGAGGACGGCTTCGAGGCGGCGCCCGACCGCTTCGTGCAGCGCATCGTCGCGGTGGCCGAGCCGCCCGGGAGCACGCCGGTGCCGCGGTACGGGCTGCGCGCGGCCGCTCGCTAGAATCCGCCGCCTCAGCCCGCGCCCCACCGCCCGGCCCCAGGAAGCCCCCATGACCCCGATCGTTGGCAGCATCGTCGCCCTCGTCACGCCGATGCACGAGGACGGCGGCATCGATTACGCCGCGCTGCGCCGCCTCATCGACTGGCATGTTGCCGAAGGCACCGACTGCATCGGCGTCGTCGGCACGACGGGCGAGTCGCCGACGGTCAGCATGGAGGAGAACTGCGAGGTGATCCGCGTGGCCGTCGAGCAGGCCGCGGGTCGCGTGCCGGTGATGGCCGGCACCGGGGCCAACAGCACGGCCGAGGCGATCGACCTGGCCCGCTTCGCGCGACAGGTCGGCGCCGACTGCCACCTGTCGGTGGTGCCCTACTACAACCGGCCTTCGCAGGAAGGCATCTACCGCCACTTCCGCGCCATCGCCGAGGCGGTCGAGCTGCCGCTGGTGCTCTACAACGTGCCCGGCCGCACCGTGGCGGACATGCTTCCCGAAACGGCGCTGCGGCTCGCCCAGGTGCCCGGCGTGGTCGGCATCAAGGAAGCCACGGGCAACATCGAGCGCGCCGCGCACCTGATCAAGCACGCGCCGCGAGGCTTCTCCATCTACAGCGGCGACGACGGCACCGCCGTCGCGCTGATGCTGCTCGGCGGGCAGGGCAACGTCAGCGTCACCGCCAACGTCGCGCCGCGGGCGATGCACGAACTGTGCATGGCCGCCGTGCAGGGCAACGCCCGCGCTGCCGCCGCGCTGCATCTGAAGCTGCTGCCGCTGCACCGTCAGCTGTTCTGCGAGCCGAGCCCGGCGCCGGTCAAGTGGGCCCTGTCGCAGCTCGGCCGCTGCACGCCGCACGTGCGGCTGCCGCTGGTTCCGCTCACCGAGGCCGGCCAGGCCACTGTCGGCGACGCGATGCGCGCGGCCGGCATCCTGGCCTGACGACGGCGGCGCCCGCGGGATGGCTACTTCCCAGTCGCCGGCCGGAACCCTTCGCCAACCGCCAAGTCCGATTCCCGTGGCCTACGCGCCGAACCGCAGACACCCCCAGGCCTCGGCCCCCAAGGCCGCGGCGGAGAACCGCAACGTGAGTCCCGAAAGTCCCTCCCGGCCCGCCCTGCCGCGCGCCGCCCTGCCCGTCTTCGTGGCCGCGGCGGCCCTCGGCCTGTCGGCCTGCTCCAGCCTCGGCGACCTGTTCGGAGGCGACAAGGTCGACTACCGCAACGCTGCCGGCAAGGGCAGGCCGCTCGAGGTGCCGCCGGACCTGACGCAACTCGCGCGCGAGTCGCGCTTCCAGGCGCCGGGCGGCGTCATCAGCGCCTCCACGCTGGCCGCGGGCGCGGCCGCGGCGGGGGCTGCGCCCCCCCCTTCGGCTGCCACGCCCGTCGTCGCGCTCAACCGCCAGGGCGAAGTGCGGATCGAGCGCGCCGGCCAGCAGCGGTGGCTGGTCGTGTCCCAGACGCCCGAGCAGCTGTGGCCTCAGCTCAGGCAGTTCTGGGAGAAGGCGGGCTTCACGCTGGCGCTGGACAACCCGCAGCTCGGCGTGATGGAAACCACCTGGTCCGAGAACCGCGCCAAGCTGCCCAACGACGTCGTGCGCAACACGATCGGCCGCGTGCTCCGCAACCTGTACGACACCGGCGAACGCGACCAGTTCCGCACCCGCGTCGAGCGCGGCGCCGGCGGCACCGAGATCTACATCGCGCACCGCGGCGTGCAGGAGGTCTACGCCGACGCGGTGCGCGAGAACACCACTTGGCGTGCCCGCCCGAGCGACCCCGAACTCGAGGCCGAGTTGCTGGGGCGCCTGATGCTGGCGCTCACCGCGCGCGAGGAACCCACGCGCACGGCCACCGTGCAGGCGGCCACCCAGGTGGCGGCGGCGCCCGAGGCGGCGCCGCGCGCGCGCGCGGTGGACTCCGCAGGCGGCGCCGCGCTCGAAGTGGACGAGCCCTTCGACCGCGCCTGGCGCCGCGTCGGCCTCGCGCTCGACCGTGGCGGGTTCACCGTCGAGGACCGCGACCGCGCCCAGGGCCTGTATTTCGTGCGGTACGTCGATCCGACCCAGGCGGGCAAGGACGAGCCGAACTTCTTCGCGCGCCTGTTCGGCGCCACCGACACGCAGCGCCCGGTTCGCTACCGCATCTCGCTCAAGGGCAGCGGCGCGACGACCACGATCAGCGTGCTCACCTCAGCGGGCGCGCCCGAGCCGGGCGAGAACGGCAAGCGCATCGTCGCGCAGCTGGTGCGCGAACTGCGCTAGCCGGCGACGCCCGGGTGCACCGGGGGCATGCGCCCGCGCCCGCGCCCGCGTCGAGACGCTTGGGGCGCGACGGCTCGCGGCGACGATGCCGGGCGCGCAAAGGACGAAGGCCGCCCGAGGGCGGCCTTCGCTGCGTGCACCTGCCGCGCCGGGACGAGCCCGGCGACGGCAAGACGATCACTTCGAGGCGGCAGCGGCCGGGGCCGAGGCGGCAGCGGCGGCGGGAGCCGCGGCTTCGGCAGGAGCCGGCGCCGGCGCGGGAGCCGGAGCAGCGGCCGGCGCGGGGGCCGGGGCCGGGGGCGGAGCTTCCTTCTTGCCGCAGGCGGCGAGCGAGACGGCGGCCACCAGGCTGGCCAGAACGAGCGACTTGTTCATGCTTGTGTCCTCAGGGGTTCTTGGGTCTAGAGCGGTCGATAGCGAAGTGGCCCGGGTGCTCGTGGAAAGCTGCCGTGGACGGCGCAGGCGCTGGAGCGCCTGCCTGCCACGAGCTCGGCTCCAGCGATAGCCGAAAGCCCTCGGGGAAGACACGGGAGGGTTCTCACATGCCTAACCGCACATTATAGGCGAGTCTAGGGGCAACCCCTATAGGCCCAGCTGCGTGGCAGGCCAGCCCGGGCTCGAGCGTTGCAAAACCGCATCAATCTCGTCGCGTTGCAGCCGCGCGGCGCGCGGGTCGAGCTCGACGCGGCCGCGCCACGGATCGCGACTGGCCAGGCGCAGCAGGAGCGGGCCGTCGTCCAGCAGCAGTGTCGGCAGCTCGAGGTCCGGTTCGTCGGGCTGCTGCCAGATCGACAGCGCGTGATCCCAGGTGCGGCGCCATGCCGCCAGCCGAGGATGGCGCCGCGGCGCCGAGTTCCAGTCGGCCGCCAGCAGCACCAGCTGCCGCTGCGGCAGTCGCATCCATGCGCCCAGCCGCTCGAGCAGCGCCGCGTCGCCGAGCGGCCAGTCGGCGAAGTCGGGGTCGACGGCGACGATGCGGCGCGCGGCACGCTCGATCGCGTGCTCGAGGCCCCAGCGGACGGCTGCGGAGAACCCAGCCGGGGAGTCGATGGTCGGGGGCGTGTCGTTCACGTGGCAGGCTCCTCATGCATCCATCCGGCGGCGACCCACTCGTCGACGCAGGCCGCGGCAGCGGGGCCGAGCCGGCACGCCTGAGCGGCGTCCAGCGAGCGCCGGTCGGCCAGCTGCCGCAGCACGGCAGCGTCGCGGCCGGCCGCGCGGTAGGCCTCGCCGTTGACGAACACGTGGCGCTCGTCGTAGAGCATGCGGGTGCGCCGGTCGAGGCGCAGCGCGCCCGTCCCCCGCCGCGCCGCGCCGGTCTCGAACCAGACCTGGGGCTTGGGCTCGGTCAGCCACTCGCCGAGCGCGCGGCCGACGGCGTGCGGAGAGGCGAGCGCCCGCGCGAGCGCCGTCTCGGCAAAGCGCGCCAGTGCCGGCGGGATGGCCCCGCCGTGGGCCGTGGCGCGCTGCGCCGCATCGCCATACAGCCGCGCGGCACGCCCCGCTCCCGGGGCGTCGTCGGCCAGCCGCGGCAGCAACTCGCGCGCCAGCTCGTCCGCCGCTGGCGCGCGGAAGCCGATGGAGGCGGTCATGCAGGCCCCCCCGACCGCAACGCCATCGTGCGCCCACAGCGGCGGCAGGTACAGCAGGTCACCGGGGCCGAGCATGGCCTGCTCGGTCGGCTCGAAGCGGGACAGGATCTTCAGCGGCAGGCCGGGCACGAAGGCGCGCGACGCGGCGCTTCCTGTCGGCCCGAAGCGCCAGCGGCGACGCCCCTCGAGCTGCAGCAGGAACACGTCGTAGGCGTCGACGTGCGGCCCGACGCCTCCCCCCGGGCTGGCCCACGACACCATCAGGTCGTCGAGCCGCGCCGCCGGCAGGAAGCGCCATGGCGCGAGCAGCGCGTGCGCGGCCTCGACGTGCAGGTCGAGGCCCTGCACCAGCAGCGTCCAGCCCGCACGGTCGAGCGGCGGCAGCGCGCGGCGCGGCAGCGGGCCGTGGCGCACCCGCCAGGTGGCCCCGCTGCGCTGCACGAGGCGCGACTCGACGTCGTCCCGCGCAGCCAGGGCGAACAGCGCCGGCCGCGCCAGCGGCGGCACGGCGCCCGGCCACGCGCCGCGCACGACGAGCGGGCGGCGCTGCCAGTGCAGCCGCATGAAGCGACGCGGGCTCAGGCCACCGAGCAGCGGGGTCGCGGCATCGATCTGCACGGCCGCATTGTGGGCCACGGGCCGGCGCCGGCGCTGTGCGATCATCCCCGCATGGAAATCCGCAGCCCCTGCGTCGTCGCCCTGACGTGGCGGCTGTCGAACGCGCAGAACCAGCCGCTCGACGAGCTGAAGGAGCCGGTGGAGTTCTTCTACGGCGGCGACGACCTGCTCGCCAAGGTCGAGGAAGCGCTGGCGGGCCACGAGGCGGGCGACGAGCTGCACCTGCACCTGGAGCCCGAGGACGCCTTCGGCGCCTACCGGCCCGAGCTGGTGTGCTTCGAGGACCGGGCGCTGTTCCCGCAGCCCGTGGAGGCGGGCATGGCGTTCGAGGGGCTGCCCCCGGGCGCGGCGACGCCGGGCATGCCGCCCGAGCGCGTCTACATCGTCACCGAGGTCTACCCGAGCCACGTCGTGCTCGACGGCAACCACCCGCTGGCGGGAATGGCGCTGCGCCTGCACATCCGCGTGCGCTCGGTGCGTGCGGCCACCGACGACGAGATCGAGGCGCGCAGCGTCGCCGACTCCGGCCTGACGGTGCTCGGCTCGGCGCCGGCCGAGCCGTCGGGCGGCCAGACCCTGCACTAGGCGCGCGGACGCGTCGGGCCCGCCTGCTCAGCCGCGGCCGGTGGAGCCGAAGCCGCCCTCGCCGCGCCCGCTCGCGTCGAACGACTCGACGACCCGGAACGACGCGCGCACCACGGGCACGATGACCATCTGCGCGATGCGCTCGAGCGGCTGCACGGTGTAGGCGACGCTGCCGCGGTTCCAGCAGCTCACCATCAGCGGGCCCTGGTAGTCGCTGTCGATCAGCCCGACCAGGTTGCCGAGCACGATGCCGTGCTTGTGTCCGAGGCCCGAGCGCGGCAGCAGCATCGCGGCAAGGCCCGGATCGCCCAGGTGCACGGCGATGCCTGTCGGCAGCAGCGCGGCGCCGCCCGGCTCCAGGCACAGCGGCGCGTCGATGCAGGCCCGCAGGTCGAGCCCGGCGCTGCCCGCGGTGGCGTAGGCGGGCAGCGTGCCGGCCACGCGCGGGTCGAGCACGCGCAGTTCGACCTCGACCGGGCCGCGGCCGGCCGCCACCACTGCGCTCACGTCCGCACCCGTACCGCCGCCCATGCCACCCATGCTGCCGTCGTGCCGCGCTCAGGCAGCCGCGAGCCGGCGCGCGATCTCCGCCACCAGCAGCCGTGCCAGCACGCGCTTGTCGCCGGCCGGCAGCGCCTGCTCGCCCGCCGCGTCGACCAGCACCAGCGCGTTGTGGTCACTGCCGAAGGCGGCCGGGCCATCGTTGGCCACGATCAGCGGCACGCCCTTGCGCAGGCGCTTCTCGCGCGCGTGGCGCACGATGTCGTGGCTCTCGGCGGCGAAACCCACGCAGTAGGGCCGCTCGCCCTCGGGCAGCCGCGCCACGGTGGCCAGAATGTCGGGGTTCTCCGCCATCCGCAGCACGGGCGCCTCGCCGCTGCCGTCCTTCTTGATCTTCTGCGCCGCCACCTCCACCGGGCGCCAGTCGGCCACCGCCGCCGTCGCCACGAACACGCCGTGGGTGCGGGCCAGCGGCAGCACGGCGGCGAGCATCTGCTCGGCGCTCGCGACGTCGATGCGCCGCACGCCGCGCGGCGTGCCGAGCGCCACCGGGCCGGCCACCAGCGTGACCTCGGCACCGGCCTCGGCCGCGGCGCGCGCGACGGCGAAGCCCATCTTGCCGCTGGACAGGTTGGTGATGCCGCGCACCGGGTCGATGGCCTCGAAGGTGGGGCCGGCGGTGACGAGCACGCGGCGCCCGGCGAGCGTCTTGGGCTGCAGCCAGCCGACCAGCTCATCGCGCAGTTCGGCAGGTTCCAGCATCCGCCCGTCGCCGGTCTCGCCGCAGGCCTGCTCGCCCTCGGCCGGGCCGAGCACGACGGTCCCGTCGGCGCGCAGCTGCGCGACGTTGCGCTGGGTCGCCGGGTGCGACCACATCTCGCGGTTCATCGCCGGCGCCACGAGCAGCGGCACCCGCTCGCGCGGGCGGGCCAGGCAGAGCAGCGACAGCAGCTCGTCGGCCCGGCCCTGCGCCAGCCGGGCCAGGAAGTCCGCGCTGGCCGGCGCCACCAGCACCGCGTCGGCCGAGCGCGTGAGGTCGATGTGGGCCATGCCGTTGGGCTGGCGCGGGTCCCACTGGCTCGTGAACACCGGTCGACCGGTCAGTGCCTGCAGGGTTGCCGGCCCGATGAAGCGGCAGGCCGACTCGGTCATGACCGCCTGCACGGTGGCCCCGGCCTTGACCAGCTCGCGCGCCAGGTCGGCGCCCTTGTAGCAGGCCACGCCGCCGCTCAGGCCGAGCAGCACGTGCCGGCCGACCAGATCGCCCGCGGGGAGTTGCATGGCGCGCGACTCTAGCAGCGCCGGGCGCCCCCGACGTCGCGAACGGACACGGGGCGGCAGGGCGGCCCGCCGTCAGCGGGCGCTGTGCGCGCCGGAGCGGCGCGCCTTCGACGGGCTCCGCGCGCCGGGGCGGCGCGCCCGAGTGGCGCAGGCCGTCGCCAGTTCGGGCCACGAGGAAATGACTCGCGACGCAGCCCCGGCGGCGCATGGCGCGAGGGGCGGGCGTGGCCGCTTCGTCCGCGGCTTCTCAGGCGGGCGCCGCGCCGTGGCACTTCTTGAACTTGCGGCCGCTGCCGCAGGGGCAGCGGTCGTTGCGGCCGGGCGCCGCCGCCACGCGGCGGGGCTGCGATCGGGGTGCGCGATCGAGCCACCACAGACGCAGGTCCTGCACCGCGAACAGGGCTTCGTCCAGCCGCGCGGCGCCGTCGGAGGGCCGGGCTGCGGCGGTGCCCTTTGCCACCGCAGCAGCGGCCCCTGGGTCTGCGGGCTGCGCCAGCCCGTGCAGCGGGGCGAGCAGTTGCTGCAGCACGGCGCGGTCCTCGGAGCCGGGCTCGGGCAACCCGCACTCGGCGCCGAAGTGCTCGAGGCCGGACAGGAAGCCGTCAGTCCAGAACGCGCCCTCGGGCAGCACCTCGCCAGCCTCCGCCGCGCCTGCGGCCGCGCCGGCATCGGTCGACTCGCCCGGGTCGCCCGCCCCGGACGCCGATGGCTCGGCAGCCCCATCGGACTGCGGCAGAAGCGGCTCGAGCCGCAAGCGGTCGGGGTCGCGCGCAAGCGCGTCCGGATCGAGCTCCTGCTCCAGCACCGCGATGCGCGCCTGCAGCACCGCCATCGCATCGGCATGGGCCTCGGGATCGGCGCACGCGCGCTCGAAGGCGTCGCCGAACAGTGCCGGCAGCCAGCGCTCCGCCGGCGGACGGACCGGGGCGCAGACCAGCGCCGCCAGGAAGCCGTCGACGACGTCGTAGTAGACCGGCTCGCCGAAGCCGGACAGGCGCTCGCAGAGTTGCGCGAAGGCCTCGAACTCGGCGTCGGTGGTGCGGCGGGCGGGCCTGTCCATCCCCTGTGCACTCCGTCAGGGCCGCGGTGCGGCAGGCACGGGCGGAGCAACCGGGGCGGCCGGGCCGGCTGGAGCAACCTCAGCGGCTGCGCCACCCAGACCCCAGTGCCGGCGCAGGAAGGCATCGAGCGCCGCCCGCGACGCCCGGCGCGCCTCGGGCTGGCCGCCCAGGTGCACGCCCCGCCCCGGCACGGTGCCGTCGGGAACGTCGAGGCGCACCATGACGGCCGAGGTGCCGTCGAAGCCGTGCACGGCGCCGGGGTGGAGCACCACCTCCGGCGCCGTCACGCGCCCGGCGGCCGCGCCGGGCGAGGCCGCGGCGATGGCTGCGATCGCCTTCGCCGTCTCGACGGCGAGCGCGCGGCAGGGCCCGGGCGGCGTCCAGTCGTCGTCGGCGCCGAGCTGCGGCAGCAGCGGCGCGACCGGCAGGTAGCCGCGCGCGCGCTCCGTCCGGCAGCCGGGGAAGTAGGCCACCGCGAGCGAAGGGCGCACGCCAGCCGACCCGACCTCGGCGTGATTCAGATTGGTCGAAGCGAGCACCGCGCCGGCCCCGTGGCTCCAGCCCGGCACCCCGATCCGGGTGCCGTCCACGCCAGGCTGCGAGGCGAGCCAGCGCAGCGCGTCGAGCACGTCGCCACTGCGCTGCGCCTGCGTCAGCGAGCGCGGCTCCAGCCGCTGCGTGCAGAGCTCACGCTTGCCGCGCGGCGTCAGGCTGTCGGTGACGAGCAAGTGCACGCCGCGCTCGTTGAGCCAGGCGGCGTAGTCGGTGTCGCAGCTCGCGAGCCGCCCCCGGCCGTCGAACAGGCCACCGCAGCCATGCAGCAGCAGCATCGCCGGCGCCGGTCCGGCCGCGGCAGGCGTTGCGGCCGGCGCGGCGAACCACCCGCCCGGCAACCGCGATTCGGCCTCGCCGCGCTGCGGCAGCGACCGGCTGGCGATCTCGACCCGCAGCGGCTCGGCGATGGCCGGCAATGGCAGGGCGGGGACCGTGATCAGTGCAATGGCCGCGGTCACGACGGCCCGGCGCTTCACGCGCAGGCGGGGGATGCAGGGGCCTGCCGATGTCATGGGCCGCATTGTGGCGGCAGGCCTCTGCCGCGCGTCGCTGGCTGCGGCCCGCCCAAGCACACGCCCGACGTCGCTTCGGGCATCCGGGTCCCGGGCGATCGGCCCGCCCCTACACTACCTCCCCGGAAATACATGGGCACACGCACCGTCACACGGTGCCAGCAGCCCGCGCTCGCACTGCCGGCTGGCCGCTTCGTCCCCCCATGGCTCCGAAACCCCTGTTCCTGCTCGAACGCGCCGTGGCAGCGCTGCAGCAGGGGGATGCTGCAGCCGCCCGAACAGTGCTCGATCAGGTGCTCGCCCGCGACGATCGCCAGCCCGACGCGCTGCGCCTGCTCGGGACCTTGGAGCGCGACGCGGGCAACGCGTCTGCCGCCGAGACGCTGTGGCGCCGCTCACTGGCCGTGCAGCCGCGACAGCCCGACCTGCTGAACAACCTGGGCAACCTCCTTCTGCGCCAAGGCCTCGAGGCGGACGCTGTCGAGTGCCTGCAGCAGGCCCTCGACTGCGAGCCGGACCACGTCCAGGCCGCCTACAACCTGGCGCGCGCGCTGCACCGGCTCGGCCGCTTCGACGACGCTGCATCGGCACTGGCGCGCGCGCTGGCACTGCCGGGAGGGCCGCGCGCCTCGATGCTGCAGCTGCGCGCGATCCTCGAGCAGCAGGCAGACCGGCTGCACGACGCGCTGCACACTTTGGATGAGGCCCTCGCGCTTGCTCCGGCCTCGGGAGCACTGCACCACAACCGCGCCGTGCTGCTGCAGCGTCTGGAGCGACCGCAGGAGGCGCTTGCGGGTCACGAGCGCGCCAGGGCGCTCGGAGCCGACGACGCGCACGCGCGCTACAACCGGGGCAATACGCTGCAGAGCCTGGGGCGCGCGCAGGCGGCCCTGGACGCCTACCGCTCCGCGCTCCAAGCCGAGCCGCGGCACGGCCTGGCGCTGTACGACCTGGCGCGGCTGCGCTGGCGCCTGGGTGAAGCCGACTTCGACGCCGAGCTCCGCGCCCTCGAGGCGGCCGATCCTGCGTCAGCCCTGGCGCCCGGCCTGCGCGGGCACCTGCTGCTGCGCGCCTCGCGCCCGGCCGAGGCGGCGCATGCCTTCCGGACGGCGCTCGCCCGCGAGGACGCGGCCGGCTTCCACGACGGCCTGGCGCGCGCGTTGTCGCTCCAGGGGCGGCACGAGGACGCGCTGGCCCTGCACGCGCGGGCGGTGGCAGCGGCACCGGGAAACGTCGAGCTGCGTGTCAACCAGGCAGCCTCGCAGCTGGCAGCCCGGCATTTCGCCCAAGCCCGTGACTGCGCCGCCGACGCGCACGAGCGGGCACCCGCGCACCAGATGGCGATCGCGGTGATGGTCAGCGCGTTGCGCGCCCTGGGAGACCCGCGCGCTGACGCCTGGGAAGACACGGAGCGGCTGGTCCATGTGGTCGACCTCGAACCGCCCGCCGGCTTCGCTGACATGGAGGACTTCCACGCGCAGCTTGCGCGCGAGCTCGCGCCGCTGCACCGCGACCGCCGCGAGCCCCTGGACCAGACACTGCGCCGTGGCACCCAGACGCTGGGCAACCTGTTCGACCAGGGTCACCCGCTGGTCGATGCCCTGCGGCAGCGCATCGCCGGCGCCGTCGACTCCTATGTCCGCGGCCTGCCGGCCGATGCGCCGGCGGCATGGCTTGGGCGGCGCGGCAGCGCGTCCGCTGCATGGCGCTTCGCGGCTTCCTGGTCCTCTCGCCTCGGTCGGGGCGGCTTCCACACCAACCACGTGCACCCGCAGGGATGGATCAGCTCGGCGTACTACGTACAGGTCCCGCCCGCGGTGGCCGACCCGCGGCTGCAGGCCGGCTGGATCCAGTTCGGCCAGCCGGACGTCGACGCCGGGATTGTTCCGCGCCGCACCGTGCAGCCGCGCCCGGGCAGGCTCGTGCTGTTCCCGAGCTACCTGTGGCACGGCACCACGCCGTTCGACGATGCGGACGCACGGCTCACCATCGCGTTCGACGTCGTGCCCGCCTGAGCGACGGGCACCAGCGCCTCAGGCGCGCTCGGCCACCCAGCCGGCGACGCTGGCCAGCGCCTGCGGCAGCGCCGCGGCGTCGGTGCCACCGGCCATCGCGAGGTCGGGCTTGCCGCCTCCCTTGCCGCCCACCTGCTGGGCGACGAAGTTGACCAGCTCGCCGGCCTTGAGGCTGGCCGTGCGATCGCTGGTGACGCCGGCGGCCAGCTGCACCTTGCCGCCGTCCACCGCCGCCAGCACGATGGCCGCGCTCTTGAGCTTGTCCTTGAGCTTGTCCATCGTCTCGCGCAGCGCGCGGGCATCGGCGCCCTCGAGCATGGCGGCGAGCACCTTGATGCCCTTGACATCGACCGCGCGTGCCAGCAGCTCGTCGCCCTGCGCGCTGGCGAGCCTGCCCTTCAGCGCGGCGATCTCCTTGTCGAGCGCGCGCACCTGATCCAGCACCGCGACCACGCGGCCCGCGGTCTCGGCCGGGGTCACCTTCAGCGCGCCGGCCACCTCGGCGAGCGTGCGCTCCACTTGCTGCAGGTAGGCCAGCGCGTTGTCGCCGGTGACCGCCTCGATGCGCCGGATGCCGGCAGCGATGCCGCCCTCGGCGACGACCTTGAACAGGCCGATGTCGCCGGTGCGGACCACGTGCGTGCCGCCGCAAAGCTCGCGGCTCGTGCCGATGTCGAGCACGCGAACCGTGTCGCCGTACTTCTCGCCGAACAGCATCATCGCGCCGAGCTTCTGCGCCTCGTCCATCGGCACCACGCGCGCCTGGGTCGCCGCGTTGGCCAGGACCTCGGCGTTGACGAGCGCCTCGACCTGCGCGACCTGCGCCTCGGTCAGCGGCGCGTGGTGGCTGAAGTCGAAGCGCGTGCGCTCGGCGTTGACCAGCGAGCCCTTCTGCTGCACGTGCGCACCCAGCACCTCGCGCAGCGCCTTGTGCATCAGGTGCGTGACGCTGTGGTTGCGCATCGTCCTGGCGCGACGCTCGCCGTCGACCCGCGCCACCAGCGTGTCGCCGACCTCGATCTCGCCCTCGACGATGCGGCCCTGGTGCCCGTGCACGGCGGCCTGGACCTTGACGGTGTCCTCGACGACGACGCGGGCACGCGCGTTGCGCAGCTCGCCGGTGTCGCCGACCTGGCCGCCGCTCTCGGCATAGAACGGCGTGTGGTCGAGCACGACGACGACGTCGTCCCCGGCCCGGGCCCTGGCCACCGACGCGCCGTCGACGTACAGCGCCAGGACCTTGCTGTGCTCGCACACCAGATGCTCGTGGCCATGGAAGGCCGTGTCCGCGCCGCGGTACTCCAGGCCGGCGGCCATCTTGAACTTGGCCGCGGCCCGCGCCTGCTCGCGCTGGCGCTGCATCGCGGCGGCAAAGCCGACGTCGTCCACCGTGACGCCGCGCTCGCGGCAGACGTCGGCCGTCAGGTCGAGCGGGAAGCCGTAGGTGTCGTGCAGCTTGAAGGCAGTCTCGCCGTCGACGATCATCGCGCCGGCGGCGAGCGCCGCCTCCAGGATCTCCATGCCGTTGGCGATGGTCTGGAAGAAGCGCTCCTCCTCCTGCTCGAGCACGTCGGTTACGCGCGCGGCCTCGCGCGCGAGCTCGGGGTAGGCGTCGCCCATCTCGGCGGCCAGCGGCGCGACCAGCGTGTGGAAGAACGGCCGCCGCGCGCCGAGCTTGTAGCCGTGCCGGATGGCGCGCCGGGCGATCCGCCGCAGCACGTAGCCGCGGCCCTCGTTGCCCGGGATCACGCCGTCGGCGATCGTGAAGCTGCAGGCCCGGATGTGGTCGGCGATGACCTTCAGGCTCGGCGAGTCGGGATCGACCCGCCCGCCCGCACTCGCCCCACCGGCGCGCTCGACCGCACTGCGGGCCGCCGCCAGCAGCCGAACGAAGAGGTCGATCTCGTAGTTGCTGTGCACGTGCTGCAGCACCGCCGCCAGCCGCTCGAGGCCCATCCCCGTGTCGACGCTGGGCTTGGGCAGCGGCAGCATCTGGCCGTCCTCGGTGCGGTTGAACTGCATGAAGACGTTGTTCCAGATCTCGATGTAGCGGTCGCCGTCCTGCTCGGCACTGCCGGGCGGCCCGCCAGCGACCTCGGGGCCGTGGTCGTAGAAGATCTCCGAGCACGGGCCGCAGGGTCCGGTGTCGCCCATCATCCAGAAGTTGTCGGACATGTGGCGGCCGCCCTTGTTGTCGCCGATGCGCACGATGCGCTCGGGGGGCAGGCCGATCACGTCGCGCCAGATCGCATAGGCCTCGTCGTCCTCGGCGTACACGGTGGCCCAGAGCCGGTCCTTCGGCAGCTTGAAGTGCTCCGTGAGCAGTTCCCAGGCGTAGAGCAGCGCGTCGCGCTTGAAGTAGTCGCCGAAGCTGAAGTTGCCCAGCATCTCGAAGAACGTGTGGTGGCGCGCGGTGTAGCCCACGTTCTCGAGGTCGTTGTGCTTGCCGCCGGCGCGGATGCACTTCTGGCTGGTGGCCGCGCGCGTGTAGGGACGCTTGTCGAAGCCGAGGAAGACGTCCTTGAACTGGTTCATCCCCGCGTTGGTGAACAGCAGCGTGGGGTCGTCGCCGGGCACCACGGGCGAGCTGGCCACGACGGCGTGGCCCTTGGACTCGAAGAACTTCAGGAAGGTCGAGCGGATCGCGGCGGCTTGCATGTGTTCACCAGGGAGGGGGGAGGTCGGGATACGGCCGGGTGCCGCAGCGCACCGCCGGCGCGCGGTGCGGGCCGCCGCGACGCGGCAGGCCCCGGAGCGGCGAGAGCGAGTCGCGCACCGCGTCGTCGGGGGCGGCACTGGCTGCGGGATCCGCAGGCGCTGCACCCCCGTCCCGGACCGCTTCGCAGCACCCGGCATTCTACCGGCTGCGATCCTGCGGCCCCGCCCCGGGTAGAGTGGGCGGCGAAGGAGAACGCGATGGATACCAAGACCTCCCCGCTGGCCCTGCTGGCCGACCCGAGCCTGCTCAAGACCGCCGCGCTGATCGACGGGCAGTGGACCACCGGCGCCGACGCCGGCGCGCGCTTCGCGGTCCGGGACCCGGCCACCGGCGCCCAGCTGGCCGAGGTCTGCAACCTCGGCGCGGTCGATGCGGCAGCGGCCATCGCCGCGGCCGAGCGCGCCTGGCCTGCGTGGCGCGCCCGGCCGGCCAAGGAGCGCGCCGCGGTGATGATGAAGTGGTTCCAGCTGCTGCACCAGCACGCCGACGACCTGGCGCGCATCATGACCGCCGAGCAGGGCAAGCCGCTGGCCGAGGCACGCGGCGAGGTCGTCTACGGCGCCAGCTTCGTCGAGTGGTTCGCCGAGGAGGCCAAGCGCGTGTACGGCGAGGCGATCCCGACCACCGACCCGAACAAGCGCTACCTGGTGCTGAAGCAGCCCATCGGCGTGTGCGCGGCGATCACGCCGTGGAACTTCCCGATCGCGATGATCACGCGCAAGGTCGCGCCGGCGATTGCGGCCGGCTGCCCGGTGGTCATCAAGCCGGCGGAGCAGACGCCGCTGTCGGCGCTGGCCGTGGCCGAACTGGCGCAGCGCGCCGGCATGCCGGGCGGCGTGCTCAACGTGCTGCCCGCCGATGGCGCGCGCAGCATCGAGATCGGCAAGGTGCTGTGCTCGAGCCCGGTGGTGCGCCACCTGAGTTTCACCGGCAGCACCGAGGTCGGTCGCATCCTCGCCGCGCAGTGCGCGCCCACGGTCAAGAAGATCAGCCTCGAGCTCGGCGGCAACGCGCCCTTCATCGTCTTCGACGACGCCGACCTCGACAGCGCGGTCGAGGGCGCGATGATCAGCAAGTACCGCAACGCCGGCCAGACCTGCGTCTGCGCCAACCGCCTGTACGTGCAGGCGGGCGTCTACGACGCCTTCGTCGACCGGCTCGCCGCGCGCGCCCGCACCATCAAGGTGGGCAACGGGTTCGAGGCCGGCGTCCACCAGGGCCCGCTGATCGACGACGCGGCGCTGGCCAAGGTGCAGGCCCACGTGGACGACGCGGTGGCCAAGGGGGCGCGCGTGGTCACGGGCGGCATGCGCGCCGCAGACATCGGCGAGCGCTTCTACACCCCCACCGTGCTGGCCGGCGTGAGCAGCGCGATGCTGTGCGCGAAGGAGGAGACCTTCGGCCCCGTGGCCCCGGTGTTCCGATTCGAGACCGAGGCCGAGGCGATCGAGCTGGCCAACGCCACCGAGTACGGCCTGGCCAGCTACTTCTACAGCCGCGACATCGGCCGCGTGTTCCGCGTCGCCGAGTCGCTGGAGTACGGCATGGTGGGCATCAACACCGGCCTGATCAGCACGGCCGAGGTGCCCTTCGGCGGGGTCAAGCAGAGCGGCCTCGGGCGCGAGGGCGCGCGCCAGGGCATCGACGACTACGTCGAGCTGAAGTACCTCTGTCTGGGTGACGTGCTGAAGTAACGGGCGCCGCTCAGCCGCCCGCCTCGGTGGCGGTGCCCTCGGCGAGCGTGTGCACCCGCACCGCCCCGTCTCCGGCACGCAGCGCCTGCACCATCACCTGCGCGCCGCGCATCAGCAGGCCGAGGTCGCTCGACACCGCCAGGAAGTCGAAGCCGGCCGCGCGGTAGCGCGCCACGGTGTCGGGCGTGGCGCCGACGGTGCCGATCGGCTTGCCCAGCGCGCGGGCGCGCTGGGCGGCATCGGCCATCATCCCCATCACCTTCGGGTGCGTCAGCTCGCCCGGGACGCCCAGGCTGCCCGACAGGTCTCCCGGGCCGACGAACAGCGCGTCCACGCCGTCGACGGTGGCGATCTCCTCCAGCCGCGCGATCGCCTGTGGCGTCTCGAGCTGCAGCACGACGCCGGTGCGGCGGTTGGCGCTGCGGAAGAAGTCCGGCACCGTGCCGTAGCGCGACGCGCGGCCCATCGTCGAGACGCCGCGCACGCCGGCCGGCGGGTAGCGGGTCAGCGCGACCGCGCTCGCCGCGGCCCGTGCGTCGTCCACCGCCGGAAGCAGCAACGACTCCGCGCCCGCGTCGAGCACGCGGCGCAGCAGCGTGCCGTCGTTCCAGGGCACGCGCACCAGCGGCACCATCTTGGTGTTGCCCACGGCCTGCAGCAGATGCACCAGGTCCATCAGGTCGAGCGGGGTGTGCTCCATGTCGAGCACGCCCCAGTCGAAACCGGCACTGCCGACGGCTTCGGCGACGATCGGGCTGACGGAGGTGATCCAGGTGCCGATCGGCGCCTTGGCGCCACGGGCACGCAGCAACTGGCGGAACGGATTCATCGCTGATCCTCGCGGCGGGTCGGTCGGGCTGCGGCGCAGCCCCGGCCGGGATGATGGCAGCGCCGCGCGCGGCGAACCTGCGGAAGATCAGGCTTCGTCGTTGGCCGCGCCGCGGCCGCGCGCGGCGATGCCGGCCGTCCCGGCCGCCGGGGCCCAGGCCGGCCGGCCCGGCCCGCCCCCGACCTCGCTGCTCCCGGCCTGAGCGCACGCCCGTCGCAGCAGCGCGGCGGCGTCCTTCCCGTGCTGCGGATACAGCGCCAGGCCCACCGCCGTGGCCACCGCACACGGCTGCCCGGCGACGACCAGCGGCTGCTGCAGCGCTCGCGCCAGCTTGGCGGCCACGCGCTCGCCGTCGGAGGCGAGCTCGAGGCGGCCGAGCAGCACGCCGAAGGTCTGCGGCCCGATCGCGGCAACGACGTCCGCGGCGCGCAGGCCGGCCCGCAGCCGCACCGCCACCTTGCGCCGCAGCACGTTGGCCGCCTCGCCGCCGAGCCGGGTCGCCGCCTGCGCGAAGCCGTCGACCTGCAGGGCGATCAGCGCCATCGGCGCCGGCTCGCGCTCGCGCAGCGCGATCAGTTGCCCCAGGTGTTCCAGCAACTGCGCCTCGTGCGGCAGCCCGGTGGCGAGGTCGGTGGCGTAGGCGGTGCGCGCGCTGCGCTCGACCCGCTTGCGCTCGACGGCGTGGCGCAGCGCGCGCCAGCAGTCCTCGCCGTCCTGCACGACGGCCTCCACGCCGAGCCGCAGCAGTTCGTCCTCGAGCGTCGGGTCGGCCGCGGGCAGCCGCACGAGCACCGCCTGTGCGAAGGCGTGACGGGCCAGGTCCGCCTGCGCGGCCAGCGCGCGCGCGGCGGTGGCCGTGGCGGGCAGCAGCACGCGGGCCTCGGCCGCGGGCTCGGCGTCGTCGGGCACGCACTCGAAGCCCGCGGGCGGGGCACCGAGGCCGCCGGGCAGACCGTCGCAGACGAAGCGCAGCGGGGGAGGTGCCATCGCGGGCCCGATCGGTCAGCCGTCGCGGGGAGACCCCGGCATCGTGCGCGGCGCCGACCGGCGCCCGGCGGATGCTGGAGCGGGCGATGGGAATCGAACCCACGTCTTGAGCTTGGGAAGCTCAGGTCCTGCCATTGAACGACGCCCGCGGATCAGCGAGATTCTATCCACCGCTCCTGCTGCGGGCACCGCCATGCGCCGTGCGACGCGCCGATGGCCGCGACGGGGTCGCCGCGAGCGCGGAAAATCGCACCGATGGATGACGCACCCGAAGCCGAACCTGACGCCGAGCCCGTTACCGGCAGGCCCGGCGGGGCGGCCCGCGTCCGCAGCTACGTGCTGCGCGGTGGCCGCCTGGGCAGCGGCCAGCGGCGCGCGCTCGACGAACTCGGCCCGCACTTCGTGCTGCCCTTCTCCGGCGGCCCGCTCGACTGGGCCGCGGCCTACGGCCGCAGCGCGCCCCGCGTGGTGGAGATCGGCTTCGGGATGGGCGACGCAACGGCCGCCGTTGCCGCGGCGCAACCCGGCATCGACCTGCTGGGCATCGAGGTGCACGAGGCCGGTGTCGGAGCGCTGCTGCGCCGCATCGGCGAGCAGGGGCTCGCCAACGTGCGCATCCTGCGGCACGACGCGGTCGAGGTGTTCGAGCGCATGATCGCCCCGAGCACGCTTGCCGGCGTGCACCTGTGGTTCCCGGACCCCTGGCCGAAGAAGCGGCACCACAAGCGGCGCCTGGTCCAGCCCGCCTTCGTGGCGCTGCTGGCCAGCAGGCTCGAGCCGGGCGGCTACCTGCACTGCGCCACGGACTGGGAGCCCTACGCCGAGCAGATGCTCGAGGTGCTGGCCGGCGAACCGCGCCTGGTCAACACCGCGGCAGGCTTTGCGCCGCGGCCCGCGTGGCGCCCGTTGACCCGCTTCGAGCAGCGCGGGCTCGCGCTCGGGCACCACGTGCGCGACCTCGTCTTCACGCGCTCCAGCGCACCAGCCCGGTGTACGCCGTGACGAGCACGATGGCGCCGAAGGCGATGCGGTACCAGGCGAACACGGTGAAGTCGTGGGTGCTGACGTAGCGGATCAGCCAGCGGATGCACAGCCAGGCGCTGAAGAAGGCGAACACGAGCCCGACGGCGAAGTGCGGCAGGTCGGCCAGCGACAGCAGCGCCCGCTCCTTCCACACCGAGTAGGCGCCGGCGGCCATCAGCGTCGGCACGCCCAGGAAGAAGCTGAACTCGGTGGCCGCCTTGCGCGAGAAGCCGAACACCATCGCGCCGATGATCGTGGCCCCCGAGCGGCTGGTGCCCGGGATCAGCGCGAGGCACTGGACCAGGCCGACCTTCAGCGCGTCGAGCGCGCTCATGTCGTCCACCTCCTCCACCCGCGCCCGCCGCGCACCTTCCAGGTCGCGGGCGCCGAAGCGGCGCCGGTGGCGCGCCTCGACCCACAGGATCACCAGGCCGCCGACGATGAAGGCCAGCGCCACCGGCACCGGATGGAACAGGTGCTGCTTGACCCAGCCGCCGAACAGGAAGCCGAACACCGCGGCGGGGAGGAAGGCGATGGCCAGATTGCGCGCGAAGCGCTGCGCGACCGGGTCGTAGCCGATGCCGGTGACCAGCCGCGAGAAGCGGGCCCGGTACTCCCAGATCACGGCCAGCATCGCGCCGGTCTGGATGGCCACCTCGAAGACCTTGGCCTTCTCGCCAGTGAATCCGAGCAGGGAACCCGCCAGGATCAGGTGCCCGGTGGAGGAGATCGGCAGGAACTCGGTCAGCCCCTCCACCACGCCCATCATGGCGGCTTTCAGGAGCAGGATCGGGTCCATCGGTCGCGGCCAGGTGCAAAAGCGGGGGATGATAGAGACGCGCGGCTGCCGGCCGCCGCGCTGGCATCGGCGGATCGCGCGGGGCCCGCGCGCTGCATGGCCCCGCCGGCCGGATGTCACGGCGGCGCCCGATGCCAGCCCTTGGCTTGATGCTGGGGGAAGCCATCCATATAATTACTGACCGGTCAGTCATTACAAGATGAGCGCCACAG
The DNA here is from genome assembly GCA_020248915.1 of Rubrivivax sp. Taxonomy (GTDB): domain Bacteria; phylum Pseudomonadota; class Gammaproteobacteria; order Burkholderiales; family Burkholderiaceae_C; genus Rubrivivax. The sequence continues at coordinate 8,445 of JADCGP010000038.1, read as the reverse complement.
TCACGGTCGAACCTGCCCCCGACGCGCCGATCGCCCCGCTCCCGAGCGGCGGCGATTCGGTCCTGCGTCCGCCTGCGCGCCAGCGCCGCAAGGTGGCGCGGCCGCAGGAACTGCTCGATGCGGCGCTCGCCCTGTTCGCCGAGAAGGGCTACGCCGCCACGCGGACCGAGGAGGTGGCGCAGCGCGCCGGCGTCAGCAAGGGCACGCTGTACCTGTACTACCCGAGCAAGGAAGAGCTGTTCAAGGCGGTCGTCCGGAGCAACCTGACGACGCTGATCGCCGAGGGCCAGGAAGCGGCCGGCAGCTTCGAGGGCACGACGAGCGAGCTGCTCGCGATGCTGCTCGACACCTGGTGGGAGCGCGTGGGCAGCACCCCCGCGGCGGGTATCCACAAGATCGTCATCGCCGAGGCGCGCAACTTCCCCGACCTGGCCCAGTTCTACGCCGACGAGGTCATCGTGCCCGCCGACCGCCTGTTCTGCTCGACCGTGCAGCGCGGCATCGAACGAGGCGAGTTCCGGCCGGTGCCGCTGCACGAGACCGCGCTCGCGCTGGTGGCGCCGCTGATCTTCGCAGCCCTGCACCAGCACTCGATCGGCGCCTGCCCGGTCCGCATGGACTGCGGCGTCGACCCGCGCGCGATGCTGCACGCCCACCTCGACCTGGTGCTGCGCGGAATGCAGGTGCGCCCCGGGGAAGGCCCTTGAAGCGCGCCGTCGCCTGGGCGGTCGGCCTGCTGGCGCTCGGCGCCCTGGTGGTCGCCGGGCTGCGGCTGGCCGGGGTCAAGCCGTTCGCCGGCGCGCCGGGCGGCCGCGACGCCAGCCCGACCGCAGTCGCGCAGGCGATCGAGCTGGCGCCGACCGACGTCGCCACCGTGCGCCAGGCGGAGCTGGTGCGGTCGCTGGCGGTCTCGGGCGGCCTGAAGGCGGCCGAGACCGCACTCGTCAAGGCCAAGGTGGCCTCCGAGCTGAAGGAGCTCTCGGTGCGCGAGGGTGATCGCGTCTTCGCCGGCCAGCGGATCGGCCGGCTGGACGCCACCGAGTTCGAGTGGCGGTTGCGCCAGGCCGAGGAGCAGGCCCAGAGCGCCGCCGCGCAGCTGGCGATCGCCGAGCGCACGCTGGCCAACAACCGGGCCCTCGTCGAGCAGGGCTTCATCTCGCGCAATGCGCTAGACACCGCGGCGATGAACGAGGCCGGCGCGCGCGCGGCGCTGCAGGCCGCCCAGGCCGCGGCCGAGCTGGCGCGCAAGGCACTGCGCGACACCGAGATCCGCGCGCCGATCGGCGGCCTGGTCGCGCAGCGGCTCGCCCAGCCGGGCGAGCGGGTGGCGGTCGATGGCCGCATCGTCGAGATCGTCGACCTGTCCCGCGTCGAGCTCGAGGCGGCCGTCACCCCGGAGGACGTGACGGCGCTGCGGGTCGGGCAGGCGGCGCGCGTGCGCGTCGACGGGCTGGACCAGGAACTGGCGGCGCGGGTGGCGCGCATCAACCCGAGCGCGCAGAGCACGACGCGCGCGGTGACCGCCTACCTCGCCGTCGAGCCGCATGCAGCGCTGCGCCAGGACCTGTTCGCGCGCGCAACGATCGACCTCGAACGTCGCAATGCGCTGGTCGTGCCGGTCAGCGCGGTGCGCTTCGACCAGGCACGGCCCTACGTGCTGGCGCTGGAAGGCGGCGTCGCGGTCGAGAAGCCCGTGACACCGGGGACGCGCGGCCAGGTCGCGATCGACGGCCAGCCCGAGGCGGCCATCGAGATCCGCGAGGGCCTGGCCGCGGGCGCAGTCGTGCTGCGCGGCAGCGTCGGCAGCCTGCGCGGCGGCACCAGGCTCGTGCTGTCGAAGGCCGGCGCCGCGGCGCCGGCCGGATCGGAGTCCGCCGCCTCCGGCGCCAGCCCGCGCCCCTGAGGCCGCCCCCTCCCGACGCCGCGCGCCATGTGGTTCACCCGCGTATCGATCGCCAACCCGGTGCTGGCCACGATGGTGATGCTCGCCTTCGTGGTGCTGGGCCTGTTCAGCTACCAGCGCCTGGCGATCGACCAGTTCCCGAACATCGACATCCCGACCGTCGTCGTCCAGATGGACTACCCGGGCGCCAGCCCGGAGATCGTCGAGGCCGAGGTCACGAAGAAGGTCGAGGAGGCGGTCAACACGGTGGCGGGGATCTCGTCGCTGTACTCGCGCAGCTACGAGGGCAGCTCGGTCACCATCATCGAGTTCAACCTCGACGTCGACGGCCGCAAGGCTGCCGAGGACGTGCGCGAGAAGGTGGCCCTGATCCGGCCGCTGCTGCGCGACGAGGTGAAGGAGCCGCGGATCTTCCGCTTCGACCCGCAGAGCCAGCCGGTGTTCAACGTGGCGGTGATGGCCACCGACGGCAAGGCGACGCCCCAGGAGCTGACCACCTGGGCCGAGCAGGTGCTGCAGAAGCGCCTGGAGAACGTCCGCGGGGTCGGTGCGGTGTCCGTCGTCGGCGGCGTGGCGCGCCAGATCCGCATCGAGCTCAAGCCGCAGGCGCTGGAGGCCTACGGCGTGAGCGTCGACCAGGTGGCCGCCGCGCTGCGCAGCGAGAACCAGGAGCTGCCGCTCGGGGCGATCCGCTCGCGCGAGCAGGAGCGCGTGGTGCAGATCAACGCCCGCCTGGCCACGCCGCGCGACTTCCGCGACATCGTCGTCGCGCGCAAGCCCGCCGCCGCCGGCGGCAACGCGACGGTCAGGCTCTGGCAGGTGGCCGACGTCGTCGACGGCCCGCAGGAGGTGGAGAGCCTGGCGCTCTACAACGGGCAGCGCACCGTGCTGCTGTCGGTTCAGAAGAGCCAGGGCGAGAACACCATCGCCGTCGTCGACGGCCTCAGGCGCGCGCTCGACGAGGCCCAGTCGCTGCTGCCGCCGGGCCTGAAGACCGAGGTCAACCGCGACAACTCGCGCGCGATCCGCGTCAGCGTCGCCAACGTGCAGCGCACGCTGATCGAGGGCGCGGCGCTGACGATCCTGATCGTGTTCCTGTTCCTGAACAGCTGGCGCAGCACCGTCATCACCGGGCTGACGCTGCCGATCGCGCTGATCGGCACCTTCCTGTTCATGCACTGGTTCGGCTTCACGATCAACACGATCACGCTGATGGCGCTGAGCCTGTGCGTGGGCCTGCTGATCGACGATGCCATCGTCGTGCGCGAGAACATCGTCCGCCACGTGCAGATGGGCAAGAGCGCGCACGACGCCGCGCTCGAGGGCACCAGCGAGATCGGCCTGGCGGTGCTGGCCACGACGCTGTCGATCGTGGCGGTGTTCCTGCCGATCGGCTTCATGGGCGGCATCGTCGGCAAGTTCTTCCACGAGTTCGGCATCACGATCGTCGCCGCGGTGCTGATCTCGATGTTCGTCAGCTTCACGCTCGACCCGATGCTGTCCTCGGTCTGGCACGACCCGCAGGCGCACCACCGCTGGAAGGACGCCCCGGCGACGCTGTACGACCGCACGATCGGCCGCGTCACCGGGGCCTTCGACCACTTCACCGAGTGGCTCGGGTGCCAGTACCAGCTGCTGCTGGCCTGGTCGCTCGCGCACCAGGTGAAGACGGTGATCGCCGCGGCGGCCACGTTCGTCGTCGCGATCGCCCTCGCCGGAGTGCTGGGCAAGGAGTTCGTGCCCAAGGCCGACTTCTCCGAGACGGTGATCAACTTCTACACCCCTGTGGGCAGCGCGCTCGAGGTGACCGAGGCACGCGCGCGGCAGATCGACGCGGCGCTGCGCGAGCTGCCCGAGGTGCGCTACACGGTGGCCACGATCAACAGCGGCGTCGCGGCCGGCAAGATCTACGGCAGCGTCTACGTGCGCCTGATCGACCGCAAGGACCGCAGCCGCACGGTGGCCGAGATGGCGGTGCCACTGCGCGAGCGCCTGGCCCGCATCCCGGGCATCACGATCACCAACATCGGCGTCACCGACCTCGGCGGCGGAAAGCAGATCTCGTTCTCGCTGCAGGGCCCCGACCTCGGCGAGCTGGAGCGCCTGGCGCGCCAGATCATGAAGCAGCTGCGCGACATCCCGGGCCTCGTCGACCTGGACAGCACGCTCAAGCCCGACAAGCCGACGATCGCCGTCGACGTCAGGCGCGACGCGGCCGCCGACCTCGGCCTCAACGTCAACGCCATCGCCGGCACGCTGCGCACGCTGGTGGCGGGCACGACGGTGGGCAACTGGCGCGCCGCCAACGGCGAGAGCTACGACGTGCAGCTGCGCCTGGCGCCGCAGTACCGCGATTCGCTGTCCGGCCTGGCCGAGCTGCCGCTGGTGCTGGCCACCGCCGACGGCGGCGCGCGCACGGTGCGGTTGTCGCAGGTGGCGAAGGTGCGGCCGGCGACCGGCCCGAACCAGATCAACCGGCGCGACCTCAACCGCGAGATCAACATCGACGCCAACGCGCTCGGCCGCAGCGCCGGCGAGGTGAGCGACGACATCCGGCGCGTGCTGGCCGAGACCGCGCTGCCGCCGGGCTACCGCACCACCTTCGGCGGCAGCACCAAGAACATGCAGGAGAGCTTCTCCTACGCGGTGGGCGCGCTGGCGCTGGCGGTGGTGTTCATCTACATGATCCTGGCCAGCCAGTTCAAGAGCTTCCTGCAGCCGATCGCGCTGATGAGCAGCCTGCCGCTGACGCTGATCGGGGTCGTGCTAGCGCTGCTGGCCTTCCGCAGTACGCTGAACATGTTCTCGGTGATCGGCATCGTCATGTTGATGGGCCTGGTCACCAAGAACTCGATCCTGCTCGTCGACTTCGCGATCCGCTCGCGCGCGGCCGGCATGGAACGCACCGCCGCGCTGCTGCACGCGGCGCAGGTGCGGCTGCGCCCGATCCTGATGACGACGCTGGCGATGGTCTTCGGGATGGTGCCGCTCGCCTTCGCGCTCACGGAGGGCAGCGAGCAGCGCGCGCCGATGGGCCAGGCGGTCATCGGCGGCGTCATCACCTCCTCGCTGCTGACGCTGGTGGTGGTGCCCGTCGTCTACTGCTGGCTCGACGACCTCTCCGCCTGGGCGCGGCGCGGCTTCCGGCGCGCCGCGGCGGAGCCGGCGTCCGGTCAGGCTGCGGTCAAGGCCGCGACCTAGAATCCACGGTGGTCTCCAGGGATGCTCAGGCTTGCATTGCGAATGAACACCGAACTGGCGCGCTTCAACATGATCGAGCAGCAGATCCGGCCCTGGGAGGTGCTGGACCCGGGCGTGCTCGAGCTGCTCGCGCTGCTGCGCCGCGAGGACTTCGTCCCGCCGTCGCGCCGCGCGCTCGCCTTCGTCGACACGCAGGTGCCGCTGCTCGACGACGATCCGGGCGGCCCGCGGATGCTGGAGCCCAAGGTCGAGGCGAGGCTGCTGCAGGAACTGCAGATCCAGCCGCGCGACAAGGTGCTCGAGATCGGCACCGGTTCGGGCTTCATGGCGGCGCTGCTCGCGCACCGCTGCGCCGAGGTGTTCTCGCTCGAGTGCCGGCCGCAGCTGGCCGAGCGCGCCCGCGACAGCCTGCGCCGCAACGGCGTGACCAACGTGCACGTGATCGACGTCAGCGCCGAGGAGGGCGCCCGCGGTCTCCCGGGCCAGGCGCCGTTCGACGCGATCGTGCTGTCGGGCTCGGTCGCCGAGGTGCCTCGGGCGCTGCTGCAGCAGCTGGCGCCCGGCGGGCGGCTCGTCGCGGTGGTCGGATCCCTGCCGATCATGCGCGCGCGCCTGATCCGCCGCGTCGGCGAGGACGCCTGGTCCGACACCGAGCTGTTCGACACCGTCGCGCCGCGGCTCGACGGCTTCGGCGAGCCTGGCCGGTTCCGCTTCTGACCGGCACGATGCCCTGCCGCCGATCGCCGACCCCATCCATCCCGGACCGATCCCCACCCTGCCCCACCGCCGCCGCACCCCAACGAGGACGCTGCATGACCCACCGCCAAGCCTTCCCCTCCCGCCTCGCCTTCGGCGCCATTGCCATCGCCGCGTTGCTGGCTGGGCCGGCCTCAGCCCAGAGCCTGAAGGAGCTGTACGAGGCGGCCCGAGCCTACGACGCCACCTACCTCGCGGCGCGGGCACAGGCGCAATCGGCGGAGTTCCGCGCCGCGCAGAGCGAGGCGCTTGCGCGGCCGGTGGCCAACGCCACCGCCGCGGCCACGCTGGCGCAGAGCGACCCGCCGACCGGCGGCAGCGTCACCAGCCGCACCGCGCAGGCCGCGCTGTCCGGTCGCTACCCGCTGATCAACCGCGCCAACGACGTGACGATCGAGCAGGCGCGCCGCGCCCTGGTCGCGGCGTCGGCCGAGCTCGAGGCCGCCGAGCAGGACCTGATCGTGCGCGTCGCGCAGGCCTACTTCGACGTGCTGGGTGCGCAGGACACGCTGGCCAACACCCGCGCCAACAAGGCGGCGATCACCGAGCAGCTGGCCTCCGCGCGCCGCAATTTCGAGGTCGGCACCGCGACGATCACCGACACGCGTGAGGCCCAGGCACGCTTCGACCTGGCCACCGCCCAGGAGATCGCGGCCGACAACGACCTGCGCGCCAAGCGCATCGCGCTCGACCAGCTGGTCGGGCGCACCGGCGTCGTGCCGCGCCCGCTGGCCACGCCGGTGACGCTGCCGCCGGTGCTGCCCGCCGCCGTCGACGAGTGGGTGGAGTCGGCCGACCGCCAGCACCCGACGGTGCGCCGTGCGCAGGTGGCCGCCGAGGTGGCGCGGCTGGAGACCGACAAGGCGCGCGCGGCCGAGAAGCCGACGCTCGACGCGGTGGGCTCGCTGTCGCTCGGCGACTCGCGCGGCAGCGCGTTCTCGTCCTTCGCCCGCGGCACGACCACGACCGGGAGCGTCGGCGTGCAGCTGACCTGGCCGCTGTACACGGGCGGCGCCACGCAGAATCGCATCCGCGAAACCCTGGCGCTGCAGGACAAGGCCGGCAACGACCTGCAGGCGGCGCGCCGCGGTGTCGCCCAGGGCACGCGCGTCGCTTTCTTCGGCGTGCAGTCGGGTCAGGCCCGTGTCAAGGCGCTCGAGGCCGCGGAGGCTTCGAGCAAGCTCGCGCTCGAGGCCACTCAGCTCGGCTTCCGGGTCGGCGTGCGCGTCAACCTCGACGTGCTGAACGCGCAGCGCGACCTGTTTGCCACGCAGCGCGACCTCGCGCTGGCCCGCTACGAGGTGATCGTCGGCCAGCTGCGGCTGCGCCAGGCCTCCGGGCAGCTCGGCGCCGGCGACGTCGAGGCCGCCGATCGGCTGCTGGCTCGATAGCCACGTAACTTCACCCGCCAGGGAAGCGCGCGACACCCGCGGCCGCCCCCGCGTCGTCACACTCGAGCCTCCAAGGAGGCAAGCGACGACGCGAGCGGACCCGGCCACCGCCGCTGCACTGGCGGCACACCGCTTCGGGCTCGGCGAGCGCGACCTGCGCCCGCTCGGCGCCGACCCGCAGGGCTGGCTGCTGGCGCAGATCGGCTCCGCCGAGCCGCAGCACGGCGCGGGCCTGGTCGGCGGCGCTGAGGGAGTCCGCCGCTTCGCCGAGTTCCAGCGCGAGCAGCGCCAGCCGCGGGCGGGGGCTCCGGCGATGGCGGCCGCGCCCCCTGCCCCGACTGCGGATCCGGTGATGGCGGGCACGGAGACGGCGCGCAATGCCGAGGCGCTGTTCGTCCGGCACTTCCTCGCCATCACGCAGGCCGACGTGCGGGCGCGCCTGGCCACCGCCGCCACGACGCAACGCCCCTTCAACGAACGGCTGGCCCTCGTCGCCATCGTGGTCCACACCATGTGCGAGCGCAGCCACGGACAGTTGCTCGGCCCGCTGACGGCCCGGTCTGATCCTCTACGTTCGAGGGCCCCGGCGTGACGGCACGGGCGTGCCGCGTCGCACGAGGCCCCCCATCCCGGGCCCAAGACACCAAGGCTGGCGCGGCGGGGATGGCCGCAGGCGGGGCGTGCCTTCTTCGGCCTCATGCTGGTCGGCGGCGGCACCCGCGGCCTTGCGCACCGCGGGAGTGGTGCGCGCACTGGCCGAGGCGGGCATCGAGGCCGACGTCATCCGAGGCGCCATCATGGGCGCGGTGATGGCGACCTTGCTGGCCACCGATCGGCCGCTCGACGAGTGGCCGCCCGGGTCCGCGGCGAGCTCCGGCTCGATCCGACGGGCGACATCGCGCTGACGCCGGTGCTCTCGCTGATCAAGCGTGAGCGCGCGCGCGATCGCGACCAGCGCCTTCGGGCGCATGGTCGGGGCGATCGCCGGCGCGCCGCCGCATGTGGAATCCGCGAGCGGCGCCTCACTCCTGCGCCGCCCGCGGACCGCAGCCCTCACTCCGCAGCCATCGGCAGCCGCAGCGTGGCGCCGCCCAGGCGCACGGTGCCGGCCAGCGCCGGCAGATCCGACCGGTAGGCCGGCAGCGACGCCCCGGCCACCACCAGCCCCGGCGCGCTGCCCGCCTCGAACCCATA
>JADCGP010000037.1 GCA_020248915.1 Rubrivivax sp. | reverse complement strand
GCAGCGTGTGGCTGGCCGAGCGTGCCGACGGGCAGCTCAAGCGGCAGGTGGCGCTGAAGCTGCCGCGGCTGACGTGGGCGCGGGGCCTGGCCGAGCGCATGGCGCGCGAGCGCGACATCCTGGCGACGCTGGAGCACCCGCACATCGCGCGGCTGTACGACGCCGGGGTGGACCACCACGGCCGGCCGTACCTGGCCCTGGAGTACGTCGAGGGGCCGCCGATCGACGTCTACGCGAGGGAACGTGGCTTGTCGGTGCGGCAGAAGCTCGCTCTGCTGCTGCAGGTCTGCGCTGCGGTGGCCTTCGCCCACTCGCGGCTCGTGGTGCACCGGGACCTGAAGCCCGGCAACATTCTCGTCACCGCCGACGGGCAGGTACGGCTGCTGGACTTCGGCATCGCCAAGCTGATGGAAGGCGACCGAACGCCGGAAACGCAACTCACGCAACTGTCCGGCCGGGCGCTGACGCTCGACTACGCCAGCCCGGAGCAGATCAAGGGCGAGCCGATCGGCACGGCCAGCGATGTCTACTCGCTCGGCGTGGTGGCCTACGAACTCCTGACCGGCGCCAGGCCGTACAAGCTCAGGCGCGGCAGCGCTGCGGAACTGGAGGAAGCCATCGCCACCGCGGACATCGCGCCGGCCAGCAGCCTTGCCGCGGGCGCGCCACTGAGCCGCGCGCTGCGCGGCGACCTCGACGCCGTGCTGGCCACGGCGCTCGCGCGCGACGTCGCCCGCCGCTACGCCACGGTCGAGGCGCTCGCCGCCGACCTTGCGCGCTACCTCGACGGCCGACCGGTCGAGGCGCGGCAGTCGCCTTGGGGCGAGCACCTGCTGCGACTGGTCCGGCGGCGGCCGCTGGAATCAGCCGTGGTGGTAGGAGCAACGCTGGCGGTGATCGGCGGCCTGTACGTCCAGGTGGCGGTCACGCTGGTGTTCGCCGGCGGCATTGCGCTGGCCTTGTGGCAGCGCCGCTCCGCAGTCCGGCAGCGCGACCTCGCGACTCGGGAGAAAGGGCGCGCCGATGCCGCCGCCGAGCAGGCGCGTCGCGAGGCCGAGCGCGCAACGGCGGCGGCCGAGGCGCAACAGCGCGCCGCCGCCGCCGCGCAGGAGCAGGCGCGCCGCGCCGAGCAGGCCAAAGCGCTGCTGCTGGCGGCGTTCGAGAGCGCCGACGTCGATGCTGGCGCCGGGCGGCAGACCGCGGCGGTCGACGTGCTGCGCGCCGCGCGCGACCGCATCGACGAAGAACTCGCCGGCGATCCGTCGCTCGCGCTGGAGCTGAAGACGTCGATCGCCTACAGCCTCATCGGCAGCGGCGCGGCGACCGACGCGCTGGCGCTGCTGTCCTCGGCCCTTGCGGCGGCCGATCAACGCCTGGGGCCGGAAGATGCGCGCGTCGTCGCGGCGCGCAATGTCCGCAGCGAGGCGCTGCTGGCGCTCGGCCGCGCCCGGGAGGCGCTCGACGAGGCGACCTGGGTGATCGAATCCAGCGGGCGCGCGGGCGATTGGATGCAACAGTCGATCGCGCTGCGCCACGCGTCGACGGCCTGGCGCGAACTCGGCGATCTGGCGGCTGGCGAGCGCGCCATCGAGCAAGCCATGCGGCTGATGGCCGAGCATCCGGAAGCGATCGGTCCCAAGGAGCGGATGCACGTGCTGCATTCGCTGGCAGGCGTGCGCGTCGACATCCAGCACCCGGAGGCCGTCGAGACCGCGCGCGCGGCGCATGAGGCGGCGTGCGCCTACTTCGGTCCTCGGCGCGCGTTCGCCCCGCTGTTCGCCGAAGGCCAGCTCGGCCTTGCGGAACTGAAGGCGGGCCAGACCAAGACCGCCGCCGAACGGTTGCGCGGCGTCGCGACCCGGATGGCCGATGTCTATGGACTCGGCCACCGGCACGTGGGCATCGTGCTCAATTACCTCGTGCTGGCGCAGCACGCGATCGGCGACGGCGAGGGCGCTGAGGTCGCGCTCGGCCAGTGGGAGGAGAGCGACCGGGCGAGCGGTCAGCCGGCGAACAGCGCGCACAGCGCAAGGCGCGTGCTCATTCGCGGTCGCGTCATGCTGTTGCAGCGCCGGCCGGCCGACGCGGTCGCGTGCATCGAAGAGGGCAACGCGATACTCGCGGCGGCGCTGCCGGACGCTGCGCACCCGGTTCGGCAGCTGGCGCGGCTCGAACTCGCGCTGGCGTACAGCCGGGCCGGCCGTCCGCAGGACGCATGGCGCACCATGCAGGAGGCCCGGCTCAGCGATGCCGAGCCGGTGCGCCGAGATATCTACCTCGCCTGGCTGCTGCTCGACGAAGGCCGATGGGACGAGGCCCTCGCCGCCGCGGAGGCGGCACAGGCGCAGATCGCCGCCGACGCGCACCCGGGGCTGGCCGTGGTCGGCCAATGCGCGCTCGGCCTGGCGCAGCTCGAGACGGCGAACCCGGCCTCGGCCCTGGTCACGTTGACAGCCGCCGAGCGGCGTTTGCAGGATCTGCACATCGAGCATTCGAACGACCTCGCCGAGCTCATGATCTGGCGCGCACGGGCGCAGCTAGAGACCGGGGAGGCCGAAGCTTCCGCGCGCTCGCTGGCCGGAGTGCTTGCGAGCCTGAGCCGGCGGCAGGCGCCGGGGCGCCTGTGCGCGCTGGCAAAGCTGCAGATGGCCCGTGTCCAGGTCCAGCTCGGCCAAGCGGAGGCGGCCCGCCGACTCCTCGAGCAGGCCGGGGACGAGGCCCTGGCCGCGCCGCTTGTCGGCGAGCGGCGTTGGGTGGCGCGGGTCGAGGCTCTGTTGCACACCGGTGCCGGCTCCGACCCGGCGTGACACGCCGGGCGCGCAGTGCCGCCCGCCCCCTCTGGGGCGCCAGCCAGCCAGCCCTTCACCCCGCCCCGAGCAACTTCTCCTCTGCCAGCGCCAGCGGCTCCGGCAGGCCGCTGAGCACCAGCGTCCGCGCATCGGGTTTTCAACGGCCCCTCGAATGCCCGACGCGGGCTGGGTTGCCAGCCGATGCAGGGCCAATGCCAGCCACGATGGCTTGAGTCTGGCGGTTGAGCCGTGGCCCAGCGCCGATTCGGCCCGCCTTGACGAAACGCCCGGGGCTGCTCCGGCCTTGATCCCCGGGCCTGATCTCAGGGTTGACCCAGATTCGGCAACGCCGCACCCACTCGGCGCGCAGCGTCGCCCCGGCTGCGCTGCGGCGCTGCAGCCTGCGGATGTGGTGTCGATGTCGGCTGGCGCGGCTCGGGGGGCGTCAGTCTCGGCGTCAGTCTCGCCCGACCTCGCGCGCCCGTCCCCGATGCGGCGGCTGCGGGTCCAGCCCCAGGTGGGTGAGGATCTTCTCGATCACCGGCCGCTCCAGGATAGCCGCGATGATCTTCAGCTGCCCGGCGCCGCAGTTCG
>JADCGP010000036.1 GCA_020248915.1 Rubrivivax sp. | reverse complement strand
CGCCCGCATCACCATGTTCAACTCGCGCCGCCGCATCACAGCCCTCGACTCGGAAGCAACGGCACATCGCCGTCACGCCAGTCTCCCAGGCGGGTGGCTCACCGAGTGAGCTACATCAACACCCAACGCGCATAGCGCCCAGAACTGTGCAAAGGCGGGGCCCGGCCGCATAGTAGGCCGCCACCAGGCGTCGCCCCCAAGGCCGCGGCCTCAGGACCGTGTCCCTGAAGTCGCGCAGCGAATCGGTCTGCCAGGCGTCTCCGAAGACCATCGTCGCGATGAAGCACCGCTCCCCTGATCGTCGAGACGAACCGCCACCTGGCGCTGAGGCGCGCCGCCCCTGCAGTTCGAAACGTGCATGGGCAGCGATACCCCTGCGGCGGGCCTCTTCCTGCGATGGGCTTCGACGCGGCCCGTGGACGGATTCGAGAACCACCAGGCGTTCACACCGTCCCATCTTCGCCAGTTCGGACGCCCCAACAGCGCCGTCACCGCGCCGTGCCTTCCCGGTCTTCATTCCGTGATCGCCGGCTGGAACACGCCGTTCGTCACCGCAGCGGCCTGCTGCACGTCAGGCTCCTTCGGGACCATGATCGTGTCGGGCGTCTTCAGGCTAGCCATCGCAAACACGCCGTGCTGCGCCAGCAGACCGTCGTAGGCCAGCAGGCGCAGACGGTTGACCCGCTTTCGCCCCTGCCGAAACTGGCTCAGTTCATCGAACAGGCGCGGGTTCTCCTCGCGCGAGAGCTCGAACACCAGCCGGATCGGTCGAAGGGCTCCGCGTTCCTGCGCGCTCATGCACCACCCCCTGGTGCACGATCCGAAGGCGCCGGCGTCGCGAGCGACGTCATCGCGTAGTTCTGCCCGGCTAGCTGGAAGCCCCTCACGTTCGCGTACATAGGCTCCTTCACCTCGTGGATCCGGTGCTTGGGGAAGGCTGCCTTGACGGCCTTCTTGAAGAGGAACGCGCCGCCGCCGACGAGGATGATGTTCTGTAGGCTCTCGGGCGTCTCGATCCACTGGCGCATCGTCGACACGGCCTGCTGTGCCACGCTCTCGGCGATGGGCAGGTGCCGCTTCATGTCGTAGGGTTTCTGGAAGATGACCGGCGCCTTGCCGGTCCGCAGGGCGAGGTCGATGGCGTCGTAGTCGCGGTAGGGTGTCCCGATGTCCTTCGAGATCTCGGCCGCCATCAGCCGCAGCACATCGGACATTCCCCGGTTGATCGAGTGCGACTGCTTCTGGACCAGCCGCATGCCGCGGCAGACAAGCCAGTCGAAGGTCCTCGATCCCGGGTCGATGACCAGGCTCTGCTCCGTGCCGATCGAGGCCATCTTCTCGTGCTCGGCCGCGTAGTGGACGAGCGCACCCTGCGGCTGCGCCACCGCCAGTGCCTTGCGGACCGTGATGGTCCGTCCCGCCCCAATCTCGTGGCTGCCCGTCATCGCCTTTTCGAGTGCCGCCTTCTTCAGTGCCAGCAGCGCGACGGGCAGCCCGACGACGAGCAGATCGATGTGCGGCACCTTCATCATCGACAGCGCCCCGCGCAGCAGCGCCATGTACTCCGGCGACTCGGTGTACTCGTCGTGCAGCTGCTTCGCGCGGAACGTGTCCGCGGCCAGGTGAATGTCCGGACCCACCTCATAAAACAGGGAGCCGACAGGGATGCAGACCGTCTTGCGCTTCTCCGCTGCAGGCATGGCCGACGTGTCGGCGCTCGAGGGATAAGCGACCGATGGGAAGCTGGCACATCGGATCTCGGCTCCCGAGATGCCGGTGACGAATTTCGTGTTGCCCGATCCGACATCCACGGCTCTGACGATGATTTCCATGCAGTTGCTCCTTGGCGCAGTTGACTGCCTTGAAAGGCTGATCAGCGTCGCTGCACCGGGCCGCGTTCTCCACGCTCAATGGCCTCGAATCGGCGCGTCTTTCGACTTCAGTGCCAATGCAGGATCAGCGGGACTGCATTGCAGCGACAGAAGGCGCCCCGCGGCTCGCCATGAGGCCGTTCGCAGGGCGCACTTCTGTCACCACGGTCTCACCTCGCGCGGGCCTTTCAACCCCTGTCCAGTTCGGCGAGCGCGGACAGGCTGCAGACGCGCCAGCCAGACCGGCAGCCGCGCGAGGTACCTGAGGCGGCAGCCTTGCCTGTCAACCCCGCGCCGTTGCTGGCGATCCGGGCCATTGCGACGCTAGATGGGCCCTGCCGCCGAATCTCGTGCCGTCAACTGCCTGCCCCAAGGGCCGCCCGATCAGGGGTCTTGCGGCAGGCGCTGCGCACGCGGCCTTGACCGCAGATGCCGTCGCGGTTTCCACTGTGGGCTCCCGAGGGCTCCTGGCCCGCTCCGTCCTCTCGAAGAAGACGAGCATCGCAGGCGTCGCAGTCGTTACCTGCCTCGTGCCTTCAACCGAAGTTCCCGTCCCGAACGGGTGGCGCGACCGGCCTCGACCTCCAGAAGGATCGACGCCGCGAGCGTGCCGAGTCATCCACCACCGCAGTGACCTGCCCGGTCCTTGCCAGCCGCATCCCCGCGATGACGGCTGGGCGCTCCAGAAGCGCACCGGCGCAGCAGAACCCCGTGGCGGCACTTGATGCCGCGCACCGTTCCCGCCAGCCCTTGAGCACGCGCGCATGACGCGCATCGCGCGGCGTGATGGCCTCCATGAGGCTCCCCGCACGACCCTCGCTCATCAACTCGACACCGCCCTGGACTCTCGGTCAGGGGTGGACCCATGCGAGCGGCCGGCGCTGCACACCAGGCCTGATCCACCGAATGACCCAGGGCTCGACCCTGGCGTCGATGTCGCACCCAGCCCCGAGCGGGGTGGACATCACCCTTGTCGTCGCGTCGCAGAAATGCGCAGACGGCCTGGATCAACGTGTTCCATTTTTAAGTCTGACCGAGCTGACCAGGCCCCTCCCCGAAGACCACGAGGAGCCCGGACAGCAAAGCCATGGGTGGGTGTGGCGCTGCAGAGATCGACCGCCGCACCGACGTTGCACACGATCTCCATCGCCGTGGGCTTGCCAGGAATCGGCCCCGGGGATGTCCAGATGGATTCCTCCAACTCCGGTCCCCCGGACCGTTCATCCAACGGCGTGCTGTTCGGGCAGTCCGCCACCTTGCAGAAAGCCCACCATGTCCCGTATCCGCCGTGCAGAACCCTCGCGCCGCCGCCGGCAGGCACCGCTCTCCCTCAACGACCGCCGCAACGACCCGCGCAATGGCTCAACCCTGCCCCCCTCATCCACCCGCCCTTCCAGGAACTCCTCGATGACCTCGGCCAGCCCAGGCCGCGTGCATGGCCAGGACTCGCCACGCCGCCAGAACTGGGCCGGCAAGTCGCCCCAGCAGGTGCTGGCCATGTACCCGCCGGGCAGGACGCCCGTGAACCGGGTGGTGGACGTGCTGATCGAGCTGTTCAACCCGCTGCACACCGCGCTGGAGAAGACCGTGTCGCACAAGACGCGCTACGAGCGCGCCCACTTCCTGCGGCGCTTCTTCCGCGAGCTGCACACGGACGCCGGCTTCAAGCTGGCGCCCGATCCCCGCAACCTGGGCCAGCGGCATGTCCAGGCGATGGTGAAGGTCTGGCAGCGCCGGAAGCTTTCGCCGGGGACGATCCAGACCTACCTGAGCTTTCTGCGTGGCCTGGCGATGTGGCTCAACAAGCCGGGCTTCATCCGCAGGCCCGAGCACTACGGCCTGACGCCTGACGAATACGAGCGCCACGAGAACGCCCACCGCGA
Organism: Rubrivivax sp.; assembly: GCA_020248915.1. GTDB lineage: Bacteria > Pseudomonadota > Gammaproteobacteria > Burkholderiales > Burkholderiaceae_C > Rubrivivax. The sequence continues at coordinate 4,150 of JADCGP010000036.1, read as the reverse complement.
CAAGAGCTGGAGCGGCAACGGCATCGACGTGGAGGCCTTGCTGGCCCAGGTCTCTGCCTACGATGCACGCATCGGCGCGTCGATGCGCCTGATGGTGAAGGTCGGCCTGCGGCGCAAGGAGTCGGTGATGTGCCGCCCCTACGCCCACGTGCATCCGTTCGAGGAGACAGGCCTGCCCGACGAGCAACGGGAGGCGGATCGGTATCTGTGGACGAAGGGCAAGGGAGGCCGTGCGCGCTGGCTGCCGCTGGCCACCGAGGAGCAGCAGTCGGCCATCGCGCATGCCCGCAGCGTGGTCAGCGGCCATGACGCACACATGGGAGCGCCGGATCGGGACCTGAAGTCCAACCTCCGTCGCCTGGACTATGCGCTGCGCAAGTTCGGCCTCACGAAGCGCGAGAGCGGCACCACCGGGCACGGGGCGCGGCACGACCACCTTCAAGGCCAGTATCAGGACACGACGGGCACGCCCGCGCCGGTGCGTGGCGGTGGGCCTGTCGATCAGGACCTCGACCGCCAGGCGCGGCTGCGTGTGGCCCGCATCGCGGGCCATGCCCGCCTGCGCTCGGCCGGCGCCTACATCGGTGCGATCCGGCGCTCGCCTGCAGGGAGCCGCGACCCGGCCCAGGGCGAGACCGGCAAGCCCGGGCCGCGGAGCATCGGGGACGACGGTGACACGCCTGTCCCGGTCGCCTGAGCCGGCCCGGCCCGGGCCGGCCCTGCGTTCAGGCGCAGGCGGGCGCCTCGGTCCGAGCAGGATCGTTGGTGTCGCCCGCCTCGCCACCCGTCGCCGGGGCATCGGCGTGCGGCTGCACGCGCAGGCAGTCGGGCAACCAGCCACGCCCGGCGAGCAGTTGTTCGGCCTGGGCCACCGCGGCATCCTTCTTCAGCGCCGCGAGCGGACCTGCCGCCTTGGCGCCGGCCACGGTGTGCACCACCTCGACCACCCTCGCCTTGGACACGTGCTGAAGGTAGGCCTCCCCCGTCGCCGACCACCATCGCGTCATGTCCAGGCCGAGCGCGCGGGCCAGACCGTCATTGACCGGTCGGCCGGTGTCGGCGCCGGTGATGCCGTTCACGGTGGACGCGACCAGGAAGGTCAGCAGCCGCTGCACCGTCTGCGGCGGCTGCCGCAGCATCCAGTCGAACACTGCGTCGGGTTCCTTGGGCAGGTGCTCGATCCAGGCGATGCGGTCGGCTTCGATGCGCTGAGCCGCCGGGCTCGCCTCGATGTCCTCGGCCGCGCCCCGCAGCTCGTGCTGGTTGCCGGTCGCGCTGATCGCCAGCAGGTTGGGCAGTCGGTAGGCGCCATGGAGCGGGTCGGCCAGCAGCTTCAGCGTCAGGTGGGTCGTCAGTGCCGCCAGCGCAAGCTCGGGGCGGTCCATCAGCTCGGCCTGGATCGCGGCGACACGGTGGGCCGTGAGGCGGCGCATGAGCTTCTCGGAGTGCACGGGCCGTGCTGAGGCGCCGGCTGCCGATGGAAGCGACTGCAGGGCCGGGAGCCCCGAGACGCGCGCAGGATCCGCGTCGTCTTCCGAGCCGCCTCCACGGGCCGACTTCTGTTCGGCAGCCTTGGTGATGGCCTGCGCCAGATCGGCCCGATCCTCGGGACGGATGAGCCCTGCTTTGATCGCGGCACGGCCGTCCGCGCCCACATGCAGCACGCACCCGGCGAGCGCCATCCAGGCCACGGGCCATTCGGTCAGCGCTTCCAGTCTCGCCTTGCGCTCTTCCTCCAGCCCATCGGCCTCGGACTCCAGGGCGAGGAAGGCACGGTCGCGCGACGCGTCGTCCTCGTCGGCGGCGTCGTTCGCCTCGCCGGCGTCGCTGACGCCCTCGCCGGCATCGCCATCGCCGTCGCGGTCCACCAGCGCGTCCATCTGCTCGTGCAAGACAGCAATGCGCGTGTCCAGCGCCTTCAGCGCCTCGGCCTCCTCGGGCGTCGGTGCGCGGCGGGGCTTGCGCAACTCGCCGTGCTTGACGTACTCGTCGTAGGCGAAGCGCGGACGGATGTCGACCCACTTCCAGCCCTCGGCCAGCAGTTGCTTCGCTCGCTTGCCCAGCTTGTCGGCGGCGAGGCGCTCCAGCAGGGCCGGGTCCAGCAGGTAGGCCTTGCGGTCGTCGTCACTGAACAGGTCGCGGCGCAGTGGTCCGCCGGCCTTCTCGTAGGCCTTGACGGTGACGAACCGGGCCAGCGGGTCGGCGTCCGATTCGATCTCGCCCCGGGTCAGCAACTGGCGCAGATGCTCCGGGCGCTGGTTCCAGGTCGGCAGAGCAGCCCAGGCCTGCTCCTGGCGCTGGTGATCGTCGACCGAGGCCAGCACCATGAGGCAGTCCAGGCCGATGCCGCCTTCGCGGTACAGGGCCATCAGCTGGGGCGAGACGGTGGCGAGCTTCATGCGTCGCTTGACGATGAGCGGCGTCACGCCGAAGGCTGCGGCCACGTCCTCGACGGATTTGCCCTGCGCGAGCAGTCTGGCGAAGGCGGCGAACTCGTCGGCCGGGTGCATCGGCACGTGGAAGAAGTTCTCGGCAAGGCTCGCGATGAGCGCCTTGTCGGCCGGCACGACGAGCACCGGCACGGGGTAGTTGTCGGCGATGTCGCCCTGCTGCACGAGCAGCGTGAGCGCGGCGAGCCGCCGCCCGCCGGCGCAGACCTCGTAGCGCCCGCGCGCCGCCTGGACGACGACAAGGTTCTGCAGCACGCCGCTGTCCTTGATCGACGCGGCCAGTTCCGGCAGCGACATCGCGGGCGTCGTGGCACTGCGCGCCTGGTGGTCCTCGGACAGCACCAGCTTGTTGAAGGGAACGAAGGTGCGAGGGGACGCCTCGATGATGGCGTCGACCTCGGCTTTGGAGAATTTCATGAGGGACTCCTGATCGGTTGCATGGCAGGCCGACGGCCCACCATGCAGTCAGGATCCCATCGAGCCCGTGCACTTCAAGGGTGGCGAGGCGCGCTCGCCGATGGTCCGATCAGGACGCCGGACCGGGCGCTGGCAAGCCTACGATGGCCCGCCCGACTTCAGGGCTGCCAACCGCTCCACCACCTCGCGCTTGCCGACCCCGCGCCAGGCAGCGATGGCGGCGAGGTTCTTGCCTCTGGGGCGCGCCTTGCCCTGCTCCCAGGCGTACACGCTCTGTCCGGATGCGCCGACGAGCAACCCGAAATCCGCAGCCGACAAGCCCAGGCGCTTGCGATTGCGATTGCTGGCCATGCCGGAGGCGCGGAACCGGAACTTGTCGGCGCCGTCCGCTTCCTCGACCGCAGGTGGCGATGGCGGCCGAGCGGGGGCGGCGCGCGCGGACTGCCGCAGGGCCCGCTCCAGTTCGCTGACCCTGTGCTTCAACGCGGCGCTTTCCGCGCGCGCTGCCGCGAGCGCCTTTCTGATCGAATCGACCTCGCCGCGCAATTCCTTGCGAGCCAGACGAACGATCTCGGCCTTGAGCACGGATGCAATGTTGGGCATCCAAGGATTGTGCCAAGGACCCGAGGAAGACCGGGGATCATCGCTGTACGGGTGGAAGCCGTCAGGACCCGTGTCGCAGTTCAAAGCGACCGCTTTCCGGCGTTCAAGTCAGCGAGGCCGCTGTCCCTGGACGACCGAGGCCGTGTGGAAACGCCCGTTGCCGACTCCACGGGTGGCTTACCCCAACGCGACCGACGCGGCCGTCGTCATTTGCTGAGGATTCAGAGCGAGCGCAAGAGGCGACGACGGGCTCTCGCCCTACGCCCTCATCGCCTCGATCAGCGTTCCAGTTCCGAGGATCTTGATCACCCGCTTCAAGTTGTACGCCAGGACCTGCAAGCTCATCTCGGTGGCCACCCGAGGCAGCGTCTTGGTCAGGAAGTGATTCGATCCCATCCAGCCCTTGAGCGTGCCGAAGACGTGCTCGACGGTCTGACGGCGCAGCCTCATGGCTTCAGGTGCGCCTTCGAGCCGCTCTTGAACAACATCCAGTATGTCTTCGTGTTCCCACCGCGAGATGCGCCGCTCCTTGCCGTTAGGGAAGGTCTGCGCAACGCGACGCGAAGTGCTGTTTGAGGTGAACTGATGCCGAGGATGCGCCAGCAAGCGCGTCATGCGCGCGTTCAGAGCTGGTTGGCGGCCTTGGCAGGCGCTCGGCGCGCGCCGCACGGCCATCGCGG
>JADCGP010000035.1 GCA_020248915.1 Rubrivivax sp. | reverse complement strand
CTTGGCGTTGGTGGCCTTCACGTCCACCATCAGGTTGCCGTAGACCTTGTGCAGCTTCACCATCAAGCTGCTGCTGAAGGTGTTGAGCGCGATCTTCTGCGCCGTGCCGGCCTTCAGGCGCGTGCTGCCGCTGATGACCTCGGGGCCGGTGTTGAGCGTGACGCCCACGTCGGCCTGCTCGGCAACCGGCGCGCCCTCGTTGTTGGCAAAGCCCAAGGTCAGGCTGCCGATGGCTCTCGCCGCGTGCAGCGCGCCCATCACGTAGGGCGTGGCCCCGCTGGCGGCGATGCACAGCACCACGTCCTGCGGCGTGGGCTTGAGGCTGTGCAGGTCGCTCGCGCCCATGTCGGCGTCGTCCTCTGCGCCTTCCACGGCGCGGTACAGCGCGGGCGGGCCGCCGGCCAGCAGGGACTTGGCGCGCTCGGGCGGCCAGCTGAAGGTGGGGTAGAGCTCGACGCTGTCGAGCAGGCCCAAGCGGCCCGAGGTGCCGGCGCCGACGTAGAGCAAGCGGCCGCCGGCTTGGATGCGCGGCAGTGCCGCATCCACCGCCCGGGCCAGCGCGGGCGCGGCGGCCTGCACGGCGCGCACGGCCTCGAACTGGTCGTCCACGAAGGCGTGCACCAGGGCCTCGCTGTCGTAGCGGTCCAGCTCGGGGTGTCGGGTGTCGGGTTGCTCGGTGTGAGGTAGGGTGGGCATGGTGGGAACTCTAGACGTGGCGCGGTGCTGGGGTCATGCCGGGTGATCGCGGGGCCATCACTGAAGGTTCTCTGAAGCGCCGCCTTGGGCTGCGAGCTGGTCGATCGGCGCATCCAGAACCGGACGGCCCTTCGCTGCGGCCTGCGGATGGTTCAAGAGTGCCTCCACCACACAGGGGCCGTCGCGAGCATCGGGCACCACGCCGGCCAGGGGCCGGCCGACCAATCGGGGGCATGCCGGCCGGCCAGCGCCGTCGCATTGACTTGGGCCAACAGCGCGGGGATCAGGCGTTCGCGGCGCGACAGGCCCGACCTGTTGTCCAGCGCCAAGCTGCGCGTGTCGATGCCATGCCGCTTCAGCCACGCCTCGACCCGGGCCGCGGCGGGCTCGCGCGTGCTGCGGCCCGACACGGTGGCGGGCGCGGTGGCGCCCAACTCCAGGTAGACGAGCCGGGTCAGCGCGTTCTCCGAGCGCTTGATGGCACCGCGCAGCAGCTCCGCAAGTGGGCGCGCTTGGTGCGAGGCCAGGACACGAGTCTCCGCGGGCGTGCTCGCGGGTCCGGCCTGCTCGGCCTTGCCGCCCAGCTGGCGCCACGGCTGCGGCAGCACTGGCGGGTCGAGCCGGTCCCGGTCCACCAAGTTCAGGGCCCGCCGCACCGTGCAGCCGCGCGTGAAGGCGCCTTGCAGCAGCACTTGCAGACCGCCGGCCTGAGGACTCACGGTGGGTGGGCGCCGGTGGGCGTCCCAAGCGTTGCAGGGTGCACCCACCAGGGTGACCTGGCGCATGTCGACCGTCAAGCCGGCCCAGGCGGGCGACCAGCGCGCCGCGAGGCTCTGCTCATCGGCCTGCGGATGAAAATCCAACAGATTGTCGTTGAGCTGCAGTGCAACTGGACCTTCGTTGCAGGGGAACCCGGGGGCTTCGTCGAAGGGGGGTGTCCGGTCTCCGCGCGCAGGCTCGAAGCGGCTGCGGTCCACCCGCAAGCCCCCCGGAACCTCGCGCACCCCGGCTTCGCGCGCCTGCCGCGACAGGTTCCACAGGGCGCTCCAGCCGAGGTCGGTGTCGGCAGCTTCGCGCAACACCGAAGGCCCGTGCAGCACACCGTCCACCAGCGCGCCCGACGCCAGCAGGTCGGTGCGCTCGCGCCACGGGGGGCCCAGTTCGTCCGGCGCCACGGCCGACGTTGGCGCCTTGATGGTGGACCTCGGCTGCATGACCTGATCCGCCTGCCAACGCAGCCCGGCTTTGGGTCGATGCACGGGATAGCTCACGACCGCCGGGGCCTCGGCGGGCAGGTCGGCGGCCGACAAGGCGGCGTGAACGGGGCCGGGAAGGGGGGCGGTCAACGTGCTGCAGCCCGCCACACCCAGGGCCAAGCTCAGCACGCCCGACAACAGGCCGATGCGCATGCCGTCAGCCTAGCGTCTCTGCGCGGCTTCGGCTATTGGCATGAGTCAGGGTGATGGCTCAGGCTCAAGCGTCCATGTGGCCGGTGTCCTGATCGAGGAACTCGTCGAACGATTCGCGAATCCTCGGATCTTCGCCTTGCGCCGCCCGAACCACTCGTGCATCGCCTTGGCAGGGGCCTCCGGCATGGCCTCGAGCTGCCCCCGCTTCATCGCGATGTGCCAGGCGATCCTCCGGCCCAGCTTGCCCTCGTCCTGCGCGGCCTTGACCTCGGCGCGCCTGTCGAGCCCGCTGTAGCCGCTGTCGCCGTGAACCGCGCTCTCCTGGCCGTGCAGCAATGCATGGCTTTGGGCCAGGTCCGCCTCGTCCGCAGCGATGCACACCACGCTGTGGATCAGCCCCGACTCGGCATTCCCCCCCCCCCCGTGTGCATCGTCATGCCGAAGCGCCACGGGTTGCCCTTCTCGGCCTGGTGCATCTCGGGGTCGCGCCTGCCCTCCTCGTGCTTCGTCGAGCGCGGCGCGGCAACGTTGGTGGCGTCCGCCACCGTACCCCGGCCCATGAGCAAACCGCGCTTGGAAAGGTGCGCGTTGACCTCCTCCGGGATCGCTGCCTTCAGGTCGCGCTGCCCCAGCAGCGGGCGGAACTTCAGCAGCGTCATGGCGTCGGGCACGTTCTGCCGACCCAGCTCGACGCCGATGATCTCGGCGCCTCGGCAGTGTCGAAGCAGCGCACTCCGAGATCGACGATCCGGTGCTCGTCCAGCACCGCCCAGCCCACCGGGGCGATGCCGATATCGAATCCCAAGGTCAGGGAAGTGGTTCCCTGATTGCGCTCCATGTCCGTCTGCCTGCATGACCTGATCGTCGCAGCTGCCCGCGGTGAAAGCCGTTGCTGCCATGAGGGTCGACAGACCCGCACCCGCCCGGCCTCTGCCACGCATGCCGGGCCTTCTGTCTCGAACGCCGTGGCGCGTCAACGCCAGGGCCCACGGTAGCAGGGGACGCCGGTGAACGAAGTGGTGTTCGTCGTCGAGGACGCGCCCGAAGGCGGCTACGCAGCGCGCGCTTTGGGCGCCGCCACCTTCACGGAGGCCGACGATCTGCCTGGACTGCGGGCCGCGGTCGAGGACGCCGTGCATCGCCACTTCGAGCCCGGGCCGGATGCGCCCTAGGTCGTTCCGCTGCACTTCTTGCGAGAGGAAGTGCTCGGCGCGTGAGGCTGCGGCGCGACGAACTGCCGCGCCGCCTCGGCTACCGCTGATCAGCGCACCTTCGCCCAGCGCAGCTCGAGCGTGTCGTTGGGCCATTGCACCACGCTCACCTTCTTGGCCATCGCCCAGGTCAGCGTGCGGCGGTACAGCGGGATGTAGGGCAGGTCCTCGGTCACCAGCCGCAGCACGGTGGCCACCATCGCGCGGCGGCGGGTGAGGTCGGGCTCGACGCGGATCTGGTCGATCAGCGTGTCGAGCTTCGGGTTGCTGTAGCGGCCGGCGTTGAAGCTGCCCAGGCCCGAGCGGTCGAAGGTGCGGAACAGGCCGTTCAGCGAGTTCCACGCGTCGGGGCTGGCGCTCCAGCCGAACTCGACGAAGCTGGCGCTGCCCTGGCTGAGCCGGGGGAAGAACTGGCTGGTGGTCGACGAGCGCAGCGTGGTGCGGATGCCCACCTGCGTGAGCATCGCGGCCATCGCCTGGCAGGAGTTCTCGCGCCAGGCTACGTTGACGCAGTCGAGCGTGACCGCGAAGCCGTTCGGGTAGCCGGCCTCGGCCAGCAGGGCGCGCGAGCGCGCGGGGTCGAACGGCAGGCGCACGTCGAGTTCGGCCGGGCTGCCGTCCACCCGTGGCGACAGGAAGGCGCCGGTGGGCACGGCCTGGCCGCGCAGCACCTTGTCGATGATCAGCGGCACGTTGATCGCGTGGTAGACGGCGCGCCGCACGCGCAGGTCCTTGAAGGGGTTGCGGCCCTTGACGTCGCTGAACTCGAGCTCGTCGCGCGCCTGGTCGAAGGTGAGGTACTGCTGCCCGATGTCGGCCGTCTGCGCGAGCGTCATCCGGCTGTCGGCCTTCAGCCGCGCGATGTCCTGGTAGGGCGGGTCGAGCACGAGGTCGACCTCGCCCGAGGTGAGTGCGGCCAGCCGCGTGGCGTCGCTGCGGATCGGCAGGAACTGCACCTCCTTCAGGTTGCCGTTGCGGCGCGCGTGCGCGGGGTCGGCCCAGCCCCACCAGCCGGGGTGGCGCTCGAGCACCAGCCGCACGTCGGGCTCGTAGCGCGCCAGCCGGAACGGCCCGGTGCCGTTGGCGTTGCGCACCGTGTGCATCTCCTGCCGGGCGTTGAAGTCCTGCGCCCGGACTGCCCCGTTCTTCTCCGACCAGGCGCGGCTCATCATCGCCACGTACTGCAGCTTCTCGGGCAGCACCGCGTCGGGCGCCTCGAGCTGGAACTCGATGGTCGCGTCGTCGAGCTTGCGCACCGCCTTCACGCCCTTGAGCTGGAACGCGCGCTGCGACGGCGGCGCCATCGCGCGCTCGACCGAGAACACGGCGTCGTCGGCGGTGAAGCGGCTGCCGTCGTGGAACACCACGCCCGCGCGCAGCCGGAAGCGCCAGGCGGTGGGCGAGGTCATCTGCCACGACGCGGCCAGCGCCGGCTCGAGCGCGAACTTCTCGTCGCGCCCCACCAGCGACTCGTAGACCTGCGACACGACCCGCGTGTGGTAGAGCAGCGCCAGGCCGTGCGGGTCCATCGTCTGCGGGTCGAAGGCGCTGGCGATGCGCAGCGTCTGTGCCGAGGCGGGCAGCGCGGCCAGGCCGGCGCCGGCCAGCAGGCAGGCGATGGCCGTGGCACCGCGTGCGGTGCGGGCGATCGAAGCGGGCACGGTGCGCAGGGCGCGCAGGGCGCGGAGCAGGCGCCGGAACGGGGCGATGCCGAGGTTCATGGCAGCAGGGGGTGGGAGGACGCGGTGGCGTGATTGTGGCGGCGGCCGGTCGCCGGCAACCCGCGCTCGAGACCGCCCATGCCTGGGCGAGCGGGGGCCGCTTCGGCACGGTGCGATCGTTGCGCTCGCGCCAGGTCCGGCCCGGGTGTCGATGGCATCGCCCTCCGCGCCCGGTGCGCAGGGTGCGCGGCAGGTCGGTCGCGGTGGGGCGTTTCGCTGCCCGGGATCTTGGCCACGGGACGCGGCGGGCAGCGCCGGGTCCGCCGTCGCTCCGCCGCTCGCAAGGTCCCGTTTGCGGGCGTGTTCGCGGGCTGGCGTCGGCGCAACCGCCGCCGCGGGCGCTTGGCGGTGCCGGGCCTGCGCGCCTGGAGCGACGAACGCGTCACGCACGACCAGCTACAAGACCGGCACACCCTGTGAACTACCAAGCGAGGAAGCATGAAGCAGGTGCGACGACGACGTCTGTGCGCCGGGTTGGCGCTGGCGCTGCCGCTGCTGGCGGCCGGCGGGGCCCGCGGCCAGGGCGCGGCCCGGGTCGACGACTCTTCTTCCGCGCAGCAGCTGCGCGCCGTGCCGCGCCGCGCCGGCGAGCGGCCGGTCGTCACGATCTACGAGTTCCGCAGCGCCGTGCCCGAGGTCCAGGTGGCCGCGGCGCGCGAGATGTTCATGACCGCGCTGGTGCGCTCGGGGGCCTTCAGCGTGGCCGAACGCGCCCGCCTGTCCGAGGGCGTGATGCGCGAGCGGCAGCTGGCGCAGCAGGGCGTGGCCGGTGGCGGCGCGACGGGCCAGGTGACGGCTGCGCGCTACGTGTTCGAGGTCGTCGTGTCCGAGGCCAACTCGGGCGCCAGCGAGAACGCCACGGGCATCAGCATCGGCGGCATGCGGGTGCAGTCCGCCAATGCGGCCGATGCGATCGGCATGGACGTGCGGATCGTCGACGCGCAGACCGGGCTGGTGGTGGACGCCGTCAACGTCGTCAAGAGGATGGAGGCGGCCACCACCAACGTCAGCGGCGTCGGCAACCTGCTGAACTCCGTCTCCGCGCTGCGCGGGCGCAACCTGCCGCTGCCGTTGGACGTGGAGAACCGAAGCAGCCGCAAGGAGAGCGTCGATCGCGCCCTGCGCTCCTGCATCGAGGTGGCGGTGGCCGAGCTGGCGCGCCGCCTGAACACCGAGTAGCCGGCAGACCGTGACACGCATGCCCGCGCCACTCCGCCCGTCGCGACGGCGTCTGCTGCTCGGGGCCGTGGCAGCTTGCGGCGGCCTGCTGAGCGCCGCTCGAGCCACGGCGCAGCCCGGCCCGGCCACGCTGCGGCAACCGCCTCCGCCGCATGGGTCCGACGCGCCCGGTCAAGGGGCGCTGCGTCCCGCGCCGCGTCACCCGCCCCCGCGCTGGGCGGGTGACCCGCCAGGCTGGGAGATCGCGCTGGTCGATGGCGTCGAGGTGCTGTTCCCCGACGAGGCCCCGATGCTGCTGCCTGCGGTGGTGCCGGCGGGCGGCCCGCTGGCGCGCTTCATGTCGCGCCCCGGCGCGTGGTACGGCGCGCTGTTCGTTCCGCTCGCGCCTGGCTGGCCGGTGCAGCTGTGGCTGCGCCAGCGGGCACGCAGCCACGAGTTGCGGCTGACGGTGCTCGACGGCGCGCCCTGGGGTGCCCCTTCGGTTGCCGTGCCGCTGCCCACGCGCAGCCTGATCTCCGGTGGCCGGCCGACGTTGACGAGCCTGCCCTTCGTGCTGCCGCCCGGCAGCCGCGCCGACGGTGTCTTCCTGCTGGTCGAGCAGTGGAGCATGGCGGGAGACCGGCCGCCGGCGCTGTGGCTGCAGGCCCGCTCGCGCATCTCCGAGGGACAGGTGCAGCGGCCATGGTGGTCGAGCGGCCCCGAGCCGACGGCACCCGCAGCGCCAGGCACCGGGCTCGCGCCCGCAACGCCCGCGGGGCCGCTGTCGGCGCCCCGGGTCGGCGGCGACGGGGTGATCCAGCTGCCCATCGTGCAGCGGCTCGCCCTGCCACGGCCGGTCGACGACCGGGGACCGCCGTGACTTCGCCGAGTGCGTCCCGTCCGCTCCGCCTGGTTCGGGCCTTCGTCGCGGCCTGCGCGGCCGCACTGCCCCTTCTTGCCTCGGCGCAGGCCATCTCCATCCAGACCCCTCAACTGCCCGCGCGAGGGGAAGCGGGGCCGGGTGCCACGCAGGCGGCTTACGGACAGCAGCCGGGTCCGCAGGCGGGGGCGCAGCCGGCGCAAGGTACGCAGCCGGGGCGGGCGCCGAGCCCGCAGCCTGCCGCGGGCCCACAGCCTGCGCACGGCCAGCAGCCGGGTTCTGCCGCGCAACCTTCGGCCTGGGGACAGCAGCAGCAGCCGGCCTGGGGGCAGCCGCAGCAGCCCGGCTGGGGGCAGCAGCCGGCTCCGCAGTCCGGGTGGGGCCAGGGCCAGCCGGGAGCGGGGCAGGCCGCCGCGCAAGCGCCGCAGGCACCGGCCTCGCCGCTGCAGCAGCAGCGACGGGCCGGCGGCGCCCACGGGCAGTACGCGGGCGACGCGAACGCCGGCGGGCCGGGGCAGGTTGCGATGGTGGCGCCGACGCCCAGCGCGCCTGGCGGCACCTGCCGTGTGCAGCCGTCGCCCGACCGGCAGTCGATGAGCCTGCTGGGACCGGATGGCCAACCGCGCCGCCACCTGCCGCTGGGCGACTTCCGAGTCCAGCAAGTGGTGCACTCGCCCGACGGGATGTGGGCCGTGGCCTACACCAAGCTGCGCGGCGAGCCGCAGTTCGCGGCGATGACGCTCGACCTGACGCGCTGCGAGACCACCAATACCGTCGACCTGCCCGAGGCCGGCGAGGACGTCCGCTTCGAGGGCGACAGTGCCGTGCTGCAGCTGGCCAAGGGCGAGCGGCGCGTGCGGCTGGCCAGCACGAGAGTGCGCTGACGCGCGTGGCGTGGCGCAGCCCGGTCGAGACCCAAGACGAGGGAGCCAGCGATGATCACCCCAAAGCCGCCTGCCGCGCTGCGCCTGGGCGCAGCCGCCCTGCTGTGCCTGGTCGTCGGGTCGGGCCTTGTCGCCGCCGATGCGGCGGCACAGGCCGGCGCCAGCCGTTACCAGTTCACGCCGCCGACCGGCTGGACCCGCTCGCAGGATGGCGACACCGAAGTGCTCGCGCCAGGCAGCGAGGCGGCCGGCTCGGCCCAACTGCTGCTGCTCGCCCCCAAGCCTCTGGCAGGCGACTTCCAGCAGCAGTTCGCCGCCGAGAAAGCACAGCTCGAGCAGTTCTGGGGCCTGCGCGCGCCGGCTCCGGTCGCGCCCCAGCAGGGCCAGGGGCCGCAGGGTCCGTATGCCGCCTACTTCGCCAGCTACGACAGCGACGGCGGGCCGCGCTACATGAGCTTCCTCGCGCAGAGCAACGGCCGCGAGATCGCGCTGCTGGTGTTCGTGGCCGCGAGCCATGACGTCTTCAACCGCGTCGCGCCGCAGGCCACGCAGGTCTTTGCCACGCTGCAGATCGTGCGCTAGCGGCAGCGGCGGCAACCGGGTCGACCCGTCTGCGACGGAGCGTGGAGCGCGCCTGTCGATCCCGTCCGCGTCCGCGCGTTCGCTTCGGCGATCGAGGCCGACGCGATCGCGAGGGTGCCGCGGAGCGACGCTCGCGTCACGGGGCCTTTCCTACAACCACGTCTACCGGGGCAACGTCGCCTTGCACAACGGGGTTGATCATGACGCAGAAGGTACTCCTGGCCACGCTCGTGCTCACCGCGGGCTTCTCGCTCGCGGCCCAAGCGCAGTTACTGCCGCCACCCAAGCCCGGCGACGAGCAGCCGCGTACCGATGTCACGCGCCAGGCCAACGGGGCGGGAGCGCCGCGGACCTTGCCTGGTGGCTCGCGCGCGAGCGGTCCGGGCACGCAGACCGAAGACGACGAGTACGTCGGTCGCAAGGCGAAGAACCTGGGCGGCGCGGGTGTGATGAAGCCGCTCACGCCTCAAGGACCCTTGGCCGCGCCTTCGGCCAAGGCGTTGCCGCCACGTGCGGCATCACCGGCCGGTGCGCGGCCGGGCGCCATCGCCAGGCCGCTGCCCGGTGCCGAGCAGCCGGTGGCCGGCGGCCAGCAAGAGACCGAGGCGTGGAAGCGTCGCAAGTGACGGGACGGCCTGCGGCCGGCGGGCCAGGCGCAGCGGCAAGTCTGCGGCAGGCCGACCGATGGCGAGGCGTGATGGTTTGCCTCAACAGATTCGTGCCGTCGCTGCTTGTCCGGGGCACGTTGGTGAGATCGAATCCGAGGGCGTGGGCCCGGCAGCCGCCCTTCCGCCTCGACAGCGGCATCGACGGCGGAGCCTCGATGGCTTCGACCAACGAGCCCACGGCCGCGCAGTGCTTCGCGAGATCCAAGGACGCGCCGGGCTACGGCGCGGCGCAACGTCCGGCCTGCTGGGGCTCGTCGCGCTCGGGCACGGTGTACCCACTCGCCCTGATCCGGGACACCCTGGAGCCTCAGCAGGCGCGTCAGCCGTCCGGCGTGACGCTGGCTGGCGGTGGCGCCAAGGCATTCCTGTCGAACCGGGATACCGCCGGCAACGGCGTGGAGGCGCGGATGGCCAGCGTCTGTGCGACGTTGCAGTGATCGATGCAATCCAGCGCCCGGCGGGATCCAGCCGCTGCCGTGCCCGACCCGAACCCGTGAATCCGGCTGGACTCTGGAGGTGGCATCCATGAAGTCGATCACCATGTCCGTGGAGGGCGGTCCCTCGCGCCTGCGCCGCCTCGGCGGCGCGCTCGCCCTTGCCCTTCTGGCCCACGCGGCGTCGGCCAATCCGCCCCTGCTGCCGCCGCGGGCGAAGGAGCGCGTGCAGCCGCAGCCGTCCAAGGCGCTGGAGGTCATGCCGGGCGCGCAGGAGCAGGCGCTGTTCGCGCCCTTCCCGCGCCGCTTCGAACTTGGAGGCGCAAGCCGTCACTTCGAGGCCTTTGCCGTGACGCAGACCGGGCCGATCCGGGTCGCTTTGCGGGCCGAGGGGCCGCCCGTGAATCTCGTCCTGCGCCGGCCCGACGGACGGGTGATCGAGCGGCAGGGGCAGGGCGAGATCGTCATCGACGATGTCGCTGGCAACGCCGATCTTGCCGCCGGCTCGGTGTGGAACATCGCCGTGATCCCGTTGCGCCGGGACGATTCGCCGGGTGCGGTGGCGCGCGGCGAGTTGTCGGTCAAGGCGCCCGAGGCCGACGCGCGCCTGGTGCAAGCCGAGATCGGGCGTGCGCAGGCCCAGTCTGCCGCCGCAGCCAACGCCTTGCGCGCCCAGGCGCCGAGCAGCGGCGATGCGGCAGCCGAGACCTCGCGTCAGCAGCGTGCGCTCGAACAGGCCTCGCTCGCACGGCACACCAACATGCTGCAGCAGTTGCAGACGCAACTCACGCCCCAGGCGACGGCTGCCGTGCAGCAATCACTGGCGCTGCGCGGGCAGGGACGCACCGTGGCGCAGGCCGAGCAGGCTGTCGCGGCTGACCCGCGCATCACGGCGGCCGCCGTGGCCGGTGCGCCCATGCGTGCCGATCGTGCCCTGGCGCGGGACCTTGCCGCGGCAACGCCGGCAACGATGCCGGCTGCCCCCGCGGCGGGGCCCGCAGCGGCGTCGCCTGCGGCCCCGACGGGCACCGCAGCGATGAACTCGTCGGCCGGGCAGCCGGCCTCGCCGTCGCCGTTCGTGGCCGGCGCCATCAACCGGCTCCTGAAGCCGGGTGCCATGCCGAGCCCGCCGCCCGGCCAGTCGGGCCAACCCGCCCAGGGCGCACAGGCAGCGCCGCAGGGCCCGCCGGTGATCCGGAGCCTGAGCGTCACCGAGGGTGATCCGGGCACGCCGCTGATGCTGAGCGGCACGAATCTGGGCGATCAGAAGGGCGAGGTGCGTTTCGTCGTGGCCAGCGGCCAAGACCTGCCCGCGCCGGTGTCGCACTGGACACCCACGCAGATCCTGCTCCAGGTGCCCGCGGTGGAGGGTGTCGGTCCCTACAACGGGCACGTCTACGTGCGCCGCGCCGACCGAACGCAGTCCGAGTTCAGGCCGTTCTCCTTCCGCCCGACCCTCGAGGTGCGCACCATCCACCCGCGATTCGACGGCGACGCCACGGTCCATCCGTTTGCGCTGGCGAACGTGGGCTTCTTCGGCTACGGCTGGAAGCTGATCAACCGCGAAGCGCCGGTGTGGGGCGGCAGCGGTCGCGACGAGTTCTTCAAGGGCAGGCAACTGCGCAATGGCTGGAAGGTCGAGCGCTGCTTCGCCACGCCGGGCCACCGAGCCTCCTGGGGGCCGGGTTCCATCGTGTCGTATGGCACGGGCGAGGTAAGCGTGCGTTGCCAGCCGGGCTCCGCGATGCTGGACACGGGCACGAACTGGTGGATCGGCTGGGGCTCGCAACTGGTCTACTCGGTCGGGGTGGTGGTCACCGGGCCGAAGGGCCTCGAACCGCTCTGATCACCAAGGGACGGCAAAGATGCGGGCGGTGCATCGGTTCGTCCTGGCGGCTTTCGCCTTGACCGGCGTCGCGTTCGGCGCCCGGTTCGACACCGGCATCGCGCACGCCCAAGGGCTCGAGCCCGGGAGTGCGCCGATGCTGATGCTGCCCCGTGGGAAGGTCTTCGACGTGCGCCCGCACGGTCGCGATGCGCCCCCGACGGTGCGCGCCGAGTGCCCCATGTGGGGCGACTCGCGCGGTCTGTTCGCTGCCCCGAGCGGCAATGGCTGGTCGCTCGAGATCGGGCAAGGCTACTTCGATCATGCGCAGGTGGTGAATCCGGCGTCGCTCGGAGCCGGCGCCCTGCTGCGATGCCACTACCGCCGCAACATGCAGTCGATGGCGGACGCCCGAACGGGCTCGCGCGACGAGATCGTCTACGTTCAGCTGCGCAACCTCGGAGCGGGCACCGACGCCGCGCGCTGCAGGTTGAGCGGGCGCGTCGTGGAGTGCCGGCCGTGAGGCCGCTCGCGCCCCGCCTCCGCGCGCCTGGACTCCGCCTGCGCAGGCAACGGCATGCCCGCGGTCACCCCCACTGGCCTCGCACGGCCAGCTCGAAGAGGAACTCACCATGAAGACCCGATCGTTCTGTGCAGCGGCGGCTGCCGCGGTCGTCCCGGCCCTGCTTGTCGCGCTGCCGGCAGTCGCCTAGGACGGCAAAGGCTTGAGCGAGAGGGAGTGCCGTAACGTCGACTTCCCCGGCTCGGAGGAGAGCCTGGTGCGGGCCTGCGACGCGCAGTACGCCCTGTGCGCCAATCCGCCGCGGGCGTGGCAGGAGATCCGCCAGGTGATCCAGGTGTGCGAGCTGCTCAAGCGTGAGCGGCAGGTGCAGCAGGCGGCCAAGCCCGGAGTGCGCGGCGCCCTGCTGGCACGCCCGGCGCCGCCCAATCTGAAGGCGCCGGAGGCGGTGGGGGCACCGGTCGCACCCGCGCCCCCGGCAGCGGTTCCGCCCGCGCCCCCGCCCGCTGCGGCGCCGTCCCTCGCAGTGACCCCGATGCGTGCCCTGCCGCTGCAGGTGGCGCCGGCGGTGATGCCCGCGCAGCCCGCGCCTGTCGTCAATCCTTCCTCGCCCGACGAGGCCGTGCTGGCACCCTATCCGCGCGGCTTCGACATCGCGCCCGGCGCTCGCCGCTACGACGGCTTTGCGGTCGGCCAGCCGGGTCCGGTGCGGGTGATGGTGCGCAGCGCGCAGCCGGTGGTGGTGGCGCTGCGCCGCCCGGATGGACGCCGGGTGGAGCGTACCGGCAGCGGCGACCTCGCGATCGACGACGTCGCCTCCGATGCCGACGTGCGGCAGGCCCTGTTCTGGGGAGTCTCGATCCAGCCGCAGATGCCTGGCAGCGGCGCGCAGGGGCAGATCATGGTCACTGCACCGCCGGCCGATCCGCAGGCGGTCCGGGCTGCACTGGAGAGGGGGCGGCAGGCTGGCGCCCAGCAGGCGCAGGCCGCCATCGGGCAGGCGCCGGCATCCGGATTCGATCCCGCCGTCGCCCTCGCCGCGCAGCAGCGCGAGCTCGATCAGCAGGCGCTCGCGCGACACAACGCGGCGCTGCGCCAGATCCAGGCACAACTGCACCCGGACACGGCGGCGGTGATGACCCAGGCGCAGCAGGCGCGCGTGCAGGGCCAGACGCTGGCCCAGGCCCAAGGTGCCATGGTCAACGACACGCGCATCGCCCGCCTGGCGGCCAGCGGCGCATCGATGGCGGGTGCCCCGGCCGGCAATGCGCTGGTGGCGCCCGCCAGGGGCCGGCTGTTGACGGCGCCGGGTGCGGCCCCGGCGCAGGATGTTCCGGGCGGCATGGCCACGGCGCAGGGTGGCGGCGCTCCGGCGCAAGCCGGCGGCGCACCGTCCGCGGCGGCCGTGACCAACGCGCTCAACCGGATGTTCCAGAGCCAACCCAACTCCGCGCCGCCGGCAGCCGGCGCCACGCCCACCGTGCAGGACGCGGCCAAGGCGGTCGAGAGGCTGCGCGGGCTGTTCGGACGTTGGGCGGACGCTGAGCGGCATCGGGGGGACATCGAGCGGGCGCCGAGCGATGTCGACCACCGTGTGCCGTTCCGCCGCGCCTCGCCCGCGGATCGTCCGTTTCGCGCGACGGGCTGCCGCGGCCGCTGCCGGCATGCTGGCCGCGGCGGCCTGGGCGCAGGTGACCGCCGACGTCGGCGTCGAGTCGAGCCCCGGCGTGGCGTGGATGGCGCACGGCCCGGACACGCGTGCCGTGGGCGCGCGACCGCTCAGCGCGGCCGAAGTGCGGCTCGCGCAGCAGCGCGCTGCCGGCTTCCACGCCGCGTTCCGCGCCAGCGCGAGCTTCCGCACGCCGCGCGACCGGGCCCATCTGGTGACCAGCAGCGCGGCCATCGAGCCGTCCTCGGCGAGCAACCGCGCGCGTGCACCGATCCTGCAGCAGAGCATCACCGCCTACTGGACCGTGCCGCGCGACGCGCGCCGCAGGCCCGACGGGGTGCTGACCCCGCTGCTGGGCGGCGCGCATGACCTCGTGTACTTCGAGACCAACCGCGTCCCGCGCGCCGACCAGCTGGTGGACCGCGCCACCGAGGGCGACTTCACGCGCGGCGTCACCGTCCGCGGGCACGGCGGCTTCTTCGCGCAGCCGCGCGTGCTGGGCCAGCTGGGCGGCGGCACCGTGTTCGCCGATGTCGTCGTGCTGTCGCGCGACGGCTCGGGCGTGCTGGAGCCCGCGCCGATCGGCGCGCTGCTGGACTTCGAGATCGAGCGGCTGCAAGGTGTCGTGGCCCAGACCGAGCAGGCTTCGGGCGAGCGCATCAAGGAAGCCGAGGACCAGATGACTCCGGCCAGGGTGGCCGAGCGGCGGGCCGCGCGCGAACTGGCGTGGCAACGCGAGACGCGCGACCCGGTCCTGCTGGCGCAGCGGCTCGACGCCGCCCACCGTACGGACCTGACCGCGCTCGAGCGCACGCGCAAGGACTTCGCGATTCCGGCGCAGCCGGACCCCAGGCACCGGTACTGGGCACCGAAGCTGGCGCTCGACGCGGCCCGCACGCTCGCGGCCTCGCTCACGCCGGACGGCCGGGCGCAGCCCGCCTGCGGGCTGGTGGAGCCCGGCCATCTCGGAGCCTATGGCGTGCGGTTCGTCGTCGCCGGCACGGCGCCGAACTGCGTGCCGATGGTGCAGGTCCGCAGCGACCTTCTGGACCCCCGCCGTCCGCTCGAGGAGGTGCAGTTGCTGGCCGTCTTCTTCAGGGGCAGCCTGTGCGGCGAACTGCTGGCCGGCAGCCCCCCGCCGTCCAGCGCGGGCCGCTGCGGCTACGGCGTGCCGCTGCTGCGCGAGATGGACTGGTCGCTCGTGCGCAGGACGCTCGGCTGGCCGCCCTGAACGCGCGCCAGGCCGCGGCGCCTTGGAGGCCAAGACGGCAGCGCGGCCCAGACCCGGCCGGCGGCCGGAGCGACGCTCGCGTCACGCGACGCCCGATAGCGTGGACTTCCTGGGAAGGTCACCGATACGGACCCCGCCGTCGCGGCTGGAGACCCGCCACGGTGCCGGACCGCTCATCCGTCCGACTTCGAGGAGCTGCCGTGCCTGCCAGCATCGATCCTGCCGCGCTGCGCTCGCTGCGCACCTTGACCTGGGTGGTCTACGCGCTGTACGCGCTGAGTGCCCTCGTCGGCGTCACCGCCATCGCCGCCATCATCGTCAACTACGTCAAGCGGCCTGCGGTGGCCGGCACGATCTTCGAGAGCCACTTCGAGTGGCAGATCCGGACGTTCTGGATCGGCCTGGCGGGCATGGTGGCCGCCGTGCTCACGGCGGGCATCCTCGTCGGCTACGCGATCGGCCTCGTCACCATCGTGTGGAGCGTGTACCGCCTCGTGGTCGGCGCGCTCCGGCTGATGGACGACCGCACGGTCGTCGAGGGCCGCTACGGGATGGCGTCGTGAGCGTCCTCCCGCGGTGGCGGGCGGGCGTGCGTCGGCGCGTGCCGTGCCTGGGCACCATGCCCGCGCCATGCCGGCATGTCCGGCCGTGGCCGCCGGTGCCTGCGGCCGGACGGTCGCTGGCCCGTCACCCCGGGTCATGCCGCGGAGCCCCGACGCCATGACCACGGCGGAGCCGAACGTTTCGACGGCGCTGACCAATGCGGGCATCGGCGCCGGCATGCTTCTGCTCGCCGCCGTGGTGCTGGCCCTGGGCGGCAACGACGAGGAGACGGCGCTGCGTTCCCTGCCCGTGGTGGATGCCCGCGGCCTGGCAACGCAACGCGTTGGCGCCGAGGTGCTGCTCGAAGGGCGCATCGGCGACCATCCGGTTCTCGAGTCGGGGCTGGTCGCGCTGCAGCGGCAGCAGGCCGTCGGCGTCACCCGGCCCGGCTCGAACGACATCCGTCTTGCCTGGGCGCCAGGGCCGGTGACCCTGCCCGCGCCGCTCGTCGTCGTCACACCGGGCGGCCCGGTCATGTTCCGCAACACCGACTTCGCGTGGCGCGACCCGCCGCGCACCGCCGGACAGCCGTCGCTCGTCACCGCGGGCAGCGTGAGACTGGTGGGTTTTGCGGCGGGGGATCCCGCCACCGTGCGCGCCACCGTGATCGACGCCGAGCGGGCCGAGGTGCGGGCGCTGGAGGTCGCCGGCGGCACGCGCGACGCCTACGTGCGCAGCGCGAGGATCGCCGACGGGGTGACGTACGTGATCGGCGGCTTCTTCGGCCTGCTCGGCGCCGGTTTGCTGGCCGCGGGCGGTCTCGGCCTGCGGCGCGCCCGGCCCCGTGCAACCGCGGCGGGCGCGGCGGGCGCGGCGGGCGCGGCGGCGCGTGTCGCGCCGGGCGACCGGTAACCCGCGCGCCACCGTGGGCGGCCTGCCATCCGCCGACCGGCGCGATCCCGTGCGTGTCGCTCGCCCGGGTCTCTCCGTCCGGCCGGTGATGCCGGGGCCCCTGGCGTCGCGGCGCGCCCGGGTCGGGCCGGATTGGCCCGCACCGGCTCCTCCGCGGCCGCACGAGCGCGTCCGGACTCGGCATGCGCACTGACGGCGCCGGCGCCACCCAGGGCAAGCGTGGTATGGCTGGCCGGCCGGCGATGCCGGATGATCGACGCACCATGACGCCCGATGTCGCCTCGACCGCCACGGTCCGCCTGCTCGGAGACCCCGTACTCGAGTCCGCGGACGGCAGCGTCAAGGCGTTCGAGCGGCGCGCTGCCGGCCTGCTGGCACTGGTGGCGCTCGAACCTGGCGTCACGCGCGCGCGCGCCGCCGCGCTGCTGTGGCCGGACTCCGACAACGCGCGCCAGGCGTTGCGCCAGCAGATCGCGCGATTCAAGCGGAACTACAGCGTCGACCTGGTGCGCGGTGAGGATGCGCTGTTCATCGCCGCCGGGGTCTCGACCGACCTGCACGCGGCGGGCGGCGGCACGCTGCTCGGCGATCTGTCCTACGACGATTGCGAGGACTTCGCAGCCTGGCTGGCGCACCAGCGTGGGCGGCGCCGCAGCGGCGTGGCCGGCGGCCTGGTGCAGCGCATCGCCGACGCCGAGGCGCAGGGCGACCTGCAGGCCGCCACCCGGCTGGCCGAGGAGCTGGTGCAGGTCGACGGCGACAGCGAGGCCCACCATCGCACGCTGATGCGGCTGCACTATCTGCGCGGCGACGCGGCGCAGGCGCAGGTCGCGTACGAGCGGTTGGCGGCTCGGCTGAGGTCGCGCTTCGGCGCGCAGCCCTCCGCCGAGACCGAGGCGCTGGCGCGCGCGCTGCGCACGGCTCGCGAGCCGTCGGCAGCGTCGTCGGCATCGGCGCTGTCCGCGACGCGCGACGTGCCGGTCACGATGCTGCGCCCGCCGCGCATGGTGGGCCGTGCGTCCGAGATGGCCGCCCTCGCCGGCGCCTGGGCGCGCGGGCAGGCCGCGCTGCTGCAGGGCGAGGCCGGTCTCGGCAAGAGTCGCCTGCTGGCCGAGTTCAGCGCCACGCGGCGCGTCGTGATGCTGCAGGGCCGGCCGGGCGACGCCGGCGTGCCCTACGCCACGCTGTCGCGCATGCTGCGTGCGGTGATGCAGCGCACCCCGGTCGACCTGCCGCCACCCCGCCGCACCGAGCTGGCGCGGCTTCTGCCCGAGCTTGCGCCGGCAGTGCCGCTCCCCGCCGACGGCCACCGGCTGCTGCTGCAGGGCTCGATCGAGGCGCTGCTCGCGCAGGCGCATGTCGAAGGCGCGCCGGTCGACGGCGTCGTCGTCGACGACCTGCACTTCGCCGACGAGGCGAGCATCGAGATGCTGCATGCGCTGATGGGCTCCGAGCCGTTGCGCGGCCTGCGCTGGGCGCTGGCGCAGCGCCCTGGCGAGGGCGGCGAGGCCGCACGGATGCTGCGCACGGCGCTCGAGGACGCCCAGGCCCTGGAGGCGATCGACGTCGCGCCGCTCGACGTGGCGCAGATGGCCGAGCTCGTCGAGTCGCTCGGCCTGCCCGGCGTGGATGCCCGGCAGCTCGCAGGCCCCCTGACAAGGCACACCGGCGGCAACCCGCTGTTCGCGCTGGAGACGCTGAAGCAGGGGCTGGCCGCCGGCGTGCTGCAGGAGGGACGACTGCCGCGCCCGCTGGCCGTGGGCGCGCTGATCGAGCGTCGCCTGAAGCAGCTGCCCGAGCGTGCCCTGGCGCTCGCGCGCGTGGCGGCCATCGCCGGCACCGACTTCTCGATCGCGCTGGCCGAGCAGATCACCGGCGCGCGGGCCGTCGAACTGGCCGATGCCTGGACCGAGCTGGAGACGGCGCAGGTGCTGCGCGACCAGGCCTTCGCGCACGACCTCGTGCACGATGCGGTGCTGCGTTCGGTGCCGGAGGCCATCGCCCGCCACCTTCACGGCGCGGTCGCGCAGTTCGTCGAGGAGCGGGGCGGCGAGCCGGCCCGCATCGCCGGCCACTGGCTGGCGGCCGGCCGCGAGCGGCAGGCGTTGCCCGCGCTGCATCGGGCAGCGGCGCAGGCCGGCGCCGGGCTGCGCCGGCGCGAGGAGCTCGGCTTCCTGATGACGGCCGCGCGCATCGAGGAGGCGGCCGGCCTGGCGGAGGAGGCGTGGCAGACGCTCGTCGCCGCGGCCGAGGCACAGACCTGTGTCGCCACGACCGTGCTGCCCGAGCTGGAGACAGCGCGCGATCGCCTGGCCCGCACGCCGCGGCAGCAGGCGATGCTCGCGGTGCAGCGTGCGACGTTCATGAACAACCTCGGCAGGTTCGCCGAGGCCGAGGTGGAGGGCCGCCGTGCCGTCGCCGCGGCGCGGGCTTCAGGCTCGCCGCAGGCGCTGGCCGACGCGCTGTCCTCGCTGTCGTGCGCGCTGGCGATGCAGGATCGTCCCGCGGAGGCGCTGGTGCCGAGCGACGAGATGCTCGCGCTGCTCGAGCGCCTGGAGCGCCCCTCCCCCAAGCTGTACTCCGAGCGCGGCATCCTGCTCGACAACCTCGGCCGTACGCGCGAGGCGGTGTCGCTGCATCGCACCGCGGTCGAGCTGGCGCTGCGGGCCGCAGAACAGGCAACGGCTGTCTCGGCGCTGTCGAACCTGGCGTGTTCCGAGATGGACGCCGGGCGGATGGTTGCGGCGCTGGCCACCATCGAGCAGTCGCTGCGGCTGGCCGGTGCGCACGACGACGGCGCCGGGATGCTGGGGTCGATGATGTCGATGCGCGTCAACGCGCTGCGTGACCTCGGGCGGCACGATCGCGCCCTGCAGGCTGCCGACGAGGCGCGTCGCGTGCTGGGCGCGGGCGTTGTCGCGTTCATCCCGCTGGTCGACCTGGCACAGGCGGCCGTCTGGTGGCAGCTCGGGCAGCTGGCCCGCGTGCAGCAGACACTGCCCGACGAGACCGCGCTGAGCGGGCTGCCGCGCTGGTTGGCCGCGCGGCGCTGGCTGCTGCTGGCGCGCTGCCGCCGCGCGCTGCGGCAGCCCGTGGGCGATGCGCTCGAGCGCGCGGCGCAGTGCGTGGCCGAGGGCGGCGTCCGCATCGCCCGCGACACCGTCGGCGTGCACGTCGCCGCAGCCGGCGGCCGGCTGGCCGACCTCGATGCGCTGCAGGCGATCGCCGCGGAGGCGCGGCGCGATGGGCGCGAGGGCGTGGTGCTGGCGGCCGCGTGCCATGGCGCGCGTCTGGCCGCCATGCACGGGATGCACAAGCTTGCGCTGCTGCAGGCCGAGGAAGTCCGTGCCGCCCTCGAGGTCGACGCGTCGTCCGGTGACGCCGTGGTGCCGGCCGACATCGGCGAACCGGAGGCTTGGTTGTGCCTGGCCCAGGCCTACCACGCCTGCGGCAGGGCGGCCCAGGCCGACGAGGCGCGCGCGTGCGGGCTGCGGCGCATCGAGGCGATCGAGCGCGAGCACGTGCCGCCCGAGTTCCGCGATTCGTTCCGCCGGCGCAACCCGGTGCACCACGCGTTGCGGGTCGGGGCCGTGGACGCGGCGGCAGCGACCTGAGCCGAGCCGGCCGTCTAAGCGCGGTGCCGCGGGCAATGCGCCCCCGAACCACGCGCCGCCTGGCCTAGCATCGCCGGATGACGCTGGCCATCCTGTCCGCGCTGCACGACGAGCTGGCCGCGCTGCTACCGGAGCTCCAGGGTGCCCGCGTCGAGCGGCTGGCCGGGCGCGACTTCCACCGCGGCCGGCTCGCCGGGCACGACGTGGTGCTGGTGCTCAGCGGCATCGGCAAGGCGGCCGCGGCGGCGACCGCGGCGCTCCTGTGCGAGCGCTGGCAGGCGCGCGCGCTGGTCTTCACGGGCGTCGCCGGCGGGCTGGCCCCGGGCGTCCGCGTGGGCGACCTGGTGGTGGCGCGGCAGCTGCTGCAGCACGACCTCGACGCGAGCCCGCTCTTTCCGCGTTGGGAAGTCCCCGGCCGCGGCCGCAGCCACTTCGACACCGACGCGGCGCTGGCCGCCGCGCTGGAAGTGGCCGCGGCCGAGGTGCTGGCCTCACCGCACCCGGCGCTGCAGGCCTTCGGCGTCGATGCGCCCCAGGTGCACCGCGGTCTGGTGGTCAGCGGCGACCGCTTCGTGTCGTCGGCGGACGAGAGCCGGCGCCTGCGCACCGAGCTGCCGCAGGCGCTGGCCGTGGACATGGAGAGCGCCGCGGTGGCGCAGGTGGCCGCCGACTTCGGCCGTCCGCTGGCGGTGCTGCGCAGCGTCAGCGACCGCGCCGACGACCAGGCGCACGTCGACTTCCCGCGCTTCCTGGCCGAGGTCGCCGCGCCCTACGCGCGCGAGGTGGTGCTGGCGGCGCTGGCGAAGGGGCGCGACTGATCGGCCGAGCGGCCGAGCGGCCGAGTAGCCGAGCGGCCGAGTGGCCGAGTGGCCGAGCGCCCTGCCGCCCGCCCGGCAGGGCGGCAGGGCGCGCGCTCAGCGCGGGCGGCGCGCGGCCCGGCAGGCGTCGAGGAAGTCCTGCAGCAGGGCCCGGTCGTCGAAGTCGTCCGGGCCGTCGGGCGCGTGGAACTCGGGGTGCCACTGCACGGCCGCCACGAAGCCCGGGCCGCTGCGGCGGATGGCCTCGATCGTGCCGTCGTCGGGGCAGCGGGCCTCGACCTCGAAACCGGGCGCGAGATCCTTGATCGCCTGGTGGTGGATGCTGTTGGCGATGGCGCGCGCGCGGCCCGGGTAGAGCGCCGCGAGCCGCGTGCCGGGCACGATCTCGATGGCGTGGTGGTGGTGCTCGTAGCGGCCGGGCTCGCGGTGCGCGATCGCGCCGGGGCGCTGCGTCGCGATGTCCTGCCACAGCGTGCCGCCGTGCATCACGTTGATCAGCTGCAGGCCGCGGCAGATGCCGAACACCGGCTTGCCGGCGCGGACGAAGGCGTCGATCAGTTCGATCTCGTAGCGGTCGCGCACCGCGTCGCCCGCCCAGTCGGGTTGCAGGGCGGTCTCGCCGTAGCACTCGGGCGCGACGTCGTTGCCCCCCTGCAGCAGCAGCCCGTCGAGGGCGGCAGCGTAGTCGTCGAGGTCGAGGTCGCTGCGCAGCACGAGGCTGTCCTTGGTGACGGCCGGGATCATCACGGCCATCGCGTGCCCCGACAGCACCCAGTGCGCCACGCTCTGCTCCAGGTAGTGCAGCGTCTTGGTGAAGACTCCGGGCAGCGGCCCGTGCGAACCGGGGTAGTAGATGCGGGCGGACACGCCGACCAGCAGCGGGCGAGGGTCGTTCATGGGGTGCGTGCGGGCGGCGCGGGCGGTGCCGAAGGGACGGGCAGGGCGGGCAGGGCGTGGGCCTTGGGCTGCAGTCTGCCAGCAGCGCGGCGCGCGGACGGCAGTGCGGCTGGCGAACTCCGGCTTCCCGTGGCGCGGGTGCTACGCTCGCCGGCATGTCCGCGCCGCCCGCCCGACCTGCCTGGCGCACCGAGGCCGCGGCGGCGTTGCTCGCTGCGGTGCTGGCGCTGCCGCAGGGGCTGGCGTTCGCGGCGCTGGCGGGCGTGCCGCCGGCGTGGGGGATCAACACCGCCATCGTCTGCGGCCTCGTGGCCGCGCTGGCCGGATCGAGCCGGCAGGTGCTCACGGGGCCCACCAACGCGCTGTCGCTCGCGCTGGCCGCGTCGCTGGCCCCGCTGGCGGCTGCGGGCAGCCCCGAGTACCTGCGGCTGGTGCTGGTCGTCACGCTGCTCACGGGCCTGGTGCAGCTTGCGCTGGCGCTGCTGCGGCTGGGCAGCCTGGCCAACTTCATCGCGCCGTCGGTGCTGCTCGGCTTCCTGAGCGGTGCGGCCGTGCTGATCGCGCTGCAGGGGGCCAAGGGCCTGCTCGGCTGGTCGTTCTCGATGCCGCTGGCGCGCGCCTGGGAGGTCGGCGCGCCGGCGGTCCAGGGCGCCTCGGTCGCGGTGGGTGCGCTGACCGTCGCGCTGGCGCTGCTGCTGCGCCGGCTGTGGCCGCGCGGCCCCACGCTGCTGCTGGCGCTGGCCGGGGCCACGGTGGCCAGCCTCGCCATCCCGGGCCGGGAGGCGCTGTCACGCGTGGGCACGCTGCCAGCGCCCTGGCCCTTGCCAGCCTGGCCCGAGCCCGACTTGGAGGAGATCGGCCGCCTGCTGCCGATTGCACTGGCGCTGACGGTGGTGGGCCTCGGCCAGTCGGCGGCGATCGCCAAGGCGCTGGCGCGGCGCTCGGGCGACCCGCTCGACCTCAACCGCGAGTGCCTCGGCCAGGGCCTGGCCAACACCGCGGGCTCGCTCTTTTCGTGCTTCGTGGCCTGCGGCTCGCTGAACCGCTCGCTGCCGTACGTGGAGGCCGGCGGCCGCACGCGCCGCGGCGGCGTGCTGGCGGCGCTGCTGCTGCTGGCGCTGGCGGCGCTGGCGGCGGGCTGGATCGCCCTGCTGCCGATGGCGGCCATCGCGGGCGTGCTGCTGTTGGTGGCCGCGGCGCTGGTGGACCGAACGGCGTGGAGCGACCTCTGGCGGCTCGACCGCCGCGAGGCCGCGGTGGCCGCCGGCACGGCGCTGGCCATGCTGGTGCTGCCGCTCGAGCAGGCGGTGCTGGCCGGCGTGGCCGCGTCGCTGCTGCTCTACCTGCACCGCACCGCGCACCCGGCGATGCGGACGATGGGCTTCGCAGCCCCGCCGCCGGCGACCGGGCAGCCGGCCGCCGCGCGGCCGTTCGTCGTGCTGGAGCCGGGCGCGCCGGAGTGCCCCCAGCTCAAGCTGCTGCGCATGGAGGGGTCGGTGTGGTTCGGCGCCGAGGCCCACGTGGCCGAGCAACTGCGCGCGTTGCGCAGCGGCCCCGATGCGCCGCGCCACCTGCTGGTGATGGCCAAGAGCATGAACTTCATCGACGCGGCAGGCGCCGCGCTGTGGGAGCACGAGCGGCACGAGCGTGCCGCGCTCGGCGGCGGCCTGTACTTCCACCGCCCGCGCCCTGAGGTGCTCGAAGCCTGGCGGCGCAGCGGCTTCGCGGCGCGGCTGGGCGAGGGGCACGTCTTCGCGGACAAGCGCAGCGCGATCGCGGCCATCGTGCCCGCACTCGACCCCGAGGTCTGCGCGCGCTGCCGGGCCCGTGTGTTCGAGGAGTGCACCGGGCGGCCCGCGGCGCCCGGGGCGCCCTTCGGGTAACAGGGAGGCCCGGGCCGCCCTTGGCGTGACTGGACGGCCCGGGCCGCCCCTGCAGGGTGACCCGCCCGCCCGTCGTGTGACGCCGCCGCCCGGACCGGCCGCCCCTCAGGCGAGCCTGAACGACGACACCGACTGCACCAGCTGCTGCGCCTGCTGCCGCAGGCTCGCGGCGGCGGCCGCGCTCTCCTCGACCAGCGCGGCGTTCTGCTGCGTCACCTGGTCCATCTGCTGCACCGCCTGCCCGACCTGGTGCACGCCCTGGCTCTGCTCGACGCTGGCCGACGTGATCTCGGCGACGATGTCGGAGACGCGCGCGATCGACTGCACGATCTCCTGCATCGTGGTGCCGGTGCGGTCGACCAGGGCGCTGCCCTGTTCCACGCGCTCGACGCTGGTGCCGATCAGCGCCTTGATCTCGCGCGCGGCCTCGGCGCTGCGCTGGGCCAGGGTGCGCACCTCGCCGGCCACGACCGCGAACCCGCGACCCTGTTCGCCGGCA
The DNA here is from genome assembly GCA_020248915.1 of Rubrivivax sp. Classification (GTDB taxonomy): domain Bacteria; phylum Pseudomonadota; class Gammaproteobacteria; order Burkholderiales; family Burkholderiaceae_C; genus Rubrivivax. The sequence continues at coordinate 35,380 of JADCGP010000035.1, read as the reverse complement.
CGCGCCGCCTCGACCGCGGCGTTCAGCGCCAGGATGTTGGTCTGGAACGCGATGCCGTCGATCACGCCGATGATGTCGGCGATGCGGCGGCTGCTCTCGTTGATGCCGCGCATCGTCTCGACGACCTCGCGGACCATCGTGCCGCCCTGCTGCGCCACCTCCGAGGAGTTGGAAGCGAGCTGGTTGGCCTGGCGCGCGTTGTCGGCGTTCTGCCGCACCGTGGCACCGAGCTGCTCCATCGACGCGGCGGTCTGCTGCAGCGAGCTGGCCTGCTGCTCGGTGCGGCTGGACAGGTCGGCGTTGCCATTGGCGATCTCCGCGCTCGCGGTGGCCACGCTCTCGGCGTTTTGCCGCACCAGACGGACCGTCTGCGCGAGCTGATCCCGCATCCGGGCCATCGCGGCCATCACGCTGGCGCTGTCGCCGGCGCGCACCGGGATCGTGACCGCGAGGTCGCCCGAGGCGACCGCGTCGGCGGTCATCTTCAATTCGCCGGGCTCACCGCCGAGCTGGCGCATCACCCGCACCAGCCAGACCGCCAGGCCGAACATGCCGGCCGACACCACCAGCGCGAGGCCCACGACCAGGTTGCGCGCGAACACCGCCTCGGAGCGCACGCCGCCCAGCTCGGCCGCCAGTTGTTGGCCCTGGCGCTCCTTCTCGCGCGCCAGCGGGGCGAGCAGCGCGTTGCGCGCGCCGATGGTGCGGTCGACCAGGAACGCGAAGGCCTCGGCCTTGCGGCCCTCCTGGATCAGTCGCACGTTCTGGCCGCCGATCTCCCAGAACTCGCGCATCAGCGCCGGCATCGGCGTGAACGCGGCCTTGCCCTCGGGGGTGAACTGCGCCTTGCCGAACTCCTCCAGCCGGGCCTCGACCAGCTGCTTCTTGGCCAGCACGTCCGACAGCGCGGCGGACTGCTCGTCCGGCGTGCGCGCGAGGATCGCGTGGCGCAGCTGCAGCGAGGCGCGCGTGACGTTGAGCTCGATCTCGGCGATGCGCTGCAACTGCGGCACACGGCTGTTCTCGACCGAGGCGGTGAGCGTGGCCTGCTGGCTCATCAGGGCCCAGACGGTGACGGCCAGGCCGGCCAGCGCGATGACGAGCACGGTGCAGGCGCCGTAGAGCTTCTGCGCCAGCGTGTAGCGGGACTGCGAGTGCACGGGGATCTCCTTGTTCGATGGCGCGCCTGCGCGAGCCCTGGCTGCGCGGCGGGTTTTGACCATGACAATTTACGGAGCGCCGCGCCCGCCGTTGAGGCGACGAAACGAGGAAAACGACCGCATTTGCCCCTGCAGGGCTTGTGGATGAAGCGATCGGAGGTGTCAGGGTCCGGGATGCCGAGCCTGCAGCCGTGGCCGCCGTTGTCGGCAGGGCTGCGTCCTGTCCAGGACGCCCGGCGGGTTGGGCCCGCTCTGCCCACGCCGGCGAAAGCCGCGCTCAGGCGGCCCGCATCAGCGTGCTCTTGCCGAACAGGCTCTCGATCAGGTCGACCGCCAGCAGCGCCGTGCGGTTGCGGTCGTCCAGTGCCGGGTTGAGCTCCATCACGTCGAGGCTGCCCAGCCGGCCGCTGTCGGCGATCATCTCCATGCACAGCTGCGCCTCGCGGTACGTGGGGCCCCCGCGCACGGTGGTGCCCACGCCGGGGGCGATGTCCGGGTCGAGGAAGTCGACATCGAAGCTGACGTGCAGGTGAGTGCCGGCGTCGAGCGTGGCCAGCGCCAGTTCCATCGCGTGCCGCATGCCCTGCTCGTCGATGTAGCGCATGTCGAACACCTCGAGGCCCTGCTGGTGGACGAAGCGTTTCTCGCCGGGGTCGACGCTGCGGATGCCGATCTGGCGCACCTGGCGCGGGTGCAGCGCGGTGCCGGCGTGGCCCGGGCCGGCGCCGAGCTCGACCAGCTCGCGCGGCCCGTGGCCGCACAGGCAGGCCACCGGCATGCCGTGCAGATTGCCGCTCGGCGTGAGCTCGCTGGTGTTGAAGTCGGCGTGGGCGTCCAGCCACAGCACGCGCAGCTTGCGCCCGGCCTCGCGGCAATGGCGTGCCACGGCGCCGATGCTGCCCACCGCCAGGCTGTGGTCGCCGCCCAGCAGGATCGGCAGCCGGCCGAGCCGCAGCTCGGCGAGCACCGCGTCGTGCACCGCGCGGTTCCAGGCCACGACCTCCGGCAGGTGCCGGTAGCCGTCCACCGGCGGGCGCCACGGGTTGGCCGGGCCGGCGAGGTTGCCGCGGTCGGCGACCTCCAGGCCGTGCGCCTCGAGCATCGGCTGCAGCTGCGCCACGCGCAGCGCCTCGGGGCCCATGCTCGCGCCGCGCGTGCCCGCACCGACGTCGGTGGGCGCGCCGATCAGGCTGATGCGGGGGCTGTCCATCGCTTCACGCCGCCGGGCCGGTCGCGGGCTTTGCGCGCGTGCCGTTGTCGAAGCCGTAGTGCAGGGCCAGCGCCTGCCAGGCCTCCTCCGCGGTCTCGACGTAGCGGATCAGCCCGACGTCGTCGGCGTGGATCATGCCGGTGTCCACCAGGTGCGGCAGGTCGATCAGGCGCTCCCAGAAGCGGCGCCCGAACAGCAGGATCGGCCGCGCCCGGCTCTTGCCGGTCTGGATCAGCGTCAGCGTCTCGAACAGCTCGTCCAGCGTGCCGAAGCCGCCGGGGAAGCACACCAGCGCGATGCTGCGCATCACGAAGTGCATCTTGCGCAGCGCGAAGTAGTGGAACTGGAAGCACAGCTCGGGCGTGATGTACGGGTTGGGCGCCTGTTCGTGCGGCAGCACGATGTTCAGCCCGATGCTCTTGCCGCCGACGTCGTGCGCGCCGCGGTTGCCGGCCTCCATGATGCCGGGGCCGCCGCCGGTGACGACGTAGATCGGCGTGGCGTGCGCCCGCGAGCGCTCCGTCACCAACGCCGCGAAGCGGCGTGCCTCGGTGTAGTACGCGCTCATCGCGACCGCGTTCTCGGCCCGCCGCAGGGCGGCCGCGTCGTCGGCGGCGCGCGCCGCCTCGAGGGCGCCCGCGGCGTCCTCGGGCGGCAGGATCCGCGCGCTGCCGAAGATCACGATCGTCGACTCGATGCCGTGTTCCTGCTGGATCAGCTCGGGCTTGAGCAGCTCGAGCTGCATGCGCACCGGGCGCAGTTCCTCGCGCAGCAGGAAGTCGGTGTCGGCGAAGGCGAGCCGGTAGGCGCTGCCGGGCCCGGCGTAGCGCGCAGCCGCGGCCTGCACGGCAGCCGCCCGTGCGGCTGCTGCGGCTTCCTGCTCCGCGCTCGGGAAGTTGCGCTCGGTGAGCGACGGGTGCGGCTTGGTTTCCATGCGGCAGGCTCGGTGGCGGGCGCGGCCGATCCCGGTCCGGTGGGGCGGCCGGCTGCGTACGGGGCGGTGCCGGCGGCGTGCCGGCCCGCGGCTACTTGGCAGGGGTGGCTTCGGCCTTGCGCTCGGCGGCGGTCTTGCTCGCCACGACCGGCAGGCCCCGCAGCTGGTTCAGCGCCTGCTGCAGCGGCCAGTCTTCCGCGCTGCCGAACTCGGGCAGCGGCTTGGGCGGCTCCTTGCTGCGCGCCATCTGTTCCTCGAGCTTGCGCCGCGCCTCCTCGCGCGCCTTGTCGCGCTCGGGGTCCTTCTTCTCGTCGGCGCCGCTCAGGTGCTTTTCGAGGTCGGCCTCGCGCGTGCGCAGCGCGGCGAACACGTTGCCCTCGGCGGTCTCGTCGAGGAACACGTCGGGCACGATGCCCTTGGCCTGGATCGCCTTGCCGGCAGGCGTGTAGTAGCGCGCGGTGGTGAGCTTGACGGCCGTCTCCGGCGACAGCGGCCGCACGGTCTGCACCGAGCCCTTCCCGAAGGTCTGCGCGCCCATGATCGTGGCGCGCTTGTGGTCCTGCAACGCGCCGGCCACGATCTCGCTGGCCGAGGCCGAGCCCTCGTTGACCAGCACGACGAGGGGCACCTTCTTCAATGCCGCCGGCAGCCGCTTCAGCGGGTCGGGGCCGCCGCGGCGCGTGTAGAACTCCGGGCTCGCGCGGAAGGTGGCGCGTGACTCGGGCAGCTGGCCGTTGGTGGTGACGACCACGACGTCGTCGGGCAGGAACGCTGCCGACAGCGCGATCGCGCCGTCGAGCAGGCCGCCAGGGTCGTTGCGCAGGTCGAGCACCAGGCCCTTCAGGTTGGGGTCCTGCTGGTACAGCTCACCCACCTTGCGGACGAAGTCGTCGACCGTGCGGTCCTGGAATTGGCTCACCCGCACCCAGCCGTAGCCCGGCTCCACCATGCGCGCCCGCACGCTCTGCATGCGGATTTCCTCGCGCACGATGGTCACCGGGAAGGTGCGGCTCTCGGACTTGCGGAACACGGTCAGGTTGACCTTGGTGTTCGGCTCGCCGCGCATGCGCCGCACCGCCTGGTCGACCGACAGGCCCTTGACCGGCGTGTCGTCGATGCGCGTGATCAGGTCGCCCGGCTTGAGCCCGGCACGGAACGCCGGGCTGCCCTCGATCGGCGAGACGACCCGGACGACGCCGTCCTCCATGCCCATCTCGATGCCGATGCCGACGAACTTGCCGCCGGTGTTCTCGCGGAATTCGCGGAAACTCTTGCGGTCGAAGTACTGGGAGTGCGGGTCGAGGCCGCCGACCATCCCGGAGATGGCATCGGAGATCAGCTTCTTCTCGTCGACCGCCTCGACGTACTCTGACTTGACGATGCTGAACACCGCCGCGAGCTGCTGCAGCTCTTCGAGCGGCAGTGGCGCCAGCGAGCTGCGTGCCACCGCGGTGAGCTGCATCGTCGTCAGCGCGCCCGCCACGGCGCCGATGGCCAGCAGGCCGGCTACCTTCAGCTTCGAACCCATCTCGGACGCGCCTTTCCAGCCACCGTGGAACCGGGGCCTTCGCAGACTCGCAGTATAGGACCGGGTCGGCCGTTGCATCGCGCGCAGGGAGACCGGTTCCGCCACGGATGGCGCACCCGGTTGGGCGGCCGGCGGTTGCGGCGGCTCGCGATCCTGCGGCGGCTCGCGATCCGGTGGGGCTTGGCGGGCGCGCGTCGCCGCCGACCCGGGCCGGGCGCTAAGCCGCCTCGCGCGAGAAGGTGACGACGTGGTCGACCGCGGGGCGGATCCCGATCCACTCGCCAAGCTGGTGGTCGTGGTGCGACGGCACGTGGGCCAGCACCCGCTCGCCGCTGGGCAGGCGCAGGGTGTAGAGGAACTCCGAGCCGCGGAACGACTTGCGCTCGATCAGCGCCTTCACCGGGCTGGCGTCGTCGTGCAGGATGTCGTCGGCGCGCAGCAGCACGTCGCATTCGCCGGCCGGGTAGGCGTCGGGCATGGGGCAGTTGTCGACCTCGTGCAGCTCGCCCAGCGGCGTCTGCACGCACTGGCCGTGCTCGCACTGCACGATCCGCGCCGGCGTGAACACGCCGTGGCCGATGAAGCCCGCGACGAAGCGCGTCAGCGGCCGGTGGTACAGCGCATAGGCGTCGTCCCACTGCTCTAGGCGGCCGCGGTTCATCACGCCGATGCGGTCGCCCACCGCGAAGGCCTCGAACTGGTCGTGCGTGACGAGCAGGGCGGTCGTGCCGCTGTCCTTCAGGATGGCGCGCACCTCCTGCGCCAGCCGCTCCCGCAGGTCGACGTCCAGGCTGGAGAAGGGCTCGTCCAGCAGCAGCAGCCGCGGCCGCGGGGCCAGCGCGCGCGCCAGCGCCACGCGCTGCTGCTGACCGCCGGACAGCTGGTGCGGCGCGCGCCGGCCGGCGTGGGCCAGACCCACGAGCTCAAGCATCTGCTGCACGCGGGCCTCGCGCTCCGCACGCGGCCAGCCGGCAATGCCGAAGGCCACGTTCTCGGCCACCGGCAGGTGCGGGAACAGCGCGTAGTCCTGGAACACCATGCCCACGCGCCGCCGCTCCGGGGCGACGTGCACACCGGCGGCGGCGTCTGACAGCACCTCGCCCTCGATGGCGATGCGCCCGCCCTGCAGCCGCTCCAGGCCCGCCACCGCGCGCAGCAGCGAAGTCTTGCCGCAACCCGAGGGCCCGATCAGCACGCCGATCTCCCCGGCGGCCAGCCCGAGCGACACGCCATCGACGGCGGCGCGGCCGGCAGCAGCCCGGGGATAGCGCAGCGAGACCGAAGCCAGTTCGAGGAACATGCCTCGATCATAATGCGAGGATGAAAATGGTTCGCATTCCGCGAGTTCGCCTTGCTGCAGGCGGGGCCGCGAGCCTGGGGTGGCGGGGGTGGGCCGGCTGGGGCGGCGCCGCCGCCTGGCGATGCGCGCGCTGCTGACCGCGCTGTGCCTGGCGCTGGCGCTGCCGGTGCTCGGCGTGCTGGGCGCCTGGTTCGCCTTCGACGCTGCGGCCTGGGCCGTGCTGCGCCATCAGGCTGCCACCGTGCTGCCCGAGTATGCGCTGCAATCGGCGCTGCTGGCGGCGGCGGTGGCGCTGGGCGTGATGCTGGTGGGCGCGTTGACCGCATCGCTGGTGGCGCTGACCGATTTCCCCGGCCGCCGCGTCTTCGAGTGGGCGCTGCTGCTGCCGCTGGCCATGCCGGCCTACGTGCTGGCCTACGCCTGGACCGACGCGCTGCAGTTCGCGGGCCCGATCCAGTCCGCGCTGCGCGATGCCTTCGGCTGGCGCGGCGCGCTGTGGCCCGACCCCCGCAACGCCTGGGGCGCGGCGCTGCTGTTCGTGCTGTGCCTCTATCCCTACGTCTACCTGCTGGCGCGCGCGGCCCTGGCCGAGCGCGCGGTGCAGATGATGGAGGCCGCGCGGCTGCTCGGTGCGCCGCTGGTGCGGCGCGTGCGCGAGGTCGCGCTGCCGATGGCCCGCCCGGCGCTGGCGGCGGGCACCGCGCTGGCGCTGATGGAGGTGCTGGCCGACTACGGCGTCGGCTCGTACTTCGGCCTCAGCACCTTCAGCACCGGCATCTACCGGGCCTGGCTGGTGATGAACGACGCGGTGGCCGCGGCCCAGCTGGCCTCGGTGCTGCTGCTGGTGGTGGCGTTGCTGCTGCTGGCCGAGCGCGCCGCGCAACGCCGGTTGCGCTGGGCGGCCAGCCGCGCCGGTCCGCAGCACTCGGCCGAGGCACGGCCGGTCGTTCTGCACGGCGGCGCCGCGGTGGCGGCATGGCTGGCCTGCGCGCTGCCGGTGGCCCTGGGCTTCGTGCTTCCGGTGCTCTGGCTGCTGCGGCTGCTGTGGCAGGAGGCCCGGGGTTCGGAGTTCGGCCTGCCGCTGGCGCGCTTCGAGCAGTGGGCGCTGGCGAGCCTGCAGCTGGCGGGGACGGCCGCGCTGCTGGCGACGCTGCTGGCGCTGGCGCTCGGCTTCGCGCTGCGCAGCCGCCCTGGAGCACTGCTGGGCGGGGCCGCGCGGATGCTGTCGCTCGGCTACGCGGTGCCCGGCGCGGTCATCGCCGTCGGCGTGCTGCTGCCGGTGGGCTGGGTGCAGGCGCGCTGGCCCGACGCCGGCCTGGCCGCGCTGGCGACCGGCACGCTGGCCGGCCTGGTCTACGCCTGCCTGACGCGGTTCTCGGCCGTCGCCCTGCAGTCGGTGGAAGCGGGCTACGCCCGCGTGCCGCTGAGCATCGACGAGACGGCGCGGCTGCTGGGCACCAGCCCGGCGCGGGTGTTCGCGCGGCTGCACCTGCCGTTGATGCGACGCTCGGCCTTCGCCGCCGCGCTGCTGGTCTTCGTCGACGTCATGAAGGAACTGCCCGCCACGCTGGTGCTGCGCCCCTTCGGCAGCGACACGCTGGCGGTCGTCGCCTACCAGTTCGCCCGCGACGAGCGGCTCGCCGAGGCCGCGTTGCCGTCGCTGGCGATCGTGGCCGTCGGCCTGCTCCCGGTGGTGCTGCTGAGCCGGGCGATCCGCGCGCGCTGAACCTCCCGACCGTGAAGGCGTGCACGCCTTTGCGCGCGGCGGCGCCCGCCGGCCGTCGCACCCCGCGTCCGCGCGCTTGGCGCCCGCGCCGCGCCGGGCCGACACTGCGACCGAAGCCGCAGCCGGGTTGCCGCGGAGACCGGGAGTCGCGATGTTCGAGAGCCTGCTTGCCGCCGGGGTGTCCGACCCTGGCGCCCCGCGCTGGGGCGCCGTGCGCCATGCGCCGCGCGAGTGCGACCGGGCCCTCAGCGGGACGGCCCGGCGCTGGCTGCGCGGGTTGCCGCGAGGGGTGTGGCCGCTGCACCTGTGCGAACGCCACCCGCGGCTGGCCAACCGCGTCGCCTTCGGCTGGCAAGACCGCCAGCGCACCGGGGCGCTGCTGGACGACCTGCTGCACGACCGTCGCGGTGGACGGCACGGGTTCGCGCCCGAGGTAGTGCTCGAGCTGCAGCGGCTGCGCCAGCACCTGCAGGCGCCGGAGGCCGCAGGGGCCGGCGTTGCCGAGAACCGGTGGCAGGCGCTGCAGCACTCGCTGCGCGGCGGGCTGCGGCGCGCGATCGGCCGCGTAGGCCGCGCAGGCCGCGGCGATTAGGCCCCGCCTCGGGCGTGGCCCGGTGCGCACCCGACGCGTCGCCTCGTGCGCAACGCCGCGAAATCGACAGGGAGCCCTCCGGGCGGCCGGCTGGCGGCACGGCGGCTCCCGAGCGGATTCCCCCGGGGCGCCGTGCCCCCGGCGCCTGTGCCCCCAGCCCTCGAAACCGATTCCCCCAGTTTGTGCCCCACGCCCCTCGGATCCTGGCACACCCTAACGGACGCCTGCGAACGCTAAGACTTTGATTTCTTTAGGGAATCGGGCTGCAAGCGGAGGCCGGCAAATGCTGGCGAGCACATGGATGGCCCCCCCGACAGGAATCGAACCTGTATCTGGCGCTTAGGAGGCGCCCGTTCTATCCGTTGAACTACGGCGGGAGTGCGCCCGCCGCGGCCGCACTTCAGCGCGCCAGGGCGGGAGCGGATTTTGGCACGCTGGCGCCGGCGGGCGTCTCCTGCAGCCGCCAGACCCAGATCACGTCGAGCGAGTTCTCCAACCCGCTCTGCGCGCGCACGGTGAGCCGCTGCGCGGCGCGGTAGATCAGCTGCCAGGTGCCCGTGGTGGCGTTGACGCCGCGCTCGTAGCCGACGAACCAGCGCCGCGAGAGCTGCTTGCCCAGCGTGATCACGGTGTCGCGCACGTCGCCCTCGCGCTGCGCCACGGTCAGCTCGTCGATGCCCAGTTGCTTGAGCAGCGCGTCCGTCGGCGCGGTGCCCTCGCCGGCCAGCAGCGCCAGCGCCGCGCGCTGCAGCAACGCCATGTCGTTGCGCCCCAGGCCCCCGCTGGCGCGGCCGAGCATCAGCCACGACAGCTTGTCCTGGTCGGGCAGGTCGGGCTCGGACCACAGCCGCACCCGCGGCGCCAGCGCGCTTCCACTGATCAGCACGCCGACGCGCTGGTCGATGTTCGGGCGCACGGCCAGCACGTCCAGCCGCGGGTTGTCCGGCGGGCCCTGGAAGGTCACGGTCCCGCGCGCGATCTCCAGCTTCTGCGCGTAGGCGGCGTAGGTGCCGCTGCGCGCATCGATCGCACCGTTCACGGCCAGCCGGCCGGCGGGGTTCGTGATGCGCAGGCTCCCGGCCAGCCGGGTGTCCAGCCCGTGGCCGCGCACCAGCAACTGCTCGCCGAGGTCGACTGCGACCTGCATCGAGAAGGCGCGCCGCGCCCGCGGGCTCGGCTCGGCGCCGGTGGCGCCCTCGAGCGGGCGCTCGCCGACGATGACGTCGTCGGCGAGCGCCGGCGCATCGGCCTTGCCGACGTCGAAGAAGCCCTCGTCGACGCGGAAGGCGCCCTCCAGCCTGCCCGCGTCCTGGCTCAGCACCAGGTCGGCGCGCCCGCTGGCCGTGAGCTGGCGGTCGACGCGGCCGATCAACCTGAAGCGCTCGGCCACCAGCTGCAGCTGCGCGCTCGGGCTGCTGCCCAGCAGCGCGCCGCCGGTCACGGTGACGCGGCCATCGCCACCGCGCGCACTGGCCTGCTCGATGCGCGCGCTGTCGCCGTCCAGCCGCACGCGCAGCTGGCCATCGCTGACGTTGACGCCCTGCAGCAGGCTGCGCACGCCGATGCCGCTGCCGGTCAGCTCGCCGGTGTAGGTGGGGGCGCCGAGACGGCCGCCGACGCTGGCCGACGTGCGCAGCTCGCCGGCCAGCCGCCAGCCCGGCGGCACCCAGGCGCTCCAGATGCCGATGTCGGCGACGCGGGCCTGGATCCGGCCGTCGATCGGCGCGTCCGCGCCGGGCCAGCGTGCCGCCGGATCGGTGCGGGCGCGCACGCCACCGCGGATCTCGCCGAGGCTGCGGCCACTGAACTGCGGCACGAAGTCCCACACGCCATCGCGTGCGGTCAGCGCGAGCCGGAACTGTGACAGCCCGAACGGCTGCGATCCGTCGCCGCCCTCGAGCTGCAGGTCACCGCCGCCGCGCTCGAACACGAGGTCGGCCTCGAAGCGCTCGGCGGCCTTGATCGCCACGCGGGCAGCGAGCGTCAAGTCGCCGCGCCAGCCCATGTCGGGCTGCACGCGGGCGAGCAGCGGAGCCAGCGCGAACGGCTCGATGTCGGCACGCAGCTCGAAGTCGGCGCGCGGCCGCGTCAGGTCGGCCTGCACCGCGTCCCAGCGCAGCACGATGCCGTCGGCCAGCCGGACCCGGCCCGGATCCGCGCGCAGCGCGGCCAGCGCGCCCAGGTGGTCGAACTGCAGCTCGGCGCGCAGCCCGCGTGCGTCGAACCAGGCGCCGGCAGGCGCCGGCTTGCCGGCCTCGCGCGTGCCGATCGACAGCTGCTCGACGTGCGCAGCCCAGCGGGCACCGCCGCCGTCCGCGGGCTGCCAGCGGCCGTCGGCCCGCAGCTGCACACGCGTGCCGTCGTGGGGCGCGAGGCCGAACAGGCGGTCCAGCGGCGGCGCCAGCGCCACCGGCAGCTCACCGTCGAGCTCGATCCGGTGCGAGCCCAGCGTCCCGCGCAGATCGGCCACCAGCCGGTCCGCGCGCTGGCCGGCCAGCGCCAGGCCGGCGACGTCGGCGCTCAATGCCAGCGGCGCCTGGGCTTCCCGTTGATCCAGCCGCAGCGCCCAGCGCAGTTCGCCGCGCTGCAGGGACAGCGTGCCCGCCTGCAGCTGCTCGACGCTGGCGCGACCCTCGGTGGCCAGGCGCGGCCAGCGGCCTTCGGCCACCAGCGTGCCGTTGGCGCGGCCCTGCCGGGGCACCCAGTCGTCCAGCGCCGGGTGCAGCCGCGTCAGTGGCGCCAGCGCGGCCAGCCGCGGCGCCTGCACCTCCAGGCGCCAACGGTCGTCCTCGCCGTTGCCGCCGGGCTGGCCGCTGCCGGCCAGCGACAGCTGGTTGCCACCGAGGTCGACCGTGGCGCCAACGCGGCCGCGGCCGCTGCCGGCGCCGGTGCCGTAGTCGAGGTCGACATCGGCGACGAGCGGCACGCCGGCCAGCAGCGAGTCGTTCAGCCGCAGCCTGCCGTTGCCGGCCAGACTCGGCAACCAGGCGAGGGGCGCGAGGCGTGCTGCTGCCGCAGGCAGCCGCAGGTCGACCTGCCAGTCGGCGTTGAGGCGGTGGGGCCCCTTGCGCCAGGCGCCGCCCGCGGCGCCTGGCCACCAGGGCAGGGGATCGAAGCTGCGCAACGTGCCGGCGCTGCGCAGCCGCCACACCGCCGCGGCCGCGCCTGCGGCGGGCGCGCTCACGCGGTCGAGCGTCGCCTCGATCCCGGCGCGGGCGCTGCCCGCCGTGGCCAGAAGCCGCGGCAGCTCGAGCCGGCCGTCGCGGGCTCGCAGCGTCGTCGCCACGCGCACGGCGGTCGGCGTGCCGTCCAGTCGGCCTTCGAGCTCGGCCTCCAGCGCCGCCTGCCAGGGCGGCGCGGGGCCCGCAGCCGGGTCGGGCGAGGGCACGCCCTCGAGGCGTGCCTGCAGCGGCCCGGACAGCGTCATCGCCGCGGCACGGCCGTCCAGCCGCTGCGGCGCCACGCCGACAAGCCGCGCGTCGAGCGCCAGTGCATGACCCTCCCAGCGCGCCCGGCCTTCCACGCGTCCGGCCGCGCCGCGCGTGTCGGCGAGTTGTGCCACCAGCCGCGCGGCCTCGACGCGGTCGCGCTGGTCGAGGCGCCCGGCCAGCTCGAGCTCGAGCGCGGCCACGGGCAGCCGGCCTTCGTCCCAGCGGCCCGGGCGCGCGTTGGCCAGGGTGACGCTGCCCGCCACCGGGGCGTCGGCAGCGGGGGCGCGCACGTCGACGCGCCCGCCGAGCGCGGTGCGCGGCGCACCGGGCCACAGCGTCGACAGGTCCAGTGCGTCGGTGCGCGCGCGCAGCGTCGCCAGCGGCCAGGGGTCGAGCGGCCGGATGCGCGCCTCGAGGTCGAGCTGCGGCGCCGCGGCGCCGTCGCGCGGCCGCCCGCGCAGCGTGGCGACGACGTCCAGCGTCGCCAGCGGGCCGCTCGCCCGCGCCACCGCGGCCCAGGGCGGGACGGCGCCGACGGCGGCCGTCGGCGTGACGGTGGCGCGCGCATCGACCGCATGCGGGGCCTGGTTGGCGATGCGCGCTGAGGCCTCCAAGCGCAGGCCGTGCCCGCTGGCGTGCGCCGCGGCCACGGCCAGGCCCTGCCCGCGGCGACCGTCGAACGCGAACCCGGTGAGCCCGAGGCCGAGCAGCGGCGGTGCGTCGTCGATCACCAGTTCGGCCAGCGATGCGGCCGCCACGCGGACCGCCACCGGGACGACCATGTCGGGCACCGTGATGCTGCGGCGCGGGGCCGGCGGCCCGGTGTCGACGTGCAGCCGACGCGCCTCGGCGCGGGCCACGTCCAGCGCGAGCCAGACCCCCGGCTGCCCTGGTTGCGGGCCGAGCTGCCAGCGGATTCCGCCGAGCTCGAGCCCCTCGACCTCGAGGCCCGCGTTGCCGCCACTCCAGCGCAGCCGCAGGCGCTCGGCACGCAGGGTGCCGCCAACCAGCGCCCCCTGCAGCCCCTGCACCTCGAGCCCCAGCACCAGCGACAGCACTCGGCGCGTGCCGGCCTCGCTGCCTGCGGCCCAGCGCAGCCCGGCCGCCACCGCCCCCAGCACGACGGCGGCCAGCAACAGCACCACGCCCAGCGGCAGCAGCAGCCGCAGCGCCGCGGCCAGCGGCGCCGGCCGTGCGGCGGGGTGCGGTACCAGGTCCGCGGCCGCCGCCGCGCCGCTGCCTGCCGTTGCGGGTGACTGCGGCCGCTGTTGCGCCGCCGCTGCCGGGGGGTCTTGGTCTGGGTGCTGCATGACGCGGCTAGAACGCGATGCCGACGCTGAAGTGCACCCGCATCGAGCGCACCTCGCGTCCGTAGGCCCAGTCGAGCCGCAGCGGGCCGACCGGGCTGCGCCAGCGCACGCCGATGCCGTAGCCGAGTGCCGGGCGCAGCTTTCCGACGCTGTCCGCCGCGTTGCCGGCGTCGACGAACACCGCGCCCCACACCGAAGGCAGGTTGGCGCTGAACGGGCGCGCCAGCTCGAGGCTGGAAGTGAACAGCACGTTGCCGCTGCCCACCACGCCGCCGGTCACGGGCCCGAGTTCCTTGTAGCCGTAGCCGCGCACCGACTCGTCGCCGCCGGCGCGGAACCGCTGCGACTCCGGCACCGCCACGTCCGCCGGCTTGAACACCTGACCGAGCTCGACCCGGACCTGGCCGTACCACGACGCGCCGAGCGGCCGGTAGGCCGTGAGTCGACCGTAGGCGCGCGCGAACGAACCCGTGGGCGAGCCGCTGCCGTGGGAGCGTCCGAGGCCGACCTGGCCCGAGAAGGTCAGCCCGTCGGTCGGGAGCAGCACGTCGTCGACGGCGCGCCACACGCCGTGGTAGTTGACCGTGCTGGCCACCGTGACGACCTTGCCGAGCGCGCTCTCGCGCTTGCTGCGCTCGACCTCGACGAAGTAGAGCTGCTCGAACCGCCCGCGGTCCTGCGTGCGGCCCGCGCGCAGGCGCTGCGACAACACCGTGTCGCTGCCGGTCTCGAGCTGCTCGATCGCCCCGCCGAGGAGGTTGCGGTAGAGGCCCGGGCCCGGATGGGTGCTGATCTCGCCCTCCCAGCTCTGGCGCTTCGGGCCCCACTCCGCCTTGTTGCGGGACGTGGCGGCAAAGCCGAACACCCGCCGGTACACGTGCTCCACCGAGGTGCGCAGGCCGGTGTTTGCGGTGGCGCCCACGCCGAAGGTCCAGACCTGCAGCGGCGCCTCCTGCAGCCGCACCTGCACGCGGGCGGCGTCGGCGCCCTGCGGGTCGGTGTCGAGGGCGACGGTCACGCTCTCGAACAGGCCGGCCTTCTGCAGCCGCTCCTGGAAGTCGAGCAGCAGCGCCTCGGTGACTGGTGTGCCGGCGCGTGCCAGCGACAGCTCGCGCACCGTCTGCACGTCGTGCGCGACAAGGCCCTCGATCTGCAGCGAGCCGAGCCGGAACAGCGGCCCGCTGTCGACGGCGACGAAGATGCGCACCTCGTGCTGCTGCGGGTCGACCTGCGCCGCGGTGCCGGTCCAGGCCGCGGCGGCGTAGCCGCTGGCGCGCAGCCGCGCCAGCGCGCTGGCCTTGGCGTCGTTCCAGTCGGCGTTGCGGAAGGTGGCGCCGGCAGGCAGCGCCCAGGCCGCGCGCCACGCGGCCAGCGTGTCGCGCGCGTAGGCCTCGCCGCGCGTCGCGTCACGCTCGAGGTCGCCTTCGGCCGCCAGCGTCACGCGGGCGATGCGGGCGCGCGGCCCGGGCACGACCACGAGCCGCACGAGGTCCGGCTGCGCCGCACTGGCGCCTGGCAGGCGCTCGACGCTCACCTGCGGCGCGAAGTGACCCTCGGTGGCGAGCAGGTCGCGCACCTGGGCCGGGGCCGCATCGGCGAGTCGCCCCCACTCGCTGCCCTCGACCTCGCCGCGGGCGAGGCGGTTCAGGCGCACGATGTCGAGGTGGCGCTCGAGCAGCGCCTTGAGGCCCGCCGGCGCGATCACTTCGACCTGCAGGCCGGGCACGGACGGCGCGGCCGACCCCATGGCGCCGTCGGCGCCCGCCAGCAGTTCGCCCGCACCGGGGCGCCCCGCCGCTGCGTCGGTGGGCGTCGCGGCCGGTGCGCCCGGCTGCACCGGGAAGGCGGTCGCCGTCGCGGTACCGCCGGCCGGTCGCGGGTCGGGCGGCAGGCCGGACCGCACCGCAGCCTCCACGACGGTCTGCGCGCCGGATGCGGACGGTGCCGCAGCGTCGCCGACCGGGGCCAGCGCGGCGCAGCCGCCGAGCGCCACGGCAGCCGCGCCGGCCAGCGCCACGGCCGCGCGGCGCGCCGCACGCGCGCACGCCGCGCCGCGCGGCCTCATTTGCTCAGCAGCCGCATCGCCCCTTCGAGCCCCGCGAGGGTGAGCGGGAACATGCGCTGGTTCACCAGCTGCTGGACGATGGCGATGCTCTGCCGGTAGCCCCAGACGCCCTGCGGCTCGGGGTTGATCCAGGCGTATTTCGGGAAGGCGTGCGTCAGGCGCTGCAGCCACTCGGCGCCGGGCTCCTCGTTGTTGTATTCGACGCTGCCGCCGGGCTGGAGGATCTCGTACGGGCTCATCGTCGCGTCGCCGACGAACACCAGCTTGTAGTCCTTGTTGTACTTGCGGATGAGGTCCCAAGTCGCGAACTTCTCGCTGAAGCGGCGCCGGTTGTTCTTCCAGACGAAGTCGTAGACGCAGTTGTGGAAGTAGTAGAACTCGAGGTGCTTGAACTCGGTCTTGGCGGCGCTGAAGAGTTCCTCGACGCGATGGATGTGCTCGTCCATCGTGCCGCCGACGTCCATCAGCAGCAGCACCTTCACCTTGTTGTGGCGCTCGGGCACCATCCGGATGTCGAGCAGCCCGGCATTGGCGGCGGTGGAGTGGATCGTGTCCTCGAGGTCGAGCTCCTCCTCGGCCCCCTCGCGCGCGAAGCGGCGCAGCCGCCGCAGCGCCACCTTGATGTTGCGCGTGCCGAGCTCGCGGGTGTCGTCGTAGTCCTTGTACGCGCGCTGGTCCCAGACCTTGACCGCGCTGCGGTTGCGGCCCTTGTCCTGGCCGATGCGGACGCCCTGCGGGTTGTAGCCCCAGGCGCCGAACGGGCTGGTGCCGCCGGTGCCGATCATCCGGTTGCCGCCCTCGTGCCGCTCTTTCTGCTCCTCGAAGCGCTTCTTCAGCGTCTCCATCAGCTCGTCCCAGCCCATCTTCTCGATGGCGGCCTTCTCCTCGGGCGAGAGCTCGAGCTCGAGCGTCTTGCGCAGCCACTCGAGCGGCACGTCCTGCGTGAAGTCGGCGAGCAGCTCGACGCCCTTGAAGTAGGCCGCGAAGGCGCGGTCGAACCTGTCGAACTGGGCCTCGTCCTTGACCAGCGAGGTGCGCGCGAGGAAGTAGAACTCGTCGACCGAGGGCCCGATGACGCCGGCGCGGATGGCCTCCAGCAGCGTCAGGTACTCCTTGACCGAGACCGGCAGCCTGGCCGCGCGCAGTGTGTAGAAGAAGTTGATCAGCATGGCCCCGTCCCGGGCGCGAGGCCCCAAGTATCGGGCATCGCTCGGCGTCGCGGCCGGGCCGGGCGGCCGGCGGCCGCGCTCAGCCGATCTCGAGCACGACGTTGCCGGGGCTGCCGCCGGCCTGGACGATCTCGTGCGCGCGGGCGATCCCGGCCAGCGGCAGCCGCGGCCCGATGCGGTGCTGCAGCACCCCGGCCTCCAGCCACGCGCCGAGCTGGCCGAGCGCAGCGGCGCGGTCGGCGGTGCCGAGCTGGTAGACGATGAAGAACGAGAAGCGCACGTTCTTCAGGATGGCCGGCCCGAACGGGATGCCGGCGACGTGCTGGCCGCTGCCGTAGACGACGACGCGGCCTTCGGGCCGCACCAGCGCGAGATCGAGCGCGGCGTTGGCGGCCAGGTCGACCTCGACGACGCGGTCGATGCCGGCGCCGCCCGTGAGCGCGGCGACCCGCGCCGCCACGTCCTCGTGCCGGCGTTCGATCGCGGCGTGCGCGCCGGCGGCCAGCGCGATCTCCGCCCCGGCCGTGCTGCCGACGGTGGCGATGACCTGCGCGGCACCCATCAGCCGCGCCATCTGCACGGCGTAGTGGCCCACCGCGCCGGCGCCTCCGGCCACCAGCACGCGCTGCCCGGCGACACCGCCGTCGTGGGCGTCGACGCGCAGCGCGTGCAGCGCGGTCAGCGCCGGGATGCCCAGGCAGGCGCCTGCGTCGAAGCCGGTGCCCGGCGGCAGGGTCACGGCCTGCTCCGAAGGCAGCGTCACGTACTCGGCCGCGGTGCCGAAGGGACGCTTCCAGGCGGCGTTCCAGACCCACACCCGCTCGCCGATGCGCGCGCGGTCGACGCCCGCGCCGACGGCGTCGATCGTGCCGGCGCCGTCGCTGTGCGGCACGAGCAGCGGGAAGGCCAGGTCCGGCGTGCGGTAGCCGCCGCGCGTCTTGACGTCCGACGGGTTGACGCCGGACGAGGCCAGGCGCACCCGCACCTCGCCTGGGCCCGGCTCGGGCGTGGGCAGTTCGCCGAGCTGCAGCACCTCGGCCGCGGGGCCGGTGTGTCGGTAGAAGGCGGCGCGCATCGGGAGAAGAGAGAGGAGGAAAGCGGGGAGGGGTCAGGCGAGGGCGGGACCAGGGGGGAGCGCGCGCGTCAGCGCGCGCGGCGCACACCCTTGGCGGCCGGCCGTCGCGCCGGGTCGTGGCGCTCGAGCCAGCCGAAGAACTCCTGGTACCACAGGCGGCTGTTGCGCGGCTTCAGGACCCAGTGGTTCTCGTCGGGGAACCAGAGCAGCCGCGCATCGACGCCGCGCGCCTTCAGCGTGTTGTAGTAGGCGAGGCCCTGCGCGTCGGGCACCCGGTAGTCGAGCGCGCCGTGGATCACCAGCGTGGGAGTGGTCATCGTGCCGGCGAACGCATGCGGGCTCTGCGCGAGCGGCCTGGCCATGTCGTCCCAGTACCAGGCGCCCAGCTCCTTGGCGTGCCAGGCCCAGGCGTCGTCGGCGAACATCCCGACCCAGTCGTAGCAGCCGGCGTGGCAGACGTAGGCGTTGTAGCGTCCGGCCGGGACGTGGCCGTTCATCCACGCCACCATGTAGCCGCCGTAGCTGCCGCCGGCGGCGAACACGCGCTTCGCGTCGATCCACGGCTTCTTCAGCAGCACGTCGGTGGCGCGTTCCACGTCCTGCAGCTCGAGCGCGCCCCAGCGGTGGGTGATGCTGTCCTTGAACGCGAAGCCGAAGCCCGAGCTGCCGTGGTAGTTGACGCTGGCCACGACGTAGCCGCGGGCCGCGAACACCTGCGTGTTCCAGCGGTAGTGCCAGTTGTCGCCCGGGCCGGTGTGCGGGCCGCCGTGGATGTTGTGCAGCAGCGGGTACTTCTTGCGGCGGTCGAAGCCCGGCGGGTAGACGAGCCATACCTGCACCGGGTCGCCCTCGCCGGGGCCATCGGCTGCGCGCGCACCCTGGATCCACATCTCCTCGACCTGGCCGAAGTCGAACCTGGCCAGCAGCGCATCGTTGAACGTCTCCAGGCGCCGCGGCTCGGCCCCGGGCAGGTGCGCGAACAGCCGCGCCGGGTGCGATGCGCTGTCGGTCAGCGCGACCAGGGTGCCGGCGGCCTTGTCGAAGGCGCTGACCCAGCCGCCGCGGGCGACGACCTCGGCGCGGCGGTCGGGCAGGTCGAAGCGCCACACGTGCGAGCGGCCGCGCTGCTCGGCGACGAACAGCACCGCCTGGCCGTCGTCCTCCCAGTGGATCGGCGCGTGCACCTCGTGGTCCCACTCGGCGCTGACCACCTCCCACTGCCCGCTGTCGCGGTCGAGCACGGCCAGCTGCGAGGGCATCGTGTGCTTGACCTGCTGGTGACTGGCCGTGAAGGCGATCCGATCCCCGTCCGGGCTGTAGCGCGGGTGCCCGAAGTCCCACGCCGGGTCCTGCGCGACGATGCGGATGCGGCCGCTGCCGAGCTCGACCTCGGCCAGCGCGAAGCGCCCGTCGGTCCGCTTCTCGGCGGCGGGGTCGAAGGCGAAGACGGCACGGCGGCCGTCGGGGCTGACGTCGAACTGGTGGGCGTCGGGGTCGGCGCGCGTCAGCTCGTAGGAGGTGCCCTCGAACAGGTCGCGCACCTTGGCGGCCGTGCCGTCGCGGCCGAGCTCGAGCAGGTGCAGATGAGGCACCCGCTCCATCGGCAGGTTGCGGTCCCAGTGGCGGTACTGGGCCTCGCTGGTGGCGTAGCCGGTCTCCTTGCGCTCCTTGAACTCCTTGTGCGCCCGGGCCTGCGCCTTGGCGCCCTTCAGCCCGGGCCGGACCCAGGACACGAACAGCAGCCGCCGGCCGTCCGGGCACCAGCGGAAGGCGTCGACGCCGGTGGCGACCTCGGCGGCGCGCCGGGCCTCGCCGCCGTCGGGCGCGATCAGGTACAGCTGCGCCTCGTCGTCCTTGCGGCCCTCCTGCTCGCGCCGTGCGGTGAAGGCGATCCAGCGGCCGTCGGGGCTCCAGCGCGGCGCGCCGTCCTTGTCGCCGCAGGAAGTCAGCCGCCGCGGCCGGCCACCGAGCGTGGACAGCAGCCACAGCGAGCTGCTGGTGCGGTTGTCGTCCATCGAGGACGAGGTCAGCGCGGCCACCGCCTGCGCGCCGTCCGGCGCGAGACTCGGGGCGCCGAGGCGCTCGACCTGCCACAGGTCGTCGATCGAGAAGGGCTTCTTCTTGGGCATCGGTCGTCTTCGGGAGGGCTCGTGGGGAGGCGGTGCGCAGCGTCGCGCCGCCCGGGGGGTCAGATCGCGGAGGGCGTCGGCCGCGGCCTGGCGAGCTGCCAGTCGAGGTGGGCCTTCACGGCCGGCCACTCGGCGCCGGTGATGCTGTAGACGGCGGTGTCGCGCAGCGTGCCGTTGGGGCTGACCTGGTGCGACCGCAGGATGCCGTCGAGCTGCGCGCCCAGGCGCTCGATCGCGCGCCGGCTCTGCGTGTTGAGGCGATGGGTGCGGAACTCGACCGCGATGCAGCCGAGCGCGTCGAAGGCATGGCCGAGCAACAGCCGCTTGCACTGCGTGTTGAGGGCGGTGCGCTGCGTGCTCGCCCCGTACCAGGTGCTGCCGATCTCGACACGCCGGTGCACGGCGTCGATGTTCATGTAGGTCGTCATGCCGACGATGCGGCCGACCGCGTCGAACACGGTGAAGGGCAGCATCGAGCCGGCAGCCTGCAGGCCGAGCCGGCGCTCGATCTCCCGCACCATCGACTCGGGCGACGGGACGGCCGTGTACCAGAGCCGCCACAGCTCGCCGTCGCGCGTGGCCTCGCACAGGCCGTCGTGGTGCTCGCGCGCCAGCGGCGCGAGCCGGGCGTGCGGCCCCTCCAGCGCGACCGGGTCGGGCCAGCCCATGCTCAGCGGTTGTGCCGCTGCATGAAGACGAGCTTCTCGAACAGCGTCACGTCCTGCTCGTTCTTCAGCAGCGCGCCCACCAGCGGCGGCACGGCCACCTTGTCGTCCTTGCTCTGCAGCGCCTCGAGCGGGATGTCCTCGGCCACCAGCAGCTTCAGCCAGTCGAGCAGCTCGCTGGTGCTCGGCTTCTTCTTCAGCCCCGGCAGGTTGCGCACGTCGTAGAAGGTCTTCAGCGCGCCGGCGAGCAGCTGCTTCTTCAGGCCCGGGAAGTGCACGTCGACGATGGCCTGCATCGTGTCGGCGTCGGGGAACTTGATGTAGTGGAAGAAGCAGCGGCGCAGGAAGGCGTCGGGCAGCTCCTTCTCGTTGTTGCTGGTGATGAACACCAGTGGCCGGTGCCTCGCGACGATGGTCTCGCGCGTCTCGTAGACGTGGAACTCCATGCGGTCGAGCTCGCGCAGCAGGTCGTTCGGGAACTCGATGTCGGCCTTGTCGATCTCGTCGATCAGCAGCACCTGCGGGGTCTCTGCCGCGAAGGCCTGCCACAGCACGCCGCGGACGATGTAGTTGTGGATGTCCTTGACCTTCTCGTCGCCGAGCTGGCTGTCGCGCAGGCGGCTCACCGCGTCGTACTCGTACAGGCCCTGGTGCGCCTTGGTGGTGCTCTTGATGTGCCACTGCAGCAGCGGCATGCCGAGCGCGCGCGCCACCTCCTCGGCCAGCATCGTCTTGCCGGTGCCGGGCTCGCCCTTGATCAGCAGCGGGCGCCGCAACGTGATCGCCGCGTTCACCGCGAGCATCAGGTCCTGCGTCGCGACGTAGGATTTGGTGCCTTGGAATTTCATCGCAAGCGGGCCGCGCGCGCTGCCACAGGGTAGGTCGGGGGCGTGCCGGGCGCCCGGGGATGACGGGCAGCCGGGGCCGCCGCGAGGCTGCTCGGCAGTATAAGGGCCGCCCTATAATCTCCCGCGTCCCGCGTCCCGCGTCCCGCGCTGCCGCGCCCCACTGCGCATGCGTGCCGTCCCGCCCGATGGCGCGACCCACCGAAGTCCAAGCCCATGAGTCACCCGATCCGCCTGCTGCTCGCCTCCATCGCCCTGGCCGCCGCTCCTTTCCTGACGCAGGCCCAGGACGCCAAGGGCGACCCCAAGGCAGGCGCGAAGAAGGCCGCCATGTGCCAGGGCTGCCACAACATCCCGGGCTATCAGGCGAGCTTCCCCGAGGTGTATCGCGTGCCGATGATCGCGGGCCAGACCGCCGGCTACATCGTCGCCGCGCTCAACGCCTACAAGAAGGGCGAGCGTCGCCACCCGTCGATGCGCGGCCTGGCGGGTTCGCTGTCCGACCGCGACATGGCTGACCTCGCTGCCTACTATGCCGGCCTGAATCCCTCGTCGCTGAAGTCGGTGGCCGACATCCCCTCGGCGCCGAGCGCGCAGGTCGCGGCGCTGCTGCAGAAGGGCGCCTGCGCGTCCTGCCACGGCGCCAACTACGATAAGCCGATCAACGACGCCTACCCGCGCCTGGCCGGGCAGCACGCCGACTACCTGTATGCCGCGCTGCGTGCCTACGGCACGTCCGGCAATCCGCAGGTGGGGCGCGCCAACGCCATCATGTCGGCCCAGGTCAAGCCCTACACGCGTGCCGAGCTCAAGGCGATGGCCGACTACTTCGCCTCGCTGCCCGGCACGCTGCACACGCCGCCGCAGGCCAAGTTCCGCTGACCGGCCCGGCCGGCGCGCTGCCTCAGCGCACCGGCGCGGTCTCGCGCAGCAGCAGCGCCCGCTTGCGCTCGAGTCCGCCGGCGTAGCCGGTGAGTGCGCCTCCGTGGCCCACCACGCGGTGGCACGGCACGACGATCGAGATCGGGTTGCGGCCTACCGCCGCGCCGACGGCGCGTGCCGCACCCGGGCGCCCGAGCCGCGCCGCCAGTGCACCGTAGTGGTCGACGGCGCCCGGGCCGATGTCGAGCAGCGCCTGCCACACCGCGCGCTGGAAGGGCGTGCCCTGCGGGTCGAGAGGCACCATGAACCGCATGCGCGCGTCGCGCCAGTACGCGGCGAGCTCGCGCGCGAGCTGGGCCAGGTGCGGCTGCGCCGGGTCGACCGGCGCACCGATCGGACCGGGGTGATGGCGCTGGCCGTCGAACCACAGGCCGGCCAGTCCGCGTGCCGTGGCCGCGGCCGTCAGCGGGCCGAGCGGGGTGTCGATTCGGACCTGGGCCACGAACCGTGAAGACGGCGGCGTCGGTGCGGCGCGGCGGGTGGGCATGGTTTCAGGGCTCCAGCAGTTGCCACAGCCGCATGGCGGCGTAGCCGCGCCAAGGCCGCCAGGCCTCGGCGCGAGCGGCCGCGGCGCGTGCGTCGCGCGGCGGCAGCGTGGGGTCGACGCGAGCCAGCGCGTCGAGCACGCCGATGTCGCTGGCCGGGAAGGCGTCGGGCCAGCCGAGCGCGCGCAGCGCGATCAGCTGCACGCTCCACTCGCCCAGGCCGGGCAGCGCCCGCAGCGTGTCGACCGTCGGCGCCAGCGGCGCGCCCGGGTGCAGATCGAGCGTGCCGCCGGCCACCGCCGCGGCCAGGGCCTGCAGCGCGCGCACGCGCTGGCGCACGATGCCCAGGCGGCCGATGGCCTCGGGCGCGGCGCCGGCGATGGTCGCGGCCGTCGGGAACAGGCGCGTCAGGCCGGGCCAGGGCGTCTCGATCGGATCGCCGAAGGCCTGCACCAGCCGCGACGTCAGCGTGCGTGCCGCGGCCACCGTGACCTGCTGGCCGAGGACGACGCGCACCGCCGCCTCGAAGCCGTCCATCGCGCCGGGCACGCGCAGCCCGGGCACCGGCGGCGCGGGCAGCGCCGCGATCACCGGGTCCACCAGCGCCGGGTCGGCGTCGAGGTCGAGCCCCTGGCGCACTCGCTGCAGCAGGCTGCCGAGCGCTGGCACCAGCGCCGGCGCCACCTCGATCGCGATCTCGTGGCGCCCGGGCTCGAAGCGGGCGTCGAGCCAGCCGGCCACGTGGCGGCCGCCGTGCGTCCAGGCAAGCGTGCGCGCGATGCGGCCGGCGCCAGGGTCCACCTGCTCGATGCCGTCGAGCTGGCGCCGCGCGAAGAAGCGGAGCACGCCGGCGATGTCGTAGGGCGGCCGGTAGCCCAGGCGCACGACGAGACCGCGTGCGGTATGGCGCGCGCCGCCCGGTTCGCTGGCGTCGCGCCGGTCTGCCGCCACGCCGGCGCGCTCGCGCCGCAGCGCGCCCGGGCTCAGCCGGTAGCGCTCGGCGAAGGCGGCGTGGAAGCGGCGCAGGCTCGAGAAGCCGCTTGCCAGCGCCACCTCGGTGACGGGCAGCCCGGTGTCGGTGAGCAACTGCTTGGCCTGCAGCAGGCGCTGCGTGGTCAGGTAGTCCACCGGGGCGACGCCGTGCTCGGCCGTGAAGATGCGGCGCAGGTGGCGGTCGGTCACGCCCAGGCGCGCGGCCACCTCTGGCAGCGCGACGTCGCGCCCTTCCTGCACGGCGCGCGCGAGCAGCCGCGCCGCGGCATGCGCCAGCGTGCGCGACGAGTCGACGAAGGCCAGGCCCGGTGCCAGCTCGGGGCGGCAGCGCAGGCAGGGTCGGAAGCCCGCGCCCTCGGCGCTGGCGGCGTTGCCGAAGAAGCGGCAGTTGCGCAACAGCGGCGTGCGCACCCGGCACACCGGCCGGCAGTAGATGCCGGTGCTGCGCACGCCGACGAACAGGCGCCCGTCGAAGCGCGCGTCGCGGGCGCGCAGCGCGGCGTACAGGCTGCCCGCCGCGGCGCCGTCGTACTCGCCCTGAGGCAGCGCCAGTGTCGCGGGGCGGGGCGTCGTCATGGCGGGATCTTAGGCGGCGTGCCAGCGCCGGCTCGCCGTTTCCGGACGTGTGCTTCGGGGCCCGTCACGCCCGCCGCAGGCGGCTGCCTGGCGCTACATGGCCTTGAACAGGTGGACGTAGGCGCGGCTCACCGGCAGTTCCTGCGCGTGACCGCGCACGCGCAGCCACAGCCGGCTGGCCTCGTCGCGCCGCGTGCCGGCCAGGTGGGCCAGGTTGACGATGGTGCTGCGATGGACCTGCACGAACTGCTGCGGGTCGAGCTGCGCGGCCAGCTCCTGCACCGGCGTGCGGATCAGGAACTCGGCGGCGGCCGTCTGTACGCAGGTGTACTTGTCGTCGGCGCGGAAGAACAGCACGTCGTCGACGGCGACCTGGTGCGTCAGCTCGCCGCTCGAGGCGCGCACCCAGCGCAGCCGTTCCGCTGGCGCAGCGGCGCCGGTGCCGGCCGCCGCCGGCAGCAGCCGCCGCAGCGCGGCCAGCAGCCGGGAGTCGGCCTCGGCGGCCTCCGCAGCCTCTGCAGCCGGCCGCGCCAGCGCGCGCTGCAAGCGCTCGACCGTGCGAGCCAGGCGTTCGGCCGACACCGGCTTGAGCACGTAGTCGAGCGCCTCGCGCTCGAAGGCCTGCACCGCGTACTCGTCGTAGGCGGTGACGAAGACCACGCGCGTCCGGCCCTCGATGCCCTGCGCGACCTCGAGCCCGGTCAGGCCGGGCATCTGGATGTCGAGGAAGGTGAGGTCGGGCTCGAGGGCGGCAATGCGCTCGGCAGCCTCGACGCCGTTGCGGGCGACGTGCACGATCTCGAGCGCCGGCCAGGCCGCCCGCAGCTGCGCGGCCAGTTCGCGCGCCAGGTGCGGCTCGTCGTCGGCCAGCAGGGCGCGCGGCGCGGCCGCGCTCACGGGGCGGCCCTGCGCGCTGCGGGCCGCGGGCCGGGCGCCGGGTGGCGGTGCGGCGCGCTCACGCAGCCTCCAGCGGCAGGCGCAGGCGCGCCATCGTGCCCGGGGAGGTGCCCATCAGCTCGAGCGTGGCGGCATCGCCGAAGCCGGTGCGCAGCCGCTCGCGCAGGTTGGCCAGCGCCAGGCCATGGCCGCCGCGCGGCGGCGCCGTGGCGCCTGCCGCCGCGAGGCCGCGACCGTCGTCCTGCACCTCGACGAGCAGGCGACCCGCCTCGACGCGGGCCCGCACGCGCACGCGGCCGCCCGCGATCTGCGGCTCCAGTCCGTGCACCACGGCGTTCTCGACCAGCGGCTGCAGCAGCAGCGGCGGCAGCAGGGCGCGGCGCGCCGCCTCGTCGGCGTCGATCGTGAACGCCAGACGCTCCTCCATTCGCGCCTGCTGCACGCGCAGGTAGGCCTCGGCCAGCGCCAGCTCTTCGGCCAGCGGCGCGCGCTCGCGGCGCAGGTTGGCCAGGCCCGCGCGCAGGTAGTCAGTGAACGCGCCCAGCATCCGGCGCGCCTTCGGGCCGTCGTGCTCGATCAGCGCCTGCACGTTGGCCAGCGTGTTGAACAGGAAGTGCGGCTCCATCTGCGCCTGCAGCAGCCGCAGCTGGGCCTCGGTGGCGGCCCGCTCGGCGGCGATGGCGCGCGACTTGGTGGCGAACAGCTGGTAGATGATGAAGCCCGCCACCGCCCAGAAGGCGAGCGAGACGAACACCGCTCGCGTGCCGTCGTTGCCGGGGATCCAGCTCATGCGCTCGGCGCCCGCCAGCCACAGCCCGAGCGGGGCGCCGACCAGGGTGCCGAGCAGCGGGATCCCGGCGAAGAAGGCCACCCGGGCGGGCATCTTGAAGCGGCGGATGCGCGACGGCCCGCCGACCCAGTGCCCGCCGAGCTCGAACAGGCCGTGGATCGCGTAGCCGACCGTGAAGGTGACGATCAGGTTCTTGCCGAACCAGTGGCGCCATCGCGGCAGCTCGAGCCAGTCCCGCCCCTCGTCGGCATAGGCGACGAAGCCGAACACCGTGAACACGGCGGCCAGCACGAGGCAGAACAGCGCCGTCCACACGAGCTGCAGCCAGTGCGGGCCGATGCGCTCCATGTCGGCGGAGACCCACGACTGCCAGGAGCCGCGAAGCAGGGTGCGATCGATCTTCATGGCGCCCAGTGTAGGAAGGGCGCTGCCGGCCCCGGGCAGCCCGGGCGACGTATGGCGAGCCGGCGGCGCGGATCGACAGCCGGGCCGACGGGCGCAGGTCGTGCGGCGAGCCGGCGGCGTCGCGGCCCCGGCGGCGCCCCGGATGCGCCCCGGATGCGCCCCGGATGCGCCAGGATGCCCCTCCTACAATGCCGCGACCCTGCTCCGGGACCCTTGCATGAAGACCCACGCCAGCGCCTTCAAGGCCTACGACATCCGAGGTGTCGTCGGCCAGACCATCGACGAGGCCTTCGCCGGGCACCTGGGCCGCGCCTTCGGCAGCGAGGCCCGCGCGGCCGGCGAGAAGGCGGTGGCGGTGGGCCGCGACGGCCGCCTGTCGGGCCCCGGCCTGTCGGCCGCGCTGATCCGCGGGCTGGCCTCGACGGGGCTGGACGTCGTCGACCTCGGCGCCGTGACGACGCCGATGCTCTACTACGTGGCCGCCACGCGCGGTCGGTACGGCTGCTCGAGCGGCATCCAGGTCACCGGCAGCCACAACCCGAAGGACTACAACGGCTTCAAGATGGTGCTGGCCGGCCGCGCCATCTACGGCGACGACATCCAGAAGCTGCGCGCGCGCATCGAGTCCGAGGACTATGTCGAGGCGAAGGGCCGCGCCGCGCGCATGGACATCACGGCCGAGTACCGCGCCCGCATCGTCGGCGACTGCCGACTCGCGCGGCCGATGAAGATCGTGGTCGACAGCGGCAACGGCATCCCCGGCGCCAGCGCCCCTGGCATCCTGAAGGCGCTGGGCTGCGAGGTCGTCGACCTGTACAGCGCGGTCGACGGCAACTTCCCGAACCACCACCCCGACCCGAGCAAGCCCGAGAACCTCGAGATGCTGAAGGCCGTGGTGAACGCCACCGGCGCCGAGCTCGGCCTGGCCTTCGACGGCGACGGCGACCGCCTCGGCGTGGTCACCCGCGGCGGCAACATCATCTACCCCGACCGCCAGATCATGCTGTTCGCGCGCGACATCCTCGCGCGGCACCCCGGCGCGAAGATCGTCTACGACGTCAAGTGCAGCCAGCGCCTGCCGGTGGCCATCCGCGAGGCCGGCGGCGTGCCGCTGCTGTGGAAGACCGGCCACTCGCTGATCAAGGCCAAGCTGCGCGAGACCGGTGCGCCGTTCGCCGGCGAAATGAGCGGGCACCTGTTCTTCGGGGAGCGCTGGTACGGGTTCGACGACGCCACCTACACGGCGGCGCGCCTGCTCGAGATCCTGTCGCGCCACGACGATCCGAGCGCCGTGCTCGACGCGCTGCCCACGAGCCACAGCACGCCCGAGCTCAACGTGCCCTGCGCCGAGGGCGAGCACCACCGCGTGGTGGCCGAACTGCTGGCCCGCGTGGCCGACGGGCGGCTGAGGTTCGACGGCGGCGAGGTCGGCACGATCGACGGCCTGCGCGTGGACTTCGCCGACGGCTTCGGCCTGATCCGCGGCAGCAACACGACGCCGGTTCTGGTGCTGCGCTTCGAGGGCCACACCCCGGCGGCGCTGCACCGCATCGAGGACGCCTTCATGGCCGCGCTGCGCAGCGTGAAGCCCGACGCGAAGGTGGCGGCGGCGGCGCATTGACGCCGCGCCCGCCCGGCCCGCGATGACGCCCGGCGCCGCCGCGGCGCGCGCCGCCTACTCGACGCTGCTGCGCCTGGCCACGCCGCTCTACCTCGCGCGGCTGTGGTGGCGCGGCGCGCGCGAGCCGCTGTACCGCGCCGCGCTCGCCGAGAGGCTGGGCTTCGTCGCGCCGCAGCCGCCCGGACGGCTGTGGATCCACGCGGTCTCGCTGGGCGAGACGCGCGCCGCGGCGGCGCTGATCGAGGCGCTGCGTCTCGCGCGGCCCGAGCTGAAGCTGCTGCTGACCCACGGCACCGCCACCGGCCGCGCCGCCGGCGCCGCGCTGCTGCGCGAGGGCGACGCGCAGTGCTGGCTGCCCTACGACACGCCGGGCGCGGTGCGCCGCTTCCTCGACCGCCACCGGCCGGCCGCCGGCGTGCTGATGGAGACCGAGGTGTGGCCGAACCTGGCCCGCGCCGCGGCCGTGCACGGTCTGCCGCTCGTGCTGGCCAACGCGCGCCTGTCCGAGCGCAGCCTGCGCAAGGGCCTGCGCCTGGCCGCGCTGATGCGGCCGGCCGCGGCCGCCATCACGCGCGCCTTGGCGCAGACCGAGGACGACGCGGTGCGGCTGCGCGCCATCGGGGTGCGCGACGTGGTCGTCACCGGCAACCTGAAGTACGACATGACGCCCGCCCCGGCGCTGCTCGAGCGCGGCCGCGCCTGGCGCCGCGCGCTCGGGCGTCCGGTGGTGCTGGCCGCCAGCACGCGCGAGGGCGAGGAGACGCCGCTGCTGGCCGCCTGGGGCGCATTGCCTGCACCGCGGCCGCTGCTGCTGCTGGTGCCGCGGCACCCGCAGCGCTTCGACGCGGTGGCGGCGCTGGCCGCGCAGGCCGGCTTCACGACGGCGCGCCGCAGCGCGTTCGGCGACATGCCGCCGGTCGACGCAGCCGCGCTCGATGTCTGGCTGGGCGACTCGATGGGCGAGATGCCGCTGTACTTCGCGCTCGCCGACGTGGCCCTGCTCGGCGGCAGCTTCGCACCGCTGGGCGGCCAGAACCTGATCGAGGCGGCCGCCTGCGGCTGCCCTGTGGTGATGGGGCCGCACACGTTCAACTTCGCCCAAGCCTCGGAGCTGGCGCTGGCTGCCGGCGCGGCCGAGCGGGTCGTCGGCGTGGAGGCGGGTGTTCGGCGAGCGGCGGCGCTCGCATGGCCCGAGCCCGCGGGGTCGGCCCGGGCGGTGATGGCGCGCCACGCGCTCGACTTCGCGGCGGCGCACCGCGGGGCGGCGCTCCGGGTGGCACGGGGCGTCCTGGCCGCGGTCGCGGACTGACCGCGCCAATCCCGGCGGCGCGCGACGCGCCCGGGCACTGGCGTGACGGTGGCGGTGCTCTCAGACCGTCTCGACCTCGAGCAGCACCGGGCCGTCGGCGCGGATCGCTTCGCGCAGTGCCTCGGCGAGCCGCGCGCCGTCGGCGACGCGCCGCGCCGGCAGGCCATGGCCGGCGGCGAGCGCGACGAAGTCGAGCCCGGGCAGGTCGGTGCCGACGAGGTCGGCGCCCGGTGCGAAGCCGAAGTGCGGCGCGAAGTGCTGCAGCGCGCCGTAGCGCCGGTTGCGCACGATCAGCACCGTCACCGGCAGGCCCCACTGCGCCGCGTTCCACAGCGCCTGGATCGAGTACATCGCCGAGCCGTCACCGATCAGCGCAATCACGCGGCGCCGGGCTGCCGGCGGCCGCTCGAGCTCGGCCAGCGCGACGCCCATCGCGGCGGCCAGCCCGTGGCCGAGGCCGCCGCTGTCCATGGTCCAGTAGGTGCCGGGTTCCCAGATCGTCAGGTGGCGCTGCATCGCGCCGCGGCTGCTCGGCGCCTCCTCGAACACGATGCTGTCGCGCGGGCGCACCGCCGTCAGCGCCTGCATCAGGTACGGCACCGGGATCCGCTCGCCCGCGGCCGGCACGGGCACCTGGGGCGCCGGCTCGCGCTGCGGCGGCGCGGCGCGCCCCGCCACCCGCGGCGGCACCGGGCGCGCCAGCAGGTCGGCCAGCGCCGGGCGCAGGCTCGCGAAGACGCTCGTGCCCAAGGGGGCCCAGGCAGCCGCCTGCGGGTCGTCGGTGACCTGCACCACGGCAGCGCCGGCGGGCGCGTGCGGCCCCTCGCCCTGCACGTGGTAGGTGAACGCGTTGGCCCCGAGCGCGAACACGAGGTCGTGCCCGGCGAGCAGCTCGACGATCCTCTCGCGCTGCGAGGGCAGCCAGCCCGCGAACAGCGGGTGGTCCTCCGGGAAGCCGGCGCGGCCGCTCATCGGCGCGCCCCAGACGCGGGCCCGGTGGCGCTCGGCCAGTTCGCGCGCCAGCGCCCAGGCGCCGTCGCGGTCCACCGCCGGGCCGATCACGAAGGCCGGGCGCGACGCCGCATCGAGCGCGTCGCCGATCGCCGCCAGCGTCGCCGCGTCGGGGCGCACCGACTGGCCGACGCGGCGCGGCGCCACCGGCTCGCAGGGCCGTGCCCAGTCGTCGGCCGGCACGCTGACGAGCACCGGGCCGCGCGGCGGCGTCATCGCCACGTGGTAGGCGCGGGCGATGGCCAGCGGCACATCCTCGGCACGGCCCGGCTCGACGGCCCACTTCACGTAGGGCCGCGGCAGTGTCGTCGCCTCGGCGCTGTGCAGGAACGGGTCGAAGGGCAGGATCGAGCGCGCCTGCTGGCCGGCGGTGAGGACCAGCGGCGTGCGGTTCTTGAAGGCCGTGAAGATCGCACCCATCGCATGGCCCACGCCCGCCGCAGAGTGCAGGTTGACGAAGGCCGCGTTGCCGGTGGCCTGGGCGAAGCCGTCGGCCATGCCGACCACCACGCACTCCTGCAGCCCGAGCCGGTAGCGGAAGTCCGCCGGCCAGCCGAGGAAGAAGCCGAGCTCGGTCGAGCCCGGGTTGCCGAACACGGTGGTCATGCCGTGGGCGCGCATCAGCGCCCAGACGGCCTCGCGGACCGTGGCCGTGGCGCTCATCCCCAGACTTCGCGTGCCGTCTGGACCACCAGCTCGAGCTTGCGCCGCTGGTCCTCGACCGCGATGTTGTTGCCGTGCACGGTGCTGGAGAAGCCGCACTGCGGGCTCAGGCACAGCTGCTCCAGTGGCGCGTGACGCGCTGCCTCGCCGATGCGCCGCTTCAGGTCGTCCTTGCTCTCGAGCTGCCCGAACTTCGTCGTGACCAGGCCCAGCACGACGACGCGGCCCGGCTTCAGGAAGCGAAGCGGCCGGAAGTCGCCCGAGCGGTCGTCGTCGTATTCCATGAAGATGGCGTCCAGGTTCATCTCGGCCAGCAGCGCCTCGGCCACCGGCTCGTAGTTGCCCTGGGCGGCGAACGTGCTCTTGAAGTTGCCGCGGCACAGGTGCATCGCCAGCGTCATGCCGGCGGGCTTGAGGGCGACCACCTTGTTGATGAACTGCGCGTAACGGTGCGGCAGCTCGTCGGGATCGTCGCCGCGCCGGCGCGCCGCCTCGCGCATCTTCTCGTCGCACAGGTAGGCCATGTTCGTGTCGTCCATCTGCACGTAGCGGCAGCCCGCGTCGTGCAGGCTGCGCAGCTCCTCGCCGTAGGCCCGAGCCACGTCGTCGTAGAAGGCTGGGTCGAGCTCGGGGTAGGCCTCGCGGCTGATGCCGGCGCGGCCGCCCCGGAAGTGCAGCATCGTCGGGCTCGGTATCGTCACCTTGGGGGTGCATCCGGGCGCCTGCCGCTCGACCTGCTCCTTCAGGTACTCGAAGTCGGCGCGCTGGATGTCCTTCGCGTGGCGCACCTTGTCCACGACCTTGATCACCGGCGGTGCCAGCTCCTCGGTGCCGTCGGCGCGCCTGACGGTGACCGGGATGTCGGTGTGCACGCCGCCGAGCTGCTCGAGGAAGTCGATGTGGAAGTAGGTGCGGCGGAACTCGCCGTCGGTGATGCTCGCCAGGCCGCAGTCGCGCTGGAACCCCACGATCTCGGCGATGGCTCGGTCCTCGACCTCGCGCAGCTGCGCGGCCGTGATCTCGCCGCGGGCCTTGCGCTCCCGCGCCTGCAGCAGGTAGGTCGGGCGCAGGAAGCTGCCGACGTGATCGGCGCGGAACGGTGGTGTGGTGCGCGGGCTCATCGTCGCTCAATCCTGAGTGATCTTGCGTTCCTGGATGATCTTCGCGTAGCGCGCCGAGTCGGCCTTGATCAGGTCGCCGAAGGCCCTGGGGCTCATCGGCGTCGGCTCGGCACCCAGCGCGCGGATCGCGTCGGCCACCGCCGGCAGCCCGAGCGCGCGGTTGATCTCGCGGTTCATGCGATCGATGATCTCGGCGGGCACGCCGGCGGGCGCCCAGAAGCCGTGCGTGGTGCCCGCATCGAAGCCCTTGAGGCCCAACTCGTCGAGGGTGGGCGCGTCGGGGAACAGGCCGATGCGCTTGAGCGATGCCACCGCCAGCAGGCGCAGCCGGCCGGCGCGCACGTGCGAGAACGAGATGCCGGGGTCGAAGGTGTAGTCGATGCTTCCGCCCAGCAGGTCCTGCAGCACGGCGGCCGAGCCGCGGTAAGGGATGTGCACGGTGAACAGGCCCGCCTGCGACTTGAGCATCTCGCCGGCGATGTGCGGGCTGGTGCCGTTGCCGGGGCTGCCGTAGCTGAGCCGGCCCGGGTTGCGCCTGGCGTGGGCCACGAACTCGGCGAAGGTCCTGTACGGCGCGTCGGCGCGGACGACGAGGAACAGTTCCAGGCGCGCGCCGGCGGCCACCGGCACCAGGTCGCGCGCCGCGTCGTAGGGCATCTTCGGCGTGAGCAGCGGCACGATGGCCGCGGCGCTGCCGCTGCTGCACAAGAACGTGTAGCCGTCCGGCGCGCTCTTGGCCGCGGCCTCCGAGCCGATGATGCCGCCGGCCCCGCCGCGGTTGTCGACCACGATCTGCTGGCCGAGTGCCTGAGACACCGGCGTGGCGACGGCGCGGGCCACGGCGTCGGGCGACCCGCCCGCGGGGAAGTTGACGATCAGGCGGATCGGCCTGGCCTGCGGCCAGGGGGGCGTCTGGGCGCGTGCCGGCAGCGCGGTCAGTGCCGTCAGCGCGGCCAGCGACGTCGATCCGGCCAGTGTGGCGCCGGCGCCGAGCAGGCGGCGGCGGCGTGGCGAGAAGCGGTCGTTCATGGGGCGGTCTCCTTGGGGCGGGGTCGTGATTGGCGCGTGCGTGGGCCTGCGCTCAGAACGGGTAGTGCCGCTCGCCGGTCTGCACCGTGATCCAGCGCAGCTCGGTGAACTCGGCGATGCCGGCCTTGCCGCCGAAGCGGCCCATGCCGCTGCCCTTGACGCCGCCGAACGGCATCTGGGCCTCGTCGTGCACGGTGGGGCCGTTGACGTGGCAGATGCCCGACTCGATGCGCTGTGCGACCTGGATCGCCCGCGCCGTGTCGCGGCCGAACACGGCCGCCGACAGCCCGTACTCGTTGTCGTTGGCGCAGGCGATCGCCTGCTCGACGCCATCGACGCGGACGATGCACTTGACCGGGCCGAAAGTCTCCTCGTGGTAGATCCGCATCCTGGGCGTCACGTGGTCGAGCAGCGTGGCCGGCATCAGCGTGCTGTCGGCCTTGCCGCCGCACACCAGCTTCGCGCCCTTGGCCAGCGCGTCGTCGATCAGCGCGTTGCAGTGCTCGACCGTGCCCATGCCGATCACGCTGCCCAGCACCACCGGCTCGGGCCGGCGGGGGTCGCCGAGCGGCAGGCTCCTCGCCTTCTTCGCGAACATCGCGACGAAGTCGTCGGCGACCTTGCGATCGACCACGATGCGCTCGGTGCTCATGCAGATCTGGCCGCTGTTGGCAAAGGCGCCGAAGGCGGCGCCGTCCACCGCCGCGTGCAGGTCGGCGTCGTCGAGCACCACCAGCGGCGCCTTGCCGCCGAGCTCGAGCACCGCCGGCTTGAGGTGCTTCGCGCAGGTCATCGCGATCAGCCGGCCCACGCGCGTGCTGCCGGTGAAGTTGACGCGCCGCACCGCGGGGTGCGCGACCATCGCCTCGACCACCGCGCCGGCGTCGGCCGGCGCGTTGGTGAGGTAGTTCACCACGCCGGCCGGGAAGCCGGCATCCTGGAAGGCCTCGACGATCAGCTGGTGCGTGCGCGGGCAGTTCTCGCTGCCCTTCAGGATGACCGTGTTGCCGCAGGCCAGCGGCGTGGCGATCGCCCGCACGCCGAGGATGACCGGGGCGTTCCAGGGCGCGATGCCGAGCACGACGCCGGCCGGCTGGCGTACCGCCATGGCCAGCGAGCCGGGCACGTCCGACGGGATCACCTCGCCGCCGATCTGGGTGGTCAGGGCCGCCGCCTCGCGGATCATGCCGGCGGCCAGCATCACGTTGAAGCCCGCCCACATGGCGGTGGCGCCGGTCTCGGCCGGCACCGCCTCGACGAACTTCGGCGTCTTCGCCTCGAGCGCCTCGGCCGCCTTCAGCAGCAGCGCGCGGCGCTCGCCGGGCCCGGTCTTGCTCCAGGTCTTGAACGCCTCGGCCGCGGCCTCGACGGCGGCCACCGCGTCGGCCGTGCTCGCCGCCGGCGCCCGCGTGACCACCGCGCCGTCGAGCGGGTTGCGGCGTTCGAACGTGGCCTGGCCCTCGGCGCCGACCTCTAGGCCGTTGATGATCATCGACGGTTCGGACACTCTCTTCTCCTGGGTGGATGCGGACTTGTCGGGCTTCTTGCCGAGATAGGCCTCGCGCACGACGGTGCTGCGCGCGAGCAGCGTGGCCGGCCCGCTGGCCACCAACCGCCCGCGCTCGAGCACGTAGCCGCGGTCGGCTACGGCCAGCGCCTTTCGCACGTTCTGCTCGACCATCAGCACCGTGACGCCCTGGTCGGCGATGCGGCGCGCGATCGCGAGCAGCTCGTCGACCATCCTCGGCGCCAGGCCGAGCGACGGCTCGTCGAGCATCAGCAGTCGCGGCGCGCCCATCATCGCGCGCGCCACCGCCACCATCTGCTGCTCGCCGCCGCTCATCGTGCCGGCGAGCTGGCCGGCTCGCTGCGCGAGCTTGGGGAAGTCCTCGAAGGCCTGCGCGAGGCGCCGCTCGCGCTCGGCCCTGTCGACCAGCCAGCCGCCGAGCTCCAGGTTCTCGCGCACCGTCATCTGCGGGAACAGCTGCCGGCCCTCGGGCACCAGCACCAGGCCGCGGCGCACCAGCTCGCTGGTGCGGGCGTCGCGCGGGATCGTCTCGCCGTCCAGCCGCAGGCGGCCCTGGCGGGGGATCAGGCCGTTGATGGCCTTCAGCAACGTGGTCTTGCCGGCGCCGTTGGGGCCGAGGATCACGGTCAGGCCGGGGCGGGCCTCGAGCACCAGGTCGCGCAGCACCAGGAAGGCGCCGTAGCCGGCGCTCAGGCCCTCGATCTTCAGGTGGGCGAGCCGGCGCTCGAGCGCGAGTTCGAGGTCGTTCCTCATGGCCGCGGCTTCCGGGGCTTACGGGGCTTACGGGGCTTACGGGGCTTACGGGGCTTACGGGGCTTACGGGGCTTACGGGGCTTACGGGGCTTACGGGGCTTACGGGGCTTACGGGGCT
>JADCGP010000034.1 GCA_020248915.1 Rubrivivax sp. | reverse complement strand
GCATGCCGCATCGGCCATGACAGCCAGCGTACCGGCTGGCATCCGGCGTCAAGGGTGCGCTTCGCCGGGCTGCGCCCGCCCTTGACCCCGGCTGCCAGCTCAAACACCACCGAATCCACCCACTCGAAATTCGAGAGAGGCTCAAATCTTAGTGTGGACCAGTATGCTCAACCCATGATTGATTTGAACTTTGCTATGCACGTTTCGGCATCTTCCAGCTCACGGGCCACGGGTCGGGAATGAGCGCCGCGCAAGCCCAGCATGCCCACTGGTTCATCCGCTCGCGACTGAAGACGCGGCAGCTGCTGCTGCTGGCCGCCCTGGAGGATGAACGCAACATCCATCGCGCAGCCGTTGCCATGGCCATGACGCAGCCCGCGGCCTCGAAACTGCTGAAGGAGATCGAGGAAGCGCTGGGCGTGCCGCTGTTCGACCGCCTTCCGCGCGGCGTGGAACCAACGCCCTACGGCGAAATCATGATCCGCCACGCGCGCATGATGTTGGCCCATCTGAGCGGCGCCAAAGAGGAAGTCGATGCCCTGCGCAAGGGCCTGACCGGGCTGGTTCACATGGGCGTGGTGGCTGGTCCGGGCGCGGTGCTGGTGCCGCAGGCCATCGCGCGCATGAACCAGCAGTTCCCGCGCGTGCAAGTACGGGTGGACCTGGCGGTCAGTAACCTGCTTCTGCCCAAGATGAAGGAAGGACAGCTGGACATCCTGGTGGCGCGGCTGTCGGCAGAGCATGACGACAGGCAGTTGGTGTTCGAGCAGATCGCCGTCGAGCCCATACGTCTGGTCGTGCGCGCGGCGCATCCGTTGGCCCGCAAACGCAAGCTGTCGCTGACCGATCTCGTGTCATGCGCCTTCGTGTTGCCACCCGCGGGCGACCTGCTGCGCCATCGCTTCGACATGCTGTTTCACCGGCAAGGCCTGATGCCGCCTCATCGGGGTGTGGAAACCTTGGCGCTGCAGGTGCTGACGGGGCTGCTGCTGCGCACCGACATGGTGGCTGTGCTCGGCCAAGAGGTGGCGCAGCCCTATGTCGACGCGGGGCTCTTCGTGACGCTCAAGACTCCGATGGACCTGGCTCTGGATCCATACGGCATCATCACCCGCCGCGCTGTGCTGCTGTCGCCGAGCGCGCAGGCCATGTGCGACATCTTGCGCGCGGAGGCTTGCGCGCTGTACGGACCGGCGCGCGCCACCCGTGCCGCCCCACCGGCGGCTGCAAGGGGCCCGCGGCCGGCCGGACGCTGATTCACGCGAACCGTGCGCCGGCCAGGATGCCTGTTTGCGGATGCCGGCCGCCGGATTGGTGATTGGACGGTTCCACACACACTGCGTACATTCCAGGGGCGGACCCGCATCACGCACGCCGTCTGCGCGCGGCAGCCCTGTAGGCCCGCCCTTGGCGGCAGACCAGCACTTTCCAGCATCGGCCGGCACAGTTAGGCGCAGCGGCGAGGTCGAGCGTCCCGCATGGCGGGCACGCGCGGCAACCACCGCTCGCCGAGCCCACCGCCATCAGTACACACACCACGATGATCTCGACGTCTCACCCTACCGTCAGCGCCCGCACCGCCATCGTCACTGGCGGCACGAGCGGCATCGGCGCCGGCGTGTCGCGCACGCTGGCCGCTGACGGGTGGCAGGTGTTCGCGGCCACTGCTTCCAGGGCCGAGATCGCATCCTTCACCCCGACG
The DNA here is from genome assembly GCA_020248915.1 of Rubrivivax sp. Taxonomy (GTDB): domain Bacteria; phylum Pseudomonadota; class Gammaproteobacteria; order Burkholderiales; family Burkholderiaceae_C; genus Rubrivivax. Next base: position 25,416 of record JADCGP010000034.1, on the reverse strand, counting down.
GCAGGCGTCATGCCGATGCACATCGACGTCACAGACCAGGCCTCGGTGGATGGAGCGCTGGCCGCCATCGAAGGTGACTTGGCCGGGCTGGTGAACTGCGCCGGCATCATCCAGCGCGACGGCGCCGAGTTCCAGATCGACAACTTCCGGCAGACTCTGGAGGTGAACCTCGTCGGCACCATGCGCATGTGCCTGGCCGTCAAGCCCCGGCTCATCGCTGGCGCTGCCATCGTGAACATGGCTTCGATGTTGTCCACCTTCGGTTCGGCAGCGGTCCCGGGCTACTCTGCTTCGAAAGGCGGAGTGGCGCAGCTCACCAAGAGCCTGGCTGCAGCCTGGGCGTCCCACCATGTACGCGTGAACGCCGTGGCACCGGGCTGGATCAGCACGCCGCTGACCCAGCCGCTGCAAGAAGTCGACGCGACGTCTGCCCAGATCCTGCAGCGCACGCCGATGCGACGCTGGGGCCGGGCCGACGAGATCGGCGTCGTAGTGCGCTTTCTGCTGTCCGACGAAGCGCGGTTCATGACGGGGGCCGTGGTGCCGGTGGACGGCGGCTACTCGGCTGTTTGAGATTGAGCGCACCACGTTGTCCTCCCTGCCTGCAACCGGAGCCTGCCCATGACAGCGAACGACCCGAGTCATGACCCCGAGTGGGTGGCCTACCGCCACCCCCAACCCGCCGAGTCGCCTCCGGAAATCATCGTCCCCGACGCGATACCCGCGGACGACCGGGTCTGGGTGCCGGTGGGCAACCGGGTGTGGTTTCGGCCGCTCTGCCTGAGTGCCTCGCGCGGCTACTGGGTGAATCTGCTGAAGGTGCAGAGTGCGGGCGTGCTGTCTCGCCACCGCCATCCGCAACCCGTGCACGGCTACGTGCTGAAGGGTCGCTGGCGCTACCTGGAGCACGACTGGGTGGCCACCGAGGGAGGCTATGTGTACGAGGCGCCGGGCGAAACGCACACCCTGGTGGTGGACACGGGTGTGCCCGAGATGATCACGATGTTTCAGGTCAATGGCGCGATGATCTACGTGGACCCGGACGGTGCCGTCACCGGTTTCGATGACGTGTTCACGCGCATCGACAAGTGCCGGCGCCACTACGCCAGCAATGGCCTGGGTGCGGCCTACGTGGACCGTTTCATCCGCTGACGGCGCAGCGTCGTTCTTCCGGTCGGAAGTGACGGCAGGAGTCCGGGGCGCTCAAGAGGCCGGGCGCCCTCGCGCTTGGCCCTGATCCGACTCGTGCCGCGCTGGGGCGATGCGCAGCGCCGCCCGGGCTGCGGGTGGGCGCCGCAGTCCGGCGCGGGCCGCTCGCGGCGGCCGGCGCGGCTCTGGTGAGCGGCGTCTCGAAGAGCGCGTCGGCACGCGCCCGTCGTGCGGCGCGGGATCCTTCGCCAGGACGACCTCGCGTCCCCCCGCTCGGTCCCGGGTGGGTGAGGATCCTCTCGGCGTCCGGCCGCTCGAGGAGGGTTTCGGCTGCCCGGCCCGCGGCCGCGCGCACCTCAGGGCGCAGGCTGGAACTCCGGCACGCCCAACTGCCACAGCAGGAAGCTCCAGGTGTCCGCCAGCCGCTGCTGCGTCTGCGCGCGCGAGGTGCCGCTGCCATGCCCGGCCTCGAAGTCCAGCAGCATGAGCACGGGGCGCACCTGGGACTTCAGCGCCTGCGCCCTGGCCGCGAACTTGGCCGATTGCCAGACGTCGACCCGGATGTCGTTGACGCCGTGCACGAGCAGGAAGGCCGGGTAGCGCGTGCCCTCGGCCAGCGCGTGGTAGCTGCTGTTGTGCAGCAGGGCGCGGAACTCGTCTTCGCGGGCCACCGTGCCGTACTCGGGCACGTTGGCCACGCCGTTGGCGCGCTGCTCCGACCGCACCATGTCGAGCACGCCGACGCTGCTGATCGCCGCGGCGAACAGGTCGGGCCGCTCGGTGGCCGCGCGGCCGACGAAGATGCCGCCGGCGCTGCCGCCCTGGACCGCCAGCCGTGCCGGCGAGGTGTAGCCCTCGCGGATCAGCCACTCGGCCACCGCGATGCCGTCGCGCCAGGTGTTGAACTTCGTGGTCTTCTGGCCGCCGCGGTGCCAGGCGTCCCCGAAGACGCCGCCGCCCCGCACGTGGGCGACGACGTAGACGCCGCCGCGTTCGAGCCACGCCAGCAGGCGCGGGCCGAAGGCCGGGGCCTCGAAGTTGCCGTAGGCACCGTAGCCGTGCAGCAGCGTTGGGTTGCGGCCGTCGAGCCTGAGGCCCTCGCGGTGCACGATCGAGGCCGGCACCATCACGCCGTCGTGGCTTCGCACCATCACCTCGCGCGAGACCAGGCCGGGCGGGGCGTCGAACACCCCGGGCCGGGCCAGCGAGAGCGCGGTCAGGCGCGGGCTGCCCTGGGCGTCGGGGCTCAGCAGGTGGTCGCTGGTGGCGCGGGTCCAGCTGCCGAGCGTCAGGATCACGCCGTCCTGCCGCGGATCGGCATGGCGCACGCCGACCGTGCCTTCCACCGGCAGCGCCACGGGCTGTGCCTCGCGCGCGCCCGGCGGCCAGCGCCACAGCGACGCCACCACGCCCTGCCGGCGCACGACGTACAGCGCGTCGCGCGCGGCATCGACGTCGGTGATCACCGCCTCGCTCTCGGGCATCAGCAGCCGCGCCTGCGCGATGTCGAGCCGGGACGGGTCGTCGTCCAGCTCCCAGCGCAACAGCTTGAAGCGCGGCGCGTCCTTGGCGCTGTGCAGGATCAGCGCGCCGTCGGCGGCGACGACGGCCTGGCGCACGTCGTCGCCTTCGGCGACCACGCGCTTCCAGTCGGGCCGCCCGGCGCGCACGTCTTCCAGGCGCGCCGCCAGCATGACGCCGCGGCGGTCCACGCCGAGGCCCACCCAGGCCAGCACGAGCGGCCGGTCGCGCAGCGCGAAGGTGTAGGCCGAGGCGATCGGCGGCAGCCCGAGCTGCGGGTGGCGGCTGGCCGAGAAGATCACGTGCTCGGTGCCGTCGAGCGTGCGGTAGACACGAAGCGCGTCGCCGAAGCGCTCGGTCGGCGGCAGCTTGTCGAAGCCCTCGCGCAGACGCGTGTAGAAGAAGCTGCGGCTGTCGGGCAGCCAGGTCGTCGAGGCGAAGCGGATGCGGTCGATCGGGCCGGCGAGCAGCCCGCCGCTGCCGATGTCGATGACGCGCAGCTCACCGATCTCGCCGCCGCTCACCTGTGTCGAGTACGCGAGCCTGCTGCCGTCGGGCGATGGCGCGAAGTCCATGATCGACACCGGGCGGCCCGCCGCGCGCGAGAGCTCGTCGGGGTCGATCAGCACCCGGTCGGCTGCAGGGTCGGCGTCGATGCGCTCGCGCAGCACCAGCTTGGGCTGCTGCTCGCCCGGGTTGCGGCGGAGGAAGAACACGCGGCCGCTGTCGGTGCGCTTGAGCGAGGAGACCGAGCCGCGGGCATCCGCGTCCAGCGCCCGGATGCGCTCGAGCAGCGCCTGGCGCCCGGGCAGCCGCGCCAGCACCTGGTCCGTCGTCTCGGCCTGGGCCCGCAGCCAGCGCTGTACGGCCTCGTCGCGCGTGCTCTCCAGCGTGCGGTAGGGGTCGGGCACCGTCGTTCCCCAGTGCGTGTCGCTGGCTTGGCCGGGCGGCCAGGGGGCGGGAAGCTCGACGCCGAGCACGCTGCGCAGCTGGGCCTGGGCCACGCCGCAAGCCACGGCCAGCGCGGCGAGAGTCACGGGGAGTTTCATGTCGTTGGGTGGCTTTGCTGCCTGAGTAACGCCAGGGCGCCTGGAGCACCGCCGTGCGTGGCGCGGGTCAGGACCTGTCACCGGCCAGTTGTTGGTTCGCCGCTCGACGGGGCTGCACGGGCCGCCCTCGCAGGAGTGACTCGGTCGGCCCAAGGCCTGCCCGAAGTTTCCGTTCCCGGCGCGCGGGGGGCAACAGCGCAACTCCCAGGCGATGGCCGTGCCATCCGTGCTCCCCCGTCGGTGCAGCGCTGCACGCCAGCTGCCCCAGACTGATCCTTGTCTCCCGCTCTCCCAGCGGGGCCGACCATCATCCACGTTGAGTTGTGTCAAGCGCGATCGGCCAACTGCTGGCAAAGTAGCGCCGCTTCAAGACCGAGCCTTGGCGCTGGTCGAGCCGACGGTCATGCAGCGTGGCCTGCGCCTCGCCCGCGCCGGACCCGTACGCCCCCAAGCCAGACCACGCCGAAGCGCATGAGCACTGCTGGACCTGCCTCGCCACCGCCGCGTGCCCGGCGCATCCTGCTCTTGGGCGCGCTCGGCGCAGTCGTGCTCGCCCTGGCCGCCGGGGCCTGGTACTGGTGGGCGGACCGCGCTGCCCCTTCCGGCCTGCTGCAGATCAACGGCCGCATCGAGGGCGATCAGATTGCCGTCGCGCCCAAGGCCGCTGGCCGAATCTCCGAGCTGCTTGTGCGGGAAGGCGACGAGGTCAAGGCCGGCCAGTTGCTGGCGAGGCTGGCCGACGAGGCGGTCGATGCGCGCCACGCGCAGACGCTCGCTGGCGCCGCCGCACAGCGGGCGCAGGCGCTCGCGCTGGACACCTCGGCTGCCCTGCTGCAATCCGAGACCGCCGTGCAGCTGGCCACCGCCCAGGCAGGACTGGCGGCGGCGCGCGCCGAACTCGGTCGCGCCCAGGCGGCGGCGATGCAGGAAGAACGTGACCTCGAACGAGCACGCGACCTCGCTGCCAGGGGATTCGTCGGCCCGCAATCGGTCGAGCGCAGCGAGCTCACCCTGCGGAGCGCCCGCGAACAGCAGGCCGGCGCGCACGCTGCGCTGGCCCGTGCGGAGCAAGCGCTGCGCGATGCGCAACTCGGTCCGCAGCGCATGCGCGCCCGGCTTGCCGAGGCCGCGTCCACGCGGGCCCAGGTAACCGCGGCCGAGGCGCGCGTGCGCGAGGCCGCCACCCAGATCGCCGACCTCCAGGTCATCGCGCCGCTGGCGGCGCGTGTCTCCAGCCGCTACGCCAATGTGGGCGAGGTGATTGGCGTCGGCACACCGATCTTCGGTCTGACCGACCTGGCGCACGTGTATCTGAAGGGCTACGTCCCCGAGCCGCTGATCGGACGTGTCCGCCTCGGGCAAGCGGCGCAGATCTGGACCGACGCCTGGCCCGACACGCCATTCGAGGCGCGTGTCGGCTACATCGCGTCGCGGGCCCAGTTCACGCCGAAGGAAGTCCAGACGCGCGACGAGCGCACCACACTCGTCTACGAGGTGCGGCTGTACCCGCTGGCCGATCCAGGCGGCAAGCTGCTGCCCGGACAGCCCGCCGACGGCATGATCCGCCACGAGGAGGCTGCAGCGTGGCAGCGGCCGCGGCACTGAGCCGCCTCGGCCTGCTGCCGGGCAAGGCAAGCGGGGGCGCCTCGCAGCGAGCAGACGCGTGGCGCCGACGCGATCCGAGCGCCCTGCGGGCAGGCTCGCCGGCAGCGCAGGAGCCGCCGTCGACCGGCGTGCCGCGATGAGCGCGAGCGAAGCGCCCGTGGTGGTGCTGACCGGCATCGGCAAGCGCTACCGAAGCACCGTGGCGGTGGCGGAGGTCTCGCTCGCGGTCGCGCGCGGACAACTGTACGGGCTGATCGGCGCCGACGGCGCCGGAAAGAGCAGCCTGATGAAGACGGTGGCCGGCGTGCTTGCGCACGACAGGGGCACGGTCGAGGTGTTCGGCACACGCATCGACTCGGAGCGCGCCGCCGAACGCGTCAAGGGGCGTCTGGGCTTCATGCCGCAGGGGCTCGGCCTGAACCTCTACCCCGAGTTGTCGGTCGAGGAGAACATCGACTTCTTCGCGCGGTTGCGGCAGGTGCCGGCAGCGGAGTTGGCCCGGCGCAAGGAGCAGTTGCTGGCCATGACGCGCCTGGCGGCATTCCGCGCCCGCGCCATGAAGAACCTTTCCGGCGGAATGAAGCAGAAGCTCGGGCTGGTCTGCACGCTGATCCACGGCCCCGAACTGATCGTCCTGGACGAACCCACCACCGGGGTGGACCCGGTGTCGCGGCGCGACTTCTGGGCCATCCTGGCGCAGTTGATCGACAGCGAGCGATTGACCGCGCTGGTGTCCACGGCGTACCTGGACGAGGCGAGCCGCTTCGACCGACTGGCGCTGATGCATGCCGGCCGGGTGCTGGCCGAGGGCAAACCCTCGGCGCTCGTGGCCGCCGCCGGCCTGCGGGTGGTACAGGTGCAGGCTGCGCCGGCCGCGCTGGCGAGGCTGGCGGAGCACTTCGCTCAGGACGTCCGGGCCGGCGGCACCGCACGGCTGGTCGTTGCTGCGGCCGACGACCAGTCCGCTGCGGCCGCGGTTCGCGGCGCGCTCGGTGCAGACGATCACGGCGCTGCGCAGCTCGCGGTGGCGCTGCCTGATCTGGAGGACCTCTTCGTCGCCAGGCTGCTCGCCCTCGAAGACCGCGCCGGCCTCCAGGCCGAGCCTGCTGCCACGCCGGGCCTGCGTGGCCGCGGCAGCAACGTCCCTGCACAGGCGGGCGTGTCCGCCGACGGTCCGCCGGCCGCCCGGGCCGCGGCCCCGCCCGCCGACGATGATGGCGCCCTGCAGGCGATCGACGCACGGGAGCTGACACGCGACTTCGGCGCGTTCCGCGCGGTCGACCGCGCCAGCTTCGAGGTGCGCTACGGAGAGATCTTCGGCTTGCTTGGCGCCAACGGCGCGGGCAAGACCACCGCGATCAAGATGCTGACGGGCATCCTGCCGCCCACGGCGGGGGTGGGGCGGGTGGCAGGCGCCGACATGCGCCGCGCCGGGCAGGCCATCAAGGAGCGAATCGGCTACATGTCGCAGGCGTTCTCGTTGTACACGGATCTGACCGTGATGGAGAACCTGCTGCTGTTTGCCGGCGTGTACGGACTGACGCGCGAGCAGGCGCACAGCCGCGCGCGGTGGGCCGTCGCGCTCGGCGACCTGCACGGCCATGAGAGCGAGCCCGCCGGTCGCCTGCCGATGGGGCTGCGCCAGCGGCTGGCGCTCGGCTGTGCCCTGCTGCACCGGCCGCGGGTGCTGTTCCTCGACGAGCCGACCTCGGGTGTGGATCCGATCGGCCGCCGCCGCTTCTGGGACACGCTGCGCCACCTGGCGCGGGAGCAGGGCGTCGCGATCCTGCTCACCACCCATTACATGGCAGAGGCCGACCTGTGCGACCGAATCGCGCTGATGTTTGCGGGCCGGGTGGTGGCCGATGCGACGCCGGCGCAACTGAAAGAGGAACTGACCGCAGAGCGCGGGCAGCTGCTCGAGGTGAGCGCCGAGCCGCCGCTGGCCGCGCTCGCCGCGCTGCGCGCGGGCGGCTTTGCCGATGCGGTGCTCCACGGCCGCCGCCTGCACGTGCTGGCGCGCGACCCCGAGGCCGCCGGAGTCCTTATCGACTCCGTGCTTCGTGCCGCCGGCCTCGGCGCACCTCGCATCGCCACGCAGTTGCCGACGATGGAAGACGTGTTCATCCACCGCGTGGTCGCCCTCGAAGCCGCTGCCCAACGGCGGGCTGCAGCATGAATCTCGCGCGCGTGCTGGCTCTGGCGGGCAAGGAGGGGCGGGAGGTGCGACGCGACCGGCTCTATCTGCTGCTGGCCTTCGCGCTGCCGCTGATCCTGCTGGTGGTGTTTGCCTACGGCATGACCACCGACGTCGAAGGCGTCGGCCTGGTGGTGATCGACGAGGACGCCACGGCGGCCAGCCGCCGCTATGCGGACCGCTTCCAGTCGACCCGTCACTTCGTGCCCGCCGGCGTCGATGCCGCCGCCAAGCGCGGCGAAACCGCGCTGATCGACGGCCGCGCCCGCGTGATTCTGTGGATCGGCCCGCACTTCGAGCGCGATCTGAACGCCGGCCGCATGGTGGACGTGCTGGCACAGGTCGATGGCGCCTTCACCACCGCAGCGCGCACCATCCACGGCTACCTCGAAGCGATCAACGCGCAGGCCAACGCCGAGCTGCGCGCCGAAGCACTGGCCGCGCGCCGCGGCGCGCGCTCGCCGGCCACCGCCCAACTCGTCGATCCGGTACGGCTGCAGACGCGCTTCCTGTACAACCCCGAACTGCGCAGCGTGGTCACCGTGGCACCGTCGCTTCTGATGCTGGTGCTCTTGCTGGTGCCGCCGCTGCTGATCGCGGTGAGCGTCGTGCGCGAGAAGGAAAGCGGCGCCATTTTCAACATCGCCAGCTCGACCGTGACGCGGCTTGAGTTCCTGCTCGGCAAGCTGATCCCGGTGGTGGCCATCGGCGTGGCCAACGGGCTGCTGCTGTGGCTGGTCGTGATCCTGTGGTTCGGCGTGCCGTTTCGCGGCAGCGTGCCGCAGTTCGCGCTGGCCATCGTGCTGTACGTGCTGGCCACCGCCAGCCTCGGGCTGCTGGTGTCGGCAGCCGTGCGCACCCAGCAGGCGGCCATCATCATCACCACGATCGCCGCGGTGATCGTCGCGATCCAGTTCGCCGGCATGTTCGCGCCGCTCGAGACCGCGAGCCTCTTCAACCGCGGGTTGGCGCGCCTGTTCCCGGCAGCGGACTTCCTGGCCGTTGTCCGCGGCATGTACCTGCGCGGCGCCGGCATCGAGGTGTTCTGGCCGGAGCTGCTGGCTCTGGCCGCCTATGCCGCGGTGGCTCTGGCGCTGGCCTACGCGCTCTATCGCAAGCGGACGAATTCATGAGGGTGCCGCGGCCCCGCGACGGCGGGTTGCCGGGCGTGCGGCGCCCGGGTGGCCGTGCCGTGCTGGCGGACTGTCCTCCGGGCGGCTGGCAGGCGGCATGCTCGGGAGGGCCCGCGTGAGCAGGCTTGCCGGTTCCGCAAGGCGCGTGGGCCGCTGGCTGCGGCAGGTGGTCGCGCTGGTCGTCAAGGAGTGGCGGCAACTGCTGCGCGACACCGCGCTGGCCGGCTTCGTGGTGTTCATCTTCACCATTGACATCCTGATTGCCGCTGGCGCGCCGGCGCTCGACCTGCGGGCGGCACCCGTCGGTCTGATCGACCGCGACGCCAGTGCCGCCTCGCGAGAGCTGGTGGGGCGTCTGCGGGCACCGTACTTCGACGTTCGTGCCGTCGCCGACGACGAGACGCGGCTGGCTCGGGACCTCGAGCGCGGCCGCCTGCGGGCCGTGCTCATCGTTCCGCACGGCTTCGAGCGCGCACTGGTGCGTGGCGAGACGGCTCAGGCACAGCTGGTGGTCGAGGCGGCCGACTCCAATCTCGGCTACCTGGTGGCCAGCTACACCGAGCGTATCGTGGCGCTGCTGGCAGCCGATCTTGCGCCGGCGGGCGCCGCCTCCGAGGCGCTGCCCGAGGTGCGGTTGCAGGCGCGCTTCCGCTTCAACCCGGCGCTGACCGAGGCCTGGTACTCGACGATCTCGGAACTTCTGACGATGCTGACGGTGGCCTCGATCCTGCTACCCGCAGCCGCGCTGGTGCGCGAGAAGGAGCGCGGCACCATCGAGCAGTTGCTGGTGTCCCCGTTGTCGCCGCTGCAGATCGTGCTGTCCAAGGTGCTGGCGATGGCCGGCGTGGTGCTCATCGGCTCGCTGGTGGCCGTGGGACTGGTGATGCGCACCCTGCTCGACGTACCGATTGCCGGCAGCGCGCCACTGTTCTTCGCCCTGGTGGCGCTGTACGCGATGACCGCCTCGGGACTGGGCATCGTGGCGGCCACTTACGCGCGCAGCTCCGGCCAGGTCGGGCTGATCGTGCTGCTGCTGGTGATGCCGATCATCATGCTCTCGGGCACCTGGAACCTGCGCGAGAGCATGCCCCCCTGGCTGCAGGCGGCCATCTACCTCTCGCCGCTGCGCTACATGGTCGATATCGCCTACGGCGTTCTGCTCAAGGGAGCCGGCCTGGCCGCCGTGGCCAAGCCGGCGGCCCTCATGGTGCTGCTGGGGCTGGCGTTTCTCGCACTGGGAACGGCGCGGTTCCGGCGGCAGTTCAGGTAGTGTCTGGGGGCATCCACGCCGAAGGCGTCGCACCGCTCGTCGGAGGGCAGTGCCGGCGTGGTCATCGGCAACCGACCGCCGCGAGAGTCCTGGCGACCGATGGAACGACTCGGTCGAGGTGGCTTGGCTGTCCAGGACTATGGACTGATGGTGTCGGACTTGCCGTTCAACGTCGGCGCCCCGCGCAGCGCACCGATCCCTTGCGCCGCTGTCGGCCGACGAGCGGTCCGCCCGGCCCGAGCTGGCCTGCCAGCAATGAGCCACTGCGTCCTGCTTGTGCGGTACCCTGCCGGCGGTTGTGCACGCGAGCGCCGTTCCCGACGCTCCCGTTCAGCACCACAGCAGGGATACGATCCGGGCGTAGCCGTCCCGCGAGAGTCGCATTCCCACCGCCCGAGTCATTCGCCACGTCACCGCCGAAGACCGTGAGACCGTGAGCGAGCGCATGCCGAAGGCGACGCCCCTGTGGGTGGACCGCGATCTGATGTCGTTCGAAGGTGGCACGGCATTCAGGGCAGGCCCTGCGCCCTCCCCACCGGGCCCAAGGCGTGATCGGCCTGGCTCCACCGTGGCAACCTGGGCGTTCGGAGCAGACTCGTCGCTCCGAGGCCATTTGCCGCGCAGCCCAGAGGGGTGAAGCCTCATGAAGACCAGGATCCTCGTCTACGGCGTGCTCGGCTATACCGGCAACCTGTTCCTGGAGCGTGCCCTGGACACGACCCTGCCGATCGTTCTCGGTGCCAGGGAGCCGGCACTGAGAGCTGCAGCCGACAGGATCGGGCTGGAGAGCCGGGTGTTCGAGATCGGCGACGCGCAAGGTATTGCGGCCCACTTGTCGGACATCAGGGCCGTGGTGAACCTGGCGAGCATCGGTTTCGCGGTGAACAGGCCCCTGATCGACGCATGCATCCGGACCGGAACGCATTACGTGGACCTCGCGGCGGAGTGCCCCGACATGCTCGAGATCCTCGAGCTCCACGCTGAGGCGTCAACCCGGGGCGTCATGCTGATGCCCGGGGCCGGCTTCAACCTCGTGACCACCGACATCGCGGGAGCGATCGCGTCCACGCTGCTGGCAGAGCCAACGCGGTTGTCGCTGGGCTTCGCCACGTTCGGCAAGGCCTCCAGGGGAACCATCCGGTCGGTGCTCAGGCTGGCCACGGAAACCGGCTACTCGCGGCGTGCGGGCGAGCTCGTCGCCACACGGTCGGCCTCGGAGAAGCGCACGTTCCATGCCGAGGGGAAGGGCTACCGGCTGATCAACAACGCCCTGATGGGTGATGTCATCACCAGCTACATGAGCACGAACATCCGGGAGATCACCGCCTACTCCTACTATCCCTGGATGCTGGTTCAGTTCATGCGGGGGCGCATGGACTGGCTGCGAAGACTCCTGATGAGGCACGCGGACTGGTTGTTCGCGCCCGGGCCTTCCGCAGGCGAGCTCGACAGCCAGCACACGTACTCGTGGGCACAGGTGGAAGACGCTGGCGGCAGGAGTGCGACCGTGGTCATCCGGGGCCCTCAAGCCTACGTCTTCACGGTGAAGGCCATCGGGCGGATCATCGAGCAACTGGCCCGGAACAACGTCAATCCGGGATTCACGCCGCCATCGTTCTACGGGCGCGGCCTGATCGAGGGCATCGACGGCGTTCGCATCGGCGTCGTGACCGCGTAGCCTCCTCAGCGAGGAGTCCCCGGCTGGCAGAGCGCCATGCAGCGGTTGCGGTCGAACCAGACACCGGCGTCGCGCAGCAGCCGCGGTGCGGCTCGGGTCGGCAGCGGGCAGGGTGGCATGGTCCGCGTGACCAGGCTCTCCCAGGCATCGGCGGTGGCGATGCCGGGTCCGAGCATCGCGAGCCACGGTGCCAGCCGCGGCCAGCCCGGCTCGCCGCGGTGCGCCTTGGCCCGCATCAGGTGCAGCATGAACAGCGTGACCGACAGGCCGGCGATGACGATCAAGTCCACCCACTGCGTGCGCAGGCAGACGTGCTGCGTTCCGCGCTCGATCAGGTTATCAAGCAGGGCTTGATGCCGGATCAAGTCAGGTGCCCTTGTCCGCCGCCATGGCCACCCTCAGACTCCGCCCCGGCGAGTCGATCCGGCTCGCCGTCGACCTGCCGACCCTGGAACCCGAAGATCGGCGCACGCCGGCCTGCTGTCTGCACCGGCCTCGTGTGCGGCGTCGTGTCCCCGGGTCCCGGCTCTGCTGCTTGCGAGGAAACGCACACGATGACCACCTTCACCCTCAACGGCCGCTCCACGACGCTGGACGCCGAGCCGGCCACCCCCGTGCTGTGGGCCCTGCGGGACCAGCTTGGCATGACCGGCACCAAGTTCGGCTGCGGCGTCGCGCAGTGCGGCGCCTGCACCGTGCACGTGAACGGCCAGCCGATCCGCAGTTGCGTCACGCCGCTGGCAGCGGTGGCCGGGGCCCGGGTGACGACGATCGAGGGCATCGAGGCCGACCGTGTCGGCAAGGCCGTCGTGGAGGCCTGGATCCGGCACGACGTCGCGCAATGCGGGTACTGCCAGAGTGGCCAGGTGATGAGCGCCACTGCGCTCCTGCAGCGCATCAAGCGGCCAACCGATGCGCAGATCGACGCCGCGATGGCCGGCATCGTCTGCCGGTGCGGCACCTACCAGCGCATCCGCGCAGCGATCAAGGACGCCGCGGCGTCGCTGGCCTGAGGGAGTTCACGATGATCCTCGACAAGCTGCTGCCCTCCGCGCTGGCGACCGCCGCGCCGCGTCCGCGCTTCACCCGCCGCCAGTTCGTCGCCACCAGCGTGGGTGGTGTCGCGGGGCTGGCCTTCGTCCCGTTGACTCCGGCTCGGGCGCAGTCCGCCGCGGCCGCTGCGCCAGGAAGCAGACCCACCGAGCAGCCCGCCGCCTTCGTGTCGATCGCCCGCGACGGCACGACGACCATCCTGTGCAATCGCATGGACATGGGCCAGGGCATCGAGACCGCCCTGGCCATGCTCTTCGCCGAGGAGCTCGATGCGGACTGGTCGCGGGTGCGCACCGGCTTCGGCAGCCAGCGGCCGGCATATGTCGACCCCGCGATGGGCATGCACCTCACCGGCGGCAGCAACTCGGTGAAGAACAGCTTCCTGCAGTACCGCGAGCTCGGCGCGCGCACGCGCGCGATGCTGGTGGCCGCGGCGGCGCGGCAGTGGGGGGTGCCGGCCGAGCAGATCCAGGCCGTGAACGGCGTGGTCCGCACCCGTGCGGGCGGCGGGCGGTCCGCCACCTACGGGGAGCTGTTCGAGGCTGCGCTCAGGGAGCCCGTGCCTGGGCAGGTCAGGCTGAAGGATCCGAAGGACTTCCAGCTGATCGGCAAGCCGACCGGCCTCAAGGTGGCGCGCGCCAAGAGCTCCGGCGCGCAGACCTACGGCATCGACGTGCGCCTGCCCGGCATGCTCACGGCCGTCATCGTACGGCCGCCCGTGTTCCACGGGGGCTATCGCGGGTTCTCGGCGGACGAGGCCCTCAAGGTCAAGGGCGTGAAGGCCGTGCTGCCGGTGACGCTGGATCGCGGCGGGCAGGGCCTCGCCGTCGTCGCCGAAGGTTACTGGGCGGCCAAGCTCGGGCGCGATGCGCTGAAGGTCGAGTGGGACCTGTCGGGGGTGGACAAGGCCGACACGACCCGGCTCGTCGCACAGTACCGCGAGCTGGCGACCCGGCCTGGCACGCCCGCGCCGCAGCCGCACTTCAAGGCCGACCTGGCCCCGCTGGCCACTGCACCCAATCGACTGGTGGCCGAGTTCGTCTTCCCGTACCTCAACCATGCGCAGATGGAGCCGCTGGCCTGCACCGTGGACCTGCAGGCCGACAAGTGCACGATCCACGCCGCCTCGCAGATGCCCGGTGTCGATGCCGGTGCCGCGGCCGCGGTGCTGGGGCTGCGGCCCGATCAGGTGGAGATCGTCGTCCAGATGGCAGGCGGTGGCTTCGGTCGCCGCGCCACGCCCACCGGCGAGTGGGTGCGCGAGGCGGCCGGCGTCGCCAGGGCCCTGGCCGCCGCCGGTAGTCGCGTGCCGGTCAAGGTGGTGTGGAGCCGCGAGGACGACATGAAGGCCGGGTACTACCGCCCGCTGACGGTGCACCGTGCCGAGATCGGCTTCGACGCCGGCGGCAAGGTGCTCGCCTGGGACCACCGCATCGTCAGCCAGAGCATCCTGTCCGGCAGCCCATTCGAGTCCTTCATGGTGCAGCAGGGCGTCGACATGACCACCACCGAAGGCATGCGCGAGCCCTACGACGTGCCGATGACGCTGAGCGTCCACCACCCCAAGGTGAACGTGCCGGTGCTCTGGTGGCGCGCGGTGGGCAGCACGCACACGGCCTACGTGATGGAGACGCTGCTCGACGAGATCGCCGTCGCAACCAGGCAGGACCCCGTGGCCTACCGCCTGAAGCTCATGGCAGGCGACAAGGGCAGGCGGCACCGCGCGGCGCTGCAGCTCGCGGTGGAGAAGTCGGGCTACGGGCGCAAGAAGCTGCCGTCCGGAGTGGCCTGGGGCGTGGCCGTTCACGAGAGCTTCGAGTCCGTGGTGGCCTACGTCGTCGAGGCCACGATCGATCGCGGCGGTCGCGCACCGCGTCCGCGGCTGATCCGCGCGACTGCGGGCGTGCACTGCAACTTCTGCGTCAACCCGAAGACGGTCGAAGCGCAGGTGCAGGGCAGCGCGCTGATGGCGCTGGCCACCACGTTGCCGGGCCACGCCATCACGCTGAAGGACGGTGTCGTCGATCAGGGCAACTTCGACACCTTCCAGCCGCTGCGCCTGCCCGATGCACCGCCGGTGGCCGTGCACATCGTGCCAAGCAACGATCCGCCCAAGGGGATGGGCGAGCCGGCGCTGCCGCCGCTGGCTCCGGCGCTGGCCAACGCACTCGCCCGGCTCACCGGCCAACGCCTGCGGGAGCTGCCGTTCCGGCTCGTCTGATGGCGACTCGCGCGGCCGAGGCCGGCGCCCTCGGCCGTCCGGCCGCCGCTGCCCGGTGACGGCGTGGCGGCGTGGCGGCGTGGCGGCGTGGCGGATCGGGCGGGGCGCGGCGTCTGCTGCCGGCCCCCGTACGAACCGGGTCAGCCCGGCCTGCGGGAGCGCACGCGCCCGCCCTGTCTCAGCCGCTCCACCATGAAGTCGATGAAGCAGCGCAGCTTCAGCGGCAGGTGACGGCGGCTCGGGTAGTACAGGTGGAAGCCGGGCAGCAAGGGCACGGCTGACGGAAGCACCTTCACGAGGGCCCCGCTTCGCACCAGCTCGGCGGCCGTCCCTTCGAGCACGTAGGCCAGGCCGAGGCCTGCCTGGGCGCACCCCAGCATCGCCGCGGTGTCGTTCACGACGACGGGGCCTGCCACCTCCATCTCCACGGGCTTGCCGTCGTCGACCAGTTCCCAGCGATACACCGTGCCCGTGCTCGGCATCCGGAACAGGATGCAGTCGTGCCGGGCCAGGTCGGTGAGCCTGCGCGGCACGCCGCGCCGCTTCAGGTAGTCCGGCGAGGCCACGATGGCCACCGGCTCGCTCGCGGTGACCTTCACGCTGACCATGTCCTGCGCCACGGCGTGACCGAGCCGGACGCCCGCATCCAGCCCCTGGGCCACGATGTCGACGAAGCCGTCGTCGAAGCTCAGTTCGAGCCGGATCCCGGGGTAGGCGGCGTGGAACTCCGCAAGTGCCGGCTGCAGCCACGAGGTGTAGGCAGGACGCGAGACCCCCAGGCGCAGCAGCCCGATCGGCTTGTCGCGGAACTCCTGCACCGACTCGGTGGCGTCGAACAGGTCTGCCAGCGCCGTGCCGGCCCTCGACCACAAGCGCTCGCCCGCCTCGCTGAGCGACACGCTGCGGGTCGTGCGATGGAACAGGCGCACCCCCAGCCGGGCCTCGAGCGACTTGACGGCCTGACTGACCGCCTGCGGAGAGATGTCGAGACGCGCCGCGGCCGCGGTGAAGCTCCGCTCCTCGGCCACGCACCGGAAGGCGACGAGTCCGTCGAGTTGATCGATCCGCATCTTTATCAAGAAACGGTTGATGGCGGATCAAGATTACACACCTTTCTGCTCACCATCCAAGGCCCCAGACTCAGGGGCCTCCGACCCTGCACTCTCCACTGTCGAAAGCCCGCCATGAATCGATCCGAGTACTTCACCCTGGGACGCAGCGGCCTGCGGGTGAGCCGCCTGGCGCTGGGCACGATGACCTTCGGCACCGACTGGGGCTGGGGCAGCGACAAGGACACCGCCGGGCAGATCTTCGACCGTTACGTCGACGGCGGCGGCAACTTCGTGGACACGGCCGACCTGTACACGAATGGCGTCAGCGAGACTTGGCTGGGCGAGTTCATGCGCGAGCGCCAGCTGCGCGACCGCATCGTGCTGGCCACCAAGTTCGCCTTCAGCGGGCAGCCCGACAACCCGAACGCGGGTGGCAACGGGCGCAAGCACATGCGGCGCGCGGTGGAGGCGTCGCTGCGCCGCCTGGATACCGACTTCATCGACCTGTTCATGCTGCACGCCTGGGACGGCCTGACACCGGTCGACGAGGTGATGCGCACGTTCGACGACCTGGTGCGCGCGGGCAAGGTCCGGCACGTCGGCCTGTCCAACGTGCCCGCGTGGTATGCCAGCCGCGCACAGGCGCTGGCCGAGTTCCGGGGCTACGAGCCGATCTCGGCGCTGCAGCTCGAGTACTCGCTGGTCGAGCGTTCGATCGAGAGCGAGTTCATCCCGCTCGGCCTCGCGCATGGCATGGGCACGATGGCGTGGAGCCCGCTGGCCTCGGGCCTGTTGAGCGGCAAGTACCGGCGCTCCCCGTCGGGGCCGGTCGGCGAGGGGCGGCTGCAGGCGGTCGGCGGGTCGGGCAACCCGGCGTTCGCGAAGTTCACCGAACGCAACTTCGCGATCGCGGCTGAACTGGAGTCGGTGGCCGCCGAGGTCGGCCGCAGCATGGCCCAGGTGGCCTTGAACTGGGTGGCCAACCGGCCGGGCGTGGCGTCGGTCATCGTCGGTGCAACCCGGCTGGTGCAGCTGGAAGACAACCTCGGCGCGCTCGAGTTCTCGCTGCCCGACGAGCTGACGGCGAGGCTGGATCGGGCCAGCGGGTCGCCCGCGACCTTCCCGTACAGCTTCTTCACGCCCGGCATGCAGGCCATGCTGGCCGGCAGCCACGCTGTGCGCGACAAGCCGGAGCACTACTGGCCGCCGACCCGTATCGATGACACTGCGGCGGGACGCTGAGCCAGCAGCGGGCGGGCTGGAACCGATTGCGCAGCGTCGACGAGGGTGTGGGTGCGGGTGCGGCGGCCCGGTCCCTGGCGCTGCGGTGCCAGCGGGCGGAGCCCGACGACGCGAACCTGCGATCGCCTTCGAGGGCGCCTGGAGCACCGTCGCGGACCCCCGCCGCGGGGCCCGGGAGGACCACGCTGGCGGCCGAGTGGCGCAGCGCCCTGCGGGAGCGTGTGCTGCGGGCAGGCGGCGAAGACCTTGCCGGCGCTGGCCGGCGGCTCACCGCCCGCACCGCGTCTCACTGCCTGCGCGTGAAGATCTGCTCCACGAAGAGCTGCTCGGGCTGTGCCGGGTACTTGACGTAGATGCGCTGCACATTGCGGTTGTTGTCCGTGATCTCGAACTCGAATCGCAGCTGCCGCTTGCGGCCCGTGGGCGTCGGACCGGACCCCGCCTCGGTGCTCTCGCCGTGCAGCTCGAACCGCCGTGGCGAGCCCTGGACTCGTCCGAGGTACCACATCTGGCCCGGCTCGAAGGTGTCCATCGTGGACAACTCCCAGCGCTCGTCGAGGTTGTTGAAGCTGAGCGTCGCCACCCGGCTGGCCGGGTTGCCGGCGAAGACGCCTTGCAGCTCTTCGCGCAGGTAGCGCCCGCCGAGGACGAGCTCGCGCCTCGCGGTCAACTCCTTCGACGTGATGACGGGCTGGCCCGGGCCCGTGAAGACGTTCATCTCGACGCTCCACTGGCCCACCAGGGGATCCATCCAGCGGTGGGCTTCGCCCGGCAGGGCGAGGCGCACACTCGCCGGGAGGACTGGCGGTGACGTGGCCGCCGGTTGTGCCGGGACCGGGACCGGTGAGCCCAGCAGGACGGCAGCACCCAGTGCCGCCATCAGGGATGGAATCGTTTTCATTTCATGACCTCTCTTTGGTGAGTGGAGAAGGGGATGTCGGGCGCGGCCTGTTTCTGGTTCGGCCGTCCAGGGCTGCGCGGTTTCGGACGTCGTCTCGCCTACAGGCGCAGCTGCGATCGCAGCGCGGCCGCGGTGGCGCCGGAGTTCCATGCCGGCGTGCCGACCTCGAACCGCGTCGCCTGTTCCAGCGGACCGGCGACCACCGGCTCGAATCCCGCGTCGCGCACCAGCTGGCTGGCGGTGGCCAGCGCGGACGCGTCGTCGCCTGCCAGCGGGATGCCGGGCGCTGTCGGTCCCGTACCGGCAGCAGTACGCAGCTGCTGGAAGTAAACCGTGTTGAATGCCTTCACGACCCGGGCGCCTCTCAGGTGCCGCGCGACCCAGCGGCCCGAGCCCGTGCCCTCGGCCTCGATCTCGCGGACTGCCGCGGGTTCGCGGCGGGCCATGGGATTGGTGGCATCGAGAACCACCTTCCCCTCGAGTGCCGAGCCGGTCGCACCGGCCGCTCCGGCTGCACCCGCTGCTCCGGCCGCACCGGCCGCACCGGCCACGTCCGGCACGGCGCCCAGCGGAACGGCCAGCAGCAGCACTTCGGCCCATGCGGCCGCCTCGGCCACCGTCGTGGCGAGTGCGCCTTCGACCCGCACCCGGTCGGGGTGACGGGTGCCGAAGCGCACCGCGTGTCCGGCGCGCATCCACAACGAGCCCAGCGTGGCGCCGATCATCCCGGCGCCGATGATTCCGATGCGCATGCTGGACTGCCTCGTCATCAGCGCCACGCGGCGGCGTTGTCGGAGGCGAATTGCGCGAAGCTGCGCGGCGCCCGGCCGGTGATCTGCTGCACGGCGGGGCTGACCTCGGCCGCCCAGCCGTTGGCGATGACCTGGTTCAGGCTGGACAGGATCCCGACGGTCCAGTCGTCCATGCCCATCTGCTTCATCGAGGCCACGGCCGCCTCCTCGGGCACGGGCACGTAGTCGATCCGGCGCCCGATCTCGGCGCCGATCGCGTCCAGCGCCTCGCGTGCGGACAGCGCTTGCGGCCCGGTGACCGTGTAGGCCTTCCCGACATGGGCCTGCGGGTCGAGCAGGATGGTCGCATCGACCGCGGCGATGTCGGCCACGTCGATGAAGCTGCTCCTGCCGTCGGCATGCGAGAGGTAGACCGTGCCGGCCTTGATCATGCCGCCGTAGAACTGGATGAAGTTCTGCATGAAGCTGTTCGGGCGCACCAGGGTGTGGTCGATGCCGGAGTCGATGACGATCTGGTCGATCTCGCCCTGCAGGCGGGCCACGGCGACGGGCGACTGCGGGTCGGCGCCGGCGCCGGACGAGCGCAGCAGGAAGCGCACGCCCGCCGCCTTGGCGGCATCGACCGCGTTGCGGGCCAGTTCCACCTTGCCGGGCACCAGCGGCAGCAGAAGGAAGAGGCGCTCCACGCCTTCGAAGGCCGTCTTCAGCGATGCCGGGTCGTCGAAGCGGACGACCCGGCCCGGCGCGCCGGCCACCGACTCGCCGCTGGGGCTGCCGGCGATGACGCGGGCGCCTGCGGACGACAGGCGCTGGACCAGGGCGCGGCCGATGTTGCCGGTTGCGCCTGTGACGAGGATGACGGGTTCGGACATGAGGGGCTCCTTGGTGCCGTGGGGTTGTGCGATGGGTTGGATTCTGAGAACTCGATTAAGCTTCTACTAGTATCAAGTCAGGAAGATTCGATTCAACCTTTGGTATGGATAAGCTCAGTGCGCTGGACATGCTTCTGCGGGCCTCGGAGTCGGGCAGCTTCTCGGCGGCAGCGCGGGAACTGGGCCTGACGCCCGCGGCGGTGAGCAAGCAGGTCGGCAAGCTGGAGCGCAGCCTCGGCAAGGCCCTGGTCACGCGCAGCACGCGGCAGATCGCGTTGACCGACGACGGGCGCCTGCTGCTGCAGGCGGTGGCGCCCGCGCTGGGCGTTCTGCAGCAGGCGTTGTCGGAGCTGCAGTCGCCCGACGTCGCCTACTCGGGGACCCTGCGCGTGAGCCTGGCACCGGGGTTCGGCCGGCACTTCGTGATGCCGGCGCTGGGCGGTTGGCTCGAGGAGCACCCCGCGCTGACGTTCGACGGGCACTTCGACAACCGCGCGGTGGACCTGATCGCCGAGGGCTTCGATGCCGCCGTCTCGGGGGGCGTGGAGCTGCCGGGCAGCCTGGTCGCGCGCGAGCTGGCGCCGCTCCACCTGGTGCTGGTGGCCGCGCCGGCGTACCTCGCGCAGCACGGCGAGCCGCGCACGCCCGAGGACCTGCACGCGCACCGTCTGCTGCCGTTGCGGTCACCCGCCACGGGGCGGCCGCGCCCGTGGCACCTGATCGGCGAGCGCGACGTGTTGTTCGAGCCGCCGGCACGCCACCTGGTCAACGACCCCGAAGCCGTCGCGATGGCGGCGCGGCTGGGCTGGGGCATCGGCCTCGCGGGTCTGCCGCACGTGCACCGCGCGCTGGCCGACGGCACCTTGCGCCGGGTGCTGCCTGCCTACTGGGCCGATGCCGGTGCCATCCGCGTGTATCACGCCCATGGCCGGCTCGTGCCGGCCAAGGTGCGCGGTTTCGTCGATGTGCTGGTGGCGGCCTCGCGTGCCGGCCGCTGGCACGAGGTGCTGAGCGGCGGGCGGCGCGCGCGCGGCACCCGTACGCCGGCCCCGCAGCGCCCCGCGGGCCCCAAGGGGTCGCGCCGGCTCCGCGAGCGCCTCTAGCGCCGGCCCCGGACGCAGCGCACCTGGTTGAGGATGCGCACGTCGTCGCCCTGCGGGCCGAAGCCCTGCGGATAGGCTGCCGGGTCGCCGTCCTTGGGATCGGCCCGCTGGCTGCCGGCCCCGTGCACGTCGAGAAGTCGGCGTGCCCCGCTGCCGGGAGGCATCTCCATCCAGCCCAGTGCACGGCCGAAGGCGAAGTACGCGGCGCGCGTGTACATGACCTCGGGCGGACCGTCGAGCACCGTGGTGCTGGTCCAGTAGTACGACTCGGCCGCACTGGCCTGCAAGGGCGGCGCCAGCGCGGCGCTCTGCGTGGCCGCCGGGGCGCGCGTGTAGTCGACGATGCTGTGGAGCTCCTTGGCGTCGGGCAGCCGCCAGTCGGCATGACCGCCCAGCCGCAGCGCCGCGCAGTAGGCGAGGGCGTCGCGCCAGCGGCGCGGCTGGCCGTCGTCGCGTTGCTGCCAGGTCAGGCCCGAGCCGCGGTCGGTCACGGTGCCGTCGGCGTTGTCCTGGTAGTCGTTCGTGCCATACGCCGGGCCACGCACGAAGCGCACCCGCATGCGCTGCGCAACGGCGCCACCGCTGCCTGGCCGGTAGCGCGGATAGCCCTTGATGCGGCCGTCGGCGAAGTTGACGCCGAAGATGGTGGCGTCGTCGTTCATCGTGGTGGCGACGTAGGCGGTCGAAGACCAGAGCTGCACGTCGAAGAAGCGTCCGCGCTCGGCGTAGGCGAACTCGAACGCGCCCGCGTCGATGAAGGGCCGAGACTGCGCGGCGGTCGGTGCGAACCAGCCGCGGAAGTCGATCAGCGTGTACAGCTCCTTGATGGTGGGCACGCGCCAGTCGGCGTGGCCGCCGGTGCGCAGGGCCGTGGCGGCGGCGCGCGCCTCGTCCCACGACATCGGTCCGGCGAGGGCGCGGGTCCAGCTCAGGCCGGCCACCGGGTCGGTGACGGTGCCGTCGGTGTCGAGCTGGAACGGCGGGCGCGGACCGGGTTGCTGCCCGTCCTGGCCGAAGAACGGAGCGCCCGCGCGCGGGCAGTCGATGCGCGCGTCGTCGGAGAAGCACCCTTCCTGCGCGGTGCCGGGCACGCGCCAGGCGGCCGCGTCCGGGGTTGGCGCCGGGGTGCCGGCGCCGGCGTCCTCGCTGGTGGCACCGCAGGCGGCCAGCAGCAGCGGCACAAGGCATCCGACCCAGCGCTCGCCGACACGTCGGCGGCGCGGAGCCTGCTCAGCGCGGGATCGAGGGGCGCCGCCAGGGGTGGACCGGCGGCGACGGCGTGACGGGTGCATCGGGGTCCTCCTCGGAGGAAGTTGCGAAGCGCGGATCGGCTCCGCCCAGCCCGTCGCGCAGGCCCTCGAGCAGCAGCCGCAGGCGCGTGCGTTCGGCGTCCGGCAGCGACTGGCAGAGCTCGACCTCGAGCTGCTGCCAGGCGCGGCGCACCGCCTGCGCGGCGGCCCGTCCGCGGGGCGTGAGCGTGAGGCTCACGCGGCGCGTGTCGTCCGCGTCGACCCAGCGCTCCAGCAACCCGGCCGACTGCATGCGCTGCGCCATCACGGTGGCCGTGGGCTGCGCGACGTTCAGCCCCGTGGCGAGCTCGCCCACCGTCATCGGCCCACGGCGCAGCAGTGCGTCGAGCACGCGGCCCTGGCCGTGGTGCACGCCGACCTTCGACAGCGGTGCGCGCAGGCGCTCCTCAAGCAGGCGGCCGATGTGCAGGAACAGGTGCAGCAGCGGCTTGGACGATGGATCGACGCGGGCCACGGAAGAAATATAGCCAGCTATCTTTGTGCTCGTCAAGCCGGCTCGCTGCCGCGTTGTCGTGCCGGCGCCGGGCTCACGGGGGTGCTCACGCCAGCGGGCGGGCCGTCACCGGGAGTCTCACGACCGCCCCCCCCAGGGGCAGCCATGCGCGCAGTTTGGCTGCGGCCGGTAGAGCAGCCGGGGACCCCGCGGTGCCCCTCGTCTGGTCCGTGGGGGACATCGCGCCACGGTGCGAGGTCCCGGGCTCGGGGCGTCGGTCGTCGGTGCCATTGCAGCACCGCAACGATCAGCGCGTGGCGCTGCGGCGGCAGCGGGACCGATCGGCCCCCTTGCCGAGGCAGCCAGCGAGCTCACGGCCCGCCGCCTGCCTGACCTGAAGGGCGGCTGGCCACCGGCTGGCCGCCCTGGCACTGCCGGCCAATGCCGCGTCGCCGCGGCCTGTCAGCCCCTGCAGGCGGATCGCTTCCGCGCGCCCCTGCTGTCCGGTGCGTTCGCACAGGTCGGCGAGCAGCCTCCAGTGGTTGGCGTTGTTGGGCTCGACACCCGTGGCGCGCTTGGCAAGCGCGCGTGCGGCGACGAGCTGCGACTGCAGCGCGCCGGGCGCGGCCATCAGGCGTGCCGCACCTGCCAGTGCAGGCACGAAGCGCGGCCAGTTCCTGAGCACTGCCTGGAACGACTCGATCGCCTTCGCGCCCTGCCTTGCTGCGTGCTGCGTGCTGCGTGCTGCACCTCGCCGACGACGTAGGTCGCCAGTGCGTCCCCGGGCCGCAGGGCCAGCGCTGCGTCGAAGGGGGCGCGCGCCCGGTCGGCTGCCTTGTCCTGCAGCTCGAGCATGCCGCGCAGGATGCGGGCGTGGAAGGCCGGGGCGGGCTCGACATCGCGCAGGCGCGAGAGCGCGGCACCGGCCGCGGTTCGGTCACTGGCCGCCGCCGCGCAGATGCCGAGCAGGCCGAGCGCGTCGAGGTCCAGCTCGCTGCGCGCGAGCGCGCCGGCGGCAGCCTCGCAGGCGTGGCCCCAGCGGCCTTCGGCCACCAGCGCAAGGATCGGCCGCGACGGGACGTTGCCGGCGTCGTGCGGGCTGCCCGGCATTGCGGCCGCGGCGGCAGGCGCGCCCCCCGGCCGCCAGCTTCAGGAATCGCGGGCCGCCTGCGGGCGGCCCCGCCTTGGGCAAGGGGGCGCCTTCGCAAGGCTGCGCGCAGCGCAGCCGGACCCGGTGCCGGGCCGGCCGCGGCGCGTCAGCGCGTGAAGCTCGTGTCCTGCGGGGTGTTGGTGTCAGGACCGGAGATGCCCCGGAGCTGGCGCGAGAGGTTGTGTCCCCAGCTGAACACGCGTCCGTCGCTGCGCAGCGCCAGGCCGTGGAACTCGCCCGCGCCGACGTCGCTGACGGTGCCGATGCCGCTCAGCTGCGTGGGCGTCGTCACCTGGCCTCCGGTCGTGCCGATCCCGACCCTCCCGAGCGAGTTCTCGCCGAAGCCGAACAGCGTGTTGTCGCTGCGCAGATAGTGGAGGTGGGCGTTTCCGGGGGCGAGCCTCGTGATGGTGCCACCGCCAGGCGCAGTGACCTGTGTCGGCACGTTGAGCGTCGTGCCGGCGAAGCTGCCCCAGCGCCACAGCGTGCCGTCGCTGCGCAGCGCGAACGACGCGAAGCTCGTCGCGGCGACCGCCGTGACGTTGGTCAGCGGCACCGTCTGCGGCGTCGTGCGCTGCGCACCGCCGCTGTCCACGCCCAGTTGCCCCAGCGTGTTGCTGCCCCAGGTGCGCACCGTGCCGTCGGCGAGCAGTGCGATCGAGTGCTGCTCGCCTGCGCTCACCTGGCGCACGTTGCTCAGGCCGGCGAGTTGCCGCGCCGCGCCGTTGCCGATGGAGGGCCCGAGGGCCCCGAAGTTCTCGGGCCCGAAGCCCCACACCGTGCCGTCGTCGCGCAGCGCCAGCGTGTGCCAGTAGCGGGTGGAGATCGCACGCATCCCGGTCAGGCCCGTCACCTGCAGCGGCAGCCGTGTCGACAGGGGCGAGCCGACGGCCGCGCCGATGCGGTCGCTGCTGCCCCAGGCCCACACCGTGCCGTTGGCCAGCAGCGCCACCGAGTACCAGGCGCCGGCTGCCACCGAGCGCACCGTGTTGCCAAGCGCTGTGACCTGACTCGGCGTGGTGACGGTGTCGCCGTCGGCACGGCCGAGCGCGCCGTCGTTGTTGAGTCCCCAGCTCCAGAGCTCGCCGTTGGCCCGGATGGCCAGGGTCTGAGTGCCGCCGCCCGTGACCAGGGTGTCGGCCTGCCAGGCGACCGCCGGCGCATCGACGGTGAGCGTGGCCGCGCTGCTCGTCACGGCGGGCATGTCCGCGCCCGTGCCGACGACGACGCGGAACTGCGCGCCGTTGTCGGCGGCACGCGTCGTGGCGGGCGTGGTGTAGCTGGCAGCGGTGGCGCCGGGCACGTTGGTCCAGGTCCCGGCGGTCTGGCGCTGCCACTGGTAGGTCAGCGCGGTGCCTTCCGTGGCTGGGGTGGCGGCGACCGAGAACGTGGCGGTTGCCGGCTCGGTGACGGTCACGTTGGCCGGCTGTGACGTGATGGTCGGCGGCATCGGCGGGTTGTCCGACCCGCCGCAGGCCGAGAGCAGCAGCGCCGCCGCGGCGAGCGCCGGGCCGAGGACTGCATGAACGAGTCGATGGATCTGCAACTTCCGCTCCACTGGGTTGTTTGGTGGCGGACCGGAGGCTATGGACCAGGGCGTGACGCGGCCGTGACGGCAACCGTCCTCGGGGGGATGGGAAGGGCGCGGGGACGGTGGACGCGTTCGGGCCGCCGCGGTGCGACCTGTCTGCACTCGGCACGAGGTCAAGGGGGGGGGGGGGGGGG
>JADCGP010000033.1 GCA_020248915.1 Rubrivivax sp. | reverse complement strand
TCTGTCGGTGGCGCGGGACTACATTGGTGACGAGACAAAGATTGCGGCATCTACTGGCGAGATGGGTGACTTGCTCGGAACGATCACCCACAAATGGTCATCTGGGCACTACGTCCCGGTTTTTGTTAGCGAGGGAACCAGTAGGGAGAAGGTCGCTGCCATACGCCGGAGTCACTACCTGACGAACGTGTATGAAGAGGTCCTGCCCGCGCTCGGGGAGAGTCTGGTCGTGTATGGCTGGAGCTTCGACGAACGGGATCAGCATGTGATCGATGCCATCTCAGTGAGTCCGCCGGAACAAATGGCAGTCTCCGTGTTCACCGGACAATCAGACGCGGATCAACAGGCGTTCTGTCACCAGGTTCTCAAGGTCGTTGGTCGGTCGTTGGCAGGTACCACCGTGACGTTTTTCGATTCGCAAAGCCCAGGTTGCTGGAACCATCCATGACGATGATGGTTCGCTGGGATCGATCTTGCCCCGCCAGCTAGACGCTGTTGTTCACATCGGCGATCAGTAAGGCGACCTCGGCATCCCGCCTCGCAACCAGTCCCGGCAGCACTTTTCCGCCGCCATAGACCCACCGGCGCAGCTCGCTGGCTGCGCTCGGCCAATCCCGCTGGTTGAGTCGCCGCCGTAACGTTGACGTCTGGAGGCGCCCCGCGCCGAGGTTGAACGTGAAGTCCACGATGGCGGCGAGCCGCCCCTCAGGCTCGGTGGCGAGCACGGGGCAGTAGCGCAGCGTCGCGTTCAGCGCCGTCTTGAGGTCGGCGGCCAGGAAGCCTTCGGCCTCGGCCTCCGTGATCGGCGGATGCTTCGGATCGCAGAGGTGGCCGTAGCCGATGGTCCAGTAGCCTGCTGGACAGACGTAGGGATGCGCCCGGCCAGGATCGACCCTCGGGACCCGATGGAACCCCTCGAAGCGCTTTGCGAGATCTATGGCCGCCTGTGGCACCGCGATCACGAGCGCACCCGGTCAAACACGCGCCCCAGGAACCAGAAGTTCAGTACCCCGGCCCACAGCGCCTGGTCGGCCTCGGTCCACGCGTGCAGGATCGCTGCACCCCAATCGGCCCCGCCCGACATCGCCCCGACGAACGCCGCCGTCTTTGCTGCGCAGTACAGCGCCATGAACCAGTAGGTAATCACCGGTCGGACGCTGATCGACAGCGCATCGGCCCAGCGCACTCGGGACCGCTGGCCCTGGGCGGCGACCGCCTCACGCAGCGTATCGATGGCGCCGACGTTCCACGCCGCATCGGCGCTGGCGCCGATCTCCGACATGCGCTGGGCGCCGCGCAGCTTTTCGAACTCCAGCGCCTTGTCCTGCATGGCGAGCTCGTGGCCGCGCTCGCCCTTGCGGTCTAACCACTTCAGGACCTCGGGCGCCAGACGGAAGGCCCCACCGAGGAGGCCACCGAGCAAGGTCTCGATCATTGGCCGCCTCCCATCAGCTTGAGCTTGATGGCGGCACCCACCAGGAGCGCCGCCAAGATGCCGGTCGTGATGACCTTGATCACGGTCTGCCAGGCGGTGCGCCGGGCATCGCGCCAGGCTTCCAACAGATCGCGCAGTTCGTGGATGTCGCGCGCGGCGTGGCTGCTCTCCAGCCCCAGGTGCGACAGCGCCCGCTCGGCACCGCGCTCTGCGGCACGGTCGAGCAGATCGTCGAAGTCCTCCTTGCGCATTAGGAGCATGTTCTCGACCAGGGTCGGTTGTTCAGGTTCAGTCATGGGAGCCTCCAAAAGACGAAGCCCGCCCAGCGCGTCTGCAACTGGGCGGGCATCAAGGGATGAATCAGCGGTGGGTCAGATCTCGATGAGTTCGAGCGGCAGGCTGGGAGCGACGGCCTCGACGGTGCCGTCACGGACAAACACCTTCTGGCCGAGACCGGCGGCACCACGCGCCTTGACGACGCCGCCACCGGGCAGTTGAACGGTGACGACGCCGGCGCCGATCTCGGTCACGGTCCCGGCCTGCAGCGGTGGGTTGGAAAGCAGCTGGCGGAACTGCTCGTAGACGTTATGCATAGGCCTGCACCCCCAGCGTCTGCCAGACCTCGGGGAACCCGGCCTGCACCTGGGTGGCGCGCACCAGCCCGAGCCGAGTCACGCTGCCGTCCTGGTACTCGACGAAGGCCCCCGGCTCGATGATTCCGGTCTCCGCCAGGACGGGCAGGCGCAGGCTCACTTCGATCTGCCGGCCGGTGTCGGCGAGCACCGCGATGCCGCGCTGGCGCGCTGCGGCCGCCTCAGTGATCAGCGCATCCACGACCATGGGCGCCAGCAGGTCGCCAGCCGTACCTGCTCGCGTGACCTGGCCGAGCACGCCGACCTCCTGGCCCGACACGAACACGCGGTTGTAGGCCGGCTTCTCCAGCCAGCGAACGGACTCGCGGGCCACCGCGTCGACGGGCAGCACGAAGTCGGGGGTGACGGAGCCCCACTCCCAGGGAGCCACCGGGTAGCGATGACGGACCCGCAGGCTTTGCGCCGTCGGATGGGGCATCAGGTAGCCGCCCGCGGCGCCCGCAATGGCGGCCAGGGCCTCGATCCACGTCCCCTGGTGGGCAAACGCGCCGGCCGGGACGGTCCAGTCGGTCAGACCCCAATCGACGGACCACCCGAGCGGCACACCGTTGACGGTCAGCACGTCATCCATCAGTTGCCGAGCGGTGCGGCCCTCGGCGTTCGAGAAGGTCATCACCGGCGCATAGGGTGCGGCCAGCACGGCGTTACGCCCCCGGCCTGAGATGCGGATGCTCGCGTCGCCGAAGATGCGCTCGCGGTTGATGTTTTCGGCCAGCACCCGAAAGGCCGTGCCGTTCACGCTGGCCAGCAGTTCCACCGGACCGGACGCCGCACCAGGGTCGACCAAGGACTCGGCATTCGCCGGCAGCGACGCCTCGAATCCCCAGGTCCAGGACGCCGCATCCAGCGACAGCGACAGGTTGAACACCGGCACCTCCGCGCCATCAGGCACTCGGTGCAGGGTCACGTTGTTGATCACGAAGTACAGCCTCCGGATGGGGACAACCACCGGCTCCCCTGTCGGGGGCGTGTTGTCGTGGTTCTCACAGATGAACAGCAGATGGCCATCGGTCGCCGCCAGTGCGGCGAACAGCAAGGCCGAGCTCGGCGTGTAGCAAGGCGTCGTCGGTGGCGGGACCGGGATCACCAACAAGCTGATCCCTGGCGGGGGCGGTACCGCTTCCTGATACCGACCACGCCAGCCCCGCAGTGCAGCCCGCGCACTCTGGAAGTCCGAGCCCTGGCCGCGCGTGACCTTCCGACCGCCTTGCCAGAAACTCAGTCGGTTCGCGCGCTTGCTGCGGTCGCCATCCTGGTGCCGGAAGTGCGTGGCATCGCGGACCGCACTGGCGTTCTGGAACACGCCTTCGCGGACCATCTCGAGGTGCGTGGCGATTTGGTGCCTTAGCCAAGTCGTGTCCCGCAAAGGTGTCGCGTCCTGGTGGTGGGCTACTCGCTGCTCGCGCGAAGCCGACAACACCGGCGGCAGCCGGTGCGCGATGCC
>JADCGP010000032.1 GCA_020248915.1 Rubrivivax sp. | reverse complement strand
TACTTCTTCGCCTCGCCGCCGAACTTGGCCGCCAGAATCGTCGTGATCGCCGCCGTCAGCGTCGTCTTGCCGTGATCCACGTGCCCGATCGTCCCCACGTTCACGTGCGGCTTCGTGCGCTCGAACTTGCCCTTTGCCATTGCTGTCTCTCCAGAGAAAAGAACGTTGCCCGTGTGCGTTTAGGGTCTCCGTGCATCGCCGGGCCACGGGCAGCCCGGCATCGAGGCGCGAAGACCGGCTGGATTACTTGGAGCCGCGCGCCGTGATGATGGCGTCGGCGACGTTCTTCGGAGCCTCGCTGTAGTGCTTGAACTCCATCGTGTACGTCGCCCGCCCCTGGCTCATGCTGCGCAGCGTGGTGCTGTAGCCGAACATCTCCGACAGCGGCACCTCGGCCTTGATCACCTTGCCGCCGCCGGGCATGTCGTCCATGCCCTGCACCATGCCGCGGCGGGACGACAGGTCGCCCATCACCGAGCCGGCGTAGTCCTCGGGGGTCTCGACCTCGACGGCCATCATCGGCTCGAGGATCACCGGGCTCGCGCGGCGGCAGGCCTCCTTGAAGCCGATCGAGGCCGCCATCTTGAAGGCGTTCTCGTTCGAGTCGACCTCGTGGTACGAGCCGAACGTGAGCGTCACCTTCACGTCGACCACCGGGTAGCCGGCCAGCACGCCGTTGGGCAGGGTGTCCTCGATGCCCTTCTGCACCGCCGGGATGAACTCGCGCGGCACGACGCCGCCCTTGATCGCGTCGACGAACTCGAAGCCCTTGCCCGCCTCCTGCGGCTCGACCTTCAGCACGACGTGGCCGTACTGGCCCTTGCCGCCCGACTGGCGCACGAACCTGCCCTCGACGTCGGCCACCGGCTTGCGCACGGTCTCGCGGTAGGCCACCTGCGGCTTGCCGACGTTGGCCTCGACGCCGAACTCGCGCTTCATGCGGTCGACGATGATCTCCAGGTGCAGCTCGCCCATGCCCGAGATGATGGTCTGGCCGCTCTCCTCGTCGGTGCGCAGCCGGAACGACGGGTCCTCGGCCGCCAGCCGGCCGAGCGCGATGCCCATCTTCTCCTGGTCGGCCTTGGTCTTGGGCTCGACGGCCTGGCTGATCACGGGCTCGGGGAAGATCATCTTCTCGAGCGTGATGATGTGGTCGGGGTCGCAGAGCGTCTCGCCGGTGGTGACGTCCTTCAGGCCGACGCAGGCGGCGATGTCGCCAGCCAGGATCTCCTTGATCTCCTCGCGCTGGTTGGCGTGCATCTGCAGGATGCGGCCGATGCGCTCCTTCTTGCCGCGGATCGGGTTGTAGACCGAGTCGCCGCTCTTGAGCACGCCGGAGTAGACGCGGACGAAGGTCAGCTGGCCGACGTAGGGATCGGTCATCAGCTTGAACGCGAGCGCGGCGAACTTCTCGTTGTCGTCGGCCTTGCGCGAGGCCTCCTGCTCGTCGTCGTTGGTGCCCTTGACCGGCGGGATGTCCACCGGCGAGGGCAGGAACTCGATGACGGCGTCGAGCATGCGCTGCACGCCCTTGTTCTTGAAGGCGGTACCGCACAGCATCGGCTGGATCTCGGTGGCGATCGTGCGCTGGCGCAGGCCGTGCTTGATCTCCTCCTCGGTCAGCTCGCCCGTCTCGAGGTACTTGTTCATCAGCTCTTCGCTGGCCTCGGCGGCGGCCTCGACCATGTTCTCGCGCCACTTGCGGCACTCGGCCTCGAGGTCGGCGGGGATCGGGCCGTACTCGAACTTCATGCCCTGGCTGGCATCGTCCCAGACGATGGCCTTCATCTTGAACAGGTCGACCACGCCCTTGAAGGCGTCCTCGGCGCCGATCGGCACGACGATGGGCACCGGGTTGGCCTTCAGGCGCGCCTTCATCTGGTCGTAGACCTTGAAGAAGTTGGCGCCGGTGCGGTCCATCTTGTTGACGAAGGCCAGGCGCGGCACGCGGTACTTGTTGGCCTGGCGCCAGACGGTCTCGGACTGCGGCTGCACGCCGCCCACCGCGCAGTAGACCATGCACGCGCCGTCGAGCACGCGCATCGAGCGCTCGACCTCGATCGTGAAGTCGACGTGGCCCGGGGTGTCGATGATGTTGAAGCGGTGCTCGGGGAAGTTCATGTCCATCCCGCGCCAGAAGCACGTGGTGGCGGCCGACGTGATCGTGATGCCGCGCTCCTGCTCCTGCTCCATCCAGTCCATCGTCGCGGCGCCGTCGTGAACCTCGCCGATCTTGTGGTTCACGCCCGTGTAGTACAGGATGCGCTCGGTCGTGGTGGTCTTGCCGGCATCGATGTGCGCGGAGATGCCGATGTTGCGGTAGCGCTCGATGGGGGTCTTGCGGGCCATGATCAATCTCCAAACACAGGGGCCGCCGCGGTCCTGGGGCTAACCCGGAACCGTCTGCGGCGGCCGAGAACCGACGGGGACGTGCTTCTCAGAAGCGGAAGTGCGAGAAGGCCTTGTTGGCCTCGGCCATGCGGTGCACTTCGTCGCGCTTCTTCACCGCGCCGCCGCGGCCTTCGCTGGCCTCGAGGAGTTCGTTGGCCAGGCGGGCGGCCATGCTCTTCTCGCCGCGCTTGCGCGCGCTCTCCTTCAGCCAGCGCATCGCGAGGGCCTGGCGGCGCACCGGCCGCACTTCCACCGGCACCTGGTAGTTGGCGCCGCCGACGCGACGGCTCTTCACCTCGACCATCGGCTTGATGTTGTTGATGGCCACCATGAAGATCTCCAGCGGATCCTTGCCGGCCTTCTTCTCGACCTGCTCGAGCGCGCCGTAGATGATGCGCTCGGCCACGGCCTTCTTGCCGGATTCCATGATGACGTTCATGAACTTGCTGAGGTCCACCGAGCCGAACTTCGGGTCGGGCAGGATCTCGCGCTTGGGTACCTCGCGACGACGTGGCATCGTGACTTCCTTCGGTCTTCAGTTGGCGGCGCCCCGCGACCGGGGCCCCTGCCGCGGGAGGCCACGACGGACGGGCCTCCCACTTACTCGGCCGGGGCATCGAGGCCGCCGGCCGCGGGGCATGCCGGCGCGGAGCGCCGGCACGACGAATAGGCTTACGCCTTCTTCGGGCGCTTGGCGCCGTACTTCGAACGCGACTGCTTGCGGTCCTTGACACCCTGCAGGTCGAGCGAGCCGCGCACGATGTGGTAGCGCACGCCCGGCAGGTCCTTCACGCGGCCGCCGCGCACGAGCACCACCGAGTGCTCCTGCAGGTTGTGGCCTTCGCCGCCGATGTAGGAGATGACCTCGAAGCCGTTGGTCAGGCGCACCTTGGCCACCTTGCGCAGCGCCGAGTTCGGCTTCTTCGGGGTGGTGGTGTAGACGCGGGTGCAGACGCCGCGGCGTTGCGGGCTGTTCTGCATGGCCGGCGACTTGGACTTGGTCGTTTCGACCTGGCGGCCAAGGCGCACGAGCTGGTTGATGGTGGGCATTGTTCGGCTTCCGACCGGCTGGAGGTGGAGGCGACGCTCGGTGCGCAGTCCCGTTCTGTGGCGGGGCACGGCGTCGAAAAGCCTTCCATTATATTGGGCGCCAGCCCCTCCGGCAAGGAACATGGAATCGGCCGCGGCAGACCCCCCGCCTTCGTCGGACATCCGCGCGGACATCCCCTCGGTGCCGGCGCGCCCGGCCCACGGCGCAGCCCTTGGGGCAACCCCTGGCGTGTCCCCTGGCGCGGCCCCTGGCACGGCCGGTGACGCAAGCCCCGGTACGGCCCCGGGCGCGGTGCTCGATACCAACGTCGTGCTGGACTGGCTGCTGTTCCGCGACCCGGCCGCGATGCCGCTCGCGCATGCCATCGCGGCCGGGCAGGTTGTCTGGTTTGCGTGCGCTCACATGCGTTGCGAGCTGGAGCAGGTGGCGGGCCGACCGGAGTTGCGACAGCGCGGGTCGGAGCCGGCGTCGCTGCTGGCCGCCTTCGACCGCCACGCCCGGCTGCTGCCGCCGCCGGTCGCCGAGCCGCTGCTGCGCTGCACCGACCCGGACGACCAGGTGTTCCTCGACCTGTCGCGCGCGCACCACGCGCGCTGGCTGGTGACGCGCGACCGCGCGCTGCTCACGCTGGCGCGGCCTGCCGCGCAGGTGGGGCTGGCGATCGTCGCGCCGCGGCTCTGGCGCCCGGCGCACGGCGCCTGATCGGGGCGGCCCGCCCGCTCGAGCGCATCCAGCCCCCCCCCGGTGGCCGACGGCGAACCCGCCCGCGGGGCCGGACGCTCGTCCCGCCCCGCGGACCGGACTGCGCGCTCAGTCGGCCGTCTCGCTGCCCGCGGCCGCGTCCACCTGCGCCAGCTGCGCCGCCGCCAGCTCCTCGGCCTCCTGCAGCGCGATCGCACGGCGCTCGCTTTCGTCCATCTCCTCCTTGGCCTTGCGCGCGGCGTGGAACGCCATGCCGGTGCCGGCGGGGATCAGGCGGCCGACGATGACGTTCTCCTTCAGGCCGCGCAGCTCGTCGCGCTTGCCCATGATGGCCGCCTCGGTGAGCACGCGCGTGGTCTCCTGGAAGGAGGCGGCGGAGATGAAGCTGTCGGTCGACAGGCTCGCCTTCGTGATGCCGAGCAGCACGTCGGCGTGCGTGGCCGGCAGCTTGCCCTCGGAGCGCAGGCGATCGTTGGTCTCGAGCAGCTCGCTGCGCTCGACCTGCTCGCCGGCGATGTAGGTGCTGTCGCCGGGGTTGGCGATCTGCACGCGGCGCAGCATCTGGCGGACGATCACCTCGATGTGCTTGTCGTTGATCTTCACGCCCTGCAGGCGGTAGACGTCCTGAACCTCGTCGACGATGTAGCGCGCCAGCTCCTCGATGCCCAGCAGCCGCAGGATGTCCTGCGGGTCGGCCGCACCGTCGACGATCAGCTCGCCGCGGTTGACCACCTGGCCCTCGTGCACCAGGATGTTCTTCTCCTTGGGCACGAGCTCCTCGTAGACCTTGCCGTCGGGGTCGGTGATCTGCAGCCGCACCTTGCCCTTGGTCTCCTTGCCGAAGGAGATCGTGCCGGTGATCTCGGCCAGCGTGCCCTTGTCCTTCGGGCTGCGTGCCTCGAACAGCTCGGCCACGCGCGGCAGGCCGCCGGTGATGTCGCGGGTCTTCTGGCCCTCCATCGGGATGCGGGCCAGCACCTCGCCGGGCATCAGGTCCTGGCCGTCGCGCACCTGGATCAGCGCACCGACCGGGAAGCCGATCGTCACGCTGTGGTCGGTGCCGGGGATCTTGACCTCGGCGCCGCCGGCGTCGAGCAGCTTGACCTGCGGCCGAACGACCTTGGCCGAGCCGCGGCGCTTGGGGTCGATGACCACCAGCGTCGACAGGCCGGTGACCTCGTCGACCTGCTTGGCGACGGTGACGCCCTCCTCGACGTTCTCGAACTTCGCGCGTCCGGCGAACTCGGTGATGATCGGGCGCGTCAGCGGGTCCCAGTTGGCGAGCACGGTGCCGGCCTTGACGGACTGGTCGGGCTTGACGTTGAGCGTCGCGCCGTAGGGCAGCTTGTGGCGCTCGCGCTCGCGGCCGTGCTGGTCGGCGATGATGATCTCGCCGGAGCGGGCGATGACGACGAGCTCGCCCTTGCCGTTGGTCACGTAGCGCATCGTCGCGTTGAAGCCGACGATGCCGTCGCTCTTGGCCTCCACGCTGGAGGCCACCGCCGCGCGCGACGCCGCGCCGCCGATGTGGAAGGTGCGCATCGTCAGCTGCGTGCCCGGCTCGCCGATCGACTGCGCGGCGATCACGCCGACCGCCTCGCCGACGTTGACCAGGCCGCCGCGGCCCAGGTCGCGGCCGTAGCACTTGCTGCACAAGCCGAAGCGGGTGTCGCAGGTCAGCGGCGTGCGCACCTTGACCTCGTCGACGCCGCGTTCCTCGAGCAGGTCGATCGCGTCCTCGTCGAGCATCTGGCCGGCGGCGAGCAGCATCTCCTGCGTCTCGGGGTCGAGCACCTCGACCGCGGCGACGCGGCCCAGGATGCGGTCGCGCAGGCTCTCGATGACCTCGCCGCCCTCGACCAGCGCGCGCATGTTCATGCCGCTGCTGGTGCCGCAGTCGTCCTCGGTGACCACCAGGTCCTGCGTCACGTCGACCAGGCGGCGCGTCAGGTAGCCCGAGTTGGCGGTCTTCAGCGCCGTGTCGGCCAGGCCCTTGCGCGCGCCGTGCGTCGAGATGAAGTACTGCAGGACGTTGAGGCCCTCGCGGAAGTTCGCGGTGATCGGGGTCTCGATGATCGAGCCGTCCGGCTTGGCCATCAGGCCGCGCATGCCCGCCAGCTGGCGGATCTGCGCCGCCGAGCCGCGCGCGCCCGAGTCGGCCATCATGTAGATCGAGTTGAAGCTCTCCTGGTCGACGGTGCGGCCGTTGCGGTCGACCACCTTCTCCTTGGACAGCTGGCCCATCATGACCTTGCCGACCTCGTCACCGGTCTTGCCCCAGATGTCGACCACCTTGTTGTAGCGCTCGCCGGCGGTCACCAGGCCCGAGACGTACTGCTGCTCGATCTCCTTGACCTCCTTCTCGGCGCGCTCGATCAGGCCGTGCTTCTCCTTGGGCACCAGCATGTCGTCGATGGCGATCGAGATGCCGGCCCGCGTGGCCAGCCGGAAGCCGCTCTGCAGCAGCCGGTCGGCGAACACGACGGTGTCCTTCAGGCCGCACTTGCGGAAGCTCGCGTTGATCAGGCGCGAGATCTCCTTCTTCTTCAGCGACTTGTTGATCAGCGCGAACGGCAGGCCGCGGGGCAGGATCTCCGACAGCAGCGCGCGGCCGACCGTGGTCTCGACGAGCTTGCGATCCTCGGACAGCTCGCCGCTGGCCTTGTCGCGCGTCCACTCCGACAACACGACGCTGACGCGGGCGGTGATCTCCACCGCGCCGCAGTCCAGCGCGCGCTGCAGCTCGGCGAGGTCGGCGAACACCATCCCCTCGCCGCGCCCGTTGACGCGCTCGCGCGTGGCGTAGTACAGGCCCAGCACGACGTCCTGGCTGGGCACGATCGACGGCTCGCCGTTGGCCGGGAAGAGCACGTTGTTGGAGGCGAGCATCAGCACGCGCGCCTCCATCTGCGCCTCGATGCTGAGCGGCACGTGGACGGCCATCTGGTCGCCGTCGAAGTCGGCGTTGAAGGCCGAGCACACCAGCGGGTGCAGCTGGATCGCCTTGCCCTCGATCAGCACCGGCTCGAAGGCCTGGATGCCCAGGCGGTGCAGCGTCGGTGCGCGGTTCAGCAGGACCGGGTGCTCCTTGATCACCTCCTCGAGGATGTCCCACACCACCGGCGTGCCGCTCTCGACCTCCTTCTTGGCGGCCTTGATGGTGGTGGCGATGCCCATCGCCTCCAGGCGGCTGAAGATGAAGGGCTTGAACAGCTCGATGGCCATCAGCTTGGGCAGGCCGCACTGGTGCAGCTTCAGCGTCGGGCCGACGACGATGACCGAGCGGCCCGAGTAGTCGACGCGCTTGCCCAGCAGGTTCTGGCGGAAGCGGCCGCTCTTGCCCTTGATCATGTCGGCCAGCGACTTCAGCGCGCGCTTGTTGGCGCCGGTCATCGCCTTGCCGCGGCGGCCGTTGTCCAGCAGGCTGTCCACCGCCTCCTGCAGCATCCGCTTCTCGTTGCGGACGATGATCTCGGGCGCCTTCAGCTCCAGCAGCCGCGCCAGGCGGTTGTTGCGGTTGATGACGCGGCGGTACAGGTCGTTCAGGTCCGACGTGGCGAAGCGCCCGCCGTCCAGCGGCACCAGCGGGCGCAGGTCCGGCGGCAGCACCGGAAGCACGTCCATGATCATCCAGTGCGGCTTGATCCCGCTCTTGCGGAAGGCCTCCAGCACCTTCAGCCGCTTGCTGTTCTTCTTGATCTTCAGCTCGCTGCCGGTCATGTCGTTGCGGAGCTTGTCGATCTCCGCGTCGATGTCCATGTCCTCGAGCAGCTTCTTGACGCCCTCGGCGCCCATCAGCGCGACGAACTCGTCACCGTACTCGGCGTGCTTGGCCTCGTAGTCGTCCTCGCTCATGATGCTGAACTTCTTCAGCGGCGTCATGCCGGGGTCGACGACGACGTAGGCCTCGAAGTACAGCACGCGCTCGATGTCGCGCAGCGTCATGTCGAGCACCAGGCCCAGGCGCGAGGGCAGGCTCTTCAGGAACCAGATGTGCGCGCACGGGGCCGCCAGGTCGATGTGGCCCATCCGCTCGCGGCGCACCTTGGTCTGCGTGACCTCGACGCCGCACTTCTCGCAGATGACGCCGCGGTGCTTCAGGCGCTTGTACTTGCCGCACAGGCACTCGTAGTCCTTGATCGGCCCGAAGATCTTGGCGCAGAACAGGCCGTCGCGCTCGGGCTTGAAGGTGCGGTAGTTGATGGTCTCGGGCTTCTTCACCTCGCCGAACGACCAGCTGCGGATCTTCTCCGGGCTGGCCAGTCCGATCTTGATGGCATCGAAGTGCTCATCGGGGGTGAATTGCTTGAAAAGGTCGAGTAGGCCCTTCATGGTCTCTTTCCCTTCCTTGATCAGTTGCGTTCCAGTTCAATGTCGATGCCCAGGGAGCGGATCTCCTTGACCAGGACATTGAAGGACTCCGGCATGCCGGCTTCGATGGCGTGCTCGCCCTTGACGATGTTCTCGTAGACCTTGGTGCGGCCGTTCACGTCGTCGGACTTGACGGTCAGCATCTCCTGCAGCACGTAGCTGGCGCCGTAAGCCTCGAGGGCCCAGACCTCCATCTCGCCGAAGCGCTGGCCGCCGAACTGGGCCTTGCCGCCCAGCGGCTGCTGCGTGACCAGGCTGTACGGCCCGGTGGAGCGCGCGTGCATCTTGTCGTCGACCAGGTGGTGCAGCTTCAGCACGTGCATGTAGCCGACGGTCACCGGGCGCTCGAACGCCTCGCCGGTGCGGCCGTCGTGCAGAGTGGCCTGCGTGCGGGTCGCGGTCAGGCCCTTGCGGGCCGCGACGTCCTCGGGGTAGGCCAGCCGCAGCATCGCGCGGATCTCCTCCTCGGACGCGCCGTCGAACACCGGGGTCGCGAAGGGCACGCCCTGCGCGAGGTTGGTGGCCATCTCGAGCACCTCGTCGTCGCCCAGCTGGGCGATCGGCTCGGACTTGCCGCCGCTCTTGTTGTAGAGCTCGTCGAGGAAGCGGCGCAGCTCGGACGCGCGCGCCTGCTGCTGAAGCATCTGGCCGAGGCGCTCGCCGATGCCCTTGCCGGCCCAGCCGAGGTGGACCTCGAGCACCTGGCCGACATTCATCCGCGAGGGCACGCCCAGCGGGTTCAGCACGATGTCCACCGGCGTCCCGTCGGCCATGTAGGGCATGTCCTCGACCGCGACGATCTTGGACACCACACCCTTGTTGCCGTGGCGGCCGGCCATCTTGTCGCCGGGCTGCAGCCGGCGCTTGACGGCGAGGTAGACCTTTACCATCTTCAGCACGCCCGCAGGCAGCTCGTCGCCCTGCGTCAGCTTCTTGCGCTTCTCCTCGAAGGCCAGGTCGAAGCCGTGGCGCGTCTGGTCGAGGCCGTTGCGGATGCTCTCGAGCTGGTTGGCCAGGTCCTCGTCGGCCGGGCGGATGTCGAACCAGTGGTACTTGTCGATGCCCGCCAGGTACTCGTGCGTGATCGCCGTGCCCTTGGCGATCTTGTTCGGACCGCCGTTGGCAGGCTTGCCCACCAGCAGCTTCTCGATGCGGTCGAACGCGTCGGCCTCGACGATGCGCAGCTGGTCGTTCAGGTCGAGCCGGAAGCGCTTGAGCTCGTCGTCGATGATCTGCTGCGCGCGCTTGTCGCGCTGGATGCCCTCGCGGGTGTAGACCTGGACGTCGATCACCGTGCCGCTGGTGCCCTGCTCGACGCGCAGCGACGTGTCCTTCACGTCGCTCGCCTTCTCGCCGAAGATCGCCCGCAGCAGCTTCTCTTCGGGCGTCAGCGTGGTCTCGCCCTTGGGGGTGACCTTGCCCACCAGCACGTCGCCGGGGTTGACCTCGGCGCCGATGTAGACGATGCCGCTCTCGTCGAGCCGCGCGAGCTGCTGCTCGCTCAGGTTCGGGATGTCGCGCGTGACCTCCTCGGCCCCGAGCTTGGTGTCGCGCGCCATCACGACCAGCTCCTCGATGTGGATCGAGGTGTAGCGGTCCTCGGCCACGACGCGCTCGCTGATCAGGATCGAGTCCTCGAAGTTGTAGCCGTTCCAGGGCATGAAGGCCACCAGCATGTTCTGGCCGAGCGCGAGCTCGCCCAGGTCGGTGCTGGCGCCGTCGGCGATCACGTCACCCCGGGCCAGCTTGTCGCCGCGCCGGACGATCGGCCGCTGGTGGATGTTGGTGTCCTGGTTGCTGCGCTGGTACTTGATCAGGTTGTAGATGTCGACGCCCACCTCGCCGGCCACCGTCTCGTCGTCGTTGACGCGGATGACGATGCGGTTGGTGTCGACGTAGTCGACCACGCCGCCGCGGCGCGCGGTGACGACCGTGCCCGAGTCGACCGCGGCGACGCGCTCGACGCCGGTGCCGACCAGCGCCTTCTCGGGGCGCAGCGTGGGCACCGCCTGGCGCTGCATGTTGGCGCCCATCAGCGCGCGGTTGGCGTCGTCGTGCTCCAGGAAGGGCACGAGGCTCGCCGCCACCGAGACGATCTGCGCCGGGGCCACGTCCATGTACTGCACGCGCTCGGGGCCGGTCAGCACCGACTCGCCCTTCTCGCGCGCCGACACCAGCTCGTCGACCAGCTTGCCGTCCTTGTCGAGCGACGCGTTGGCCTGGGCGATGACGTACTTGCCTTCCTCGATCGCCGACAGGTAGTCGATCTGGTCGGTGACCTTGCCGTCGACGACGCGCCGGTACGGCGTCTCGAGGAAGCCGTACTCGTTGAGCTGGGCGTACAGCGCCAGCGAGTTGATCAGTCCGATGTTCGGGCCTTCCGGCGTCTCGATCGGGCACACGCGGCCGTAGTGGGTCGGGTGCACGTCGCGCACCTCGAAGCCGGCGCGCTCGCGCGTCAGGCCGCCCGGGCCCAGGGCCGAGACCCGGCGCTTGTGCGTGATCTCGCTCAGCGGGTTGGTCTGGTCCATGAACTGCGACAGCTGCGACGCCCCGAAGAACTCCTTCAGCGCCGCGGAGATCGGCTTGGA
The DNA here is from genome assembly GCA_020248915.1 of Rubrivivax sp. Classification (GTDB taxonomy): domain Bacteria; phylum Pseudomonadota; class Gammaproteobacteria; order Burkholderiales; family Burkholderiaceae_C; genus Rubrivivax. The sequence goes on along the minus strand of JADCGP010000032.1, from coordinate 5,683 downwards.
GTTGATCAGGTCGTGCGGCATCAGCGGCTCCTGCTCGGCCTGGCCGAGCCGCTCCTTGACCGCCTTCTCGATGCGCGCCAGGCCCGAGCGGTACTGGTTCTCGGCCAGCTCGCCCACGCAGCGCACGCGGCGGTTGCCCAGGTGGTCGATGTCGTCGACGTCGCCGTTGCCGTTGCGCAGCTCGACGAGGATCTTGACGACGTCCAGGATGTCCTCGTTGGACAGCGTCATCCTGCCCTCGGGCGTGTCGCGGCCGACGCGGGCGTTGAACTTCATCCGCCCGACGCGCGACAGGTCGTAGGTGTCTTCGCTGTAGAACAGGCGGTGGAACAGCGCCTCGACCGCGTCCTCGGTGGGGGGCTCGCCGGGACGCATCATCCGGTAGATCGCGACGCGCGCGGCGAGCTGGTCGGCCGTCTCGTCGGTGGCCAGCGTCTGGCTGATGTAGCCGCCCTGGTTCAGCTCGTTCGTGAACAGGCAGGGCAGGTCCTTGATGCCGGCGGCACGCAGTTTCTTCAGCAGCGCCTCGGTGAGCTCGTCGTTGGCCTTCGCGACGATCTCGCCGGTCTCCGGGTCGACCATGTTGCGCGCGACCACGCGCCCGACGAGGAAGTCCTCCGGCACGGAGATGAAGCCGGTGCCGTTGCTCTCGAGCTGGCGCAGGTGGCGCGCGGTGATCCGCTTGTCCTTCTCGACGACGACCTTGCCGTCGCGGTCGGTCAGGTCGAAGCGAGCGACCTCGCCCTTCAGCCGCTCGGGCACGAACTCCATCTGCGCGCCGGCGTCCATCAGGCGGAAGTTGTCGAACACGAAGAAGTGCGACAGGATCTGCTCGGGGTTCAGCCCGATCGCCTTGAGCAGGATCGTCACCGGCATCTTGCGGCGGCGGTCGACGCGGAAGTACAGGACGTCCTTCGGGTCGAACTCGAAGTCCAGCCACGAGCCGCGGTACGGGATGATGCGGGCCGAGAACAGCAGCTTGCCCGAGCTGTGCGTCTTGCCCTTGTCGTGCTCGAAGAAGACGCCGGGGCTGCGGTGCAGCTGGCTGACGATCACGCGCTCGGTGCCGTTGACGATGAAGGAGCCGTAGTCGGTCATCAGGGGCACCTCGCCCATGTAGACCTCCTGCTCCTTGATCTCCTTGACCACCTTCTGCGGCAGCGACTCGCGGTCGTAGATGATCATCTGCAGCCGCGCGCGCACCGCGGCGGCGTACGTCAGGCCGCGCTGCTGGCACTCGCGCGTGTCGAACGGCGGCCGCGCGATGTTGTATTCGATGAACTTCATCTCGACCAGGCCGTTGTGGCTCGAGATCGGGAAAGTCGACAGGAACGCGGCCTGCAGCCCCTCGGGCTTGCGCTTGGCCGGCGGGATGTCCTTCTGCAGGAAGGCGACATAGCTGTCGCTCTGCATCGTCAGCAGGTAGGGCACGTTGAGCACGCTGTCGCGCTTGCCGAAACTCTTTCGGATGCGCTTGCGCTCGGTGTACGTGTAGGGAGTCTGGTTGGTCTGCGCCATGGCTCACTCCGTGTCGAGAACCCCCGCCGGGGCAGGGCGGGCGTTCTGCGGCGACTGGCTGCCCGGGAATGGCTCCCGCTGGCTTGGTGGCAGGCCACTACCTGCCGCTGGCGGACAACCCCGGCGTTGCACCGGAGCCCGACCAAACCGGTCTTCTGCAGTCGGATCAGAAGACACTGCCGAGGGCGGCACGCCGCACTCGGCAGTGTCCCCCCGGGGACGCGGCCCCGGGGAGCGGCGAGCCGTCTACTTGAGCTCGACCTTCGCGCCGGCTTCTTCCAGCTTCTTCTTGGCGGCCTCGGCGTCGGCCTTGGCGATGGCCTCCTTGACGGGCTTCGGCGCGCCGTCGACCAGGTCCTTGGCCTCCTTCAGGCCCAGGCCGGTGAGTTCGCGCACCGCCTTGATGACCGACACCTTGTTGGCGCCGGCCTCCAGCAGCATCACGGTGAACTCGGTCTTCTCCTCGACCGGCGCGGCCGCAGCGGCGCCACCGCCGGCGGCCGGGGCGGCCATCGCGGCGGCGGAGACGCCGAACTTCTCCTCGATGGCCTTCACCAGGTCATTGAGTTCCATCACGGTCATGCTGTCCATCGCGGACAGGAAAGCGTCCTTGTCGAATGCCATTTGGGGTTCCTCGTAAGTGATTCGGTTGATGGGTTCGGGGGCGGCCGTTCAGGCTGCCGGCGCGGCGGCTTCGGCTTGCGCTCCGCCACCCTTCTTCTCGGCCAGGGCGGCGACGACGCCCGCCAGCCGCTGGATCGGCGACTTCAGCAAGCCGGCGACCTGGGCGATCAGCACCTCGCGGCTGGGGATGGACGCCAGGGCCTTGACCCCGTCGGCATCCAGCACCCGGCCGGCGTATGCGCCGCCCTTGACGACCAGCTTGTCGTTGCCCTTGGCGAAGTCGGCGATGACTTTCGCGGCGGCAACGGCATCCTCGGAAAAGCCGTAGATCAGCGGCCCGACCATGGCACTCTGGGCAACCTCGAACGGCGTGCCGGCGACGGCGCGGCGGGCCAGGGTGTTCTTCACGACGTGAAGGTAGACGCCCTTGGCACGCGCTTCGACGCGCAGCTTGTTCAGGTTCTCCACGGTGAGGCCACGGTACTCGGCCATCGCCAGCGTCTGCGAGCGGGCCACCTGCGCGGCCACACCCGCCACCACGGCGGCCTTTTCGTTGCGATCGAGACTCAAAGGTCTGCTCCTCACTCCGGTGGTGCGTTCGGGGCTCGCGCCCCTCGCGCACCGGTTGCAGCGACCTTCTGCTTCAAGGAACCCGGCACTTGCGGAAACCTCTTCACAGCGGGTACGCCATCTGCGCTGGCTGCTGCCGCCGGCCCTCGCGGGCCCCGGCCTCGATTACGGTGCTGCGGCCTCGCGGCCGGCGCACCACCAGCGGTCTTGGACGGCCTGCCCCCGCCTTGCGGCCGGGGCAGCCCACCAATCCTTCGTCGGCCCGCGGACTCGCCGCGGCGCCTCCCACTCCAACTCTCAGGCGGCCGCGGCCGGCGCGATCGACGCCGTGTCCACGCGCACGCCCACACCCATCGTCGAGGACACCGCCACCTTCTTCAGGTAGATGCCCTTGCTGCTGGCCGGCTTTGCCTTGTTCAGCGCATCGATCAGCGCACGCAGGTTCTGCGTCAGCTTGTCGGCCTCGAACGAGCGGCGGCCGATCGTCGCGTGCACGATGCCGGCCTTGTCGACGCGGAACTGAACCTGGCCGGCCTTGGCGTTCCTGACCGCGGTGGCCACGTCGGGCGTGACGGTGCCCACCTTCGGGTTGGGCATCAGGCCGCGCGGGCCGAGGATCTGGCCCAGCGTGCCGACGATGCGCATCGTGTCGGGCGAGGCGATGACGACGTCGAAGTTCAGGTTGCCGCCCTTGATCTCGGCGGCCAGGTCGTCCATGCCGACGACGTCGGCGCCGGCGGCCCGGGCCTCGTCTGCCTTGGCGCCCTGCGCGAACACGGCCACGCGCTTGGTCTTGCCGGTGCCGGCGGGCATGACGACCGCGCCGCGCACGACCTGGTCGCTCTTCTTGGCGTCGATGCCGAGTTGCACCGCGACGTCGATCGACTCGTCGAACTTCGCGGTCGCGCAGTCGCGCACCAGCGCGAGGGCCTGGTCCAGCGGGTACAGCTTCGTGCTGTCGACCTTACCCTGGACGGCCTTGGCCTTCTTGGTGAGCTTGGCCATGGCGTCAGACTCCTTCGACCGTCAGGCCCATAGAGCGGGCCGAGCCGGCAATCGTCTTCACGGCGGCGTCGAGGCCGGCCGCGGTGAGGTCCTTGGTCTTGATCTTGGCGATCTCCTCGAGCTGGGCGCGCGTGACCTTGCCCACCTTGTCCAGGTGCGGCTTGCCCGAGCCCTTCTCGATCTTGGCCGCCTTCTTCAGCAGCACCGTCGCCGGGGGCGACTTGATGATGAAGGTGAAGCTCTTGTCGGCGAACGCGGTGATCACCACCGGCAGCTTCATGCCGGGCTCGTAGCCCTGCTGCGTCTGCGCGTTGAACGCCTTGCAGAACTCCATGATGTTCAGGCCGCGCTGGCCGAGCGCCGGGCCGATCGGGGGCGATGGATTGGCCTTGCCCGCCGGGACCTGCAGCTTGATGAAGCCGACGATCTTCTTTGCCATGAATGGCTCCTCGAGTTCAAGCGACCGCGGACCACGGGTCCGTACGGTCTCCTCGTCTACCGACCCTCGAAAGCGAAACCACCGGGGTCGTGGCGGTGGTTCCTGTCAGGTTCCGCGCCGCAGCCACGGGGCGGCGCGCGGGACGCGGTGGCGGAGGGCAGTCGTCAGACCTTCTCCACCTGCGCGAAGTCGAGCTCGACCGGCGTCGCGCGACCGAAGATGGTCACCGAGACGCGCACCTTGCTCTTCTCGTAGTTCACTTCCTCGACCGCACCGTTGAAGTCGGTGAACGGGCCGTCCTTGACGCGGACCAGCTCGCCGACGGTCCACTCGACCTTGGGTTTGGGCTTGTCGACGCCTTCCTGCATCTGGTTGACGATCTTGGCCACCTCGGCGTCGGAGATGGGCGCCGGGCGGTTGCGCGCGCCGCCGATGAAGCCGGTGACCTTGCTCGTGTGCTTGACCAGGTGCCAGGTGTCGTCGGCCATCTCCATCTCGACCAGCACGTAGCCGGGGTAGATGCGGCGCTCGGTGACGGCCTTCTTGCCGTTCTTCAGCTCGACGACCTCCTCGGTCGGCACCAGGATGCGGCCGAAGCGGTCCTGCATGCCGGCGCGCTCGATGCGCTCCTTGAGGTTGCGCTCGACGGCCTTCTCCATGCCGGAGTAGGCGTGCACGATGTACCAGCGCTTGCCGGGTACGGCAGGCGACATCGCGGCGGTGGACTGCTGTGCCTCGCTCATCTTCACACCCCTAGCGGCGCCAGCCGAGCACAAGGTCGTACAGCACCCACTCGAGCAGCTTGTCGGTGAGCCAGAGGAACAGCGCCATCACGAACACGAAGGCGAACACGTAGCCGGTCATCTGCAGGGCCTCCTTGCGCGTCGGCCAGACGACCTTGCGGACCTCCTTGACCGAGTCGCGCCCGAAGCCGGCCAGCTGCCGCCCGGGTTCGGAGGTGAAGAACAGCGCCACCGCGGCGGCGAGCAGCGCGAGCAGCGCGCCGACCCGGGCCCACGGCCCCTGCGCCGCGAGCAGGTAGTACGCGGCCACCGCGCCCACGACGAGCAGCGCACAGCCGGCCAGCTTGGCCTTGTCGGCGCCGGTGGACACGGTCTCGACGTTCGGTGGATTGGACATTCGCTTCGCCGTTGCGGGCCGCCGCGTGCGGCGGCCCTTGCAGGATCAGGGTCCGCGGCCCCCTGCCGGGAGCCGCTTCGGACCTGCCGTGCGCCCGATGCGGCTCGGGCGCGCGGTCTTCGTCGTTGAGGTTCGGTTGGCAGGGGCAGAGGGGATCGAACCCCCGACCTTCGGTTTTGGAGACCGACGCTCTGCCAGTTGAGCTATGCCCCTGCGTACGGGAACCTCGGGCGCGCCGCGCGCCTTACTCGATGATCTTGGCCACGACGCCCGCGCCGACGGTGCGGCCGCCCTCGCGGATCGCGAAGCGCAGCCCCTCCTCCATCGCGATCGGCGCAATCAGCTTCACGGTGATGCTCACGTTGTCCCCAGGCATCACCATCTCCT
>JADCGP010000031.1 GCA_020248915.1 Rubrivivax sp. | reverse complement strand
GGCGCGCCGCGCCGCGGGCAGCCCGCTCGGCTACCGGCTGGTGCACACCGGCCAGCACTACGACGCGCGGATGTCGGGCGACTTCTTCACCCAGCTCGGCATCCCCGAGCCCGACGTCAACCTCGAGGTGGGCTCGGGCACCCAGGCCGAGCAGACCGCCGGCATCATGACCCGCTACGAGCGGCTGCTGATCGACGCGCGCAGCGACTGCTGCCTCGTCGTCGGTGATGTCACCTCGACGATGGCCTGCGCGATCGCGGCGCAGAAGCTCAAGGTGCCGGTGGCGCACGTCGAGGCCGGCATCCGCTCGGGCGACTGGACAATGCCCGAGGAGATCAATCGCCTCCTCACCGACTCGATCACGAACTGGTTCTTCACGACCAGCGAGGTGGCCAACGCCAACCTGCGGCGCGCCGGTGCGCGCGAGGGCTCGATCTTCTTCGTGGGCAACACGATGATCGACACGCTGCTGGCCAACCTGCCGCGCCTCGTGCCGCCGCCGTTCGCCGCCGAGCACGGCCTGCAGCCGGGTGGCTACTTCGTGATGACGCTGCACCGACCGGCCAACGTCGACGACGCGGCCGGCTTTGCGCGGCTGATCGCCGCCGTGGGCGAGGCCACGCGCGGGCTGCCGGTGGTGTTCCCGGTGCATCCGCGCACGGCCAAGACGCTGGCCACGCTGCCCGGCCGGCCGGCGTCCATCGTCGCCGTCGAGCCGCAGCCTTACCTCGAGTTCAACTGGCTGGTGAAGAACGCCAAGGGCGTCATCACCGACAGCGGCGGCGTCACCGAGGAGACCACGATGATGGGCGTGCCCTGCGTGACGCTGCGCGACACCACCGAGCGCCCGGAGACGGTGACGGTCGGCACCAACGAGCTGATCGGCACCGACCCGGCCGCCCTCAAGCCGGCGCTCGACCGCCTGTTCGCCGGCCGGTGGAAGAAGGGGGCAGTTCCCGAGCTTTGGGACGGCCGAACGGGCAAGCGCGTCGCCGAGATCCTTGAACGACTGCTGCTACGCTGATTGACCCGGTGACGCCGAGCGAGGCGGGCATCGAGGCGACCTGACCAGATGCGCAGCGTCGACTCAGACCGGGGTGACTTGAACTGACGCTGGTTCTCGGCGCGCCGGTCACCGCGCTGCCTCACTGCGCCAACGCCATGGTGGCGCTGACCATCGTGAAGCACTCCTCGGGCAGGTTGACGGGCCGCACGTCAAACCTGGTCAGAACATCGATAGCCGATGCAACCGAGGTGGCTGCCGGCATGCGTCAGCTCACCACGGGCCAAACCCTGGCCGCCATACCCTCTGCGACGTGCTGCGCACTCAACCCTTTGCACGGCCTGATGGGACATCGACGTTCGATTCGTACCATGGAGGCGACGGCCGCCGGGTCCTGCCCACACGGGCGCACGAATTGGCAGCGTTGCTCTCATCGCACCATGCCGGTCGAGCAGACAAGCGCACAGCTCAGCACGTCGTCGAGCGCGGGCGCGTCGTCGACCGACCGAGTTGATCGCAACCAGCCAGGGCGAGGCAGCTCCGCTGCCATGCAAAGTACGCGAGGATGGCGAATATCATTGGCCGACACTCGGCGACCGTGAGACGAGGCTTCGACCAATGACCGCCAAGCGCGCCCTCATCACCGGCATCACCGGCCAGGACGGCAGCTACCTCGCCGAGTTCCTTCTCGAGAAGGGCTACGAGGTGCACGGCATCAAGCGGCGCTCGTCGGTGTTCAACACCCAGCGCGTCGACCACATCTACGAGGACCCGCATGTGCCGCAGCAGCGCTTCGCGCTGCACTACGGCGACCTGGCCGACTCGTCGAACCTCACGCGCATCATGGCCGAGGTGCGGCCCGACGAGGTCTACAACCTGGGCGCGCAGAGCCACGTGGCGGTCAGCTTCGAGGCGCCGGAGTACACGGCCGACGTGGACGGCATCGGCACGCTGCGGCTGCTGGAGGCGATCCGCTTCCTGGGGCTGGAGAAGACCACGCGCTTCTACCAGGCCAGCACCAGCGAGCTGTTCGGCAAGGTGCACGAGACGCCGCAGAAGGAGACCACGCCCTTCCACCCGCGCAGCCCCTACGGCGTGGCCAAGCTGTACGCGTACTGGATCGTCGTCAACTACCGCGAGGCGTACGGCATGTACGCCTGCAACGGCATCCTCTTCAACCACGAGAGCCCGCGCCGCGGCGAGACCTTCGTCACGCGCAAGATCACGCGCGGCCTGGCCAACATCGCCCAGGGGCTCGAGCGCTGCCTGTACATGGGCAATCTCGACAGTCTTCGCGACTGGGGCCACGCGAAGGACTACGTGCGCATGCAGTGGATGATGCTGCAGCAGCCCGAGCCGGAGGACTTCGTCATCGCTACCGGGGTGCAGTACTCGGTGCGCGAGTTCATCACCTGGTCGGCGGCAGAGCTCGGCATCACGCTGCGCTTCGCGGGCCAGGGCGTCGATGAGAAAGCCTACGTCGCGTCGATCGAGGGCGACAAGGCGCCGGCGCTGAAGCCCGGCGACTGCATCGTCGCCGTCGACCCGCGCTACTTCCGGCCCGCCGAGGTGGAGACGCTGCTGGGCGACCCATCCAAGGCCAAGGCCCGGCTCGGCTGGGTACCCGAGATCACCGCGCAGCAGATGTGCGCCGAGATGGTGGCCAACGACCTCGCCGCCGCGCGCCGCCACGCGCTGCTGCGCGCCCACGGGCACGACGTCGCGGTGTCGCGCGAGGCCGGCCGGTGACTCGAACGTCGCACGCATGCGATCGGACTTAGTCATCTGACTTAGTCGGATCTATGATGCGCTCGGAGCGGTCGTCGGGGCATCGCTCGCGGGAGCCTTCCAATGGTCACGATCGTCAACGTTCACGAAGCCAAGACGCACCTGTCGCGCCTGCTGGAACAGGCACACGCAGGCGAGGAGATCATCCTCGCCAAGGCCGGCAAGCCGTTCGCGCGGCTGATGCCGCTGGCCAGCGCAGAGCCGCCCGTGCGCACGCCTGGTCGCCTGAAGGATCGGATCGACCTGTCGCGCTTCTTCGAGGCGTTGCCCGACGACGAACTCGCCGCCTGTGAAGCGCGCTGATGCGCCTGCTGCTGGACACCCACGCGCTGCTGTGGTGGTGGGCCGACGACGCGCAGCTCAGCGCGGCCGCGCGCAGCGCCATCGGCGACCGGGCCAACGAGGTCCTCGTGAGCGCGGCCAGCGCCTGGGAGATCGCCACCAAGCAGAGGCTGGGCAGGCTGTCGATGGTGGCCGCCGACGGCGCGGCCTTCGAGCGCATGGTCAGCGCCGACGGCTTCGAGATGCTGCCGGTGACGGCCGCGCACGCGTGGCGCGCCGGGGCACTGACGCATGTGCATCGCGATCCGTTCGACCGCATGCTGGCAGCGCAGAGTGAACTCGAGGCGATGACCCTGCTGACTCGGGATCCAGTGTTTGCGACGCTGGGGCTCGGCATCACCCTTCACTGGTAGACACCGCGTGACAGAAACCCAAGACAGCATCTACGTCGCCGGCCACCGCGGCATGGTCGGCTCGGCCATCGTGCGCCGGTTGCAGGCGCTCGGCCGGGGCCCGATCCTGACGGCCACGCACGCCGAGCTCGACCTCACCGACCAGGCGGCGGTGAACGCCTTCTTCGCCGCCCACCGCATCGGCCAGGTGGTGCTGGCTGCCGCGCGGGTGGGCGGCATCCACGCCAACGACACCTACCCTGCCGACTTCATCCTCGACAACCTGGCGATGGAGTGCAACGTGATCGGCGCCGCGCACCGCGCCGGCGTGCAGCGGCTGCTGTTCCTCGGCTCGAGCTGCATCTACCCGCGGCTGGCCCCGCAGCCGATGCGCGAGGACGCGCTGCTCACCGGCCCGCTGGAGCCCACCAACGAGCCCTACGCCATCGCCAAGATCGCCGGCATCAAGCTGTGCGAGAGCTTCGCGCGCCAGCACGGCCGCGACTACCGCAGCGTGATGCCGACCAACCTGTACGGCCCGGGCGACAACTACCACCCCGAGAACTCGCACGTGATCCCGGCGCTGCTGCGGCGCTTCCACGAGGCGGCGCGGCGCGGCGACGGGGAGGTCGTGATCTGGGGCAGCGGCGCGCCGATGCGCGAGTTCCTGCACGTGGACGACATGGCCGAGGCCTGCATCCACGTGATGGACCTGCCGCGCGAGGTCTATGCCGCCCACACGCAGCCGATGCTCAGCCACGTCAACGTGGGCACCGGCGTGGACTGCACGATCCGCGAGCTGGCCGAGACGATCGCCCGCGTCACCGGCTTCCGCGGCCGGCTGGCCTGGGACCGCGGCAAGCCCGACGGCGCGCCGCGCAAGCTGATGGACGTGTCGCGCCTGGCCGCGCTCGGCTGGAAGGCCCGCATCGGCCTGGAGGACGGCCTGCGCGACGCCTATCGCTGGTTCCTCGAACACCAGGCCGAGGCCCGGCTCTGAGAATCACCGCCATGAGCACACCTCTGGTCGACATCATCGCCGGCGCGCGACCCAACTTCATGAAGATCGCGCCGATCATCCGCGCGATCCAGGCGCGCCGCGCCGCGGGCAGCCCGCTCGGCTACCGGCTGGTGCACACCGGCCAGCACTACGACGCGCGGATGTCGGGCGACTTCTTCACCCAGCTCGGC
>JADCGP010000030.1 GCA_020248915.1 Rubrivivax sp. | reverse complement strand
GATCTCATCGGCCTGCGCCGAGCCCACGATCGTGTCGTTACCCGCATTGCCCCGGATGTCAAAGCCCGAGGACAGGCCCGTGCTCAGCGCGCTCAGGTTCATCGTGTTGTCGCCGCTGCCGCCCACCGCCAGCGCTGAGTCGTCGGGCGCGAGCCTCGCGAGGTTGCCCGCCTCGTCCTGCCACAGCCTCGCCGGATCGAGCGGATCGTAGTTGGGCCGCACCATCACCCAGTCGGTGTCCACGAGCGCCGTGCCCGTGGTGATCGTGATCACGTTCGTGTTCGCGGTGCCAGTGCCGGCCATCACCTCCGTGCCGTTCTTCAGCAGCGTGAGGCCGGTGTTGAACTGCGCACCGAGCGAAACCGTCTCGGTGAACTGCAACTGCAGACCGCCCGCCGCCCCGGTCACCAGGGCGAAGTTCTCCGGCTCGGGCGTCGTCGTGTCCTGCAACTGCAGCACGTTCGCGCCCGCGGCCGTGCCCAGCGTCACCGCCGCCAGGTCCGTCGGGCTCGCATAGCCCACGCGCAGCACGGTGTCGGCGATCGTTACCCCAGAAAGCACACCCAGGTCCTGGAACACCCACAGCGAATCGGCCACCCCGTTGTTGTCGAAGTCGCCCCGGAACGCCACCGTCGTACCCGCAGTGGTGATGTTCTGCTCGAGGTAGGTCAGCGCCAGACCAAGGTTCGTCGCCTGCCCGATCGTCACCACGGTGCCCGACGCATCCCGGAAGGTGACGATCCCGCTCGTGATGTCATGCCGCGCAATCACGCCCGAGTCGATCCCGTCGACGTTCGAGGCATCGGCCGCGATCACTCGCGACTGCAGGTCCAGCACATCGTGCGCGCTCGCCGTCGCAGAGAAGGTGTCGAAGCCGCTACCCGTCGGGTTGATGCCGCTCGGCAGCACCGCGTCGGTCTGCGTCCGTGTGCTGTCGCCTCGCTTCACGATCACCACATCGCGGCTGTAGCCGCTGGCCTCGCTCAGCCGCAGTGTGTCCGAGCCGCGCCCTCCGCGCAGGCTGTCCGCACCACCGCCATCGGCCAGCACGTCGTTGCCGCTGGTGCCCACCAGTTCGTCCGCTCCACCATTGCCGCGCAGGAACTGGCTGAACGAAGAGCCATAGGCGCCCAGGTCGATCACGCTCGAGCCGCTGCCACCGATGTACAGCTCGAACGAACTCACCGTGTTCCCCGCAGCATCGGCCAGGTTGCCCACGCTCGCGTCGTAGCGAACCTTCACCACGTCCGTCGCGCCCAGCGTCTCGGTCGTGGCAAACACCAGCGTCGAGGTCGAGTTACCCGTCAGCCCGGTGAACCCGATCGTCGCGCCGTTGAGCCGGCTCAGCGTGAATCCAGCCGAACTGCTGAACGTCACCGCCTCGCCAAAGCCCGCGCTGATCGTCGAATTCGCCACCTCGGTGAAGCTGCCCTGGTTATTCTGCGGCCGCGAGGTGTCGAACGCCTGCGAGGGCGCCGTCGCCGCCAGATTGCCCAGCCCGCCTGTCACCGCCGTGGCGGCTCCCTCCGCCACGCTCACCGCAATCGTCCCGCTGCTGTTGCTCGTCGGCGTCACCGGCAGCGTGTACTGCGTCGGCGACACGGCCGTGACCGTCCCTTTCGTGCCCCCGCTCACCGTCACGTCCGAGGCGTCAAAGCCCGTCACCGCCGCGCCGAAGGTGAACGTGTACACCACGCTCCCGCCCGCAATGTTCGCCGTCCCAGGCTCGTCGTCGGTGATCGTCAGCGACGGACCCGATACCGGCGCCGTGCTGACGGTGATGTTGCGCGTGCCCGCCGTGCTCGTGTTGCCCGCCGCGTCGCGTGCGGTGGCCGAGATCGTCTCCGCCCCCTGGCCCATCGCGGTGATGTCGGCCGCCACCAGCGTGTAGCTCCACGCGCCGCTGCCATTCGCTGTCACCGTGCGCACGTTCCCCGTGCCCAGCGTGAGTTCGACCGTGGCGTTCGCTTCCGCCGTGCCGCTGATCGTGGCACCCTGTTCGGTTTCGTCGATGACGTCGTCGCCCGCAACTGTCGAGATCACCGGCGCCGCGGGCGCCTGCGTGTCGATCGTGATGCTTCGCGTGCCCGCCGTGCTCGTGTTGCCCGCCGCGTCGCGCGCGGTGGCCGAGATCGTCTCCGCGCCCTGCCCCATCGCGGTGATGTCGGCCGCCACCAGCGTGTAGCTCCACGCGCCGCTGCCGTTCGCCGTCACCGTGCGCACGTTCCCCGTACCCAGCGTGAGCTCGACCGTGGCGTTCCCTTCCGCCGTGCCGCTGATCGTTCCGCCCTGCTCGGCCGCGTTCACCACGTCGTCGCCAGCGACCTGCGAGATCACAGGTGCCGCAGGCGCCTGCGTGTCGATCGTGATGCCTTTCGTGCCCGCCGCGCCCGTGTTACCCGCAGCGTCGCGCGCCGTGGCCGACAGCGTCTCGGGGCCCTGCCCCATCGCGGTAATGTCGGCCGCCACCAGCGTGTAGCTCCAAGCACCGCTGCCATTCGCCGTCACCGTGCGAACGTTCCCCGCGCCCAGCGTAAGGTCGACCGTCGCGTTCGCTTCCGCCGTGCCGCTGACGGTGGCGCCCTGCTCGGCGGCGTTGACGACGTCGTCGCCCGCGACCAGGCCGATACTCGGCGCGGCTGGCGCCAGCGTGTCGATCGTGATGCCTTTCGTGCCCGCCGCGCCCGTGTTCCCTGCCGCGTCGCGCGCCGTGGCCGACAGCGTCTCCCCGCCCTGGCCCATCGCGGTGATGTCGGCCGCCACCAGTGCGTAGCTCCACGCGCCGCTGCCGTTCGCCGTCACCGTGCGAACGTTCCCCGTGCCCAGCGT
>JADCGP010000003.1 GCA_020248915.1 Rubrivivax sp. | reverse complement strand
TGACCCTGCGGGTCATCGCCCCCGAACCCCCTTCTGGTGATCGCTCACCTGCGCTGCGCGCACGTGAGCGCTCCCCCAAGAAGTCAGCCCGGGCTCGCGCCCGGCTCGGCAAAGCCGAGGATGACCCTGCGGGTCATCGCCGACTTCTTCTCGATCTTCGTGATGAGGATGGGGCCGATGTCGGCGGTGTTGGCGACGTGGGTGCCGCCGCAGGGCTGGAGATCGACGCCCTCGATCTCGAGCACGCGCACGCGGCCCTGGCCGCGCGGGGGCTGCACGCTCATGCTGCGCACGAGGCCGGGGTTGGCGTCGAGCTCGTCCTCGCCGATCCAGCGGTGCCGCACGGGGTGCGCCTCGGCGACGAGCTGCGCGAGCCCGGCATTCAGCGCATCCTTGTCGAGCGGCTCGTTCATGTGGAAGTCGAGCCGGGCGTAGGCGGCGGTGATCGAGCAGCCGTTGACCGGGTGCGGCACGAGCGCGCACAGCAGGTGCGTGGTGGTGTGGAAGCGCATGTGCGCTCTGCGGCGCGCCACGTCGATCCGCGCCTCGACCGCGGTGCCCGGCACGAAGGCCGCGCGCACGGCCTCGTCGGCCCCGGCGGCGGGCACGTGCAGGATCGCGCCGGCGTGCTCGGGGTGCTTGCGCGTGTCGGCGATCGGCAGACAGACGCCGTCGGCGGTCAGGAGCACCCCGGCATCGCCGGCCTGGCCACCGCCGAGCGGGTAGAACACGGTGCGGTCGAGCACGATGCCTGCCGCGTCGGCCGCCAGCACGGTGGCGCGGCAGGTGTCGAGCGTGGCGTCGTCGCGGAACAGGTCATCGGTGCGCGGCAGCGCGGTCATGGCAGGCCCCCTGGGGATTCCAGCGCGACCTGGCCGCGCGGCGTGGCAAGCAGCGCGTGCAGCGCCGGGGCCGGTGCGTCGCTCCAGCCGACGCCCCGCAGCCCGTAGGCAGCACGCAGCGCCGGCGCAACGCCGCCCAGCCGCAGCGCGCGCAGCGCCAGGCCCGACGGCGGCATCGCGTCGGTGGGATGGGCGCCGCGCCACTGCAGCAGCGTGGGCAGGGCGCCGCCGGCGCCCAGGCTCCCGTCGTCGGGCACGGTGACGCTCCACTCGAGGCGCCCCCCGGGGGTGTCGCGGCCCGCCTCGAGCACCGACCCGGGGTCATGGCCCGCGGCGACGACCCGCGCCCGCACCGCGGCCACGTCGTCGCAGCGCGCCACCACGTGCACGAGTCGCGGCTGCCCTGCAACCGCCGCCCGCAGCGCCGGCGTGTCCAGGCCGAACCAGCGCGGCCGCGGCGGCGCCGGGGCCTCGGGGTCCGGGGCGATGATCTCGAGGTAGCAGCGCTCGAAGCCAGGCCCGTCCAGCCGCAGCAGCCGGTTGTGCGTGCCGAACAGGGCGTGCCGGCCTCCGGGGCCCGGCTCGACGCCGAGCGTGGCGGCGCACCACGCCGCGCCCTGCGCGAGCGAGGCGGCGGCGACGACGAGGTGGTCGACGGTGCAGTGCATCGGGGCGCGATGATGCCGCAGCCGCAGCGGGCGCTACGGCGCGATGTGGCCCGAGACCACGCCCTGCACGTCGCCGCCGATCCAGATCGTCGCACCGGCGGCCGCCTCGCCGTCGTCGTGCTCGACGTGCACGCGCCCCGCCCTGCCAAGCGCGCTGCCCTGCGCGGCCACGTAGCGCGCGGGGGCCAGGCCGGCGCCGATCAGCCACTGCGCCAGGCCCGCGTTCAGGCTGCCGGTGACGGGGTCCTCCGGCACGCCCAGCCCGGGCACGAAGGCGCGTACCTCGAAGGCGGTCTCGGCGCCGGCCGCCTCGGCGCCGACCACGCCGAGCTTGACGCGGCCCAGCGCGGCGAAGTCGGGCGTGAGCGCGCGCACCTGGGCCGCATCGCGCAGCATCAGCGCGCACCAGCCGGGGCCGTTGTCGATCCACTGGTGGCGCAGCACGTCGCCGCGCGCCACGCCCAGCGCGGCGGCCATGCGCTGCACCTCGGCTTCCTCCAGCGGCCCGCTGCGGCGCAGCGGCGGCGCGGCGAAGGCCAGCCGCTGCGGCCGCGCGGCGTCGCGCCGCACCCGCACCAGGCCCACGCCGCACTCCTGCACGACGACGCCCAGCGCGCGCGGCACGCCGCCGGCGGCCAGCCAGGCCCAGCAGCTGCCCAGCGTGGGATGACCCGCGAACGGCAGCTCGCCGCCGGGGGTGAAGATGCGCACCCGGTAGTCGGCCCCGGGCTGCGTGGGCGGCAGCAGGAAGGTCGTCTCCGACAGGTTGGTCCAGCGCGCCAGCGCGGCCATCCGCGCGTCGTCGAGACCGGTGGCGTCGTGCACGACGGCCAGCGGGTTGCCCGCCAGCGGCGCGGAGCCGAACACGTCGACCTGGTCGAAGCGGCGGGCGCCGCCAGGGGCCGGCGCGCTCATGGAACCGCCCCCTGCAGCGCCTCGGCCAGCATCCGGCCGAGCGCGGCCACGCCCTGCTCGATGCGCTCGGCCGGCACGGTGACGAAGGACAGCCGCAGCGTGTTCGCGTGGCTGCTGCCGTCGACGAAGAACGGCGCGCCCGGCACGTAGGCCACGCCCGCCTCCACCGCGCGCGGCAGCAGCGCCGTGGCGTCCAGCGCGGGGGGCAGCTCGACCCAGTAGAACATGCCGCCCACCGGCGCCTGCCAGCGGCAGCCCGGCGGCAGGTGGCGCTCTAGCGCCACGCGCATCGCATCGCGCTGCGCCTTGTAGCGGGCGCGGATGGTGGGCACGTGCTCGCGCAGGAAGCCGTCCTTGACGACCTCGTAGACCACGCGCTGGTTGAAACCCGGGGTGTGCAGGTCGGCGGCCTGCTTGGCCTGCAGCAGTTTGGGATACAGCGCGCGGGGCGCGATCACGTAGCCCAGGCGCAAGCCGGGCGCGAGCACCTTCGAGAACGAACCGAGGTAGATCGCGCCGCCGTTCTCGCCGATGCCGGCGCGCGCAGCCAGCGGCGGCGGCGGTGGCGTGTCGAACCAGAGGTCGCCGTAGGGGTTGTCTTCCACCAGCGGCAGGCCGGCGGCGGCCGCGGCGTCGACCAGGGCCGCACGCCGCGTCGCGCTGAGGCAGCGGCCGCTCGGGTTCTGGAAGTTGGGCAGCAGGTAGGCGAAGCGGGCGCCGCGCTGCGTGCGCGCGGCAGCCAGCGCATCGGGCCGCGGCCCGTCGGCATCGCCTTCGAGGGCCAGGAACTCGGGCTCGTAGGGCGCGAAGGCCTGCAGCGCCCCCAGGTAGGTGGGCGACTCCACCGCCACCGCGCTGCCCGGGTCGACCAGCACCTTGGCCACGAGGTCCAGGCCCTGCTGCGAGCCGGCGGTGATGAGCACGTGGCCGGCGTCGCAGGCCAGGCCCTGCGCCTGCATCTCGGAGGCCACCCACTCGCGCAGCGGGCCGTGGCCTTCGCTGGCGGCGTACTGCAGCGCGGCGCGGCCCTGCTCGGCCAGCACGCGCGCGGTGGCCTCGGCCATCGCCTCGACCGGGAAGGTCTCGGCGGCGGGCAGCCCGCCGGCCAGCGAGACGATGCCGGGGCGCTCGGTGATCTTGAGGATCTCGCGGATCGTCGACGGGTTCAGGCGCGCGGCGCGGCGCGCGAGGTGCCAGCTGGGCGTCATCGCAGGGTCTCGCGGGGATGTGCAACGGTGAGAGTGGCTCGGGCCGCTTCGCCGCCGAGCGGGCCGTAGAACACGACCCAGACGGCGAAGTCGGCACTGAAGTCGACGAAGCGGTGCGGGCAGCCGGCCGGCACGAAGAGCACGTCGCCAGGCCCGAACGGTACGCGCTCGCAGGCCTCGCCGTCGCCGCGCTCGAAGCGGCCGTGGCCGCCGACGACGACGTACAGCTCGTCGCGCTCGTGCGGCTGCTGCGGGTCGTGGCCGCGCGGCGCGTACAGCTCGAGCGACAGCGATCCGTGCCTCAGCATCGTCACGAAGCGCTCGCCCTCGGGCCAGAGCGCGCCCGGTGGTCCGGGCAGGCGCGCCAGCGCGTCGGCGATGCGGGCAGACCACGGAGGCACGGCCGCCGTCACCGCGCGCCCTCCGGCCCGCCGAGCAGCCACTCGACCCCCGCGGCCGCGTGCAGCGCGGCGGTGTCGAACACCGGCAGCGGGCTCGTCGACGGGGTGACGGCGAGCGTCAACTCGGTGCAGCCGAGGATCACCGCCTCGGCGCCGGCGGCAGCCAGCGCCGCGATCTGCGCCGCGAGCGCCACGACCGCGGCCGGCTCGACGCGGCCGCGGCACAGCTCGTCGTAGATGACGCGGTGCACCTCGGCACGGCCGGTGGCGTCGGGCACGCAGGTGCGGACCCCGAACCCTGCCTCGAGCCGGTCGGCGACGATCGAACGGTCTTCCATCGTGAAGCGCGTGCCGAGCAGCGCCGCATCACGCACGCCGGCCGAGCGCAGGGCGGCGCCCGTGGCATCGGCGATGTGCAGGAACGGCAGGCCGCCACGGCGCTCCACCGGCGCCGCCACCTTGTGCATCGTGTTGGATGCGACGAGCAGGGCCTGGGCCCCGGCCGCGCGCAGGCCGGCCGCGGCATCGCCGAGCACTTCCGCGCAACCGTCCCAGTCACCGGCGGCCTGCCGCGCCGCGATCTCGGCGAAGTCGAGGCTCGCGATCAGCACGCGCGCGCTTGCCAGGCCGCCGCGGCGTGCCGCCACGCCCTGGTTCAGCGCGCGGTAGTACAGCAGCGTCGACTCCCAGCTCATGCCGCCGAGCAGGCCAAGGGTGCGTGGCGCCGCCATCGGAACGTCCCGTCCCGCCTTCAGTGCCGTACCGGCACGCGCCGGCCCGCGAAGACGACCGCCGACACCGCCAGCGCGAACAGCACCGTCGTCGCCTCGAGCGGCTCGCCGAGGATGGGCACCGCCGCCAGCAGCGCCAGGAAGGGCTGCAGCAGCTGCACCTGGCTCACGCGCATCACGCCGCCGAGCGCGAGGCCGCGGTACCAGGCGAAGAAGCCGAGCCACATCGAGAACAGCGTGACGTAGCCGAAGCCGAGCCACGCCGGCGCGCGCACGGCGGCGATCCCGGCCGGCAGCGTGAGCACCATCGCCGGCAGCGTGAGCGGCAGGCTGATCACGAGCACCCAGCAGATCACCTGCTCGGGCGGTCGCTCCGCCGCCAGGCGCGCGCCGGCCACGTAGCCGATGGCGGCGCTGGCCACCGCGAGGAGCAGCAGCCCGTCGGCGGGCACCAGCCGGCCGTCACCCTCCAGCACGGCGAAGGCGAGCACCAGCGCGCAGCCGAGCACGGCCAGCACCCAGAAGCGGGGCGCGGCGCGCTGCCCGAGCGCGAGTGCCGCCGCCACGGCGGTGGCCAGCGGGATGACGCCCGTCACCACCGCCGCGTGCGCGGCGGGCACCTCGCGCAGCGCCAGCGCCAGGAAGAGCGGGAAGCCGAGCACGGTGCCGAGTGCGCTGACCACGAGCGCCGGCCACTCGGGCCGCCGCGGCCAGGCCGCGCGCACGGCCACCAGGTAGAGCACGCTGAGCAGCCCCGCCAGCGCGGCGCGACCGGCGGTGACGAAGGCCGGCGGCAGCTGCGGCGCGGCGGCGTCGCCGACTGCCAGCCGCGTCATCGGCAGCGTCAGCGCGAACAGCGCCACGCCCAGCAGCCCGAGCGCGAAGCCGCGCCGCGCGGACGCGGACGGCTGGGTGACGGGCGCAAGGGTGGCATCGGGCACGGCCCCAGTCTAGGCGCCGCGGTCGATACAGCATCGGTACACTGAGCCGGACAGATCGAGCCACTGTACTGGTCATGTCCCCGACACAGGCGCGCCCCACGACCAACCCGAAGGCCTCCCCGAAGGCCGCTCCGGCGACCACCCGCACCGAGCGGCTGGCCGAGCGCTTCGCCGAGCACATCCGCCAGGGCCTGCTGGCGCCCGGCGCGCGCCTGCCCTCGGTGCGCGACTGCGCGGCGCGCCACGGCCTCTCACCCGGCACCGTGGTCGGTGCCTACGACCTGCTGCAGGCCCGCGGCCTCGTGCTGGCGCGGCCGCAGCGCGGCTTCTTCGTGCGCGACAGGCGCGAGGGCGGCGGCTCCGTTGCCGCCCCGGCGCAGGTCGCGTTGCCATCGCCCGCCTCGGCGCCCGCCCCGACGGCACCGGTGGACGCCACGGCGCTGATCCGCGGCATGCTCACGCTGCGCGGGCTGCAGGGCGCGCCCGGCATGGGCACGCTGCCCGAAGCCTGGCTCGATGCCGCGCTGCTGCAGCGTGCGCTGCGCCGCAGCGGCGGCCGGGCCGGCAGCGCGGGCACCTGGCTGGCCTACGGCGATCCGGCCGGCGACGCGTCGCTGCGCACGGCGCTTGCGCTGCGGCTGGGCGACCTCGGCATCGCCGCGGCGCCCGCGCAGATCGTCACCACGGTGGGCGCCACGCACGGGCTGGACATCGTCGCGCGCACGCTGCTCGCGCCTGGCGACGCGGTGCTGGTGGACGAGCCGGGCTGGGCCGTCGAGTACGCCCGCCTGACGATGATGGGCGCACGCCTGCTGCCGGTGCCGCGCGGCCGCGCGCCCGACGGCGGGCCGGACCTCGAGGTGATGGAACGGCTGATCGCCACGCACCGGCCGCGCCTGTACGTGACGGTGTCGGTGCTTCACAACCCCACCGGCGTGTCGGTCGGCGCCGCGGCGGCGCACCGCGTGCTGCGGCTGGCCGAGGCGCACGACCTCGTCGTCGTCGAGGACGACACCTACGCCTGGCTGGCGCCGCCGCACGCCACGCGGCTGGCCCAGCTCGACGCACTGCAGCGCACCGTGTACGTCTCGGGCTTCGCGAAGATCCTCGCGCCGCAGTGGCGCATCGGGTTCCTGGCGGCGGCGCCGGCGCTGGCCGAGCGCTTCATCGACACCAAGCTGCTGTCCTCGCTCACCTCGCCCGGCCCGCTGGAGCAGGCCATGGCGTGGTGCCTCGGCCAGGGTGCCTTCCGGCGCCACGTCGAGCGCGTCGGCACGCAGCTGGCCGCCGCGCGGGCGCGCACCGTGCGGCTGGCGCGCGAGGCGGGCTGCCGCTTCGCTGCCGAGCCGGCCGGGCTCTTCGGCTGGGTCGACGTCGGCGCCGACACCGATGTGCTGGCCCAGGCCCTGCTGGACGCGGGCTGGTTCACCGCCCCGGGATCGCTGTTCCACGTCGACCGCCGGCCGACGACGCTGATGCGGGTGAACTTCGCCGCCGGCGCCGACGCGCGCTTCTGGAGCACGCTGCGGCGCCTGCGCGGCCTGCAGTCCCCGCCGCAGCGCTGCGCCGGGCACGCCTGAGCCTGGCAGCAGGCCGGTCGGGCCTGCGAGCCGCGACGGCCGCACCGCAGCCCGGTCCGTCCGGAACGTGCACGACGTCGAGTTGGCGGCGGCCACGTGGCTGGGCCCCGGCGACCCGTCGCCAACGAGCCTCCTCCGGTTGCAGGAGCGGCCGCGCCGGCGTGGCGGCCTGACCACGGCCGGTGCGACGGCATCCTGATACAACTGCCACCGTCGGCGACCCCGCGAGCCCGCGGCCACGCGACACTGCAGCCCCACGCGGCGATGTACGAGACCCACGCAGAACTGCCATGTCGAGCATGTTCCCGCCAACGCAGCCGGGCGAGACCTCGGGGCTGTTGCACGTCAGCGACTTCCAGCGTGACGCCGAGCGCAACGGCGACTCGCTGGCCGGGTCGACCCGTGTGACCTCGCTGCAGGCCTCGCTGCTGCAGGACCTGCAGCGCTTCGTCGACGACAGCGAGGGCGAGCAGCGCGCGCTCGAGCTGCTCGAGGTCATGGCCGCGGCGGTGCGCCACGGACGCTCGCTGCTGGTCCACTTGCAGCTCGACTACCGAGTCGTCCCGCTGACGGTGTTCCCGAACGAGCGACAGCTGCACTGCCCGCTGCCGCAGTCGATGCTGCTGGGCTCGCCGCTGCCGGAGCTTCGCGTGCTGCGGATCGAGCCGGCGCGCGTCGCCCCGCCGACACCCGATCGCCACGACCCGGAGGCGTCGCACCGCGCCCCGCTCGGGCCGCTGCTGTGGGAGCTGGCGCTGCGCGGCTCGCGGGACACGCTGCTGCCCGAGATCGCCGGCAGTGCCGCCTATCGGATCCCACCCGGCGTCGAGCTCGACATGCCCGGCCTGGGTGGGAGCCTGGACGCGGCGGTGCAGCGGCTGCGGCGCCAGACCACGAACCTGCGCGAGATCGAGCAGTGGCCCGGATTCGACCGGGAGCGCGCGATGCGGTTGCTGAACGGCCTTTACCTGCTGTCGGCGCTGATCATCAGCCGCGCTCACCCGGCGGCAACCAACGAAGACTGGGCGCCGAGGCAGGACTGACCGCGCCCCCGCGCGGCTCGAGCGCAGTGCCCAGCGCAGCCCGCACGCGCCGCGGCGCCGGCCCTCAGCCGCGCGCAGCCAGCTGCTCCCAGCGCTCCAGGCAGGCCATCAGCTCGTCCTCGATCTGCGCGTGGCGCGCCGCCTGTGCGGCCGCCTGCACAGGGTCGGCGACGAAGAAGGCCGGGTCGGCCAGGCGCTCGCCGATCGCGCGCTGCTCGGCCTCCAGCGCGTCGATGCGCGCCGGCAGCGCCTCGAGCTCGCGCTGCTCCTTGTAGCCGAGCTTGGCGCGGGCCGGCGGCGAGCGCACGGCGTCCGGTCCGGCCGGCGCCGCGGGCGGCGGCGTCGCTGCGGCGGGGGCCGCGCTCGCGCCGGCACGGGGCCGCTGGCGCAGCCATTCCTCGTAGCCGCCCTCGTATTCGCGCCACAGGCCTGGGCGGCCGCCGCGGGCGGGGTCGCCTTCCCAGGCGATGGTGCTGGTGACGACGTGGTCCAGGAAACGCCGGTCGTGGCTGACGAGGAACACCGTGCCGTCGTAGGCCTGCAGCAGCTCCTCGAGCAGCTCGAGCGTGTCGATGTCGAGGTCGTTGGTCGGCTCGTCGAGCACCAGCACGTTGGCTGGCAGCGCGAACAGGCGCGCCAGCAGCACCCGGTTGCGCTCGCCGCCCGACAGCGTCTTGACGGGCGAGTTCGCGCGCTCCGGGGCGAACAGGAAGTCGCCGAGGTAGCTCATCACGTGCTTGCGCTGACCCGCGACCTCGAGCCACTCGCTGCCGGGGCTGATGGTGTCGGCCAGCGTCGCCTCGAGGTCCAGCCCCTCGCGCATCTGGTCGAAGTACGCCACCGACAGCCGCGTGCCGCGCCGCACGGTGCCCGCGGTGGGCTCGAGCTGGCCGAGGATCAGTCGCAGCAGCGTCGTCTTGCCGCAGCCGTTGGGGCCGATCAGGCCGACCTTGTCGCCGCGCTGGATCGTGGTGGTGAAGCGGTCGATCAGCGTGCGCTCGCCGCCCGGGGCGGCGAAGCGCATCGACACGTCGCGCAGCTCGGCCACGATGCGGCCGGGCGGGATGCCGGCATCGACGCCGAGGCGCACGCGGCCGAGGGTCTCGCGCCGCGCCGCGCGCGCCGCGCGCAGCCGCTCCAGGCGCGCGACGCGCGACACGCTGCGCGTGCGCCGCGCCTCGACGCCCTGCCGCACCCACGACTCCTCCTGCGCCAGCAGCCGGTCGGCCCGCGCGGCAGCCAGCGCCTCGGCCTGCAGCTCGCGCGCGCGCGTGGCCTCGAAGGCGGCGAACCGGCCCGGGTAGCTTCCCAGCGTGCCGCGATCGAGCAGCACGATGCGCGTGGCGACCGCGTCGACGAAGGCCCGGTCGTGCGAGACGAAGACCAGCGCGCCGCCGCGGCCGGCCGGCGCCGACGCGAGCAGCTCCTGCAGCCACTCGATGGCGTCGATGTCGAGGTGGTTGGTCGGCTCGTCGAGCAGCAGCAGCCGCGGCGCGGCGACCAGCGCGCGCGCCAGCGCGACGCGCTTGCGGGTGCCGCCCGACAGCGTCTGCACCGGCAGCGCGCCGTCCAGCCGCAGGCGCTCGAGCGCCTCGCGCACGCGCTGCTCCCAGGTCCAGCCGCCGAGGGCCTCCAGGCGCGACTGCAGCGCGTCGAGATCGTCCCCCGGGTCGTGGCGCTCGAAGCGCTCGCGCAGCGCGCGCGCCTCGGCCACGCCCTCGGCCACCGCGTCGAAGACGCTCGCACCGGGCGCGAAGACCGGCTCCTGGGCCACGTAGGCGCGCGAGGCCGCGCCGGCCACCTGCAGCGTGCCGTCGTCCAGCGGCTCCAGCCCGGCCAGCACGCGCAGCAGCGAGGACTTGCCCTCGCCGTTGCGGCCGATCAGCGCCACGCGCTCGCCCTCGTCGAGCGCGAGCGCCGCGCCGTCGAGCAGCGCGCGGTGACCGTAGGCGAGGTGGGCGTCGGCCAGCGTCAGCAACGGCATGCGGGCACCATCGGGCCACGGTAGCACAGGGCCCGCGCGCCGCCGCCCGTGCGGCGGCTAGAGGGTGAGAGGCCGTCCGGCGTGGCCGAGGGGCTGTCCGCGACGTCCCGATCCAGGCGCAAGGCGCAGCCGTAGCGCGGGCTACGGCGAGCACTTGCAACGCCGAGCGGGGCGTCGCGGGCCGTCACAGCGGCCATGACGGATGGCCTCGCACCCCTCACTCCAGCCGGCGCAGCGCCTCGGGTGCCTCCAGCCAGTCGCAGGTCAGCTGCGCCAGCGCCCGCACGCCCAGCAGCAGCCCGCCCTCGTCGACGGCGAAGCGCGGCGAGTGGTTCGGCTCGGCGTGCGCCGGGTCGATGCCGGGGGCGGTGGCGCCGATGAAGAAGAACATCCCTGGCACCACGCGCTGGAAGCAGGAGAAGTCCTCCGACCCGGTGATCTTGGGCACGATCTGCACCTGCGCGGCACCGGCCACGCGGCGCAGCGTGGGCAGCATCGCCTCGGTGAGCGCGCTGTCGTTGATCGTCACGTCGTAGCCGCGCCGGATGCAGACCTCGCAGCCGGCGCGCGCCGCCTGGGCGATGCCCTCGGCGGTGCCGCGCACCTGGTCGTGGATCTGCGTGCGCATGCCCTCGTCGAAGGCGCGGATCGTCCCCGACAGCTCCACCGCGTCGGGGATGATGTTGTCGCGCACCCCGCCGCGCACGATGCCGACCGAGACGACCGCCGGCTCGCGGGTGATGTCGAGCTGGCGGCTGACGATGGTCTGCAGCCCGAGCACGACCTGTGCCGCGGTGACCACCGGGTCGACGCCCAGCCAGGGCGCCGCGCCGTGCGTCTGGCGCCCGCGCACGAGGATGCGGAACTGGTCGGCGCTGGCCATCAGCGGGCCCGGGCGCACGCCGATCACGCGGCTGGGCAACATCGAGACGATGTGCAGCCCGAAGATCACCTCGGGCTCGGGGTCGCGCAGCGCGCCCTGCTCGATCATCAGCTCGGCGCCGCCGCGTTCGCCTTCGGGCGGGCCTTCCTCGGCGGGCTGGAAGATGAACTTGACGCTGCCGGCGAGCCGCTCGCGCATGCCGGCCAGCACGCTGGCCACCGCCATCAGGATCGCAGTGTGGGTGTCGTGGCCGCAGGCATGCATGACGCCGACGGACTGGCCGTCGTACTCGGCGCGGGCGCGGCTGGCGAAGGGCAGGTCGACCTCCTCGCGCACCGGCAGCGCATCCATGTCCGCGCGCAGCGCGACCACCGGCCCGGGCCGCGCGCCCTGCAGCAGGCCGACGACGCCGGTGTGCGCGACGCCGGTGCGCACCTCGTCGAGCCCGAGCGCTCGCAGGTGGTCGGCCACGATGCCGGCGGTGCGGAACTCGCGGTTGCCGAGCTCGGGGTTCTGGTGCAGGTCGCGCCGCCAGGCGATCAGCTGCGGCTCGATGGCGGCGGCGGCCGTCTCGATCAGGTCGGCGTGCGGGTTGGCGGGCAGGGCGGCCGGCATGGGTCACTCCGGTGGGGTCGTGCGCCGATCGTGACAGAGGGAGCGCGGTTGCGCCACCCGTGCACCACCCATGCACCACCAGGGTACCGACCGGGGCGCGCCCAGCCGGCGCTACAGAGCCGGCCGCTGCCAGGCCAGGCCCTCGTCGCTGACGATGGCGTCCAGCGGCACGTCGTGCGCCTCGGCCTGCAGCCAGGGCACGTAGCCGTGCGAGTAGGCCAGCCCCACCGTCACCGGGCGCGGCTGCAGCGTGGCCAGCGTGCGGTCGTAGAAGCCGCCGCCATAGCCCAGCCGCACGCCGCCCGGCCCGTAGCCGACGCAGGGCACGAGCAGCAGCGCGGGGTGGAAGGCCTCGGTACCCTTGGGCTTGGGGATGCCGTAGGCGTCCTCCTCCATCTCGCAGCCCGGGTACCAGACATGGAAGCGCAGCTGCCGCGTGTCCTTCTCGACGACGGGCAAGCCGATGCGGCGGCGCGGATCGGCCTCGGCCCAGCGGTACAGCGGCGGCAGCGCGTCGAACTCGCCCTTGATCGGCCAGTAGGCGCCCACCGTCTGCTCGGGCCGGCCGAGCAGCCACACCCGAAGCACCTCCTGCAGCTGCATCGAGCGCGCGTGGCGATCGACCAGGCTCATCCGCTCGGCCTGCAGCTGCCGGCGCAGCGACTTCTTGTCGCGCGAGGGCTCCAGGGGGGGCAGCGGCAGGGTCATCGGCAACAGGGTCGGCGGCGAGGGCACTCCGCGCGGAGTGCCATTGTCGCGCGCCGGCCGGTGTCCGGGGACAAGGGCCGCAGGAAGACGGCACGCCGGGGCCGGCTGCCGACGGCTTGCACGGCGGAAGCAGGCGCGAGCCGGCGGCGCCGCGTGGTCACCGCCGGCGCCGTGCGTGGCGGCAGGGCACGGGCGGCCGCCCCCGCAGCCGAAATGCGGGCGCCGCTGCGCTAAATTCCCGGGGATGTCCCGCGCACCCGTGCCTACAGTGGGCCCCATGAAGCGACGCCTGATCGCGCTGACGGGGCTGGGGGCCCTGTCGCTGGCCCTGGCCGCGCCGCCGGGCGCGGTGCGCGCGCAGGCCGGGGCCGCCGCGGCAGCCGATCCGGCCGTGCAGGCGCGCGACGCGCACCGCCGAGGCGACCGCACCCGCCTGGCCGCGCTGCGCACGGCGGCCGCGGCGGCCGGCCACCCGCTGGCGATGTGGGTCGAGTACTTCGAGCTCAATGCGCGCCTGGCCGAGGCGCAGCAGGCCGAGCTCGACGCCTTCGCGGCGCGCTGGAGCGGCACCTACGTCGAGGACCGGCTGCGCAACGACTGGCTGCTCGAGCTCGGGCGGCGTCGCGACTGGGCCAACTTCCGGACCGAGTACCCGCGCTTCCGGATGAACGACGACCGCGAGGTCAGCTGCTACGCGCTGCTGGTGCAGCACCAGGACGGCCTGGACGTGCGGGCCGCGGCGCGCGCGGCCTGGTATGCCCAGCGCGACCTTGACGACGGCTGCCAGCTGCTCGGCCGCACGCTGTACGACGCGCGCGTGCTCGGCGCGGCCGACGTCTGGCAGGAGGTGCGCCTCTCGGTGGAGGCCAACCGGCCTCGCGCGGCACGCGCCGCCGCGGCCCTGCTCGACGCCGGGCTGGCGGCCGCAGTGGACGCCGTCTTCAAGGAGCCCGGCAGGGTGCTGCGCGAGCGCCGCGACTCCGAGACCGCGACCAGCGAGCAGCTGGCCGTGCTGGCGCTGTGGCGGCTGGCGGCCTCCGACGTCGATGCCGCGCTGACCCACCTCGAGCAGCACTACGCCACGCATCTCGCGTCGCCCCAGGTCGCCGCCGCCTGGGCCGGCGTGGCGCGGCAGTCAGGGCTGAAGCTCGACCCGCGCGCCGCCGACCACGTGCGCCGTGCCTGGGCGGCCTGGGACCGCGCGCTGCGCTCGCGCAGCGTCAGCGGCAGCCCGCCCTGGAGCGACGAGACGCTCGCCTGGCACGTGCGCGCGCTGCTGCGCCTGCCCGCCGCCGACCCGCAGCGCTGGCCGCTGGTGGCGCGCGCGATCGACGCAATGGGCAGCGCCGAGCAGCGCGACCCGGCCTGGGTCTACTGGCGCGCGCGCGCCGCGCTCGCGCTGGCCGCCCCGGGCGCCGAGGGCGAGGGCGCGCGCGGCCTGGCGCGGCTGCAACTGGAGTCGATCGCCTCCCCGCTCACCTTCTACGGGCAGCTGGCTGCGGAGGACCTCGGCCAGCCCTACCGACTGCCGGCCGCGCCGGCGGCGCCGGCCGCCGCCGAGCTCGAGTCGCTGGCCGCCCACCCGGCGCACCCGGGGCTGCAGCGCGGCCTGCAGCTGATCGCCCTCGGCCTGCGCAGCGAGGGCGTGCGCGAGTGGAACTTCTCGCTGCGCGGCCTGGGCGACCGCGAGCTGCTCGCCGCGGCGCAGCTGGCCTGCGCGCGCGAGGTCTGGGACCGCTGCATCAACGCGAGCGACCGCACGCGCACCGAGGTCGACCTCGCGCAGCGCTACCCGACACCCTTCCGCGAGCAGGTGCTGGCCCGGGCGCGCGAGGTCGGCGTCGAGGCCGCCTACGTCTTCGGCCTGATCCGGCAGGAGTCGCGCTTCATCCTCGACGCGCGCTCCAGCGTCGGCGCCAGCGGCCTGATGCAGCTGATGCCCGCGACCGCGCGCTGGACCGCGCAGAAGCTCGGGCTCGACTGGAAGCCGGAGCTGATCACCGACCGCGACCTCAACCTGCGGCTCGGCATGACCTACCTGCGCCTGCTGAAGGACGACTTCGGCGGCTCCAACGTGATGGCCGCCGCGGCCTACAACGCAGGCCCGGGCCGGCCGCGGCGCTGGCGCGAGGGCGGCGCGGTCGAGGCCGCGGCCTGGGTCGAGGGCATCCCGTTCAACGAGACGCGCGACTACGTGAAGAAGGTGCTGGCCAACACGGTCGTCTATGCCGCGCTGCTGGGCCAGCAGGGCGTGCCCGTGGCCGGGGCACCGGGCGCCGCCGCCGGCGCGTTGGCGCTGAAGACGCGCCTGGGCGGCCCGATCGGGCCGCGCGACCCGGGCGCCGCGCCCGCCGACCGCGACCTGCCCTGAGAGCCGGCAAGAAACCCCGCACCGTGTACGACCCGGACGCACCGATGACCCTCGCTCCCCACCCGCAGCGGCTTCTCGTGCTCGGCGGCACCGGCTTCGTCGGCCGTGCGCTGTGCGCCCGGCTCGTGCAGCGCAACGGCGGCGGCGGCGGGCCCATCGCCGTGCCCACACGGCGACTGCCGCACGCCGGCCCGATCCGCCACCTGCCGACGGTGGAGCCGGTGCGGGCCGACGTGCACGACCCGGCGACGCTCGGCCGGCTGCTGCGCGGCACCGATGCGGTGATCAACCTGGTGGCCATCCTGCACGGCAGCGGGCGCGACTTCGAACGGGTGCACGTCGAGCTGCCGCGCAAGCTCGCCGCGGCCTGCC
Source organism: Rubrivivax sp. (assembly GCA_020248915.1). Classification (GTDB taxonomy): domain Bacteria; phylum Pseudomonadota; class Gammaproteobacteria; order Burkholderiales; family Burkholderiaceae_C; genus Rubrivivax. The sequence continues at coordinate 431,982 of JADCGP010000003.1, read as the reverse complement.
GCGCCGCCGGCGTGCGCCGCGTGCTGCACGTCAGTGCGCTGGGTGTCGGCCCCGGGGCGCCGTCGCTGTACCTGCGCAGCAAGACCGCGGGCGAGGAGGTGCTGCGCAGCGCCGGGCTCGACCTGACGGTGTTCAGGCCCTCGGTCATCTTCGGCGCCGAGGACAGGCTGCTGAACCTGTTCGCGGCGCTGCAGGGCTTCGCGCCCCTGGTGCCGCTGGCCGGCAGCGACGCGCGCTTCCAGCCGGTGTGGGTCGGGGACGTCGCCGAGGCGATCGCCCGGGCGCTGGACGAGCCGGCCAGCATCGGCCAGACCTACGAGTGTGTCGGGCCCGACGTGCTGACGCTGTCGGACCTGGTGCGGCTGGCCGGGCGCTGGGCCGGGCACGAGCGACCCCAGGTGCCGCTGCCGGGCTTCGCGGCACGGCTGCAGGCGCTGGCGATGGAGCTCGCCCCGGGCGAGCCGCTGATGTCGCGCGACAACCTGCTGTCGATGCAGGTGCCCAACGTGGCCACCGGCACGCTGCCGGGGCTGCAGGCGCTGGGCATCGAGCCGGCGGCGCTGGCGGCGGTGGCGCCGGGTTACCTCGGCACCGGCCAGGGCCCGGCGCGGCTGGAGCGCTGGCGGCGCGTCGCGCGGCGACCCTGAGCGCTCGCGCGGGCGGACGCAAAGCCGGCGCGGCAACGCTTGCCCGCCAGTCGGCGCGTCCACCAGAATGGGGATGCAGCCTGCGTACCGGGTGACGAGCATCGCGGGCTTCCAGGGAGAGATCTTGGTTCCGTTGCAGTCGGTGCGCCGCGCGATCGTCGTTGCCGATGTCGTCGAGTCGGTGCGCCTGATGCAGGCGTTCGAGGTCGATGTCATCGAGCGCTGGCGCCGCTTCGTCGCCGAAGTGCGCGACACGCTGCTGCCGGTGCACGGCGGCCGGCTCGTCAAGAGCCTGGGCGACGGCATGCTGCTCGAGTTCGAGAACGTGCCGGCCGCGGCAGCGGTGGCCAACGAGCTGCACCGGATGATCGAGCTGTACAACGCCGGGCGCTCGGCCGAGGCGGCCATCCACCTGCGGGTGGCAGCCCACGTCGCCGACGTGGTCAGCGACCAGATCGACCTGTTCGGCGCCGGCGTCAACTTGGCGGCGCGGCTGTGCACGCTGGCGCAGCCCGGCGAGACGGTGGCCTCGGCGGACTTCCGCGACGACCTCGTCGGCGGCTTCGACCCCGAGGTCGAGGACCTCGGCGAGTGCGAGCTGCGCCACATCGCGGGCACGGTGCGCGCGTTCCGGCTGGCGCGCAGCGCCGCGCCGGTGGCGCTGCCCACCTTCGACACCCTGTGGCCGGACCGCCCGGCCTTCGCGGTGCTGCCGCTGCAGACCGCCGGCGGCGGCGAGGACGCCGCCGTCGCCGCCGACGTCGTGGTCGACCAGGTCACGCGCGAGCTCGCGCTGTGCGGCGAGTGGCGCGTGATCTCCCGGCTCAGCACCAATGCGCTGCGCAACCGCGGCGCCACGCTCGAGGAGCTCGGCCGGCTGCTGCGTGCGACCTGGATCGTCTCGGGGCAGTGCCGGGTGGTCGGCGACCGCGTGCGGATCAGCCTCGAGTTGGCCGAGGTGCGCAGCGCGTCGGTGATCTGGAGCGAGGTTTTCGTGGCACCGCACGCCGAGCTGCTGGGCCTGGATGACTCGCTGGGCATGCGCATCACCGCGGCGATGCTGCGCGCGGTGTTCGCGTTCGAGCTCGGTCGCAGCCGGGCCCAGCCGCTGCCGACGCTGGCCAGCCACACGCTGCTGTTCGCCGCGATCGCGCAGATGCACCGCGTCTCGCCGCAGGACTTCGCGCGCGGCCGCCAGATCCTCGACCAGCTGATCGAGCGCCACCCGCGAGCGCCCGAGCCGCACGCCTGGGCGGCCAAGTGGCACGTGATGCGCGCGGTGCAGGGGCTCGCGGACGACCCGGGGCGCGAGGCGACGCTGGCGCGCGAGAGCGCGCAGCGCGCGCTCGGCGAGCGCTCCGACCACGCGCTCGGCCTGGCCGTGGACGGCCTGGTGTCGGGCTTCCTGCTCGGGGACCTCGACGCCAGCGAGCGGCGCTACGAAGCCGCGCTGGCGGCCAACCCGAACGAGGCGCTGGCCTGGCTGTTCAGCTCGGCGCTGCACGCCTACCGCGACCGCGGCGAGCAGGCCGCCCACGCCGCGCAGATGGCGCTGCGGCTGTCGCCGCTGGACCCGCTGCGCTACTTCCACGACAGCTTCGCCGCGCACGCGATGCTCGCGGCGGAGCGCCACGACGAGTCGGTGACGCTGGCCGAGCGCTCGCTGCGCGCCAACGCGGGCCACCTGCCCACGTGCCGCACGCTGGCCGCCGCCCGCATGCTCGCCGGCGACGCCGATGGCGCGCGCAGCGCGGTGCGGCGCCTTCGCGCGCTGTCGCCCGCCTACACCGTGCAGTCCTTCCTCGATCACTATCCCGGCCGCGGATCGCGTCTGGCGGCCACCACCGCCGCCGCGCTCACCGAGGCCGGGCTGCCGGCCGCCTGAGCGCGGCGGGCACGAGAGCCTTCCCGCCACCGTCGCACCGGAGACCCGCCCTTGAGCCGAACCACGCCGCAATCGCTGGGCCCGCTGGCCTATGCCTACGCCTACGCCTATGCCTACACCGGGGGTCAGGCCTACACGGCCGGCAACGCCTACGCCCATGGCGCGCCGATGGAGGCCTATGGCTTCGACGGCCTGCCTGGCAACCCGATGCTGGCCGCCGCGCTGCAAGCGACGCGGACCGAGCTGCGCCGCGACCTGTTCACCGGCGGCCTCGGCGGCAAGGGCGACGCCGGCGCGCTCCGCGCGCGCCGCGGCCTGCCGGCGCTGGCGCCGGCGGCCTCGATCCCGCGCTACGGTGCGCAGGTGCGCGCCTCGATGGCGTTGATGGAGCTGCTCGGCTCGGTGCAGTTCAGGCTCGACGCGACGAGCGGCACCGCCTCGCTGCATGCGCGCTGCGCCGCCTCGCACGGCGGCGGCGCCGCGACGCTGGCCGAGATGACGCGGCCGACGCGGGCCTTCCTCGACGCCCAGCTCGCGCTCACCGACTCGTGGGCCGGCGCCCGCGATGCCCGGCTGCCGCAGGTGCTGACCCAGGTGGCGCCGCCGCTGGCACAGTTCGCCTCGGTGCTGAACCTGCAGACCGCGCGCCACGGCCGCACGCTCGAGGTGGTGCAGGTCGCGCTGCAGTTCGCCTACGCGGTGTGCATGCACTTCAAGCACGCGCTGGCCTGCCCGCGGCCGAGCGAGCTGAGCGCCGGCCTGATGCCGGTGCTGGAGGTGCCGCCGCACCCGGCGCTGCCGGCCGGCCACGCCAACGAGGCGACGGTCAGCGTCGAGCTGCTGTCGGCGCTGGCGGGCCTGGCGGCCGGCGGCGACGCCCGCGCGCTGCTGCGCCGCGTGGCGTGGCGCATCGCCGAGAACCGCGTCGTGGCCGGCGTGCACTACCCGATCGACAACGTGGCCGGGCGGATGCTCGGCGACTCGCTCGCGTCCTACCTGCTCGCCGCGGCCGGTGCCGCCCGGAGCTGGTCGGGCGGACGCTTCGACGGCGCCGCGCTCGACGCGACGCAGCCGGCGCACATGCAGGAGATCGACGAGGCCGGCGCCGCGGCCGACGGCCGCTCGAGCGGGCCCGGCTGCACGCCGCTCGCAGGCGCTCCGGCGCCCGGCGCCGAGGGCCTGTCGGTCTGGCGCGAGATGTGGAAGCTGGCATCCCGGGAGTGGGAGTGAGCGCGCCAGCGGCAGCAACGCCGGCAGCCATGCCGGCGGCCGCGCCGGCCGCGGCGGCCTTCGACCCCTACCTGCGCTGGTCCGAACTCGGCCGCTGGACCGGTCATGCCGGCGCCGGCGGCAACGGCTGGGTGCCCCTGCTGGTGCAGGGCGACGAGGCGCTGCATCGCAACCTCGGCAACTGCGCCTCGCCGCCCTGGAGCGATGGCGCGGGCGGCCTGCTCTTCACCGCCCGCGTGCCCGCGCGGCAGGCGACGCAAATCGCGGCCGCGGCACGGCGGGTCGAGTTCGGCCTGCCGCAGCTACCGGACGCGAGCGCCCCGGCCGCGGGCGCCGCCGCCACCGCCGGCCCGGCCGACGCGCCGCTCGTGCTGGCCGTCGTCGACCGCGGCTGCGCGCTGCTGCAGCGCGCGTTCCGCAGCGCCGATGCCCGCCGCACGCGGCTGCTCGGCGTATGGGAGCAGGGCCGCGCCGCCGCGCGCGAGCCCTGGGTCACTCCGACCGGCCTGGGCTACGGGCGCGAGCTCGACCGGGCCGCGATCGACGCGCTGCTCGCGCGGGTCGCCGCCGGCGCCGACGAGGCCGTGCTGTACCGCGAGCTGGACCTGCTGCTCGACGAGGGCGGGCGGCTGCGCGACACGGCGCACGGCACCCACGTGCTCGACGTGATGGCCGGCCGCCGCCCGGTGGCGCGCTCGCCGGGCGGCGGCCCCGCGCCCGCCGACGCGGCGGGCGAGCTGCCGCTGGTGTTCGTCGACGTGCCCGCGCCCGGCCCGCGCGACACCACCGGCGCCTCCGGCGGCGCCTACCTGCTCGACGCGCTGCGCTACATCCGGCTGCGCGCCGGCGCCGGCGTGCCGGTGCTGGTCAACGTCAGCCTGGGTGCACTCGCCGGGCCGCACGATGGCAGCTCGCTCACCGAGCAGGCGATCGACGCCTTCCTCGACGCCGACCGCGCGATGGCCGTGACGGTGGCCGCCGGCAACGCCGCACTGGAGCGCTGGCACGTGCGCGGCACGGCACGGCGCGGCCGGGCGGTCGTGCTCGGCTGGCGCCTGCGTCCTGACGACCCCACCGACAGCTTCACCGAGCTGTGGTTCGACACCGGGGCCGCAGCGCCGGGCACGACCGTGCGGCTGGACACGCCCGACGGGCGCCACTGCCGGATCGAGCTGCCCTCCGGCGCGTCCGCCGCCGCGGGCGAGGCCCTGATCCACGGGTCCGACGGCACGCCGGTCGCGGCGTTGCTGGCGCGGCCCGCCGGCGCGGTCGGTCGCGGCGCCCTGGTGCTCGTGGCGGTGGCTCCGTGCGCGGGCGCACGCTCGGCCGCGCGGCACGGGCTGTGGCGCATCACGGTCGAGTCGAGACGGGACGTCCCCGTGGCCGCCTGGGTGCAGCGCGACGAGCCGATATGGACGGGCGGCACGCCGGTGCAATCGTGGTTCGAATGGGCAGCGGGCGACGCCCGGGTCAGCGAACTCGGCTCGGTCAGCAACCTGGCCAGCGGCCGCAACACGCTGGTGATCGGCGCTGCAGGTCTCGACGGGCGGCCGGCGCGCTACAGCTCTCGGCCGCCGCCGGGCGGCCGACCGCTCGACGCGCTGTCGCCGGCCGACGACAACGCCGGCGTCGGCGGCCTCGCCGCGGCGGGCGTGCTGTCGGGCAGCGTGCACCGGATGGGCGGCACCAGCGTGGCGGCGCCGAGCGCGGCGCGCGAGCTGGCGCGCAGGCTGCTGGACGGCCGGGTCGCCGTCGGCCCCCGCCGTTCGCTGGCCGAGGCGCTGCAGCAGCACCTGGCCGCTCTGCCGCGCGGCAGCGACGGCGCGCCGTTGCTGGACGGACGAGCGGCCTCGGCATGGGCCTCGGCATCCGCCGCCCCCACACGCGCTGCATCGCCGCGCCGGGCAGCGCGGCCGGGCCGCCCCGCTACCACTTCGCCGGCAGCGGCTTGAGCAGCACCAGGCGGCGGCGGCCGACCTCGACGTAGCCGCCGCGCTCCAGGTCCTTCAGCACGCGGCTGACCATCTCGCGCGAGCAGCCCAGCCGGCGCGCCATCTCCAGGTGCGACGGCGCCGCGTCGAGCGCGCGGCCACCCTCGGCCGGCGCCGCCTCCTCGAGCAGCAGCTTCAGCCGCCCATACACGTCGTTGAGCGCGATCTGCTTGAGCGTCAGCGTGGCCTGGCGGGCGCGGCGGATCACCTTCGCGAGCAGCTCGAAGGCGAAGGCCGGGTCGCGGCGCAGGTGCTCCTCGAGGGTGCGGCGCGTGACCACGACGACGACCGACGGCGAGACCGCCTCGACGTCGGCGGCACGCGGGCCGCCGTCCAGGCTCATCTCGCCGACATACTCGCCGGGTCCGTACTCGCCGTAGGTGACCTCACGCCCGTCGCCGCCCGCAGAGTACGCGCGCAGCTGGCCCGACAGCACGATGTACAGCGCGTCGCCGGCGTCGCCCTCGGCGATCAGCAGCGTGCCCTTGCGCAGGCGGCGGGCCACGCCGCGGCGCGCGAGCTCGCGCAGCGACGGCGACATCGGCGCGGATTCGATCAGGTCTTCGGGCTCGGGCATCGCGGGGCGCCCGCGCCGCGCGGGCGGGACGCCGCGATGTTAGGGCCGTCGCCGGCCCGGGCCGCGCGGGCGGGTCAGGCGCGCGCGACCGCCGGCTCAGCGGCCCAGGCGCCGGCGCGCAGCGCCCCGACCAGCGGCGGCAGCACGGCGACCTGGCGCACCAGCTCGCGGATGCTGGAGGCACCGGTCTTGACGCGGATGCTGCCGATCTGGGCGCGGATCGTGGAGATCTTGACCTGGTGGCGCCGCGCGATGTCCTGCGGCTGCACGCCGGCGCACAGCTGCGCCAGCACGCGCGTCTCGGCCATCGTCAGCCCGACGCTGCGCGAGTAGCCCTCGACGGCCAGCTGGCCCGAGACCTCGCGCTTGCCCAGCACCAGCAGCACGACGCCACCGGCGGCCGCGGTGCCCGCCGGCAGCGGCACGACGGAGACGCCCACGCGCTGGCTCTCGGCGCCCAGCGCCACCAGCCGGCGCAGGCCGCGCCGCGCCGCCTCCAGCGCGTCGTGCAGCGGTCCGACGTCCTGCGGACGCGCGGCGCGCAGCGAGTTGCCCAGGCGCTGCAGCGGGTGATCGCCGCCGAGCTCCCGCGCCGCCATGTGGTTCAGGTACAGGATCTGGCCCTCCGCGCTGACCAGCAGCAGGCCGTAGTCGATCTCGTCGAGCATGTGCGCTAGGAAGCGCCCGACGTCGGTCCCGGCAGGCCCCGCCGCAGCCGGGGCGGCCGTCGCTGCAACGGCCGCGGCAACGGAGGGCGCTCGGGGCGCCGGACCGGCGGGCGCGCCCGTCTCGGATGCAATGCCGGCAGCGGGTACGCCGCCAGACCGGCCCGCGCGCGGCAGGGCCGGTGGCAGCCAGCCCGGCATGGCCGGAAGTCGTTGCGGGCGCAGGCTCGGGTGGTGTTCGATCATGGTCGCAGGCTCCGGGGGGTCCGTGGCTCGAAGGTCTTCTCCACGACCCGAACACTACGGAGCGCGCCACCCTCCCGGCGGTGAATCGACGCGGCCGGATTGGTGACTATTCACCTTCGCGCGCAGGCCGCAGCAGCAGCGCCGCGACCGGGGAAGGCGCCTCCACGCCCGGCTGTGCGGGCAGCGGCAGCGGCTGCAGGCGCCAGCCCGGCAGGGCCTCGGGCGCGGGGCCGCCCGCGGTCGCGGATGCCGCAGCGATGGCGGACGCGCGCGCCAGGGCACCGTGCCAGCCGCGAGCATCCGCCTCGCGCCGCACCTGGAGCCGTCGGTCGGCGTCCAGGCGCAGCGGTGAGGATGCTGCGTCGAGCCAGCGCCGGGCAGCGGCGTTGGCGTGGATCAGGCCCCCGGAGCCGTCGATCAGCAGCAGCGGGGTCTCCAGCGCATCGGCCGTCGCGATCGCCCACTCCGCGGGAAGCGGGCCATCCGCGTGGGCATCGGTGGCGGGGGACATCGCGGGAGCCTGCCGCCGGCGCCGCGCCTGCGCATCGACGATCGGGAGGATGCACGGAGCCGCGCGCTGCGGCCCGGCGATGCGGCCGGACGGTCGCGAGGCCTGCATGGGAGCAACCGGGCAGGCCGAAGGGCGAGCGCCGGGCGACCCGGACGGGCCGCTGGCGCACGGCGGCTATGCTCTGGCGCCCGATGTTGCCCGTCCCCGCCCCGATCCGTGTCGAGGACATCGCCTCGCACCCCGACTTCCAGCCCCTGCGCGCCATCGACGGCATCGCGGTCGACCTGCGCTACGCGCACGAAGGCAACTTCACCGGCCGCGTGCTGTACCGGGGCATTGACTGCGCCTGGCTGCGGCGCGAGGCGGCCGACGGTCTGCGCGCGGCGGCGGCTCAGCTGGCCCGGGCGCGGCCGGGCTGGCGCCTCGTCGTGCTCGACGCGCTGCGGCCGCAGCGGGTGCAGCAGGCGATCTGGGACGAGTTCGCCGGCGGCGGCCTGGAGCAGTACTTCGCGCACCCCGAGCGCGGCTCGATCCACAGCTGGGGCCTGGCGGTCGACGCGACGCTGCAGGACGCCAGCGGACGCGAGCTCGACATGGGCAGCGCCTTCGACGCGATGACGCCGCTGTCGCACCCCGAGCTCGAGCCCCGCCACCTGGCCCTGGGCGTGCTGCGCGCCGAGCAGGTCGACGCCCGCCGCACGCTGCGCGAGGCGATGGCCGCCGGCGGCTTCGCCGGCATCGGCAACGAGTGGTGGCACTTCGACCACGGCGACCGCACCCACGCGCGCACGCGCCTGCCGCGCGTGCTCTGAGGACACCCCGGCCATGCCCACAGACCGCCTCCCCCTGCTGAAGCCCCGGCGCCTGCGCCCTGGCGACACGATCGCCCTCGTCAACCCGTCGGGCGCGGTCTACGAGCGCGCGCCTTACGAGGTCGCGAGCGAGACGCTCGCTGCACTCGGCTTCCAGGTGCGCGAGGCGCCGAACTTGCGCGCGCGCCGCGGCATGCACGCCGGCAGCGCCGAGGAGCGCGTCGCCGACCTGCACGCGATGTTCGCCGACCCGGGCGTTCACGGCCTGCTCGCGCTGACCGGCGGCTCGGGCGGCAACCGCGTGCTGCCGCGGCTGGACTGGGAGCTGGTCGCGCGCAACCCCAAGTTCGTCGGCGGCTTCAGCGACCTGACCGCGCTGATCAACGCGCTGCACCGCAAGACCGGCCTCGTCACCTTCCACGCGCCGCTCGGCGTGAGCGAGTGGAACGCCTTCAGCGTCGAGCAGTTCCGCGCCGTCGCGATGGAGGGGGCCGCGCCGGTGCTGGCCAACCCGCGCGAGGCGGGCGACCTGCTCGTGCCCCGCGCCGGGCGACCCCGCACGGTGGCGGCCGGTCGGGCGCGCGGCCCGCTGGTGGGCGGCAACCTGGCGGTGCTGACCTCGCTGGCGGGGACGCCCTACTTCCCGGGCACCGAGGGCGCGATCCTGTTCCTGGAGGACGTCAACGAGTACGTCTACCGCGTCGACCGCATGTTCAGCACGCTGGCGCTGTCGGGCGCGCTCGACCGCGTGGCCGGCATCGTGCTCGGCGGCTTCACGAACTGCGGCCCGAGCGAGGGCAGCTACGGCTCGCTGACGCTGGACGAGGTGTTCGACGACTGGCTGCTGCCGCTGGGCGTGCCCGTGCTGGCCGGCGCCTCGTTCGGCCACATCGCGAAGAAGTGGACGCTGCCGGTCGGCCTGCCGGCCGAGCTCGACGCCGGCGCGGGCACGCTGACCCTGCTCGAGCCGGCCGTACTCTGAAGCGAAGGATCCCCCGATGACCACCCCCCGTGTCGCCCTGCTCACCGCCGCCGGCAGCGGCATCGGCGCCGCCGCCGCCCGCAGGCTCGCCGCCGACGGCTGGCAGGTCGCGATCCTGTCCTCCAGCGGCAAGGGCGAGGCGCTGGCACGCGAGCTCGGCGGCCTCGGGATCACCGGCAGCAACCGCGAGGCGGCCGACCTGCAGCGCCTCGTCGATGCCGCGCTCGCGCGCTGGGGCCGCATCGACGCGGTTGTCAACAGCGCCGGCCACGGGCCGAAGGGACCGCTGCTCGACATCACCGACGCCGACTGGCACCTGGGCATGGAGTACTACCTCCTCAACGTGGTGAAGATCGCGCGCCTGGTGACGCCGGCGATGCGCGCGCAGAGGTCGGGGGCCATCGTCAACGTCAGCACCTACGCGCTGTTCGAGCCCGAGGCCGCGTTCCCGACCTCGGGCGTGTTCCGCGCCGGACTCGCGGCCTTCACCAAGCTCTACGCCGACGACAACGCGCCGCACGGGGTGCGCATGAACAACGTGCTGCCCGGCTTCATCGACAGCCTGCCCGAGAAGGAGGAGCGCCGGGCGCGCATCCCGATGGGCCGCTACGGCCGGGCCGACGAGGTGGCCGAGCTGATCGCCTTCCTGGCCTCGGAGCGCTCGAGCTACATCACCGGCCAGAACATCCGCATCGACGGCGGGATCACGCGCAGCGTGTAGCCGCGGCGGCCATCACGGGCGGTCAGCGGCGGTCAGCGGCCGGCCAGCAGGTCCTGCGTGTCGGGGTGGCGCCGCATGTAGGCGGCCACGTAGCTGCACAGCGGTCGCACCCTCAGGCCCTCGGCGCGGGCCCACTGCAGCGCGGCAGCCACCAGCGCCGCCGCGATGCCGCGGCCCTGTGCGGCAGGCGGCACCTCGGTGTGCGTCATCAGCAGCACGTCGCCGTCGCGCCGGTAGGTCGCCAGCGCCAGGCGGCCGTCGACGTCGGCCTCGAAGCGCTGCGCCGGCTCGTTGTGACGGACGACCGGGACGTCGGCCAACGGGTTTCGCTCTCTCAGGCCGTCGCCGTGCGCGCGGCGCGCCAGCGCAGCAGCGTGGTGCGCAGCCGCTCGGCGTCGATCGGCTTGGTCAGGAAGTCGTCCATGCCGGCGGCCAGCGCCTCTTCGCGCTCGGTGACCAGCGCCGCGGCGGTCAGCGCGATGATCGGGAGCCGGTGGCCCGCGGCCCGCAGCGCGCGCGCGGCCTCGTGCCCGCTCATCACCGGCATCTGCACGTCCATCAGCACGAGGTCGAAGGGCCGGTCCTGGGCGACCGCGCGGTCGACCGCCTGGCAGGCCTGCGCGCCGTCCCCGGCCTGCGTGACCTCGACGCCCCAGTTCTCGAGCATCGCCACCGCGATCATCATGTTGACCGGGTTGTCCTCGACCATCAGCACGCGCGCACCGGACAGCGTCTGCGCCGGCACCGGCAGCGGCGGCGGCTCGGGCAGCTCGGCGCGCGGCAGCGGCAGCCGGGCCCAGAAGCAGCTCCCCCGGCCCGGCTCGCTGCGCACGCCGACCTCGCCGCCCATCAGCAGCGCCAGCTCGCGGCAGATCGACAGCCCGAGCCCGCTGCCGCCGTAGCGCCGCGTCGTCGACTGGTCGGCCTGAACGAAGGGCTTGAACAGGCGCGCCTGCGTGGCCGCGTCGATGCCGGGGCCGGTGTCCTCGATCTCCAGCCGCACGTCATCGTCCTCGCGCACGACGCGCAGCCAGACCTGGCCGTGCTCGGTGAACTTGATCGCGTTGCCGAGGAAGTTGCCCAGCACCTGCCGCAGCCGCAGCGGGTCGCCGAGCGCGCCGCCGCGCGCACCGGGATCGATTCGGGCCTCGAGCACGAGGCCGCGCGCCGAGGCCAGCGTCGCATAGCCGGCGCGCGTGGCCTCGAGCAGCGCGCCGAGGTCGAACGCGGTGCGCTCGAGCTGCAGCTTGCCGGCCTCGATCTTGGACAGGTCGAGGATGTCGGAGATGATCGCCGACAGCGCCTGCGCGCTGTCCTCGACCTGCGCCAGGTAGCGCTCGCGCACCGCCTCGTCGAGCTCGGCGCCGCGCGCCAGGTGGGCCAGGCCGATCATCGCGTTGAGCGGCGTGCGCAGCTCGTGGCTGGTGTTGGCCAGGAAGGCGCTCTTGGCGCGGTTGGCGGCCTCGGCCTCGTCGCGGGCGAGCGCGAGCGCGCGCTCCGCGGCGCGGCGCTCGGTGATGTCCTCCAGGATCCAGACGGTGCCGCCATCGGCAGGACGCGAGGGGTCGATCGCGTGCGCCCGGAGCAGGCCGAGCATCGTGGTCCCGTCGTGACGGCGCATCGTGTGCTCGAGCTCGACCGGCTCGCCGCGCGACAGCCGCGGCCCGACCCTGGCGCCGATCTCGGCGTAGACCTCGTCGCTCTCCCACACCACGCGGCCGGACTGGCCCACCAGCCTACCCGGCGGCCACCGCAGCACCTGCTCGAAGTGCGGGTTGGCCAGCACGAAGCGCTGCGCGCGCGTGACGGCGATGCCCACCGACGCGCCGGCCAGGATGGCCTCGCGCTCCAGCCGCGAGCGCTCGTTCTCCGTGATGTCGCGCGCGTTGATCACGACGTAGTCGCGGCCGTCCATCGTGAAACGGGCGGCCGAGACCAGCAGCAGGAACCCGCGCCCGTCCTTGGACCGGAAGCGGGTCGACAGGTTGGCCACCTGCCCCGTCTCGCGCAGCCGGGTGATGAACTCGTCGCGCTCGTCAGGGCTGTGCCACACCCCGAGCTCGACCGACGTGCGCCCGATCGCCTCATCGCGGCTCCAGCCGCTGACGCGCTCGAACTCGTGGTTGACCATCACGTAGCGGCCGCTCTCGAGGTCGGTCAGCGAGATCAGGTCCGGGCTCGTGGCGACCAGGTGCGACAGCAGCGCCTCGGAACGCCGGACCTTCTGCTCGGCCGCGAGCCGCACGGTGTCGTCGATGAAGATCGACAGCAGCGCCTGCCCGCCCTGCGCGTCCACCGTGACCCCGGTGGCGCGCACCGAGATGCGCCGGCCGCCGACGACCAGGCGGAAGTCGGTGACCGGCAGCGCGGTCCCGGCCGGCTGTCCGGACAGCTGCTCCATCCGGCGCCGCGCCCGCTCGCGCGAGTCGCCGCCCTCGTAGGTCGACAGCAGGTCGAAGCCGACGATGCGCTCGGCATCGGTGAAGCCGAACAGCGCGGTCGCGGCCGGGTTCGCGTCGAGCACGCGGCCGTTGCGGTGCAGCACCAGCGGTGTCGGGATCCGCGTGAACAGCTCGCGGTAGCGCGTCTCGGTGCTCGCCAGCGCGGCACGGGCCGCCGCATCCTCGGTGACGTCGCGCGCGACGCCCCAGTAGCCGAGGAACAGCCCGCGCGGGTCGAACCGCGGCTCGCCGCTGACGACGAAGTGGCGGGTGCGGCCGTCGGCGGCGTTCCAGCGCACCGGCACGTCGCGGAACGGCACGCGCGCCTCGAGGTCGGCCTGCAGCCGGTCGAGCACGTCGGGCTCGCAGCCGAAGCGGGGGTGCTCCCAGGGCACGCGGCCGAGCTCGCGGTCGGGCCCGACCGCCCCAGCGGGGCCGCGCTGGTAGATCCCGGCCACGACGCGGTGGCGGTCGTCGATCTCCCAGTAGGCGTCGGCGGCCAGCGACAGCAGGCTGCGGAAACGCTGCTCGCGCTCGCTGGCCAGCCTCAGGTAGCGCGACAGCACGCGCGCCACCACCGCGCCGGCGGCCAGGCCGACGGCCACGGACAGCAGATGGGCACCCAGCCGCAGCACCGCGTCGTCGGGCACCAGGCGGCCGGCGGGCCACGCGCCCAGGTGCAGCGCGAGCAGCAGGGCGACCTGCCAGGCGGCCAGTCCGATGCCCACGCGCACGCCCGACGTCGCGCAGGCCACGCACACCAGCACGCCGAAGGCGCCGAGGCCTGGCGCCGCGGGCCCGGCCCCGAGCCAGGCCGCCACGGCGATGACCAGGCTGCCGAGCGCGAGCAGCGCGTTCATCGCCAGCCCGCGCATGCGCTCGGGCATCGCCACGGCGGCCGCCGCGCCCAGCGCCAGCACGGCCCAGGCGAGCGCGATCGGGGCACCCCCGGTGAGCGCCCGGGGCCCGTGCCAGGCCAGCAGCGCCGCGGCGGCGCAGGCGGCAGCGGCGGCGACGAAGAACAGCCGCGCGGCCTCGCGCAGGACCTCCGGCCGCATGACGGTGGCCACCGAGCGTGGCGGACCGGTCCAGTCGGCAGCCACCAGCACCGACTCGGCGGCGTCGGCCGCGGCGAGGTCGGGGCCGTCGATCTCGTCGGCCTCGGCGGCGCGCGCGCGGGGCGAGGACCGGCGCGGCTTGCTCATGGACGCCCGGCCTCCAGCTGGGCCCGCGCGTCCTCGGCGGCGGCGCGCGCCGCGGCGGCGAAGCCCTCGCCCTCGCCGGCGTACAGGATGGCGCGCGAGGAACTCACCACGATCGGCCCGTCCGGCCGCCAGCCGGCCTGCACGGTGGCGCGCGCGTCGCCGCCCTGCGCGCCCACGCCCGGGACCAGCAGCGGCAGCGTCGGCGCGAGCTCGCGCACGCGGGCCAGCTCGCGCGGGTAGGTGGCGCCGACAACGAGACCGAGCTCGGACTCGCCGGCGCGCGCCTTCCAGGGCCCGGCCGCCAGGCGCGCGATGCGCTCGTACAGCAGCTCCCCCTCGGCCAGCGCCTGGCCCTGCAGGTCGGCGCCCCCGGGGTTGCTGGTGCGGCACAGCAGGATCAGCCCGCGGCCGGCATGCCGCATGTAGGGCTCGATCGAGTCGAGCCCGAGGAAGGGCGACAGCGTCACCGCGTCGGCGCGGTAGCGCACGAAGGCTTCGCGCGCGTACATCTCGGCGGTCGATCCGATGTCGCCGCGCTTGGCGTCGAGGATCACGGGCACGCCGGGTGCCACGGCGCGCACGTGGGCGATCAGCCGCTCGAGCTGCGGCTCCGCGCCGTGGGCGGCGAAGTGCGCGAACTGCGGCTTGAAGGCGCAGACCAGGTCGTGCGTGGCATCGACGATCGCGGCGCAGAAGTCGTAGATGCGGGCGGGATCGTTCCTCCAGGCGCCGGGGAAGCGCGCCGGCTCCGGGTCGAGGCCGACGCACAGCAGCGAGCGGGCGCGCCGCGCGGCCCCATCGAGCGCCGCGGTGAAGCTCACCGCGCGACCCCCGCCTCGCGCCGCGCCAGCGCGGCGGCGGCGCCGGTGTAGCCGGCCGGCGTCAGCGCCTTCATTCGCGCACGCTCGGCCTCGGGCAGCTCGTGCAGCGAATCGATGAAGGCGTGCAGCGACTCGCGCGTGACCGCGCGGCCGCGCGTCAGCTCCTTCAGCCGCTCGTACGGATCGGGCAGGCCGTGGCGGCGCATCACCGTCTGCACCGCCTCGGCCAGCACCTCCCAGGCGCGGTCGAGGTCGGCGGCGAGCGCGTCGCGGTCGACCTCGAGCTTGCGCATGCCGCGCGCCGCGCTGTCGTGCGCCAGCAGCGTGTAGCCCAGGGCGACCCCCATGTTGCGCAGCACGGTGCTGTCGCTCAGGTCGCGCTGGAAGCGGCTGACGGGCAGCTTGGCCGCGAGGTGGTTCAGCAGCGCGTTGGCCAGGCCGTAGTTGCCCTCGGCGTTCTCGAAGTCGATCGGGTTGACCTTGTGCGGCATCGTCGAGCTGCCGACCTCGCCGTCCTTCAGCCGCTGGCGGAAGTAGCCGAGCGAGACATAGCCCCAGACGTCGCGGCACCAGTCGAGGCAGATCGTGTTGGCGCGCGCGACGGCGTCGAACAGCTCGGCCATGCCGTCGTGCGGCTCGATCTGGATCGTCATCGGGTTGAAGGCCAGCCCGAGCCGCTCCTCGACGACGCGACGGGCGAAGCCCTCCCAGTCGAACCCGGGCCAGGCGGCCAGGTGCGCGTTGTAGTTGCCGACCGCGCCGTTCATCTTGGCCGGCAGCGGCACCGCGGCGATGCGCTGGCGCGCCGTGGCCAGGCGCGCGTGGACGTTGGCGGCTTCCTTGCCCAGCGTGGTCGGGCTCGCAGTCTGCCCGTGCGTGCGCGCGAGCATCGGCGTGGCGGCCTCGGCGGCAGCCAACGCCGCCAGCGCACCCAGCAACTCGTCCAGCGCCGGCAGCAGCACCTCGCCGCGGGCCGCCGACAGCATCAGCGCGTGGCTGGTGTTGTTGATGTCCTCGCTGGTGCAGGCGAAGTGGACGAACTGCCCGGCCCGCTCGAGCTCGGCATGGCCGGCGAAGCGCTGGCGCAGCCAGTACTCGACGGCCTTGACGTCGTGGTTGGTGCGGCGCTCGATCTCCTTGATCGCCCTGGCATCGGCCTCGGAGAAGCCGGCCACCAGGTCGCGCAGCAGGCCGCGCGCGCCTTCGCCGAGCGGCGGGAACTCCGCGAAGCCGGCGTCGGACAGCGCGATGAACCACTCGACCTCGACCTGCACGCGGCGGTGCATCAGGCCGAATTCGGAAAGCAGGGGCCGCAGCGCCGCCAGCCGGCCGGCATAGCGACCGTCCAGCGGGGACAGCGAGGTCAGGGTCGACAGCGAGGTCAGGGCGGGCTCCGCGGCAGACGCGGTCGCGCGCCGGCGGGCGGCAACCGCGATGCGCGGATTCTAGGAGTCGGCGCCCGGGTGGCGGCGCGCCGCGGCGGGGCCGCAACGGCGCCGAGCGTCGGAAATCCGCACTCCCCAGGCCCGGGCGCGCGTGCCGGAAGGGGCCGGCCGGGGCCCGCCGGGCGCCGTGGCCCTGCCGCTACCAGCGGATCTCGAAGCGGCAGGCGGCCGCGCCGCAGGCCTCGCACTCGGCCTCGACCACGCGGCACCGGGGGTGCACGAGCACCTGGAACAGCCGCTCGAAGGCCGCGGCGTAGTAGTCGCAGGCCGGCGCCGCGGCAACCACGCCGCGGGCAAGCGGGTTGCCGCGGATCCGCAGCACCACCGGGCGGCCGAGCAGCGCCGCGGCCGCGCAGGTCTGCAGCCGGCCGCTGCCGACGAAGGTCCAGGCGTTGCGGGCCACCGCGCGGAGCAGCACGCGCGCCGCCAGCCGCGCCGGCAGCGCCCGCAGCAGGCGCTGCAGCGGGTGCGGGATGCGGTGCGCCAGCAGGTAGTCGGCAGTGGCCGTGCCGGCCGCCCGTGCGACCTCTCCGGCCAGCGTGCCGCCGAGCTGCTCGCGCAGCGTGGCGTGCAGCGCGCGCACCTCGTCCTCGCCGACCATCCGCTCGGGCGGCTGGCGCAGGTAGCGCACCAAGCCGGCCCGCTCGAACAGCTCCCAGGTGGCACTGGAGCCCAGGCGGGCTGGCAGCACCTCGGCCACGCGCGTGATCGCGTTGGGGCCGATGCGGCCGGCGAGGGTCGTGGCGTGCATCGGGTCAGTGCCGCGCGGCCTCGTCCTCGGCGAGCTGCGCGGTGCTGCCGCCGCAGGCCATCGCCGCGGCCTGGGAGGCTGCCTGCGAAGCCGCCTGGGAGGCCGCGTGCGAGGCCGCCATCGACGGGCCTTGCGACGGCTCGGCGGCCATCCTGGCGACCGCCTCGGCCGCGAGCTCCTCGCCCTTCCGGCGCCGCAACGCGATCTTCGGCCCGTGCATCGTCACCCAGGCCTCGTCGGCGGCGGCGATCGCCCCGGCGTCGGGCCGCTCGTGCCTGCGCTCGGCGTCGAACCTGAAGTCCACCGTCTTGCGGGTCTGCGGGCCCCAGTAGCCGACGCGGCCGAGGTCGTAGAAGGTGCGCTGGAAGCCGCTCTTCGCGAACGCCCTCAGGCAGCCCATCATGTAGCGGCGGCGCGTCCTGTCCGGGATCCACGGCCACTCGAGGAAGGCCTTGCGCAGGTAGAAGCGCCGGTAGTTGCGCATCACGCGGTCGAGCAGCTCGCCGCGTTCCATCGCGTCGGGCTTCATGATCGGCGTGACGAAGTTGTACTTCGCGAAGTCGAACACCTGCACCTTGTCGCCGAGCTCCTGGAACAGGTCGCTGAACGGCCACGGCGTGTACAT
The DNA here is from genome assembly GCA_020248915.1 of Rubrivivax sp. Classification (GTDB taxonomy): domain Bacteria; phylum Pseudomonadota; class Gammaproteobacteria; order Burkholderiales; family Burkholderiaceae_C; genus Rubrivivax. The sequence goes on along the minus strand of JADCGP010000003.1, from coordinate 414,427 downwards.
GCACCAGTTGGCCATGTCGGGCTTCCAGTCCATCGCCATGCGGTAGGTCTCCTCCAGCGTCTCGGCGGTCTCGTTCTCCAGGCCGACGATGAACTGCGCCTCGGCCACGATGCCGGCGTCCTTGAGCAGCTGGATCGCCTTCTTGTTCTGGGCGATCGTGGTCTCCTTGTGGAAGCGGTCGAGCTTGAGCTGCGCCGCCGCCTCGGTGCCCAGCGAGACGTGGATCAGGCCGGCGCGGCGGAACATCGGCAGCAGCGCCTCGTCGCGCAGGATGTCGGTGACCCGGGTGTTGATGCCCCACGGCACGCCGAGGTCGCGCCGGATCAGCTCCTCGCAGAAGGCGATGCACTTCCTGCGGTGGATCGTCGGCTCCTCGTCGGCGAGGATGAAGAAGCCGACATCGTGGTCCCGGACCAGCGCCTCGATCTCGTCGACCACCTTGACCGGGTCGCGGACCCGGTAGTCGCGCCAGAACTTCCACTGGCTGCAGAAGCTGCAGGTGAACGGGCAGCCGCGCGCGAAGCTGGGGATCGCGAGCCGCTTGCCCATCGGGATGTAGACGTACTGCGCCCAGTCCAGGATGCCCCAGTCGGGCGCGATCCGGTCGAGGTCGGCGATCGGGGGCTCGGCCGGCGTGGCGACCACCCGGCCGTCGTCGTCGCGGAAGGCGATGCCCCGCAGCTGGCGGCGGTCGCGCGCAAAGCCGCCGTCCTCGACCGCGCGCACCAGATCGAGGAAGACCTGCTCCCCCTCCCCGCGCACGACCGCATCGATCCAGGGCGCTTCCTGCAGCACCTGCGGGTACATGAAGGTGCCGTGGATGCCGCCCAGCACGGTCACGATGGCCGGGTCCACCTCCTTGGCCACCTGCAGCAGCCGCTCGGCCGCGTAGATCGCCGGCGTGATCGCGGTGCAGCCGACGACGTCCGGCGCCAGCTCGGCGATGCGCTGGCGCACCTGCTCGTCGCCCAGGTGCTGCGTCATCGCGTCGACGAAGGTGATGTCGTCGTAGCCGGCGGCGCGCAGCGTGCCTGACAGGTACGCCACCCAGGCCGGTGGCCAGTTGCCGGCGATCTCGGCGCCGCCGGAGTGGTAGTTCGGGTGCAGCAGCAGGATGCGCATGGCGGGCCTTCCGGGGTGTCCGCGCCGGCGCGCGCGGGAGGCCGCCGGGCCGCTGCACGCTAAGCCCGTCGGCGCGCCGGGACCTTGCGGGGCGTCAACCTGGGTTGACATTCCCGGGGTGGGTCGGGGCCGCTCCGCTCGGCGGCTGGCGCGCCCCTTGCTATAACGTGGCACCCGCACCACAACCCCGAGGAGCCCTCATGCGTTCGTCCCGCCGCCACGCCCTGACCCTTGCCGCCGCTGCGGCGCTCAGCGCGGGCCTCGCCGCTCCCGCCTTCGCCCAGGCCAAGCTGAAGGTGGCCGCGATCTACACCGTGCCGGTGGAGCAGCAGTGGGTCAGCCGCATCGACAAGGCCCTGAAGGCCGCCCAGGCGCGCGGCGAGATCGAGTACGTCTTCAGCGAGAAGGTGGCCAACGCCGACTACGAGCGCGTGATGCGCGAGTACGCCGAGAAGGGCCACACGCTGATCGTCGGCGAGAGCTTCGCCGTCGAGGCCGCGGCGCGCAAGGTCGCCAAGGACTACCCCAAGGTCGCCTTCCTGATGGGCTCCAGCGGCAAGCCGCAGGCCCCCAACTTCAGCGTCTTCGACAACTACATCCAGGAGCCGGCCTACCTGTCGGGCCTGATCGCCGGCAGCATGACCAAGAGCGGCAAGATCGGCCTCGTCGGCGGCTACCCGATCCCCGAGGTCAACCGCCTGATGCACGCCTTCATGGCCGGCGTGCGCGAAACGCGGCCCGGCGCCGAGTTCATGGTCACCTTCATCAACAGCTGGTTCGACCCGCCCAAGGCCAAGGAGGCCGCCTTCGCGATGATCGACAAGGGTGCCGACGTGATGTACGCCGAGCGCTTCGGCGTCAGCGACGCGGCCAAGGAGCGCAAGGTGCTGGCCATCGGCAACGTCATCAACACGCAGGCGCAGTACCCGGAGACGGTCGTGGCCTCTGCGCTGTGGAACATGGAGCCGACGATCGACCTCGCCATCAAGACGGTCAGGGAAGGCAAGTTCAAGGCCGAGGACTACGGCAAGTACTCGATGATGAAGTACAAGGGCTCCGAGCTCTCGCCGCTGGGCACGTTCGAGGGCAAGGTGCCCAAGGCGACGATGGACCTCGTGGCCAAGCGCCAGCGCGAGATCCTGGCCGGCACGTTCACCGTGAAGGTCAACGACAGCCAGCCGAAGTCGGGCAAGTGAGTCCGCGACGGGCCGCGGCGGTCGGGTCGTCGCCACGCGACCCGGGACGGATGCGGGGATGAGCGCGGTGGCCCCGCGGGCGCTCGTCTTCGACGTCTTCGGCACCGTCGTCGACTGGTACGGCACGATCGCGGACGAGGTCCGCGGCCGCGGCCTGCCGGTGGATGGCGGCGCCTTCGCGCTGGCCTGGCGTGCCGGCTACGCGCCGGCGATGCAGGACGTGCGCGAGGGCCGCCTGCCCTGGACGTCCATCGACGGCCTGCACCGGCGCATCCTCGACCAGCTGCTGGCAGAGCGCGGGATCGCCCTGCCCGAGGCCGAGGTCGCCGCGCTCAACCGCGTCTGGCACCGGCTCGACCCGTGGCCCGACGCGGTCGCGGGCCTGCACCGGCTGAAGGCACGGCTGCCGATCGCCACGCTGTCCAACGGCAACGTCTCGCTGCTGCTGGCGATGGCGCGCCACGCCGGGCTGCCGTGGGACACGATCTTCAGCGCCGAGCTGTTCGGGCACTACAAGCCCGACCCGCAGTGCTACCTCGGCGCGTGCCGGCTGCTCGACCTCCCGCCCGCGGAGGTGATGCTGGTGGCCGCCCACCCGAGCGACCTGCGGGGCGCGCAGGCCGCCGGCCTGGCCACCGCCTACGTGCCACGCCCGGCCGAGAAGGGCCCCGGCGGGCCGATGGAGCCCTGGCGCGAGGGCGAGTTCGACCTCGTCGCGCGCGACTTCCTGCACCTGGCCGAGCAGCTCGGCGCCTGATCAGAACACCAGCGCCCGGACGGCGCCGACGGCCAGCGCCAGCAGCGGCGTTGCCACCCACAGCACGCTGACGATCGCGGCGCGGGCGAGTATCGGCCCGGTCCGCGCGCCGTGGATGCGCCGCTGCGCCGGCGGCCCGCAGACCGGGATGGACGGCAGCGCCAGCGGCGACAGCCACGGCAGCCCGGGCAGCATCAGGGCGAGGGCGACGAACGAGAACCCGTGCACGTGCAGGGCGCGCGCCAGGTGCCCGGTGTCGCGCAGGCGGCGGTTCAGCTGTACGGGCTTCAGGGGCAGTCATGCCCCTGCACCCTGGCGCAGTCCGCGTGCGCGCCCGAGCGCAACCGGGACCGCCCGCGGCGCGGCGCTTGCCAGAGAATCGACCCATGGCCGACACCGTCCTGCGCCTGCAAGGCATCACCAAGCGCTTCGGCAGCCTGGTGGCCAACGACGGCATCTCGCTCGCGCTGGAGCGCGGCGAGGTGCTGGCGCTGCTGGGCGAGAACGGCGCGGGCAAGAGCACGCTGGTGTCGATCCTGTTCGGCCACTACGTGGCCGACGCCGGCACGATCGAGGTCTTCGGCCGCGCGCTGCCGCCGGGCCAGCCGCGGGCGGCGCTGGCCGCCGGCATCGGCATGGTGCACCAGCACTTCACGCTGGCCGACAACCTCTCGGTGCTCGACAACGTGCTGCTCGGCACCGAGCCGCTGTGGCGGCCCTCGAGCGCGCGCGCCGCCGCGCGCGCCACGCTGCGCGACACCGCGGCGCGCTTCGGCCTCGCGGTGGACCCCGACGCGCGCGTCGGCGAGCTGTCGGTGGGCGAGCGCCAGCGGGTCGAGATCCTGAAGGCGCTGTTCGAGCACGGCACCAAGCGCGGCGCGCGGATCCTGATCCTCGACGAGCCGACCGCGGTGCTGACGCCCCAGGAGAGCGAGTCGCTGTTCGCGACGCTCGGCCGCATGGTGGCCGAGGGCCTGTCGATCATCTTCATCAGCCACAAGCTCGACGAGGTGCTGCGGGTGTCGCACCGCATCGCGGTGCTGCGCGGCGGGCGCCTGGTGGCCGAGCTGCCGGCGGCCGACGCCGACACGGCGCTGATCGCCGAGGCGATGGTGGGCCGCCGCGTCGCGCCGGCGGTGAAGCGCGCGTACGCGCTCGGCGAGGTGGTGTGCGAGCTGCCGGCGGGGCCGGGGTCGAGCTCGCTGCAGGTGCGCGCCGGCGAGGTGGTGGCCATCGCCGGCGTGGCCGGCAACGGGCAGCAGGCGCTGGCGGGCGCGCTGTGCGGCGAGCACGCGCCGGCGGGCGGTGGCGCCGTCAAGGTGCGCGGCCAGCCGCTGCCGGCGCGGCCGCGCGCCTTCGTGCGCGCCGGCGTCGCGCGCGTGCCGGAGGACCGCCAGGCCGTGGGCCTGGTGGGCGAGCTCCCGGTGTGGGAGAACGCGCTGCTCGAGCGCTACGCCGAGCCGGCCTTCGCACGCCTGGGCCTGCGGCGGCGCGCGCCGGCACAGGCGCACGCGCGCGCGATCGTCGAGCGCTTCGACGTGCGCGGCACCGAGGCGGCCGGCCTGGCCACGCCAGCCGCCGCGCTGTCGGGCGGCAACCAGCAGAAGCTGATCCTCGGCCGCGCGCTGACGGGCGGCGGCGACGGGCGGCCGCCGACGCTGATCGTGGCCGACCAGCCGACCTGGGGCCTGGACGTCGGCGCGGTCGCCTACGTCCACCAGCAGCTGCTCGACGCCTGCGCGGCGGGCGCCGGCGTGGTGCTGATCAGCGAGGACCTCGACGAGATCTTCGCGCTGGCCGACCGCATCGCCGTCATCCACGCCGGCGTGCTGACCGAGGCCCGGCCGGCGCGGGAGTGGACGCTCGCCGCCATCGGCCTCGCGATGGCCGGCGGCGGCGGCTCGGTCCGCCCGTCCGGGGAGACCGCCCATGCGGCTTGAACGCCGGACGCAGCCGTCGGCGCGTGCGCTGCTGCTGGCGCCGCTGGCCGCGGTGGCCTTCACGCTGGCGGTGACCTCGCTGCTCGTGCTGTGGGCCGGCGCCCCGGTGGGCCGCGCCTACGCGCTGCTGCTCGAAGGAGGCTTCGGCTCGCGCTTCGCGCTGACCGAGACGCTGACGCGCGCCACGCCGCTGATCCTGACGGGGCTCGCGGCGGCGATGGCGTTCCGCGCCCGCCTCTACAACATCGGCGCCGAGGGGCAGCTGTACGCCGGCGCGCTGGCCGCGGTGGCGGTGGGCGGGCTGCACGGCGGCACCGGGTTCGAGCTCGCGCCGGCGCTGCTGTTCCCGCTGATGATCGGCGCGGCCATGCTCGCCGGTGCGCTGCTGCTGCTGGGCCCGGCGCTGCTGAAGTCGCGTCTGGGGGTCGACGAGGTGGTCAGCACGCTGCTGCTGAACTTCGTCGTGCTGCTGGTGGTCTCGGCGCTGCTGGACGGGCCGATGAAGGACCCGTCCGCGATGGGCTGGCCGCAGAGCGTGGCGCTGCAGGACGCGCTGCAGCTGGACAGGCTGATCGAGCGCAGCCGGGTCCACACCGGTCTCGTGGCCGCGCTGGTGCTGGCCGTGGCCCTGTGGGCGCTGCTGCGCTTCACGACGCTCGGCTTCGAGATCCGCGCGCTCGGCTCCGGGCCGCGGGCGGCGGCCTTCGCCGGACTGCCGGTGGCACGCACCGGGGTTGTCGTGGCGCTGCTGTCGGGCGCGCTCGCGGGGCTGGCCGGGGCGGTGGAGGTGGCCGGGCGCGCCGGCTACGTCACGCTCGACATGAGCCCGGGCTACGGCATGAGCGGCATCGTCATCGCGATGCTGGCGATGCTCAACCCGCTGGCGGTCGTCGCCGCCGCGGTCTTCGTGGCCGGCGTCTTCGTCGGCGCCGACAGCATGAGCCGCGCGGTGACGGTGCCCACGTTCGTGGCCGACGTCATCGTGGCGGTGGCGCTGATCGCGATGCTGGTGGCGACCATGCTGACGCAGTACCGCGTGCGCTGGGGCACGCCCCGATGACCGAGACGCTCGAGCTGCTGGGCAGCGCCGCGTTCTGGGGCGCGGTGCTGCGCATCGCCACGCCACTGATCCTGGGCACGCTCGGCGTGCTGCTGTGCGAGCGTGCCGGCGTCCTCAACCTGGGCATCGAGGGCATCATGGTGGCGGGCGCCTTCGTCGGCTGGCTGGTCGTCTTCCAGGGTGCGGACCTGTGGACCGGTGTGCTGGCTGCCGCCGCCGCAGGCGCGCTGCTCGGCCTGCTGCATGCGGGGCTGACCGTCGGCCTGGCGCTGTCGCAGCACGTGTCTGGGCTCGGCATCACGCTGCTGGCCACCGCGCTGGCGAGCTACGCCTACCGGGTGAGCTTCCCGAAGGTGGACAGCCCGCCGACGATCACGCCCTTCGCGCCGATGACTTGGCTGCCGGTGCCGGTGCTGAACACCCAGACCGCGCTCACGCTGCTGGCGCTGGTGCTGGTGCCGCTGGTGGCCTGGGTGCTGTACCGCACGCCGCTCGGCCTGGCGATCCGCATGGTGGGCGAGAACCCGGCCGCCGCCGAGGGCCAGGGCCTGAGCGTCGCGGGCCTGCGCACCGGCGCCATCGTCGCCGGCTCGGCGCTGATGGGCGTGGCCGGCGCCTTCCTGACGCTGTCGGCCTTCAACGCCTTCTTCTTCACGATGGTCAACGGCCGCGGCTGGGTCTGCGTGGCTCTCGTCGTCTTCGCGTCGTGGCGGCCGGGCAAGGCGCTGGCCGGTGCGCTGCTGTTCGCCTTCTTCGACGCACTGCAGCTGCGCCTGCAACAGGCCGGCGGCGGCGTGTTCGGCGTCGAGCTGCCCTACCAGCTGTACCTGGCCGTGCCCTACCTGATGGCCCTGGTGGCGCTCGTGCTGGTGGCGCGGCGCGCGGCCTACCCGCAGGCGCTGATGAAGCCGTACCGCAAGGGCGAGCGCTGAGCGGCGCTTGCGCCGGTGCGCATCGAAGTCGCCACGGCAGGGGAGTCAAGTTGAGCCAGCTCCTCATCCACCAGTACCTCGCCGATCTCGACCGCCTGAAGAAGGTGTCGGGCGAGGACCGCGAAGGCATCGTCAGCGAAGCCTTCAAGGATCTGCTCAAGGGCTGGGGCCGCCAGCATGACCTGACCTTCGTGCCACAGTTCAAGCTCGACACGCTGACCCGTGACAAACGCTACGTCGACAGCGCTCTGCTGCACACGCTGCGCGTGCCCTTCGGCTACTGGGAAGCGAAGGACTCGAAGGACGACCTCGACGCCGAGATTGCCCGCAAGTTCAAGCGCGGCTACCCGCAGGACAACATCGTCTTCGAAGACAGCCGCGAGGCGGTGCTGATCCAGCACGGCCAGGAGGTGATGCGCTGCGGCGTGGCCGACGTGGGCGCGCTCGAGAAGCTGCTGAAGCTCTTCTTCGCCTTCGAGCGCCGCGAGATCGCGGATTTCCGCAAGGCGGTTGCGCAATTCAAGACCGACCTGCCCGCGGTGCTGGAAGGCCTGCGCGCGATGATCGAGCGCGAGTTCGCCTCCAACGCCGAGTTCCGTCGCGCCGCGGGCACGTTCTTGGAACACGCGAGGGAAGCCATCAACCCCGCGCTTGGCGAGGCCGACGTACGGGAGATGCTGATTCAGCACATCCTCACCGAGGAGATCTTCTCCAAGGTGTTCGACGACAGCGACTACCACCGTCAGAACAACATCGCGCGGGAGCTGTACCGTCTGGAGGAGACTTTCTTCAAGGCCGCCGTCAAGAAGACGACGCTGAAGGCGCTGGAGCCCCACTATGCCGCCATCCGCAGCGCGGCGGCGCAGATCGGTAGCCACCAGGAGAAGCAGACCTTCCTGAAGGTCATCTACGAGAACTTCTACAAGGTCTACAACCAGAAGGCGGCCGACCGGCTGGGCGTGGTGTACACGCCCAACGAAATCGTGCGCTTCATGATCGACGGCGCCGACTGGCTGTGCGAGCAGCACTTCGGCCGCCATCTCGTCGACGAGGACGTGCAGATCCTCGACCCGGCCACCGGCACCGGCACCTTCGTCTGCGAGCTGCTCGAGCTTTTCCGCGGCCAGCGGGCCAAGCTCGAGCACAAGTACCGGCACGAACTGCACGCCAACGAGGTGGCGATCCTGCCGTACTACGTGGCCAACCTGAACATCGAGGCCACGTACGCTGCAATCACCGGCCAGTACGAGGAGTTCGAGAACCTGGTGTTCGTGGACACTCTCGACAACGTCGGCCACCACACCGCGGCGCACGGCACCACGGCCGACCTGTTCGGCAGCGTCAGCGAGGAGAACGTGGCGCGCATCCGGCGCCAGAACAGCCGCCGCATCAGCGTGATCATCGGCAACCCGCCGTACAACGCCAACCAGGCCAACGAGAACGACAACAACAAGAACCGCGAGTACCCGGCGATCGACCGCCGCATCAAGCAGACCTACATCGCCGAGAGCACGGCGCAGAAGACCAAGCTGTACGACATGTACGCGCGCTTCTTCCGCTGGGCGAGCGACCGGCTCGACGCCAACGGCGTGCTGGCCTTCGTGACCAACCGCAGCTTCATCGACAGCCGCACGTTCGACGGCTTCCGCAAGGTGGTGGCGAAGGAGTTCGCCGAGATCCGCATCGTCGACCTGGGCGGCGACGTGCGCGCCAACCCCAGGCTCAGCGGCACGAAGCACAACGTCTTCGGCATCCAGACCGGCGTGGCGATCGGCTTCTTCGTCAAGAAGGCGGGGAGCAAGGGGGCACGGATCTTCTACGCGCGACGGCCGGAGATGGAGACGGCGGAGGAGAAGCTGGCGTGGTTGGCGAGTGGCTCAAGCTCGGGCATTGACTTCGATGAGATTGCCCCAACCGCTCAAGCAACTTGGATCGACCCAGGCAGCCAGGACTTCGCAGACTTGCTTCCGATTGCGAGCAAGAAGGTACAAGTCGCAAGTCGCTCGACGACGCAGCGCGCTGTCTGTCACGTCTACTCGCTCGGTGTGTCGACGAACCGAGATGAATGGTTGATCGCGGAGTCAGCGGAAGCACTGACTCCGCGGGTCGAGTTCATGCTCCAACACATCGAGTCGCGGCTGGGGAGAGCGGATGTCGACGAGACCATTAAGTGGTCCGAGACCCTCTTGCGTCGCTGCAAAGCTCGACTGACGGAGGAGTTTGATTCGAGGCGAGTCGTACGCACCTTGTATCGGCCGTTCGTGAAGTGGAGCTATTTCCACGCACGGCTGCTGGTCGATCGCCCAGGCAAGGCCGAAGAAGTGTTTCCGCCGGGGACTGCAAATCGCGTCGTTTGCTTCATGTGCGGCGATCGGCAACCGTTCTCGGTCATCGCCGCGGGTGCGATTCCGAGTCTCAACATGTTCTCTGCCGATGCGGTGCAATACGTCGCCGAGTACGCCTTTGCTGAAGATGGAACCCGCCACGACAACATCACCGACTGGGCCCTGAAGCAGTTCCAGCAGCACTACCACCCGGGCCGCGGCCGCAAGCCGGCCGCCATCTCCAAGGAAGCCATCTTCCACTACGTCTACGCGGTGCTGCACGACCCGGTCTACCGCGAGAAGTACGCGCTGAACCTGAAGCGCGAGTTCCCCCGCATCCCGCTGTATGGCAGCACGCTGGCCGACTTCGAGGCCTGGGCCGCCTGGGGCGAGCGGCTGATGGCGCTGCACATCGGCTACGAGACCGTCGAGCCCTGGCCGCTGGCGCGCAGCGACACGCCCGACGGCAAGGCCCGCGCCGCCAAGCAGCAGCCCAAGTGCGTGCTGAAGAGCGAGCCCGGTCCGGGCGACGCGCCCGGCCGCATCGTGATCGACAGCGAGACCGTGCTCGACGGCGTGCCGGCCGCGGCCTGGCGCTACAAGCTCGGCAACCGCAGCGCCATCGACTGGGTGCTCGACCAGCACAAGGAGAAGAAGCCCAAGGACCCGACGATCCGCGAGAGGTTCGACACCTAACGCTTCGCCGACCACAAGGAGCGCGTTGTCGACCTGCTGGCGCGTGTGGTGCGGGTGAGCGTGGAGACCGTGGCCATCGTCGAGGCGCTGCCGGGCGGGCCGCGCTAACCCGGAGGCGGGTTTTCCCGCAACGGCGGACAATCCAACCGCCATGGAAGCGCAGCATCTCTTGATCAAGCTGCACGACGAGTCCGCCGGCTACGCCGTCGCGCCTGCACGCGTGCCGCTGGCCACGTTGCGCGGCTTTGCTGCGGACGTGTCCGACCTGCTCCGTGGCGACGCTGGCGGACCCGAACTGTCCAGCGTCGAGGTGGCCGTTGTCGACGGTTCTCTGGCGCTGCAGACGGCGCCCCTGGCCGACCCCGGGCTGTGGGCGGACCTGACGTCTCTCACGCAAAGCGAACTGATCGACGGACTGAATCCGAAGCGGCGCAAGGTCGTGGAGCGCTGGCAGGGTCTGGCCCGCGGCAGCCGGCAGCTTCGATTCGAGATCCACTCGCCGGCGCTGGCCCGACCGGTGATCGTCAGCGCGGACAGTGACTACCGGGCAGACGATGCCGACCAGTGGGTTCGCGTCGAGCGCTACGTCCGCGGCGAGATCGAGGACCTCGGCGGCGCCGTGAAGGCCAACGCGCACATCCGCCTTCCGGATGGAAAACTGCTCAAGGTGGACACCGACCGGTCGGTGCTGCGCGACGAGAAGACCAACCGGCTCTACAAGCCGGCCATGGTGCGGATCAGTGCCGAATACAACGTGGTGACGCGCGAGTACCGCTCGGCCCGCCTGATCGAGTTCGTCGAGCACGAATCTCGCTTCGACGAACGGGAGTTCTCGCGTCTCACCGAACGCGGAGCGAAGGCCTGGAAGGACGTGCCCGACGCCTCGGCGTGGGTCGATGCCCTGCGGGGGCAGGACGGGTGAGTGCGTTCCTCGTCGACACCAGCTTCCTGATCACGCTTGCCGATCCCACGCGGGCGAACCACCAGGTCGCGAAGGCCTACTTCCGAGAAGCGCTGCAGCGAGGCGTGCCGCTGTATCTTTCGGCCATCGTGGCCTCCGAGTTTCAGGTCCGACAGCCGGTCACCGATCTGCCCCTGCGCAACTTCGAGGTGTTGCCCTTCAACATCGACCACGCGATGACGGCTGGACTGCTGCGGCGCGAGTTGAGGCACGATGCTGGCGATGATCGAACGTCGGTGAAGGACGATGTGAAGCTGATCGCGCAAGCCGTGTGCGAGTCGCTGACGCATGTCCTGACCGAGGACGCGCAGACGCTGACGAAGTACGTCCAGCGGCTGAACGCGCACGGGTGCTGCTCGCTGCGCTGTGTCCTGCTGGCCGAAGGGTTCGATGCGGCCTGGTTCGACAACGGGCAGAAGAGTCTGCTCGGGACGTAGCCGGCTCGCGCTACTTGCTCGCCCCGAGCAACCGGCCTGGAAGCAAAGCCGGAGTCGGGCGGCGGCCGGTGCGCATTCGCGGCGCCGAGCATCGGAGGGCGGCTGGCCGCGCGCGCAGCGCGCATCGTCATCTGACTCGCCGCGTCTGTTCGAACGAAGCGAGCGCAGCGAGCGAAGTGAGTTACGCGGCGGGCCAGTCGCGCGAGAAGCGCAGGGGAGTCGGCCCTTGGGGCCGACCGCCGCGTCTGCGCGCCGGCCGCCGCCCGACTCCGGCTTTGCCGCGCAGATCGGCGCGGGAACTGTGACGGAGCATGGTGCAGTCCAGGCGCGTTTAGAGCGAGTTTAGGGACCTTACCGAGCTTACCGCGCGCAGAAAGCTTCGCTAAGTTCGATCAATTTGCCGCGGGAACAAGACGCGCGTACCGCCTTACCCCCCCCCCTACAGCACCCCGCGCAGGAAGCGCCCCGTGTGGCTCGCCTCGCAGGCCGCCACGTCCTCCGGCGTGCCCGCCGCCACCAGCGTGCCGCCGCCGGCGCCGCCCTCCGGGCCCATGTCGAGCACCCAGTCGGCGGTCTTGATGACGTCGAGGTTGTGCTCGATCACGACGATGGTGTTGCCGGCGTCGCGCAGCGCGTGCAGCACCTTCAGCAGCAGGCCGATGTCGTGGAAGTGCAGCCCCGTGGTGGGCTCGTCCAGGATGTAGAGCGTGCGGCCGGTGTCGCGCTTCGAAAGCTCGAGCGCGAGCTTGACGCGCTGCGCCTCGCCGCCCGACAGCGTGGTCGCGCTCTGGCCGAGGCGGACGTAGCCCAGGCCCACGTCGAGCAGCGTCTGCAGCTTGCGCGCGATGGCCGGCACGGCGCCGAAGAAGGCGTGCGCGTCCTCGACCGTGAGGTCGAGGACCTCGGCGATGTTGCGGCCCTTGTAGAGGATCTCGAGCGTCTCGCGGTTGTAGCGCCGGCCGGCGCAGGTGTCGCAGGGCACGTAGACGTCGGGCAGGAAGTGCATCTCGACCTTGATGACGCCATCGCCCTCGCAGGCCTCGCAGCGACCGCCGCCCGAGGCCGCGCCGACGTTGAAGCTGAAGCGCCCGGCGCCGTAGCCGCGCTCGCGCGCCGCCGGCACCTCGGCGAACAGCTCGCGGATCGGCGTGAACAGGCCGGTGTAGGTGGCCGGGTTGCTGCGCGGCGTGCGGCCGATCGGGCTCTGGTCGACCGCGATAACCTTGTCGAAGTGCTCCAGGCCGTCGATGTGGTCGTGCGGCGCCGGCTCGGCCTGGCTCTGGTAGAGCTTGCGGGCGACCGCCGCGTACAGCGTGTCGTTGATCAGCGTGCTCTTGCCGGAGCCGCTGACGCCGGTGACGCAGGTCAGCAGCCCCACCGGGATCTCGACGTCCACGCCCTTCAGGTTGTTGCCGCGCGCGCCGGCGATCCGCAACACGCGCGGCTCGATCTGGCCGGCGAGCGACGCCCGCCGCAGCGGCACCGGGATGCGCAGCGCGCGCGCGAGGTAGCGGCCGGTCAGCGAATCGGGGCTCGCGGCCACGTCGGCCGGCGTGCCGCTGGCCACGACGCGCCCGCCGTGCACGCCGGCGCCCGGGCCCATGTCGACGCACCAGTCGGCGCGGCGGATCATGTCCTCGTCGTGCTCGACGACGAGCACGCTGTTGCCGAGGTCGCGCAGGTGCTCGAGCGTGGCGATCAGCCGCTCGTTGTCGCGCTGGTGCAGGCCGATGCTCGGCTCGTCGAGCACGTACATCACGCCCGAAAGGCCGCTGCCGATCTGGCTGGCCAGCCGTATGCGCTGCGCCTCGCCGCCGCTGAGCGTGTCGGCGCTGCGGTCCAGGCTCAGGTACGCGAGGCCGACGTCGTTGAGGAACTTCAGCCGGCTGCGGATCTCGCGCACGATCTTCGACGCGATCCCGGCCTTGGCGCCGACGAGCTCCAGGCCCTCGAAGTAGGCCAGCGCCTCGGCCAGCGTGGCGTGCTCGACCTCGTACAGCGCCTTGCCGCGCCCGCCCTCGCGCCCGCCCTCGCGCGCATCGAGGCCGTCGAGGCCGTCGAGGAAGACGTGGCGCGCCTCGCGCCTGAGCCGCGTGCCGCCGCAGTCGGGGCAGGGCCGCGCGGCCTGGTAGCGGGCGAGCTCCTCGCGCACCGCGGCCGAGTCGGTCTCGCGCCAGCGGCGCTCGAAGCTGGGGATGATCCCTTCGAAAGGGTGCCAGCGCTTGACGACGCGCGCCTTGCCTCGCGCGGCGGCGGACTCGGCGCGGTAGACGAACTCGATGTCCTGGCTGCCCGAGCCGTGCAGCAGCAGCTGGCGCGCGGCCGCGGGCAGCTGCTCGAACGGGGTGTCGAGGTCGAAGCCGGCGTGCCGCGCCACGCTCTCCAGCAGGCCGAAGGTGTAGGCGTTGCGCCGGTCCCAGCCCTTGACGGCCCCCGAGGCGAGCGACAGCGAAGGGAAGGCGACCACGCGCTCGGGGTCGAAGGCCGTGACCTGGCCCAGGCCGTCGCAGGTGGGGCAGGCGCCGAGCGGCGAGTTGAAGCTGAACAGGCGCGGCTCGAGCTCGGGCAGGCTCCAGCGGCACACCGGGCAGCCGTAGCGGCTGCTGAACAGGTGCTCCCGGGGCCGCGCCGGCTGGCCGTCGGCGGTCGCGTCCATCTCGAGCGCGATCGCGCGGCCGTCGGCGATGCGCAGCGCGGCCTCGAAGCTCTCGGCCAGGCGCTGCCGGACGCCGGGGCCGCTCTTCAGGCGGTCGATCACGACGTCGATGTCGTGCTTCTCGGTCTTCTTCAGCCGGGGCAGCGCGTCGGCCTCGTGGACCTCGCCGGGCCGGCCCTCGCGGCCGACGCGGAAACGCACGTAGCCGCGCGCCTGCATGTCGGCGAACAGCTCGCCGAACTCGCCCTTGCGGTCGCGCACCACGGGCGCCAGCAGCATCAGCCGCGTGCCCTCGGGCAGCGCCAGCATCGCGTCGACCATCTGGCTCACGCTCTGCTGCGCCAGCGGCAGCGCGTGGTCGGGGCAGTAGGGCGTGCCGGCGCGGGCGTAGAGCAGACGCAGGTAGTCGTGGATCTCGGTGACGGTGCCCACCGTCGAGCGCGGGTTGTGGCTGGTGGCCTTCTGCTCGATGCTGATCGCCGGCGACAGGCCCTCGATCACGTCGACGTCGGGCTTGTCCATGCGCTGCAGGAACTGCCGCGCGTAGGCGCTGAGGCTCTCGACGTAGCGGCGCTGGCCCTCGGCGTACAGCGTGTCGAAGGCCAGGCTCGACTTGCCCGAGCCCGACAGGCCCGTGATGACGACGAGCGCGTTCTTCGGGATGTCGAGGTCGACGTTCTTCAGGTTGTGCGTGCGCGCGCCGCGCACGCTGAGCAGCGGCGCAGACGATCGGGCAGGAGCAGGGTCGCGGGGCATGGCGGTCGCGGCCGGCGGACGGCTGGGCGCCGCGCGGGCAACCGGCCATCATAGCCAGCGGCGGAGCCTGCGCCCAGGGCGGCCCAGGGCGCCTACATCGGCTCGCCCGGCCCCTCGCGCAGCAGCCGCAGCAGCTCGGCCCCGTAGCGCTCGAGCTTCTTCGCGCCGACGCCACCGATGCCGGCCAGCGCGTCGAGCGAGGTCGGCCGCTGGCGCGCCATCTCGGCCAGCGTCGCGTCGTGGAACACCACGTAGGCGGGCAGGTTGTGCGCGCGCGCGACCTCGGCCCGCCAGGCCTTCAGCGCCGCAAAGCGGCCACCGGCGGCGGCGTCCAGCGGCAGCCCCGCAGGCAGCGCGCCGCCGCGGCCCCCGCGCGCGGGCTTGCGGGCGCGCGGCACGCGCTCGACGGGCCGCCGCAGCGTCACCCGCTGCTCGCCGCGCAGCACGGCGCGCGCGCTGTCGGCGAGCACCAGCACGCCGTACTCGCCCTCGGCACGCAGGTGGCCGGCGGCCAGCAGCTGGCGCAGCACGGCGCGCCACTCGGCCTCGGCCAGGTCGGCGCCGATGCCCCAGGTGCTCAGTTCCTCGTGCCCGTGCTGGCGGCTCTTGTCGGTGGCCTTGCCGCGCAGCACGTCGATCAGGTGCACGGCGCCATAGCGCTGCCCGCCGGCCTGCCAGAAGCGGTAGACGCACGACAGCGCCTTGCGCGCCGACTCGGTGGCGTCGATCGTGTCGGGCGGGTTCAGGCAGTTGTCGCAGTTGCCGCAATGGAACCCCAGGCTCGCCTCGCTCGCCACCCCCCGAGGGGTCTCGCCGCGGTCCGGGGAACCCGGATCCGCGTCGGGCTCGCGGTAGGCCTCGCCGAAGTAGCCGAGCAGCCGCACGCGCCGGCAGTCGGCGGCCTCGGCCAGCGCGAGCAGCGCGTCGAGCTTGGTGCGCTGCAGGCGCTTGAAGTCCTCGCCGGCCTCGCTGTCGTCGATCATGCGGCGCTGGTTGACGACGTCGGCCAGCCCGTAGGTCATCCAGGCGTCGGCGGGCAGGCCGTCGCGGCCGGCGCGGCCGGTCTCCTGGTAGTAGCCCTCGATGTTCTTCGGCAGGTCGAGGTGCGCGACGAAGCGCACGTCGGGCTTGTCGATGCCCATGCCGAAGGCGATGGTGGCGACCATCACGACGCCGTCCTCGCGCAGGAAGCGGTCCTGGTTGGCGCGCCGGACCTCGGCGTCGAGGCCGGCGTGGTACGGCAGCGCGTTCACGCCCTGCTGCGCCAACCACCCGGCCGTCTCCTCGACCTTGCGCCGGCTCTGGCAGTAGACGATGCCCGCCTCGCCCTCGTGCTCCTCGCGGACGAAGGCCAGCAGCTGGCGGCGCGGGTCGTCCTTCTCGACGATGCGGTAGCGGATGTTCGGGCGATCGAAGCTGGCGACGAACCGGCGCGCCTCCTCGAGCTGCAGCCGCTCGACGATGTCGGCGCGGGTGTGGGCGTCGGCGGTGGCGGTGAGCGCCAGGCGCGGCACGCCGGCGTAGCGCTCGTGCAGCGCGCTCAGGCCCAGGTACTCCTCTCGGAAGTCGTGGCCCCACTGGCTGACGCAGTGCGCCTCGTCGATGGCGAACCCGGCCAGCAGCGCGCGCTCGTGCAGCGAGTCGAGCATCGCCTGGAAACGCGGCGTCAGGATGCGCTCGGGCGCCGCGTACAGCAGCACCAGGCGCCCGGCGAGCAGCTCGCGCTCGATGCGGCGCGCCTCGTCGCCCTCGAGCGTGCTGTTGAGGAAGGCGGCGGGCACGCCGAGCTCGTCGAGCGCGCCGACCTGGTCGTGCATCAGCGCGATCAGCGGCGACACCACCACCGTGACGCCGAGGCCGCGCCGATGGCGGACGATCGCCGGCACCTGGTAGCACAGGCTCTTGCCGCCGCCGGTGGGCATCAGCACCAGCGCGTCGCCGCCGGCGCAGACATGCTCGACGACGGCCTGCTGCTGGCCGCGGAACGCGGCATAGCCGAACACCTCGCGCAGCACGCCCTCGGGGTCGGTGGCGGTGGCAGCGGGCGGGGCGGGGGCGGCGGCGGGGAGCAGGACGGCGGCCATGGGGAGGCGCGGCGGATGCTACGCGAGCAAGCGCGCCGGGCGCTGCCGCCGCGGGCCGCCGCCCCCCGGGGGCCCTCGCCGGGGTGGGCCCGCCGAGGGAGTCCGGCCGCGCGGGGCGCGGCGGATAATCCTTCGCATCCTCCACGCCACTGCACCAAGGGAGCCGCCCATGGCCTCGGTCAACAAAGTCATCCTCATCGGCAACCTCGGGCGCGACCCCGAGGTGCGCTACGCGCCCAGCGGCGCGGCGATCTGCAACGTGACCATCGCCACCAGCCGCCAGTGGAAGGACAAGACCAGCGGCGAGCGCCAGGAGGAGACCGAGTGGCACCGCGTCGTCTTCTACGACCGGCTGGCCGAGATCGCCGGCGAGTACCTGAAGAAGGGGCGCCCGGTCTACGTCGAGGGCCGCCTGAAGACGCGCAAGTGGACCGACAAGGACGGCGTCGAGAAGTACACCACCGAAGTCATCGCCGACCAGATGCAGCTGCTCGGCGGCCGTGAAGGCGGCGCCGGCGGCGGTGGCGGCATGGACGACGGCGGCGGCGCTGCGGCGCCGCGCCAGGCGCCGGCAGCGCGGCCGGCGCCGGCCGGCAAGCCCGCGGCCAAGCCCGCCGGCGGCTTCGACGACATGGACGACGACATCCCGTTCTAGCAGGCGGCCGCAGCGGGCGGCGGCCGCGGCCCGCCCGGCGGGTGCAGCGGCCGGAAGCGGCCGGCGAACCCCGGGGAGACGGGGGCCTTGATACGGTAGCGGGTATTAGCTAAGATACCTACATGGGTATCTAGTCGCCTGTTGCCGATGTTCTATCGCCACCTCTTCGCCGTCGCACTCCCCCTGCTTCTAGCCTCTGGCGTCGGCGCCCAGCCGGCCGCCGGGCCCGCGGCTGCGCCCCCGTCCATTCCGACAGTCGTCGTCGGCCCTGCCGTCTCGGCCCGCACGGCCGAGTTCGACGCCACGCTGCAGGCGGTGCGCCAGAGCACCGTCGCGGCCCAGGTGCCGGGCAACGTGGTGGCGCTGCTGGTCAAGGCCGGCGACCGCGTGCGCGCCGGCCAGCCCATCGCCCGGATCGACGAGCGCGACGTGCAGGCCGCACTGGCCCGCGGCGATGCCGGCGTGGCCCAGGCCGAGGCCGAGCTGCGCAACGCGCGGCTGGCAGCCGCCCGCGCCCGCGAACTGCGCACCCAGGGCTTCGTCAGCCAGGCAGCGCTGGACACCGCCGAGACCCAGCTCCAGGCCGCACAGGCCGGCGCTGCGCAGGCGCAGGCGGCTCGTTCGCAGGCGGCGCTGGCGCGCAGCTTCGCCGGCGTGACGGCGCCCTTCGACGCTGTCGTGCTGGCCACCCACGTCGAGCCGGGCGACCTGGCCGCGCCGGGGCGCCCTGTCGCCACGCTGTACGCCCCGGGCCGGCTGCGGGCATCGGTGCAGGTGCCGGCATCGCAGTCGGCACTGGCGCGTCACTCCGCCCGGGTCGAGGTGCTGCTGCCGGCGGCGGCAGGAGCCGGCAGCGAAGGTCGCTGGATCGAGCCGGCGAGCCGGACCGAGCTGCCCGGGGCCGATGCGGTGGCCCAGACGGTGGAATGGCGGCTCGAGCTGCCGGCATCGGCCGGCGCCGGCCTGTCCCCCGGCATGGCCGTGCGCGTTCGCTTCACCGGAGCCGCCCCGGTGGCAGCGGCTGCGGGCGAGGCCCCGGCCGCAGCGCCTCCGGCCGGGGCCGCGCGCCTGGTCGTCCCCGCGGCCGCCGTGCTGCACCGGGGCGAGCTGACCGCGGTCTATGCCGCGCAGGGCGACCAGTTCGTGCTCAAGCCGGTTCGACTGGGCGCACGCCACGGCGCCCAGGTCGAGGTGGTGGCCGGACTGAAGGCCGGCGAGCGCATCGCGCTCGACCCGGTGCGCGCCGGGCTCGGCGCCGGCGCCGTCCGATGACGGCCCCGCGTTCGCAGGAACCCGCCATGCCCGCCCGCACCGAAGGCACCGACGCCAGCACGGCCCCGGCCGCGGGCAGCGCGTCGCTGGGCGTGTCGGGCCGCCTCGCCGCCGTCTTCCAGTCGCATGCGCTGACCCCGCTGCTGGCACTGGTGGTGCTGCTGCTGGGCCTGTTCGCCGTGCTCGTGACGCCGCGCGAGGAGGAGCCGCAGATCAACGTGACGATGGCCAACGTCCTGATCCCCTTCCCCGGCGCCGCGAGCGCCGACGTGCAGAACATGGTGGCTCGGCCGGCCGAGCAGGTTCTGTCGCAGATCGCCGGCATCGAGCACACGTACTCGGTCGCGCGGCCCGGCCTGGCGGTGCTCACGGTGCAGTTCCAGGTCGGCGTTCCGCGCACCGAGGCGCTGGTACGGCTGTACGACGTGCTCAACGCGAACCAGGACTGGCTGCCGCGCGAGCTCGGCACGCTCGCCCCGATCGTCAAGCCCAAGGGCATCGACGACGTGCCTGTGTTCGCCGTCACGCTGTGGAGCCCCGAGGACATGCCGGCCTCCGAGCTGGAGCGGGTGGCCCACTCGATGGAGGCCGAACTCAAGCGCGTGGGCGGCGCGCGCGCGGTACAGACCCTCGGCGGCCCTGGCCGCGCGGTGCAGGTCCTGCTCGACCCCTCGCGACTGCGCGAGCGCGGTGTCGACCTGCTGCGCCTGAAGCAGACGCTGGCCGCGGCCAGCCAGGGCCTGCCCGCCGGCACCGTGATCGACGCCGGCCGCGGCGGCGCCGTCGCCGTCGAGACGGGCGAGTTCCTGCGCTCGGCCGACGAGGTGGCCGACCTGGTGGTCGGCGTGCACCAGGGACGCCCGGTGTTCCTGCGCGAGGTGGCCGAGGTGAGCGCCGGCGCGGCGCAACCGACCCGCCATGCGTGGTTCGCGCCCGGCAGTGCGGCCGGCGCAGCCGCGTCCGGCGGCAGCCACCCGGCCGTGACGATCACGTTGACCAAGAAGCCCGGCCAGAACGCCGCGGACGTCTCGCGGGCCGCGCGCGAGCGGGTCGAGCAACTCCGCAACGTGCTGATCCCGCCCGGCGTCGAGGCCACCGTCACGCGCGACTACGGCCAGACGGCGGCCGACAAGGCGGGCAAGCTGATCCAGAAGCTCGCCTTCGCCACCGGCAGCGTGATCCTGCTCGTCGGCCTCGCGCTCGGCCGGCGCGAGGCCGTCATCGTCGGTGCGGCGGTCGTGCTGACGCTGACGGCGACGCTGTTCGCGAGCTGGGCCTGGGGATTCACGCTCAACCGGGTGAGCCTGTTCGCGCTGATCTTCTCCATCGGCATCCTGGTCGACGACGCCATCGTCGTGGTCGAGAACATCCATCGTCATCTGGCGCTGGACGCGGCAGCCCGGGACCATGCGGCAGCGGCCGGCGCGGGCCGGACCTCCGACCTCCGCGAGCGCCTCGCCCGGATCATCCCCGCCGCTGTCGACGAGGTGGGCGGCCCGACGATCCTGGCCACGCTGACGGTGATCGCCGCGCTGCTGCCGATGGCCTTCGTCAGCGGCCTGATGGGGCCGTACATGAGCCCGATCCCGATCAACTCGAGCCTGGGCATGGCACTGTCGCTGCTGATCGCCTTCACGATCACGCCCTGGCTGGCGCTGCGGCTGATGAAGGACCCTCACGCGGCAGGTCCGGGCGCCGCGCACGGCGCCGGAGGCGGCGCCGCGCCGCAGCGCCTGGCCGGTCTGCTGCAGCGCCTGTTCGCGCGGCTGCTCGCGCCGCTGCTGGCCAGCGCGCGAAAGCGCTGGCTGCTGCTGGCGGGTGTCGTCGCGGCGATGGCGCTGTCGGCGGGCCTGGCCGCGGTGCAGTGGGTGGTGCTGAAGATGCTGCCCTTCGACAACAAGAGCGAGTTCCAGGTCGTCGTCGACATGCCCGCCGGCACACCGCTGGAGGACACCGCGGCCGCGCTGCACGAGTTGTCGGCGTTCCTCGCCCGGCAGCCCGAGGTGAAGGACCTCCAGGGCTACGCCGGCACCTCGAGCCCGATCACGTTCAACGGCCTGGTGCGCCAGTACGACCTGAGGTCCGAGGCCGAGACGGGCGACCTGCAGGTCAACCTGGCCGACAAGGCGCACCGCAAGGAGCAGAGCCACGCGATCGCGCAACGCCTGCGCCCGGAGCTGGAGAAGATCGCCGCGCGCCACGACGCCACGCTGAAGGTGGTGGAGGTGCCGCCCGGACCCCCGGTGATGAGCCCGATCGTGGCGGAGATCTACGGGCCCGACGAGGCAGGCCGCCAGCAGCTCGCCGCCCGCGTGGCCGAGGCCTTCCGCGCGACGCCCGACATCACCGGGGTCGACACCAGCCTGCGCGCCGACGCGCCACGCGTCTTCCTGCGGGTCAACCGCCAGCGCGCCGAGGCGCTGGGCATCCCGGTGGCCGCGATCGCCGCCACCGTGCAGGGTGCGCTCGCGGGCCTGGACAGCGCCTGGCTGCACGACGGCCAGAGCAAGTACCCGGTGCCGGTGCGGCTGCAGCTTCCGCGCGAGGCGCAGGTCGGGCTCGACGCGCTGCTGGCGCTGCCGCTGCGCGCCGCGGTGCCCGAAGGTTCCTCCGGCCCCGGCCGGCTCGTGCCGCTGTCCGAACTCGTGCGCGTCGAGCGCGGCGTGATCGACAAGCCGCTCCACACGAAGGACCTGCAGCACGTCACCTATGTCTTCGCCGACGTCGGTGCCGGCCCGTCCTCCCGGGGCACGCCCGACTCGCCGCTGTACGGCCTGTTCGGCATCCGCCCGCGCCTGGAGGCCGCGGCGCTGGAGGGCACCACCCTCGGCGAGTACTGGATCCGCCAGCCCGCGAACCCCTACACCGGTTACGCACTGAAGTGGGACGGCGAGTGGCAGGTCACCTACGAGACCTTCCGTGACATGGGCGCGGCCTACGCCGTGGGTCTGGTCCTGATCTACCTGCTGGTCGTCGCGCAGTTCCGCAGCTACCTCACGCCCCTGGTGATCATGGCGCCGATCCCGCTGACGATCATCGGCGTGATGCCCGGGCACGCGCTGCTCGGGGCCCCCTTCACCGCCACGTCGATGATCGGGATGATCGCGCTGGCCGGGATCATCGTGCGCAACTCGATCCTGCTGGTGGACTTCACGCGGCTGCAGGTCGCGCGCGGCGTGGCCTTCGAGCAGGCCGTGATCGACGCCGCCGCGGTGCGCGCGCAGCCGATCGCCCTCACCGCGCTGGCGGCGATGACCGGCGCGGTCTTCATCCTCGACGACCCAATCTTCAACGGCCTGGCGATCTCGCTGCTGTTCGGCATCGGCGTGTCCACGCTGCTGACGCTGGTGGTGATCCCCGTCCTTTACCACGCCGCGATGCGCCGCCGCGTCCCGGCGCCCGCGGCGGGCGCGCCCCCTTCCCCCACCGAAAGGAGTTCCCCGTGAACGTCGACCGACTGATCCGCATCTTCGCCGGCACCTTCGTGCTCGTCTCCCTGGCCCTGGGCGTGCCCGGCAGCCCACTGTTCGTCTCGCAGTGGTGGCTCGCGTTCACGGCCTTCGTCGGCGCCAACCTGCTGCAGTACGGCTTCACCGGCTTCTGCCCGCTGGGGTGGGTGCTGGGGCGGCTGGGCGTCCCCTCGGCCCCGCGCTGACCGGGCTGCCGCGCGCCCTCGCCACGACCGCCGCGACCGGCCGGCCGCGGCGGGCAACCCTGGTGCACGCAGGGACGGACGCATACGATGGACACTCCGCACAACTTCGAACGGTCACTCGAACCGCACAGGGAGTGTCTCGAGATGTCTGAACTCGTGGATGCGAAAGCCCGCACCGACCTGCTCAACCGGCTCAAGCGCGCCGAGGGCCAGCTGCGCGGCATCCAGCGGATGATCGAGGAAGGGCAGCCCTGCCTGGACATCGCCGGCCAGATGGCGGCCGTGCGCAAGGCGCTGGACAGCACCTACGTGCGCATGACGGTGTGCTTCATGCAGCAGGAGCTGCTGGGGCGGCTCCAGCTCGACGGCTCGGCCGGCCAGCAGCTCGACGGCGTGCTCGAGGACATGCAGGCGCTGCTGGGCAAGGTGCGCTGAGGCGCCGGTCGAGGCTCAGCGGGGCGCGGCGCGGGGCGTCATCCCGAGCTGCCACATCAGGAACGCGAACTCGTCGGCGCGCTGGTCCAGCACCTGGGCCTGCGTGTCGCCGATGCCGTGGCCGCCGGCCCAGTCCAGCCGCAGCAACACCGGCCTGCCCGACGTGCTGGCCGCCATCAGCCGCGCCGCCATCTTGGTGCTGTTGCTCACCGCCACGCGCGGGTCGTTGACGCCGTGCGTCAGCAGCACCGCCGGATAGGGCACGCCGTCGCGGACCTGGTGGTAGGCGCTCATCGCCAGAAGCGCCCGGAAGCCCGCCTCGTTCGTGCGCGTGCCGAACTCGGGGATGTTGGGCGGCCCGCTCGGCTCGAGCTCGCCGCGCACCATGTCGAGCGCGCCGACGTCGATCAGCACGGCGGCGAACAGGTCGGGCCGCTCGGTCATCGCCATGCCGACCAGCAGCCCGCCGGCGCTGCCGCCCTCGATGGCCAGCCGCGCCGGCCGCGTCCAGCGCTGCGCCACCAGCCACTCGGCACAGGCGATCAGGTCGCGCCAGCTGTTGGGCTTGGTGGCCTCCTTGCCCGCCAGGTGCCACGCGCGCCCGAACACGCCGCTGCCGCGCGGGTTGGCCACCGCGTAGACCCCGCCGGCATCCAGCCACGCCAGCCGGCTGGCGCTGAAGCCCGGCTCCTCGGTGTAGCCGTACGCGGCGTAGCCCGCCAGCAGCACCGGGTTCGTGCCGTCGAGCACCACGTCGGCGCGGTGCACGACGGACAGCGGCACGCGCGCGCCGTCGTGGCTGGGCACCATCACCTCGGTCGTGGCCAGGCCCGCCGGGGCGTCGAAGGGGCCCGCGGGCTGCAGGCCCGTGTCGCGCGCGCGCCCCTGCGCATCGACGGCGTAGATCCGGCGCGCCATCGTCCAGCCCTGCAGGTCGAGCAGCACGCCGGGCAGTCGCGCGTCGGCGTGGCCGGCCTCGAACGCAAAGGCGCCCGCCACCGGCAACGCAACCTCGACCGGCGCCCCGCCTTCGTAGGCCAGGCGCAGCAGCCGCTTGACGTTGCCCTCGCGCGCCTCGATGTACAGCGCGTCCGCTGCGGCCGCGATCTGCACGAGCACGCGCTCGCCCTCGGCGACCCGCACCGCCGCCGTGCCCGCCGCGAAGCCCTCGAGCGGGCCCTCGAGCAGGCGGTAGCGCGGCGCGCCGCGGTGCGACAGCGCGAACACGCGGCCTGCCTGCAGCGCCAGCGCGGTCACACCGTCCTCCCGCGTCACCAGCGGACGCCAGGCCGGCCGGCCGGCGCGCAGCGCGTCGAGCGTGCTCCACCACGCGGCGAACTCCGAGGCCACGCCATCGATGGCCAGCAGCAACACGGTGCCGTCGGCCTGCACCGCGAGCACCGGCGACTCGCGGGCGTCGATCGCCGGCATGCCGGCGGCGCGCTCGGCGGCCGACGGCCCGGCGCGCAGCACGAGGCGGGGCGCCGCATCGACGCCCGGTCGCAAGGCGACGAGCTGGCTGTGCAGGTAGCGCTCGGCCGGCGGCGCGCCGCGGCGCGGAGGCTGCAGACGGTTGAACCACAGCTCGGTGCCGTCGGCCGACCAGGCCGGCGCGGCCTGGTCGGCACGCGACACCGGCATGCCCAGCCGCCGCCCCTGCTCGACGTCGATCACCCACAGCGAAGCGGCCTCGCTGCCGCCGGCGGACACGCCGAGCGCGACGCGCCGGCCGTCGGGCGAGGGCTCGAAGAAGTTGATCGCGTGCGTCTGGGCGCGGCCACGGCCATCGAGCCGCGCCGGATCGAAGACGAGCTGCTCGGCGCCGTCGAAACCGTCGCGCCGCATCAGCCGGAACTGCGGCTCGCCCGCGCCGCGCTTCAGGTAGAACAGCCGCTCGACCGCGCCGCCGCTGAGCGGCCGCCGCACCACCGATGCCACCCGGGCTGGCGGGCCGGCGTCGTAGTGGTCGAGCGCAGCGCGCAGTGCGGCGCGCGCCGGCAGGGCCTGCAGCGTGCGTCGCGCGCGCTCGCCGTGGGCGCGCATCCAGGCCACGACCGCCGGCGACCGGGTGTTCTCGAGCGCCCGATAGGGGTCGTGGACCGTGGTGCCGAAGAAGACCTCGGGCACGTCGCGCACGGGCGCCACCGGCAGCGGCTGCGCGGCGGCCGTCCAGGCGCCCGGCATTGCCAGCAGCGCCAGCACCGCGGCGGCCTGGCGGCGCCACGGCTGCCACGGCTGCCACGGCTGCCACGGCTGCCGCGGCAGCCTGATCAGCCTGATCAGCCCGATCAGCCCGATCAGCCCGATCAGCCCGATCAGCCCGACCTGCCCGACCTGCCCAGGCGTCGCAGGCACCGTGGCCGGAACGCGGCCGTGCGCGGCCGCGCCGACGCCATGCGCCGCGCGCTCCCCGTCGCTGCCCACCCTGCCGCGGGCCCCGACCGCCACCCGGCTCACGCCGGCGGCCCTTCCACCGCGACCAGGTCGCCGCGCGAGCAGCGCTGGCGCAGCTCGATCAGCGGCGCGTACTCCGGCGAGCGGTACCAGTCCTGCAGGGCCTGCATCGACGGGAACTCGATGACCACCAGGCGCTGCCACGGCAGGCAGCCCTCGAGCACCGTGGCCTCGCCCCCGCGCACGACCCAGCGCCCGCCGTGGGCGGCGACGGTGGCGGCGACGCGCGCGCGGTACTCCTGGTACAGCCCGGGGTCGGTGACCTCGAGGTGGGCGACGAGGCAGGCGGTCATGCAGGGGCTCCCGTGGCTCCCGTGGCGGTTGCCGGGCCCGGCGCGCAGGCCGGCACGATGGTTCCCCGGGCCGGCGATGCCCCGGCCCGGGCCCCGATCATCGGCCCTCGACGCACCCGTGCACCACCGGGGCGTCCTCGGGGGGCGAGGCGTCGATGCGCACCGCCGCCAGCACCTCGGCCACCGCCTGGGCGGCGGCGGCCTCGTCGGCCGCGTGCACGAAGGCGAGCGGCTCGCCGTGCGCGACCCGGGTCCCGAGGGCCCGGACGGCGTCGAGCCCGACGCGCGGGTCGACCGCATCGCCGCCGCGCCGCCGGCCGCCGCCCAGCGCCACCACGGCCATGCCGAGCGCGCGCGCATCCTGCGCGGCGACGAAGCCGGCCTGCGGCGCCGGCACCGGCCGCACCACCGGCGCGACGGGCAGCCGCGCGTCGCCCAGCGCGTCGCGCGGCCCGCCGAGGGCCGCCACCATGCGCGCGAAGCGCTCGGCCGCGGCGCCCGAGTCCAGTGCGCGCGCCGCCGCGGTGCGCGCCGCGGTGCGGTCGGGCGCGAGGCCCCCCAGGTGCAGCAGCTCGGCGGCAAGCGCCAGCGTGCACTCGAGCAGGCGCGGCTCGCGATCCGTCCCGGTCAGGAAGCCGATCGCCTCGCGCACCTCGAGCGCGTTGCCCGCGGTGCGGCCCAGCACCTGGTCCATGTCGGTGAGCAGCGCGCGCGCCGGCAGCCCGGCCCCCTGCGCCACCTCGACCAGCGAACCCGCCAGCTCGCGCGCGCGCTGCGGCTCGCGCATCACCGCGCCGCTGCCGACCTTGACGTCGAGCACCAGCGCGCCCAGCCCCGCGGCCAGCTTCTTGCTCAGGATGCTGGCGGTGACCAGCGGCACGCTCTCCACCGTGGCGGTCACGTCGCGGATCGCGTACAGGCGCCGGTCGGCCGGCGCCAGCGTGGCCGACGCGCCGACGATCGCGCAGCCCGCATCGAGCAGGCAGGCGTGCAGCCGCCCGCGCGCCGGGTCGGCCTGGTAGCCGGGCAGCGCCTCGAGCTTGTCGAGCGTGCCACCGGTGTGGCCCAGGCCGCGGCCGCTGACCATCGGCACCAGCGCGCCGCACTCGGCGACGATCGGCGCCAGCATCAGGCTGACCTTGTCGCCGACGCCGCCGGTGCTGTGCTTGTCGAGCACCGGGCGGTCGCCCAGGCCGCGCCAGCGCAGGATCTCGCCCGAGCGCGTCATGGCCTGCGTCAGCGCCACCGTCTCGGCGCGGTCCATGCCGCGCAGCACGATCGCCATGGCGAGCGCGGCGGCCTGCGCGTCGCTCCACGCGGCCGCGCCGCCCTCGGCCACCAGCCCCGCCACGAAGGCATCGACCTGCACCGCGGACAGCGCATGGCCGTCTCGCTTGGCGGCGATGATCTGCTGCGGCAGCACGGCCATCGCGGGGGACCGGCGGCTACTCGACCAGTGCGATGCGCGGCACCGGGTCCGGCACGGGCGCGCCGGCCAGGTGGGCCACCAGCGCGTCGATGTCGAGTTCGCCGCCCAGGCGGTCGCGCCCGCTGCGCAGCATCGACACGCCGTCGCCGCCCTCGGCCAGGAAGCTGTTGACCGTGAGGCGGTAGTCGCGGCCCGGCTCCACCGGCTGGCCCGCGACGCGCAGGTCGAGCACGCGCGCGCCATGCGGGGCGCGCGCGTCCCAGCGGTAGGTCAGCGACGACGACGGGATCAGGAACAGCGGGGCGGCGCGTCCCGGGCGCTGCTGGTCCTCCAGCAGGCGCTTGATCTCGGCGCCCGACAGCGTCATCACGACCAGGCTGTTGCCGAAGGGCTGCATCGAGAACACCTGGCCGTAGGTCACCCCGCACGGCGGCGCGCCGGCCTCGCAGCGCAGGTCGGTGCGCACGCCGCCCGGGTTCATCAGCGCGAACTGCGCGCCTCCGCGCTCGGGCGCGCGCGTGGCCGCCCACTGCGCATCGGCCACCAGGCGCCCGGCGCTGGCGTCGGTGCGCCCGCTCCGATCGAAGGGGCCGCCGATGCGGCCCACCGGCCGACCGGCCAGCGGCGCGGCCGCGGCCACGTACTGCGCCACGCGAGCGGCCACCGCACCGTCGGGCCGCGCCGCGCGCAGCGCCTCGTTCCAAGGCGCGGGCTCGGCGGCGACGATGGCGGCGCGCAGCGCCGGGTCGCTGCGCTCGTTGAACACCGGCAGGTTGCGGCTCTCGGTGCGCGTGCGGTCGATGTCGCCGGTCTTCGGGTCGATCACCACGTCGGCGACGCTGACGCCACGGCCGAGCGCGGTGGCCTGCATCACCGGACGGCCGTCGACCAGGCAGCGGTAGCCCTGGTGCGTGTGGGCCGAGAACACGATGTCGATCTCGGGCGAGAGCCTGCGGGCGATGTCGAAGATCGGGCCGCGCGGGTTCGGGCAGCCGGCGTCGTTCCACTCCATCGGCTGCCCGGGAGCGCCGGTGTCGCCGCCCTCGTGGATCACGGCCACCAGCGCGCGGACGCCCTGCGCGGCCAGGCGCGCCGCCTCGCGGTTGATGGCCTCGGCTTCGCCGGTGAAGCGCAAGCCGGCCACGCCGGAGGGCACCACGATGCTCGGCGTGGTCCGCGTGACCGCGCCGATGAAGCCGATCCGCACGCCGCCCACCTCGCGCACCACCGAGGCCGGGAACAGCGTGCCGCCGTCGGCCTTCAGCACGTTGGCCGCCACGTGTGGGAACCTGGCACCGGCGTGCCCCTCGGGCAGCGGGCAGGAGCGGGCCAGCGCCTCCGGGCGGTCGGGCCGGCAGCCGCCGCCCATCACGCGCAGCAGCTCGTCCTTGCCGGCGTCGAACTCGTGGTTGCCCGGCACGGCCAGGTCGACGCCGATCCGGTTGGCGATGTCCACCGTGCTCTCGTGCAGGAACAGCGCGCTGACCAGCGGCGTGGCGCCGATCAGGTCGCCGCTGCTGACGACGATGCTGTGCGTCGCGCCGGCGCGCAGCGCCTTGACGAGGCCGGCCAGGTGGGCAGCGCCGCCGGCGTTCAGGCGCGCGACCTTGCCGCGGTCGGCCGGGTCGGGCCAGGGCAGCGTCAGGCCCGGCGCCGCCTCGAGGTTGCCGTGGAAGTCGTTGAAGGCGATCAGGCGCACTCGCACCGGCTCGGCCGACGGCGCGACCGCGGACGGCACCGCGCAACCGCCCAGCAGAGAGGCCAGCAGAGAGGCCGCGACCAGGGAGGGGAGCAAGAGGCGCATGGCGTGGTCTCCGCGCAGGGTGCCGGGGATGGCGTCAGTACGGTGCCGCACCGGTCACCGAGGCGGGCGCCGGCGGGCCGCCGGGGCCGCCGGCCAGCACGGCCTCGATGTCGTCGAGCAGCGCGCTCGCCCCGATGCGGAAGCGCTGCGGCACCAGCGCCGCCGGGCCCAGGATCTCGGCCACTAGGCGCTGGTACAGGGCAGCATCGGCCACCGAACGAACGCCGCCGGCAGCCTTGAAGCCGACGCGGTCGCGCGCCACGGCGTCGCCGGCGATCGCCTCCAGCATCAGCCGCGCCGCGGCCGGCGTGGCGCCGACACCGGTCTTGCCGGTGCTGGTCTTCAGGAAGTCGGCGCCGGCATCGAGCGCGATGCGGCAGGCGTGGCGGATCGCGTCCGCACCCGGCGCCGAGGCGGCCAGCACGCCGGTCTCGAGGATGACCTTCAGCGTCAGGCCCTCGCAGGCCCGCCGCACGGCGGTCAGCAAGGCCGGCGCCGCGGCCAGGTCGCGGTACGGCAGCACGACGTCGACCTCCTGCGCGCCCGCATCGGCAATGGCCGCCGTGTCGCGCACCGCGCGCCCGACCTCGGCACCGCCGTCGGGGAAGTTGGCCACCGCAGCCACGCGGACCGATGCCGGCAGGCTCGCGCGCGCCCGCGCGGCCAGGCGCGGCCAGACGCAGACGGCGGCCACCGCGCCGCGGCCCGGCGCGCCGGCCGCGCGCAGGCACAGGCGTTCGACGTCGGCCGCGGTGTCGCCATCGTTCAGGCTCGTCAGGTCGAGGCAGGCGAGCGCGACGCGGGCGGCCGCGGCGAGGTCGCTGCCGGCGGCCATCAGACCTCCAGCCCCGCGACGATGGCCTGCAGCAGGTCGGCCGCGCGCGCGCCCGCGGCCGCCGCGGCCGACAGCGTGTGCGCATGCGACAGCGCCTCGTCGGACAGGCCGGCGGCCATGTTCGTCACGAGCGACAGCGCCAGCACGCGCAGGCCGGCGTGCCGTGCGAGGATCGTCTCCGGCACCGTGCTCATCCCCACCGCCTGCGCGCCGAGCGCGCGCAGCATCCGGATCTCGGCCGGCGTCTCGAACTGCGGCCCCAGCACCCAGGCGTAGACGCCCTCGGCCAGCGGCACCTCGGCGCGGGCGGCGAGGGCGCGTGCCTGCGCGCGCAGGCGCGGGCAGTAGGCATCGACCATCGACACGAAGCGATCGTCGCCGGCCGGACCGGCCGGGCCCGCCAGTGGCGAGCGCTGCGGCAGGTTGAGGTGGTCGCTGACCAGCATCGGCGTGCCGGCCGGCATCGCCGGGTCGAGGCTGCCCGCGGCGTTGGTCTGCACCAGCACCTGCACGCCGAGTGCGGCCAGCGTGCGGATGGCCCCGGTCATGCCGTCGGGCGCCCCGGTCTCGTAGGCGTGCGCGCGCCCGGCCAGCACCGCGACCTCGTGCGGCCCGATGCGGCCCAGCAGCACCCGGCCGGCATGCCCGCCGACCGCGGGCGCCGGGAAGGCGGGCAGCTCGGCGTAGGTCAGCGTCACCGCGTCCTGCACGCGCGCGGCGAACGGCCCCCAGCCTGATCCGAGCAGCACCGCGATGCGCGGCGCGTGGCCGCCGGCGCGCAGGCGCGCAACGCTGAGGTTGATGGTGCTGGGCGGGCGGCTCGCGCTCACGGTGCGGCAGATCGTAGTGCAGGCCACGCCGCGGGCCGGCCCGTCTCGGCGGCGGCAGCGGCGGCAGCGGCGGCAGCGGCGGCAGCAGCGGCAGCGACAGCGCGTGACATCGATCGCGCGCCACGCCAGCAGGCCGGCCCGCCGGCGCGGTGGCGGTCGCGCAGCGCGTCTATCCTCGGCGCCTCGCCGTGTTGGACGGCCCGGAGGTCGGATCATGCTGGTGCTTGCCGGCGGCGTGCTCGCCGCGCTCGGGGTGCTCGCCGCGCTGCTGCTGGTGGCGGCGCCGCTCGGCTGGGTCGGTGCCGCACCCGGCTGGGTGATGTGGCTGCTGTTCCCGTTGTTCACGCTGCTGGGCTATGCGCTGCTGGCGGTGGGCAGCCGCGACCCCGCGGTGCGCCGGCCCACGCGCTGGCTGGCGGTGCCGCTGCTGCTGCTGGCACTGGTGGCGGCGGTCGGCCTCGTGGCCGCGGGCGCCGGGCTGGTGCAGGTGGGGTCGAGCGCGCCGCTGTGGTACGTGCTGGCGCTGGGCGGGCTGATGGGCGTGGTGGGCAGCGCGGTTGGAACGCGCCAGCCGGCCTGAGGTCCCGCGAAGAGCCCGCGAAGAGCCCGCGAAGACGCGCGCGAAGAGCCCTTGACGGCGCGGCTCGAGGCCGCGTCGGCGCCATCGGCATGCGCGGCCCGACGCCAGGCCAGCCCGGTTTTCCGCGTTCGCGGATCAACGCAGGCGCAGTCTCCGCGTGGGCCGCTCAACGCCGGCGCAGTGCCGGCGGCCCGAATCCGTGCGGCAGCAGCGCGCCGAGCGAGGTGACGAACTTCAGCGCCCGCGGCGTGCCGACCAGCACCGGGCAGTCGTCGCGCGCGAACTCGGCGATCCTCTGCCGGCAGCCGCCGCAGGGCGTGGTGGGCACCTTGGAGTCGGCCACCACCGCCACCGCACGCACGGCCTTGCCGCCTGCGGCCACCAGCGCGGCGATCGCGGCCGCCTCGGCGCACAACCCCTGCGGGTAGGCGGCGTTCTCGACGTTGCAGCCGGCGTGCACCCGGCCTTGCTCGTCGAGCACCGCGGCGCCGACCTTGAACCTCGAGTACGGGGCGTGCGCGTGCCGGCGCACCGCGCGCGCGGCCTGCAGCAGCGCGGCGGCCTGCGCCGGAGACGGTTCAGCGTTCCTGGACATGGGGTCTCCCGAGAGCCTTGGGTGCGACGGCGCGGCCGATGAAGCCGGCCAGCAGCACCACCGTCAGCACGTAGGGCAGGGCCTGGATCGCCTGCACCGGCACGGTGCCGCCGCCGAGCGCGTCGGGCAGCGGGACGCCCTGCAGCCGGATGCTCGCCGCATCCAGGAAGCCGAACAGCAGGCAGGCCCACATCGCGCCGACCGGATGCCACTTGCCGAAGATCATCGCCGCCAGCGCCATGTAGCCGCGGCCGGCCGTCATGTGCGGCAGGAAGCTGGGGTTCATCGCCAGCACCAGGTAGGCGCCCGCCAGCGCGCACAGCACGCCGTTGAGGGCCAGCGCGCGGTAGCGCAGCCCCTGCACGCTCAGGCCCGCGGCCTCGACCATCGCCGGGTTCTCGCCCGCGGCGCGCAGCCGCAGCCCGAAGCGCGTGCGGTACAGCAGCCACCACACGGCCGCCACCGCCGCGAAGGCGCCATAGACGAAGGCGTCGTGGCCCAGCACCGCCAGCCCCAGCAGCCGGCCCACCAGCGGCACGTCCTGCACGGCCGCCGCGGCGCCGGTGAACCATTTGTCCAGCCGCGCCGCCTCGGGCAGCGGGGGCGTCTGGCCGCCGAGGCCGAACCAGGCGATGCCGAGCACCACCGTCAGGCCGGCCGCGGTCATCGTGATCGCGATGCCGAGCACGACCTGGTCGCCGCGGTGCGTGACGCAGGCAAAGCCGTGCAGCATCGACGCGGCCACGCCCGCCGCCAGCGCGGCGGCCAGCGCCAGCGCCGTCGAGCCGCTCGCGGCGCCGGCCGCGCCGGCGGCGAACGCGGCCAGCAGCATCTTGCCCTCGAGGCCGAGGTCGATGACGCCGCTGCGCTCGCTCAGCACGCCGGCCAGCGCGCACAGGATCAGCGGCACGCTCACGCGCAGCGTGCTGCCGAGCACCGCGGCGATCGTCAGCTCATCCACGCGGCGCCCCCCGGTGCGACGGCACCGCCAGCCCGGCCCGCACCGCCAGGCGCGCCAGCCACGGCGCCGCGACCTGGGCCATCGCGCCCGCGAACAGCACGATCAGGCCCTGCAGCAGGAACACCATGTCGCGCGAGAAGCCGCGGACCTCGAACGCCAGCTCCGCGCCGCCCTGGTAGAGCGCGCCGAACAGCAGCGCCGCCAGCACGATGCCCAGCGGGTGGTTGCGTCCGATCAGGCTGACCGCGATGCCGGCGAAACCCGCGCCGGCGACGAAGTCGGCGAGCAGCCTGCCGTGCGCGCCGGCGATCTCGTTGACGCCGACCAGGCCGGCCAGCGCGCCCGACAGGCCCATCGACATCATCACCAGCCGCGGCGGCCGCATCCCGGCGTACAGCGCCGCCTGCGGCGAGAAGCCGACGGTGCGCAGCGCGTAGCCGGCCTGGGTCTTCCACAGCAGCAGCCACACGCCCGCCGCCGCCGCCGCGGCCAGCAGCACGCTCGCGTTGAGCGGCGTGCGCGGCCACGGCAGGCCGAGCGCCCCGAGCAGCTCGTGCATGCCGGGCAGCCGCGCGGCCGCGGCGAAGGCGGCGCTCTCGGGCGTCATGTTGCCCGGCTCCTTCAGTGCGCCCACCAGCAGGTACGACAGCAGCGCCGCGGCGATGAAGTTGAACATGATCGTCGAGATGACGACGTGGCTGCCGCGCCAGGCCTGCAGCGCCGCCGGCAGGGCGGCCCAGGCGGCGCCCGCCAGCGCGGCCGCCAGCACCAGCGCCGGCAGCAGCAGCCACGCCGGCAGCGCGGCCTCGAGGCTCAACGCCACGACCGCGACGCCCAGGCCGCCGAGCATCGCCTGGCCCTCGCCGCCGATGTTGAACAGGCCGCCGTGCAGGGCCACCGCCACCGCGAGCCCGGTGAAGACGAAGGTCGTCGCGTAGTACAGCGTGTAGCTCAGGCCGCTCGCGGAGCCGAAGGCGCCGCGCACCAGCAGCACCAGCACCTCGGCCGGGTCGAAGCCGACGCCGGCCGCCACGATGCCGGCCACGCCGAGCGCCACGGCGAGATTGACCGCGGGCAGCACGGCCAGGTCCAGCCAGCGCGGCAGTTCGACCGACCGGTCCATCGCCGCGCCCTCAGAAGCGGTGAACGAGTCCGGCGCTTCCGAGCGGCACGCCAGGCGTCGCTGGAACGAGGCGCAAACCGCAGCCATATCCAGAGATGCGGCGAGGATCTGCAACGAAGTGCCGGCGGCGCATGGCGTGACGAGCGGGTGTGTCGGGTTCGTTCACAGCTTCTCAGTGCGGCGCCGCGCCGGCCATCAGGCGACCGAGCACCGGCTCGCTGCACTCGGCGATCGGCAGCTCGCCGGCGATGCGGCCCGCGCTCATCACCAGCACGCGGTCGGCCAGCGCCATGATCTCGTCGAGCTCGGAGGACACCAGCAGCACTGCGCCGCCGGCGTCGCGCGTCGCGCGCAGCCGGCCGTGGATGAACTCGATCGCGCCGACGTCGACGCCGCGCGTGGGCTGGCCGACCAGCAGCACCCGCGGCGCGACGTCGTGGAGTCGGGCCTCGCGCGCGAGCACGAGCTTCTGCTGGTTGCCGCCGCTGAAGCGGCCGCTGCCCAGCAGCGGGTCGCGCGGCCGCACGTCGTAGCGCTCCATCATCGTGGCGCAGTCCGCGCGCGCCACGCGGCCGCGCAGCCAGCCGGCCCGGTCGTAGCGCGGCCGGCGCTGGTAGCCCAGCAAGGAGGACTCCCACGCCGCGAACGGCAGCACCAGGCCGCGCCCTTGCCGGTCTTCGGGAACGTGCGCGACGCGCAGATCGCGCGCGGTGGCCGGGTCGAGCCAGCGCCCGGGCCCGAAGGCGTGCCCGCCGACGGCGAGCTCGCCCTGCTGCGGCGCAGCCAGCCCCGCGAGCGTGTCGAGCAGCTCGCTCTGTCCGTTGCCCGCGACGCCGGCCACACCGACGATCTCGCCGGCACGCAGCTGCAGCGACACGTCGGCGAGCCGGGGCACGCCGAGCGCGTCGGCCAGTCGCAGGCCGCGCGCCTCCAGCAGCACCGCGCCGGGCGTGGCCTGGCGGTCGTCGCGCCCGAGGTGCACGCGGCGGCCCACCATGGCCTCGGCCAGCCCGTCGAGCGAGCTCCCCGCCACCGGCCCGTCGAGCACCACCGCCCCCTGGCGCATCACCGTGACGTGGTCGGCGAGCGCCAGCACCTCCTTCAACTTGTGCGTGATCAGCAGCAAGGTCGTGCCCTGCGCGCGCAATTGCCGCAGCACGGCGAACAGCTGCGCCGTCTCCTGCGGTGCCAGCACCGCCGTGGGCTCGTCGAGGATCAGGATCCGCGCGCCGCGGTGCAGGGCCTTCAGGATCTCTAGCCGCTGGCGCGCGCCGACCGGCAGCGCCTCGACCGGCGCATCGAGGTCCACCGAGAGGCCGGTGCGCTCCATCAGGGCCTGCAGCGCGCCCCGCGTGCGCACGCGCGCGGGGCCGAGCAGGAAGCCCGGCTCGGCGCCGAGCATCACGTTGTCCAGCGCGCTCAGGCGCTCGGCCAGCATGAAGTGCTGGTGCACCATGCCGATGCCGAGCGCGATGGCATCGCGCGGGCCGCGGATGCGCGCCGGTCGGCCCGCGACCTCGATCGAACCGCCGTCGGCCGGGCACAGGCCGTACAGCACCGACATCAGCGTGCTCTTGCCGGCACCGTTCTCGCCGACGATGGCGTGCACCGTGCCGGCCCGCGCCACCAGATCGACCGCGCGGTTGGCCTGCACCGCGCCGAAGCGCTTGTCGATGCGGCGCATGGCCACCGCCGGTGGCGCGCCGGCGGTGGCCTGGGGAGTCACTTGCAGGCGTTCGCCGCCATGTAGTCGATGACCTTGATCCTGCCGCCGATGATGTCGGCCTTGGCGGCGTCGACCTTCTGCTTCATGTCGGCGCTGACCAGCCTGGCGTTGTGCTGGTCGAGCGCGTAGTCGACGCCGCCCTCCTTCAGGCCGAGCGAGAGCACCCCGGGCTGCACGCCCTTGAAGGCGTTGTAGACCGCCACGTCCACGCGCTTGACCATGCTGGTGAGCATCGTGCCGGGCTGCAGGTGGTTCTGGTTGCTGTCGACGCCGATGGCCAGCCGGCCGGCATCCTTGGCCGCCTGGTAGACGCCGATGCCCGTGCCGCCCGCGGCGGCGAACACGACGTCGGCACCGGCGGCGAACTGCGCCCTGGCCAGCTCGGCGCCGCGGGCCGGGTCGTTCCAGGCCGCGGGCGTGGTGCCGGTCATGTTGGCCACCACCTCGACCCTCGGGTTGGCGAACCTCGCGCCCTGCTCGTAGCCGCACTGGAACTTGCGGATCAGCGGGATATCCATGCCGCCGACGAAGCCCACCTTGCCGGTCTTGCTGGCGAGCGCCGCCATCATGCCGACCAGGAAGCTGCCCTCGTGCTCCTTGAAGACGATGCTCTGCACGTTGGGCAGGTTGACCACCGAGTCGATGATCGCGAATCGGGTCTGGGGAAAGTCCCGGGCGACCTTGTCGAGCGTGCTGCCCTGGCTGAAGCCGATGGCCACGATCGGGTTGGCACCGCCCTCGGCGAGGCGACGTTTGGCCTGTTCGCGCTGCCCGGGGTTGGTGACCTCGAACTCCCGGTAGGGCCGGCCGGTCTCCCTCTTCCAGCGCTCGGCGCCATCGAACGCCGCCTGGTTGAAGCTCTTGTCGAACTTGCCGCCCATGTCGTAGACGACGGCGGGCTGCGCCTGGGCGGTTGCGGCGGCGGACGCCATCACGAGGACCGCGGCGAGAGCGCTGCGGGCGAGGGCCTGCTTCATGGCTCGGTGCGGCCTCGGTCGGCCGGTGTCGTTGGCGTGGGTGGCAGGATAGCAAGCCGGTCGCCGCCCGGGTCCTGCGGAATCGGCTCCGCGCACCGCCACCGGCGCCGCGCCGGGGCGCGGCCGGTGGCGGCGGGGCTCACAGCGTCGGGATCAGCACCTTGCTGATGACGTGGATCACGCCATTGCTGGCGCGGATGTCGGTGGCCACGATCGGCGCCGGGGTCGCGGTCTTGTCGGTGATCCTCAGCGGGCTGGCGTTGATCGTGATCGTCTGTCCCGAGACGGTGGCCACGGGCGTGCCGAACGGGATCGCGGTGGACAGCACCTGCGAGCCGAGCACGTGGTAGGTCAGCACCGTCGTCAGTTGCGCCGTGGTCAGGCCCGCCACCGTGCTGGAGATCGCTGTGAAGGCGTCGTTGACCGGGGCGAACACCGTGAACGGGCCGGCGCCCGACAGCGTGCTTGCCAGGCCGGCCGAGGACACCGCGCTGACCAGGCTGCTGAACTGGGGGTTCGCCCGGGCCATCTGCACCACCGTCAGCACGCCCGGGGGCACCAGCACCTTGTCGACGACGTGCACGATGCCGTTGCTGGCCGGGACGTTGGCCGTGACGACGTTGGCCGCCGTCAGCACCGCGTCGGTCAGCGTCACGCCACCGGTGGTTCCCACGCTCAGCGTGGCCGCGCTGCCGCCGAAGCTGTAGAGGGTGGGCCGGGTGTTCGCGCCCGTCGAGAGGTCCGCCGCGGTCTGGCGCGTGGCGAGCACGTGGTAGTTCAGGATCGATGCCAGCGCCGAGGCCGGCAGCGCGTTGACCAGCGCGGTGGCGTCCGTGAAGCCGAGCCTGGTGGCCAGCGTGTTGAATGCGGCGTCGGTGGGGGCGAACACCGTCAGCGTGCCGGCGCCGGACAGTGCCGGCACCAGCCCGGCCTTGGTGGCCGCAGCCACCAGGGCGTTCAGGCCGTTGGCCTGCGCGACCTGGGCGATGGTGCCCGGCGCCGGGGGGGCGTGGTCTTCGTCGTTGCCGCCGCAGGCGGCCAGACCGATCAGCGAGGCGACGACCGCCCATCGTTTGAACCAGAACTGCATGTCGAACTCCTGCCCGCGGGCTTTTGACTAAGGAGTCCTATTTTTTACTGATCTGTATCTTGAGTAGACTGCTTGGGTATTTTGCGTCGAAATGGTCCAGTAAGTCTCTCATTGGGTCGATCGAGAACGCGAAGTGCCGTCCAAGATGCTGCGGTCGTCGGCGTGAGGGGCCGTGGGGCCCACAGGCGCGCGTGCAGAGTGGCGCAGCGCGGCATCGGAACCGGCGGCGCGGGAGGGCCTGCGAATGACCGGCCCCCAGGGAGGGCCGCATCGATGCGTCGACGGGCGCGGGCCGGCGCTCCCGCGCCGGCGCGCCGGATCAGGCCGACCGCCGCCAGGCAGCCGCTTCGCTCTCCAACTGCTCGCGACGGTCCCGGCCGACGAACGGCAGCGATTGCTTGCGACGCTCGAGCAGCTCGGGCACCGACAGGCCGGCGGCCTGGGCGGCCGCCTGCGCTGCGGCCTCGCGCGCTTCGATCGCCGGGTTCGGGTCCGGCTGGGCACGCCGCAGGGCGTTCACGGCAGCCGCGATCAGGCCGAGCAAGGCGGCGTGGACGGCGAGTTCGGCGATTCCGGGCATCGACATCTCCCTTCGCAGGTCGCGGGCGCAACGGCGCGCTCCGTCGGGCGGTATCGGCTGCGGCACGCGCGACTGAAGCCACCCTCATCCACGCGCCGCGCCCGGGCGTGCATCATGCTCGGCATGGTCCCGGCTGCCCCGCGCACGCTCGCCCTGCCCAAGGTGCTGCTGCACGAGCATCTGGACGGCAGCCTGCGTCCGGCGACGCTGCTCGAACTGCTGCGGCAGCGCGGCATCCGGCCGCCGGCCGAGGACGTGCCGGCGCTCGCGGCCTGGTTCGAGGCCAACGCCAACGCCGGCAGCCTGCCGAAGTACCTCGAGGGCTTCACCCTCACGGTGGCGGCGATGGCGCACCCGCTCGCGCTCGAGCGCGTGGCCTTCGAGGCGGCCGAGGACGCCCGCCAGCAGGGCGCCCTGCTGGCAGAGTTCCGCATCGCGCCGCTGCTGTTCGAGGCGACCGGCCTGGACGGCGACGCCACGGTCGAGGCGCTGCTGGCCGGGCTGCGGCGCAGCGCGCTGCCCTCGGGCCTGATCGTCTGCGCGATGCGCCAGCTGCCGGTCCTGCAGACGATGCGCGCGGCCGAGCTGGCGCTGCGCTGGCGCGACCGCGGCGTGGTCGGCTTCGACCTTGCCGGACCCGAGCGCGGGCACCCGCCCTCCGACCACGCCCAGGCGCTCGCGCTGCTGCGCCGTGCCGGGCTGCCGCTGACGCTGCACGCCGGCGAGGCCGACGCGGCCGAGCGCGTGCTCGAGGCGGCGCGGCTCGGGGCGCGACGCATCGGGCATGGCGTGCGACTGGCCGATGCGCTCGGCGACCCGGCGCGCGCACGGCTGGTCGACGAGGTGCGCGCGCACGACCTGCACCTCGAGCTGTGCCCGACGAGCAACGTGCACACCGGCGCCGCGGCGTCGCTCGCCGCGCACCCGATCGCCGCGCTGTGGCACGCCGGCCTGAGCTGCAGCTACCACACCGACAACACGCTGATCTCGCAGATCACGTTCTCGGGCGAGGCGCAGGCGCTGCTGGACGCGACGCCGCTGACCGAGGCCGACCTGCTGGCGATGGCGCGCCACGCGGCGCGGGCGTCGTTCCTCGGCGGCGCCGAGCGCGCCGCGGCGCTGGCGGCCATCGACGCCTGGACCTGATCGCAGCCGGCCCCCCGGCCGGCGCTACATCGAGCGGAACAGGTGAGCGTGGCTGCGGCTGACCTCGAGCCGCTCGGCATGGTCGCGCACCACCACCAGCAGGCGGTCGTCCTCGCGCAGCACGTGCGCGATCGCGCGCGAGTTGACCACCGTGCCGCGGTGGATCTGCCAGAACTGCTCGAGGTCGACCTCGTCGAGCAGTTCCTTCAGGGCCTTGCGGATCAGCGACTCGCCCTCGCGCGTGACCACGCGGGTGTACTTGGCGTCGGACTGGAAGAACAGCACCTCGTCCACCGGGATCAACCGGATCTGGCTGCCCACCGAGGCCTGGATCCAGCGCAGCCGCGACGTCACCGGCTTGCCGAGCGCGGCCGCGACCTGGGCGAGCGCCGCGCCGAGCTGCTCGGCGCCCTGCGCCGCCGGCAGCCGCTCGCGCAGCCGGGCCACGGTCTCGGCCAGCCGCGCCTCGGAGGCCGGCTTCAGCACGTAGTCGATCGCGCCGCGGTCGAAGGCGGCCACCGCGTACTGGTCGAACGCAGTGACGAACACCACGTGCGTCAGGCCCTTGACCTGCGCGGCCGCCTGCAGGCCGTTCATGCCCGGCATCTCGATGTCGAGGAAGGCGAAGCGCGGCCGGTGGCGCGC
Source organism: Rubrivivax sp. (assembly GCA_020248915.1). Classification (GTDB taxonomy): domain Bacteria; phylum Pseudomonadota; class Gammaproteobacteria; order Burkholderiales; family Burkholderiaceae_C; genus Rubrivivax. The sequence continues at coordinate 374,421 of JADCGP010000003.1, read as the reverse complement.
CACCAGCGCCACCGCCTCCTCGCCATGCGCCGCTTCGCCGACGATCTCGAGCTCGGGCCACAGCGTGGCCAGCGTCGCGCGCAACTGCGCGCGCAGCAGCGGCTCGTCGTCGGCGATGACGGCGGTGGGGACGACCGCCGGCAGGCTGGCAGGTGGGGAGGATGGAGCGGCGGGCATGATCATGAGGGTCGCGGTCCGGCGGGCGGCGTGGTCGGAGCACCCGGCGCGGCCGGGGGAACGTCCGCAACGGGTCCTTCGACGGGCTGCCTGCGCTTCTCCTCGACCAACACGACGACCTCGACGGACGCAGGGCGGGCCGGAGGCCCGGTGCGCGGCAGGCGCAAGGTGGCGCAGGTGCCGCGCGGCACCGCGGCGCTCAGCTGCAGGTCGGCCTCCCGGTCGTACACGAGCGCCAGACGCGCCCGCACATTGGCCAGCCCCGTGCCGCCGGTGCCGGCCGGCGACTGGACGGCCGCCGCCGCGGCATCCGCGCCTCGCGGGCCGGCGCCGTCGTCCTCGACCGTCACGACGATGTGCTCGCCGTCGACGCGCGCTCGCAGCGCGACGCTGCCGCCCTCCACCTGGGGCGCGATGCCGTGCTTGACCGCGTTCTCCACCAGCGTCAGCAGCACCAGCGGCGGCAGCGACACCTCGCGCAGCGACGATGGCACGTCGATCGTGTAGCGCAGGCGGCCGGCCATGCGCATCTGCATGATGTCGAGGTAGTGGCGCGCGTGGTCGACCTCGCGCCCGAGCGTGACCTGCTGCGCCCGCATGTCGGGCACCGAGGTGCGCAGGTAGTCGATCAGGGCGTCGGTCATGCGCAGCGCGTCGGGGCTGCCGCTCTGCACCAGGAAGCGCAGGTTGGCCAGCGTGTTGTAGAGGAAGTGCGGCTCCACCTGCGCCTGCAGCAGCCGCATCTCGCTCTCGGCCGACACGCGTGCGAGCCGCTCCTGCGCGGCCTGCGCCTGCAGCAGCTGCAGCGCCAGGTCCTGCTGCCGCCCGCGCAGCCGGGCCACCAGCTCGGGCAAGCCGACCGCCAGCAGCAGCAGCAGCACGGCCACCGCGCCCGGTGTCAGCGTGTCCTGCAGCCACGACCGTGCCGCATCGTCCCAGCGGGAGTGCCGGAACGCGATCGCGGCCAGCAGGACCACGGCCAGCCCACCACCCGATGCCGCCAGCGCCCAGCGGTGCCGATTGGTGCGCATCAGCTCGGGGAAGTTGCCCAGGTTGACGCGGAAGCCGGCCCACATCTGCATCGCACTGCCGACCGCGACGTACAGCAGCAGGTGCGGCAGCACCACGGCCACGGTGGAGTAGGTCGCGCCGCGGTCGCGCAGCAGCCCCGGCAGCACCAGCGCGGCGAGGAACAGCAGGTAGCCGCCGGCCAGCCACGCCCAGCGCCGCCGCAGCTGCGCCATCAGCGCCTGCAGCTCGGGCACCTCGTCGTGCAGCGGCGGCCGCACCAGCAGCAGCCAGCAGAGCACCTGGACCCCGGGCGGTGCGTCACGGGCGAAGTGCAGCGACATGCCTCGATGATCGGCCGCGCTGCGGCCGTGTGTCTTCGGGCTGCGCCGGAACGTGCGCAGGACGGCACGAAGCGCGCCCCGGAGGGCACGAACCGCGTCGCGGCAGGGGCGACAGGCCGGGCCGGGCAACGCTGCGGGCGGGCGCGGTCGGGCGCGGTCGGGTGCGGTCGGGCGCGGTCGGGCGCGGCGGGCCGGCGGGCCGATGGGCACCGAATGCGGCGCTCGGTCCTGCGGGCGTCGAGTTCGGGGCAAGGGGCGCGGAGCACGGCGCGCGACCCGGCTCGAATGGACAACGGGGCCCCGTGGGGCCCCGTGTTGCCGGTGCGGTTGCCGTCGTGGCCGGCAGCGAGCCTCGTCGCCGCGTGGCCGCCGGGCCCGCAGGCCCGGCCGCGGCGCTCACTTCAGGTGGCTGCTGATCAGCTTGGTCATCTCGAACATCGAGACCTGCGCCTTGCCGAGCACGCCCTTGAGCTTCTCGTCGGCGTTGATCAAGGTCTTCTTGACCTTGTCCTGCAGGCCGTTCTTCTTGATGTAGTCCCAGACCTTCTTCGTGACCTCGGTGCGCGGCAGCGCCTTGTCGCCGATGATGGCCGCGAGCGCCGAGCTCGGGGTCATCGGCTTCATGAAGGCGGCGCTCGGGGCGCGCTTCTTGGCCGGGGCCTTCTTCGCGGCCTTCTTGGCCGGCGCAGCCTTCTTCGCCGGAGCCTTCTTGGCCGGCGCCGCCTTCTTGGCGGGGGCCTTCTTGGCCGGCGCGGCCTTCTTCGCGGGGGCCTTCTTGGCCGGGGCCTTCTTCGCGGCGGCCTTCTTCGCCGCCTTCTTCGCAGTTGCCATCTGTACTTGCTCCGTCAGTGGTTGAGTCGGATGCCGGCGCCACGCGGGATCTCGGTGCGGGCCTGCAAGGGGCGGTGCCTCGTGCGGCCGTCGCGCGGACCCTCGTTTCTCGATGGGACGCCGGGCAGGCGCGATGGTAATGCCTCACCTAGGTGATGAGAAGCGATTTTCCTGGGTGCGGACGCCTTGGAGAGGCTTTCCCGCCACGCTATGCTGCCCACCATGAAACTGCTCGTGCGCTGGGGGCTGCTCGCGGCGGCCTTGCTGCTGGTGGCTCAGCTGTACTCGGGGGTGTCCGTCGCCGGCTTCGGCGCGGCGCTGATCGCCGCGCTCGTGCTGGGGCTGCTGAACACCCTGGTGCGTCCGCTGCTGGTGCTGCTGACGCTGCCGGTGACGCTGCTGACGCTCGGCCTGTTCCTGTTCGTCATCAACGCGCTGATGTTCTGGGCCGCGGCCGGCGTGCTCGAGGGCTTCTACGTCGCCGGTTTCTGGGCCGCGCTGATCGGGTCGCTGCTCTACAGCCTGTGCGGCATCGTCATCGACGCCGCCGTCGAGCGGATCTTCAGTCGCGGCGACGCCTGACCGGCGGCGACGGAGCGGCCTGCCCGGGCCGCACCTCGAAGCGCACGCGCTCCACGCGCCCTCCCTCGGCCGCGCCGCCATGGCGCTGGAGCACGTGGCGCCCGGGCCGCGGCAGCCACTCCAGGCGCGATCCCTCGCCCAGCACGCGGCCGCCCAGCACCCAGCGCCCCGGCGCCCCCTCGATGACCAGGCGCTGCGCGGCAGGCGGGATCTCGGGGTCGAGCGCGATCACGCTGCCGTCGCGCGGCCGCTGGATGCCGAAGACGGCCACGTCGCGCCCCGGGCCGCCGGCCGGGCCCGGCCCGGTGCCGTCGAGCCACCACTCGCCGTCGATGCGGCGCAGCCCCGAGGGCGGGGCCGGCGCGCGCGACGGCTGCCCGGCGTGCAGCGCGCCGATCACTTCGCGCCAGACCGGTGCCGCCCCCTCGACCCCGCTCACGCCGTGCATCGGTGCCCCGCTGGCGTTGCCCACCCAGACGCCGACCGTGTAGCGCTCCGACCAACCCACGCACCAGTTGTCGCGCATGTCCTTGCTGGTGCCGGTCTTGACCGCCGCCCAGCCGCGCGTGACCAGCGGGCTGTCGAGGCCGAAGCCGGCGGCCCGCGCGGCGGGATCGGCGAGGATGTCGCCGACGAGCCAGGCCACCGCAGGCTCGAAGAGCCTGCGCTCCTGCGTCCCAGGCTCGAAAAGCCTGCGCTCCTGCGCCCCAGGCTCGAACAGCCTGCGCTCCTGCGCCCCAGGCTCCAAGACTCTGCGTTCCCGCGCACCCGGCTCGACGAGCCGACCGTCCGCCCCGCCGCCCCGACCCGTCGCGGCCGTGCCGCCCGCCACCCAGTGCGGCGCCGAGACCCGCCCGCCGCGCGCCAGCGCGCGGTACGCGTTGGCGAGGTCGAGCAGGGTCACGTCGGCGCTGCCCAGCGCGAGTGCATGGCCGTGGTAGCCGCCGCTCTCGGACGGGCGCAGCCCGGCGCGCTGCAGCCGCTCAAACAGCGCCTCGGGGCCGACCATCGCCCCGACGCGCACCGCCGGGACGTTGAGGCTGGACGCCAGCGCGGTACGCACGGTCACCGGGCCGCGGTAGGCGTGGTCGTAGTTGCGCGGCGCGTACAGGCCGGCGCCGGCCGCCAGCGCGAGCGGCGCATCGTCGAGCACGCTGCCCGCGCCGACGAGCCGCTGCTCGAGCGCGAGCCCGTAGACGAAGGGCTTGATCGTCGAGCCCGGCTGGCGCCGCGCGAGCACCGCATCGACCGCCGCCGCCGCGCTGCCCCGCCCGGCCGAGCCGACCCAGGCCAGCACCGCGCCGCTGGCGTTGTCGAGCACGACCACCGCTCCGTCGTCGACGCCGCGCCCGCGCAGCTCGGCGAGCTGCCGCCGCAGCGCGGCCAGCGCGAGCCGCTGCACGCGGGCGTCGAGCGTGCTGCGCGCGTCGGGCGCACGCGGCGTGGCGAACCACTGGCGGGCGAAGTGCGGCGCCAGCATCTCGCCGCGGTCCGCGCCGGCCACCCGCAGCGGGCCCGGCGGCCGCGCGAGCGCCTGCGCCAGCGTCGTGCCCAGGCCCGCGCAGCCGAGGCCCTGCGCGCCCAGCAGGTCGCAGGCGCGGCGCTCCACCTGCGCCGGCGTCGCGTTGGGTGCGCGCACCAGCGCCGCCAGCAGCGCGGACTCCAGCGCATCGAGCCCGCTCGGGTGCTTGCCGAACAGCTGGTCGGCGGCAGCCGACAGCCCGACCAGCTCACCGCGCAGCGGCACGACGTTCAGGTAGGCCTCGAGGATCTCGACCTTGCTCCAGCGCGCCTCGAGCTGCCGCGCGCGCCGCAATTGCGCCAGCTTGTCGCCGAGGTCGCGCCCGCCAGGCGGCCGCGCGAGCGACGCGTCCAGCAGCGCCGCGAGCTGCATCGTCACCGTGCTCGCGCCGCGCGTGCGCTGGTTCCAGGCCGCGGCCCAGGCGCCGGCGGCCAGCGCCGGCCAGTCCACCCCGCCGTGATCCCAGAAGCGCCGGTCCTCCGACAGCAGCAACGGGTGGCGCAGCGCCGGCGAGACGTCGGCCAGCGCCACCCAGGGCCCGCGCCGCACGGACGGGTCGACGCGCAGCGTGTGCAGCGGCACGCCGTCGCGGTCGCGCAGCGTGAGGTCGCTCGGCGCGTGCGCTGCCCGCACCGCCTCGAACGCGGGCACCGGCACGTCGGCCGCCGACGCCGACGCCGACGCCGACGCCGACGCCGACGCCGACGCCGACGCCGACGCCGACGCCGACGCCGACGCCGACGCCGACGCCGACGCCAGCAGCGCCAGCGCGCCCAGCAGCACGGCCCGCCGTGCCCCCAGCAGCGCCGTCAGCAACGAGGCTGGCCGGCGCAACGCCGGGCGCGCCCACGCACGCACCGCCTGGCACGGCCGCGGGGCCGACGCCGCGCCTGACCGCGCGGGGCCGGTGGTCACGGCTGCACCTCCAGCACCGCCAGCGGCAGCTCGGCGAAGTTCTCCGGCGCGTACATCGCCTCCACGCGCGCGGGCGGCAGGCCGAAGCGGCCGCTGCTGTTGAGTCGCAGCGTGTACTCGACCACGTGGCGGCCCCGCGGCAGCCACTCGTAGTAGCCGCGCCAGGCGTCGGCGGCGCGCTCCTCGTACGCCGGCCACACCCCCTCGCGGCGCTCGCCCCGCGTGGCGATCTGCGAGTCGCGCCCGAGCCCGCTGCCGAGCAGCGTGGCGCCCGCGGGCACCGGGTCGCTGACGACGACCCACCCGTAGTCGGCCGTGGCGTCGATCTCCAGCCGCACCCGCAGCACGTCGCCGCGGCTCCACGCGTCGGGCCGCTTGCGCTGCACCGCGCTCACCGTGCGCGCGATACGGTAGCCGGCCGACACCGGCTGCGCCAGCGGCACCGCGGCCAGCGTCTGCAGCGTCAGCCACGGCTGGCCGCCGCCCTCGTGGCGCGCCGTGAAGGGGCCACCGGAGGACGGCAGCGCCAGCGTGCCGCCCTGGGGCGCCGCGGCCCAGTCGTGGCGGCGCTCCTGCCGGCGCTCCGGCGGCCCGAGCGCGAGCAGGGTCGACCCGGCGACGGGGGTGCGCTCGAACGCCGCCGAGAACTTCTCCAGCGCCAGCACGCCCCAGGTGTTGGCCGTGGTCGTGCGCCAGGCCCCTCGCTGCTGGCGCGCGAGCGTCGCCGTCACGAGCCGCGGCACGTCGTCGCGCCAGCCCGGCGCCTGCAGGGCCCGCAGCACGAGCCGCGCGGCGTTGCCGTCGCCGCTCTCGAGCAGCCACCACCAGTCGTCCTCGGCCTCGGTGGCGAACTTCAGCGTCGTGCCGCCCTCGACCAGTCGCGAGCGCAGCAGGCGCTGCACCTCGGCCAGGCGCTCGGCGCGCTGCGGCGCGCCGGCCAGGCGCTCGAGCACGCCCCAGGCATCGAGCAGGGCCGACGTGGGCCAGGCCGCCATCGACTCGCGCGTGAAGGCGATCGAGCCGAGGTGCCGCGGCTCGGCACGGCCATGTCGCGACAGCGCCTCGAGCGCAGCGAGCTTGCGCGCGTCGAGGTCGGCCCGCGGGGCGTTGAAGCGGCGCTCGAGGCGTCCTTCCACGAAGCCGGCCAGGCCCTGCAGCATCTGCTCCTGCGCCGGCGCGGGCCAGCGCCAGCCGGCCTCGTCGGCGACGGCAAGCAGGTGCGCCGTCAGCCGGTCGCTGCCGCGCGGCGCACTGCCCGGCGCGGGCGGGAAGAAGCCGGCTAGGCCGTCGGCATCCAGGTAGCCCGGCAGTTCGTCGGCCAGCGCGGCCCACGCCGCCGCGTCGCGAAGACCGAGCGCGCGCGCCGTCCGCTGCTCCAGGCAGGTGTACGGGTAGGTCTCGAACCAGCGCCGCAGTGCCGGCAGCGCGCCGGCCAGCGTCGGCTGCAGCGTGACACGCACCTCGCCGCGCCCCGCGAGCGCTCCCGGCGGCTCGGCCAGCGGCAGCGTCAGCGGTGCGCCCGGCGCCAGCGACTGCAGCGTGGCCTGCCAGACCCGCACCGGCACCGGGCTGCGCACCGCCTGCACGAACCGCAGGCGGTCGCGCGCGGCGGCCGGCGCGTTGGCCCCGGCGGCGCGGGCGACCTCCTCGGCGGACGCCTCCCACTCGATGCGGTCGGCGTCGGCCGGCACCTCCACCGTCCAGCGCAGCTCGGCCGCGGCGCCGGCGGCCAGCGTGACCGTTTGCGGCGGGTAGGCGAGCGCACTTCCGCCCGCACTTCCGCCCGCACTTCCTCCGCCACCGCCCGCCCCGCCGGCGCGGCTCGCACGGCCGGCCAGCGTGGCCCGCACCTCCATCGCGCGGGCGGTGGTATTGCGCAGCGTGAACCCGGCGTCGATGCGGTCGCCCGAACGCGCCAGCGGCGCCAGGCCCGGCAGCAGCTGCAGGTCCTGGCTGACGCGCACCACCGCGCTGCCGGTGCCGAAGCGCGAGCCGCCGTCGTCGGCGATGGCCACGAGCCGGAAGCTCGTCAGCGAGTCGTTCATCGGCACCTCGATGCGCGCCTCGCCCCTGGCGTCCAGCGTCACGGTGCCGCGCCACAGCAGCAGGGTGTCGAACAGCTCGCGCGTCGGGTTGCGCCCGCCGCCGCCGCCCGGCGGCAGCGTCTTGCGGCCATAGTGGCGGCGCCCGATCACCTCGCTCACCGCGGTGGCGGTCTGCACGCCCCACGGCCGCGGCTGCCACAGGCCCTCGAGCAGCCGCCAGGATTCGTTGCCGGCGAGCGCGAGCAGGCCCTCGTCGACGGCGGCGAAGGCCACCTCGGCCCCGGCCACCGGCTTGCCGCCCTGCGCGACCCGCACCGTGACCGGCACCACCTCGCGCACCGCGGCCGTGGTCTTGGCCGGCGTGACGGCGACGTCGAGCCGGTGCGCATCGAGCCCGACCGTGAGCGACGCGACACCGAACTTGAACCCGGGCCGTGCCAGGTCGACCAGCGCGGTCGGCGCGCGGTACTCCCGCCCCTCGTGCCGGAAGGCCTGCCACCAGTCGAGCGGGTCGCGCCAGCCCCAGGTGAACAGGCTCCACCACGGCGCCTCGCGCAGGCGGCCGCGCAGCACCAGCACGCCGACGTGCACGTTGGGCGCCCAGGAGTCCGCGCCGCCGCCCGCGGGGATGGGCAGCTCAATCACCGGCTGCCGCCCGGCGAGCGTGACCACGCGTGCGTCGAGCACGCCCTCGCGCTCCACCGTCACCAGCGCGGTGGCCTGGGCGTACGGCATGCGCACCTGCAGCCGCGCGGTCGCGCCGGGCGCGAGCTCGCGCTGCTCCGGCAGGATGTCGATGCGGTCGTCGTTGTCCTGTGCGAACCACCAGCGCTCGCCGGTGCTGACCCACAGGCTCGCGGCGGCGCGGGCCGCGCGCCCGGCGTCGTCGGCGCTGGCGGCGACGAGTTCGATCTCGCCGCCGTCGGTGAACCTCGACTCGCACTCGAGGCGGCCGCGCGCGTCGGTGCGGCCGCGGCAGACCTCGCCGAGTTCGCGCAGCGTGTGCTGGTTGTCGTAGGCATAGAAGCCCCCAACCAGGCGCGTGCGCGTGCTCAGCGTGCGGTGCTGCCGCGCGGTCACCGCCACGGCGCGGTCCTTGAGGGGCCGGCCCTCGGTGTCCAGCACCACCACGGTGTAGCGCGCGTCGCCGCGGCCGGCGGCCCAGCCGGGCAGACGGATGCCGACGACCACCGCGCTCGGCCACAGCGCGACGCGCTGGGCCACGGTCTGGCGCTCGCCGTTCGGGTCGTCGAAGGCCAGCTCGGCCAGCAGCTCGGCCGGCTGCGTCACCGGCGGCAGCCGGTCGACGACGACGCGGGCCGCGCCGCGCGCATCGGTGCGCGCCGGCAGCCGGCTGGCGACCACGCGGGCCGTGTCCGGCGCCTCCTCCTCGGCATCGGCGGCGCGGGACGGATCGGGCCGTTCGCGCGGCGGCTCGAAGGCGAACTCCTCGTGGCCGGCAAAGCGCGGCACGCGCGGCCGCATCAGCGCCGACAGCTCGAGCGCCGCCCCGGGCATCGGCCCGCCGGCCAGCGCCGCGAGCTGCACCTCGAAGGCGAGCTGCGCCGGCGCCACCTGCAGCCCGCGCGGCGCGGCGAGGCGGGCGTCGACCAGCGGCACGCGGAACGCCTCGACGCGGAAGCTGCCGCTGCCCCAGGCGCGGTCGCCACGCAGCAGCACGACGTCGTACAGGCCGAGCGCGGCCGTCGCCGGGATCGCCCAGCGGCTCTCGGCCGAGCGCGCGCCGCGGGGCCAGGCAAGCGGCTGCACGACCTCGCTGCCGCTGCCCACGTGAGTGATGCGCACGCGGTCGGGCAGCGCGTCGGGCACCGGCAGCGCGAGGCCGCGCGGGGTCTCCTCGCGCACGAAGTGCTTCATCGACACCGTCTCTCCGGCGCGCAGCAGCGTGCGGTCGAACACCGTGTGCGCGCGCCGGTCGGGCACCGGCTCCGACGACGTGGCCAGGCCGAACCGCCAGGGCTCGATGCCGCGGTTCCAGCGGCTGAAGACGAAGGCCAGGTCGGCCGCCGCGCCCTCGCCGTGGCGCGCGGTGACGAACAGGCCGTCCGGCGTCGGGCAGCGCTCGACGTCGTCCGGGAAGCCGCGGTCGATGCGCGCGATCCCCGCGGCATCGGTGCGGCCGCTCCACAGCACCTTGCCGTTGCAGTCGTTGACGGCCACGCGGGCGTCGGCCACCGGCCGCCCGCGATCGAGGCGGGTCACCCAGACGAGGCTGGAGGTGCGGCCGCCCTTGAAGTGCACCGCCAGGTTGGTGACGAGCGCGCCGGTGCGCACGTACATCGGCGCACGCGCGGCCAGCAGCGACTCGCCGAGGATGCGCGACTCGACCTCGAGCACGTGGTAGCCGCGCGCCGGCACCGGCACGCCGACGACCTCGGTGGCGCGCGGCGCGGCCGTCGCCGCTTCGGGCAGCCCGGTGCGCCGCGCCTCGGCATCGCCGGCCAGCAGCGACAGCTCGCGCGTGGCGATCGTGCGCTCGACCTTCACCGCGCGCGGCCGGCCGCGCGCGTCGGTCTCGTTGACGGTCGTGAACCACTCCGACTGCGGCCGGCCGGCCTCGCGTGCGCCGAGCGTGTTCTCGTGCCAGCGCCGCACGCGCGCGATCCAGCCCAGCAGCGTCGCGTCGTCGACCTCGGGCCCGAGGCGGCGCAGCGCGATCTGCCCACCGGTGCGTGCACCGGCGAGGTCGGCCTGCACGTGGCGCAGCGTCAGCGGGACCAGCGCGGGTTCGTCGGGGCCGCGGCCGGCCTCGACGATGCCGAACGGCGCGGCCGCGAACTTGGCCAGCGGCGGCAGCGCGCCGGTGGCCACCGGCAGCGGGAAGGACGTCGCGTTGCCCAGCGCGCGACCGGTCTCGTCCTCCAGCCGGGCCGGCAGCGTCAGCGTGAAGCGCGCGTTCTCCGGCAGCGGCGCGGCGAAGCGCACCTCGGTGACGAAGGGGCTGCGCTCGTCGCCGTCGGCCACCGGCACGAGCGCCGTCCCGCCGCCTTCGAGCGCGAGCCGCGCCGCCAGTGCCTGGGCGCGCTGCACCGGGGCGTTGAAGCGCAGCGTCAGCGGCCGCAGCGGCAGGCAGGGCGCCTGGGCGCGCTCGCGCTCGCAGCTGAACTCGGCCAGCAGCCGCGGCCGCACGATCCACTCCCAGCGGCGCTCGGCGCGCGTGGCCAGCGCAGGCTGCCCAGCCGCGGCGATGCCCGCGCCCCACACCAGGCGCACCTGCCCCTCGGGCGCGAAGCGCCGCTCGCAAGCCAGCAGCACGAAGCGCCCGGGCTCGCCGCGCTCGCGCAGCCGACGCAGCACGGCCGCCTTGGCCTCGCCCTCGAGCAGCCGCACGCCGATGCGCTCGCGCAGGCCGTCGACTTCGCACCAGGCGCTGCGCTGCACGCTGGCCGCGTCGGCCGCGCCGGACAGCTCGAGCAGGAAGTGCTGGTCCTCCTCGATGCGGCCGCCCGGCCACGGCTGCACGCGCAGCACAGCCGGGGCGCCGCCCGAGAACGCGTGCTCGGCCGGGCCCTGCACGGCGCTGCCGTCCGGCGCTGTCAGCCCGGCCACGGCATTCAGCACGCAGCGGCGCCCGGGGGCGAGCGCAGACTCCAGGTCGAACACCCAGCGCTGCGGGTCGAGCCAGCGGCCCTGGCCGGCCACCGCGGCCCCGTCGCACTGCAGCGTGTAAGGCGCCGGGGCCTGCGGGTTGCCGGCCGCCACCGCGGCGCCGTCGAAGCGAACGACCACCTGGCGCACCGGACCGGCCTCGCCGGACGGCGTGATCGAGCTCACGCGCACGGCCGACGCCGGCAAGGCCGCGGCCAGCAGCAGCAGGCCGGCGGCGGCGAGCCTCGGCCCTGACGGGCGCCAGCGCGCGGCCTGCCGCCGCGTGCGAGCCGGCGCACCCGGTTGCGAGGCCGGCATCGGCAGCGTCGCGGCCGACCCGGCCGCGGGAATCGGCAACGGATCCGCGGCAACGGCAGATCCGCCTGCCGACACGCCTGCCGACACACCGGTCGCCGCACCGGTCGGCACAGCGGCTGGCGATCCAGTCCTCACTCCAGCCTGCTCACGCTGCTCGCTCATCGGGCGCCTCTCTTCCGCGGCGCATTCTGATGTGAGGCGGTCGCGAGGTGTCTCGAGGCTGTCGCGAGGCCGATACCGGGCAATCCCGAGGTGTGGCGAGACCGTCGCGACGCGACCACCGCCGCGGCGACCGCAGCTGCGGCGGCGGCTGCAGCGGCTTCTACTGCGGCGGCGGTGCGCCGCGCCCGTCGTCGCGACCGCCGCCGCGCTGGCGCTGCATCTCCAGCGCCAGCTCGCGCCGCTCGCGCTGCAGCTGGCGCAGCCGCGCGTCGATGACGGAGGCTTCGATGAAGTCCTGCGGCGCGCTGGCCGAGCGTGCTGCCGACTGCGCGGCGCGCAGGCGGTCGACCGCGCCGGCGAGGTCACCAAGCACGGCGCGTGCCTCGGCCGCGGCGCGCATCGAGCGCAGCTTCTGCCCGATCGCCTCGGCGGTCGCGGCCAGCAGCTCCCAGGCCTGCGCGTCCTGCGCGCGCTCGGCCACCCAGGTCTGCAGCGCCTCGGTGCTGCGGCGCAGCGACGGCGCGGCGGCCGTCGCGTCGCTGCGGCCCCAGGCCAGTGCGGCGCGCGCCTGCGCCAGCAGCAGCGGCCGGTCGGCGCCGGCACGGGCCAGCTCGTCGAGCAGCGCCAGCGCCGCGGGCGCATCGCCCCGGGCCACGCGGGCCTGCGCGCGCTCGAGCGCGAGCGCGCGCTCGGCATCGGCCTCGCGCACCGGCAGCGCGGCCGCTGCCGCCTGCGCCTCGACCAGCATCGACTCGGCGCGTGCCGCGTTGCCCAGCCGCTGCTGCGCGAGCGCGCCGCCGTACAGCGCGGCCACGCGGTCGACGGCCAGCGGCGAGCTGCTGCCGCCGCCGGCCAGCCGCGCCAGCGCCTGCGGATCGGGGTCCATCAGCACGCGCGCGCGCAGTTGCATCAGCGCATGCATCAGCGTGGGCTGCGGCGCCGTGGCCGGCGCCAGCAGCAGCCGGTTGCGGGCCTCGCTGATGCGCTCGGTGGTCAGCGGGTGCGAGCGCAGGTACGGGAAGCCGCCGGTGTCGTTGATGCGCTGCGCGAGGTCGAGCTTCTCGAACATCTGTGCCATGCCACCGGGCGCGAAGCGCGCGTCGTTCAGGATCAGCGCACCGACGCGGTCGGCCTCGCGCTCCATGTCGCGCGAGAAATTCAGCTGCGCCTGCGCCCCGACGGCCTGCCCGCCCATGATGGCTGCGTTGGCACCGTCGGCATTGCTGCGGCTGGCGGCCAGGATGCCGAGCAGGAAGCCGGCGATCGTCAGCAGCGACGCGCGCTGCGCGTTGCCGATGCTGCGCGCGATGTGACGCTGCGACACGTGCGCCAGCTCGTGTGCCAGCACCGAGGCGAGCTGGTCGGCGTTGGTCGTCAGCGCGAGCAGTCCCAGGTGCACGCCCACGTAACCGCCGGGCCACGCGAAGGCGTTGACGGTCCGGTCGCGCACCAGGAACACCTCCCAGGCGAACTGGCGCTCGAGATCGGCGTCGATGTGACCGGCGGCGCGCGCGGCGGCCAGCAGCGGCTGCCAGAGGCTCTGCACGTAGGCCAGCAGCACCGGGTCGTCGAGGAAGTCGGGGTCGCGCCGAGCCTCGCGCAGGATCTGCTCGCCGATGCGCTTCTCGTCGGCCACCGACAGGTCGACCGAGGCCGACTCGCCCAGCGCCGGAAGCATCGCGGGCTGGGCACGCGCCGGCACGGGCGCGCCGGCCAGCGTGACGCTGGCAGCCAGGGCGAGCAGCAGTGCACGCGTGGCGGGCGTGCGCGGCCGGCAGGCGGGGCGCGGCCCCGGTGAGACGGGCGCGGCGGGCGGGGCGGGGCGGCTGGGCAAGGTCGGCGCTTCCGGCGGTGCGGCTCGGCGGCGGGAGTGGTTGGCGGCGGCGGGGGAAGGCAGTCGCAGGCGGGGTCCAGCGGGGACGGCGTCGGAAGCGGGGGATGGCCAGGCCGATGCAGCGCTTGGAGCGGCATCGGGGCCGTCCGTTCCGTCGCCGCGCACACAATGATGACACTGCAATGTTGCCGAAGGTTGCTGCGCCGATGAACCCAACGCTCACGCACTTCGACGGCCAAGGCCAGGCTCACATGGTGGACGTGGGCCCGAAGCCGGCCACGCACCGGGTGGCCCGGGCCGAAGGCTGGATCCGCATGCAGCCGGCCACGCTCGGGCTGGTGGTCGCCGGCAGCGCGCGCAAGGGCGACGTGCTGGGGGTGGCGCGCATCGCGGCGATCCAGGGGGCCAAGCGCACGGCCGACCTGGTGCCGCTGTGCCATCCGCTGGCGCTGACCCGGGTGGCCGTCGACTTCGAGCCCGACCCGGCCGCAGCGCGCCTGCGCTGCGTCGTGCAGGCCGAGACCGTCGGCCCGACCGGGGTCGAGATGGAGGCGCTGACGGCCGTCCAGGTGGGGCTGCTGACCGTCTACGACATGTGCAAGGCCGTCGATCGCGGCATGGTGATGGAGGGCATCCGGCTGCTGTCGAAGAGCGGGGGCCGCAGCGGGGCCTGGGAGGCGGGCCTGCCGGGCGGGTCGACCGGCGACCCGGCCGGCGATCCTCCACCCAGTGCGACGGCCGACCGCAACGCGCCGCCTACGGCGGTGGCGTCCTGACGCCTGAATTGGCGCGGGCATTGGCGCCGGCGCCGACGCCCGCCGGGTCGCGCCCGGGCGGTGCGGGCGGCGCGACGAACTCGCGCCAGGACAGCTCGCGCGCCGGCGGCCGGCACGGGAAGTCGGGTGCACCGGCCTGCGCGCAGGGCGTGAACAGGCCGTCGTCGTCGGGACGCCGGAACTCACGCAGCCGCGCCGCCACGTGGCGCGCCTCCTCCTCGCGCCCGCTCGCCTGCAGCCAGCGCGCCCAGGCGACCATCAGCCGCGTGTCCAGCAGGTAGTGGGTCGTCACCGCGAAGGACCGCCCGGCATCGGGCGGCAGGGTGTCGCGGGTGACGGCGGCGTAGTGGGCGTGGTGCGCGAACAGCACGCTGCGCTGGCCGTCGGCGATGCGCTGCTCGAGCGGCGGCGCGCCCGGCGCGGCCACGAAGATGGCGGCCACGCGCAGGTAGTCGGCCATCGACAGCACCGCACCCAGCGCCAGTGCGGCGCACGCGGCCGCAAGCACCCGCGGCGCAGCGGCCGACGGCCGCTCCTGGCGGCGCGGCGCGCCGAGCGCAAAGCCCCAGGCCCAGGCGGCCGGCAGCAGGAAGTAGCTGTACCACAGCGGGTACTCGAGCAGGCTGTGCAGCCCGATCATCGTCACCATCAGCATCGCCGCGCGCGCGGCCGTGCCCTGCTCGCCGTCGGTGCGCCAGGCCCGCGCGATGCCCTGCCCCAGCCCGAGCAGCAGCAGCGCGAGCACGGCGCTGCCCAGAGGCAGCCCGAGTTCGGCCAGCACGTGCAGCGGCAGGTTGTGCGCGTGGTCGAAGAAGGCCGTCGGCCGCCCGGGGAACGGCGTCAGCGTCCACGCGAAGTTGAACTCGCCGAAGCCGACGCCCAGCCAGGGCTCGCGCCGGATCAGCTCGAGCGTGTTGGCCCAGATGCCGAAGCGCGAGCTCGACACGTCGCTGCCAGCCAGCCGCTCGGCGCCGCCGAACACGTGCGCGGACGCGGCGGCCCACTGCGCCATCCCCCACCACGCGAGCGCGTACATCAGCGGCGCGGCCAGCAGCAGCACGCGGGTGCGGCCGGCGAGACGCCGGTCAGCGGCACCCCACAGCGCCAGCAGCAGCACGCTCAGCAGGCCGGTGCGCGAGGCGGTCAGCACGACCGCCCAGACGAACAGCGCCAGCAGCGGCACGGCCCGGCGCCGCGACAGCCGACCCATCTCGACGAGGGCGATCACCGCGATCGACGACCACAGCAGCAGGCTGCTCAGGTGGTTGGGTTGGCGCAGGTTGCCCACCGCGCGCCCGGGCAGTCCGCTCTCGGCGATCCAGTTGCCGTCGGGCCAGGCGGGCGCGAACACCTGCACCAGCGCGATCGCGGCGTTGGCCAGGCCGGCGGCGACCCAGGCCACGCAGAAGGCGGCGAACAGCCGCGGCGCCAGCGCGCCACGGCGCGCGGCGGCGCCGCTGGCCAGCAGCAGCGCCGCCGCCGCCAGCAACCCGAGCGCCGACAGCGCGAGCGACGACGGCAGCGCGCCGGGGCCCCAGGACCACAGCACCCCGAGGGCCAGCGCGGCCAGCGCGGCCGCCACGGGCCACGCGGCGCGGCCGGGCGACGCGGGCGCCATCTCGGCCAGCACCACCGCCCACAGGCCCCAGAGCGCCAGCGCCAGCGCCTGGTTCAAGTAGGTCGGCGACGGGGAGACGTTGAAGGCCAGCAGCGAAGGCAGCGCAGCAGCAGCCGCCGTCAGGCCGGGCAGGATCCAGGCCGGTGGCGGGCGCGGGTGGGTGGCAGTCAAGGGCGGAGCGGGCGGTAGGGGTGCGCGGCCTGGCGCAGTCGCAGTCGCAGTCGCAGTCGCAGTCGCAGTCGCAGTCGCAGTCGCAGTCGCAGATGCAGATGCAGATGCAGCCAGGACGGGATCGGGCCGCTGCGGGCGCATCGGCGGGCCGCATCCATGCTAACGGTGCGCCGACCGGGGGCGCACGCGGCCGACGCGCGGGGTGGGCCCCGGGGCCGATGCCGCAGGTCGATGCCCATGGCAGACGCACATGGCAGACGCACATGGCAGACGCACATGGCCGAAGCCCGTCGGCAGCACCCGTGGACGGCGCTCACGGCGGACGCCCGGTGCACCAGCTCACGGCCGCTCACGGCCGCCGCCCTGGCGCAAGCCCGCCGCCATCCCGCCGCGATCGCGCAAAGCCCGCGATGACGACGCACGCCCGGCACGACGGCGGTCGGCGCGGTTCGGCCCGCCGCGGGCGGCCGCGCGTCAAGGCCAGGGAATGCCGCGCAGCTGCGGATGTCGCTGCTGCAGCGCCGACCAGGCGGCGCGGCCCTCGTCGCATCGCTCGGCGACGTGGACCCGGCACAGCCGGGCGGCCGTCTGCCGGGCCACCTCGGGCTGCCCGTTGAGGCCGGCCGCCAGCGCGTAGCGCAGCAGCACCGGCGAGGAGCCCCAGCGCTCGGCCACCTTGCGCATGCGCTGCAGCTCCTCGGCCGTCATCCCGGGGCGCGCTTCGGTGCGCGCGAAGGCGAGCACGGCCTGCAGCTGGTCGAGGACCAGCAGGTCAGGCGCACTGGACACGATGCGATCCGCGCCGATGCGGGCCGACTCGAACCGCAGCTGCCTATGGTTGGCCTCGGCGCGCAGGTAATCGTAGGCAATGACGCCGAGCACCAGCGCCAGCAGCCCGCCGACGGGCGGCAGCGCCGGCCGCGGCCAGCGCCAGCCGCGCGGCTGCGGCTCGAGCGCGTGCGCCGCGCCCAGCGCCAGGCCCACCGGGATCAGGAAGTAGGCGTACTCGTGCGGGTACTCGAGCATCGCATGCACCCCGAAGCCGCCGGCAGCGATCAGCAGCCAGGCCGCCTCGGGCGCGACGGCACGCCGCCAGGCCCGTGCGACGGCCAGCCCGATCGCCAGCAGGATGGCCGCGCCCACCGGCACGCCGGCCCAGACCAGCAGGTCCAGCACGAGGTTGTGGGCATGCTCGATGTGCTCCCCCACCGGCGGGTGGTCCAGCGCCACCGCCTGCTGCGCGAGCCCCACCTGCTGCCAGCCGTAGCCCGTCCACGGCTGGCGGCCGATCGCGTCGAGCATCATCGTCCATTGCGCCCACCGGGTGCCGGGCTGAAGCTGCTCGGCGAACTCACGCGCGGGGCCGAGGTCCAGCAGGCCCGCGGCATGGGGCCACAGCAGCACCGCCGCCCCGTACAGCGCGGCCAGCGCGAGGGCCGTCCCGAGGCCCGTTCGCAGCGTCATCCGGCGCGCGAACCACGCCGCGGCAACGACGAGCAGCGCGACCTGCAGCCAGCCGGTGCGCGACCCGGTCATCGCCATGCCCCAGGCGAGGAAGGCCGCCGCCGCCAGCAGCGTGCCGCGGCCGATGCGGCCGCGCTCGTGCAGCAGCGCCAGCGCGCACAGGCCGAGGAAGGCGATCGTGCAGAAGTGGTTGGGCTGGGCGACGTTGGCAAACGGCCTGCCGCCGGGCGGCATGTCCACCGTCAGCAGCGCGTGGCCCCAGACGCCGGTCCACTGCACCAGCGCGACCGCGGTCGACAGGATCGCGGCGACGAGGACGCCGATGGCCCAGGCCTCCGCGAAGCGCCACGGGGCGCGCGCAGCCGCAGCAGCGATGGCCGACGGCGGGGGATCGGCCGGTGCCGCCGCGCCCAGGGCCGCGCCGAGGGCGAGCGCCACCAGGAACAGCAGCAGGTAGAACGCCGCCACGATGGCGTCGCCGGCGTAGAGGATGGGGCCGGCGGCGGACTGCAGCGCGATGGATCCGAGGGCCAGCGCGACAGCGGCGAGCCAGGGCCCCGCCACCCGTCCGACCTGTCCGACCCGGCGCGAGCACAGCGCCGCCAGGCACAGGAGCGCGGCGGCCGCGCCGTCCTGCCAGGCCGCAAGCCACGGCAGGTAGTGGTTCGTCAGCAGCCAGGCGGCAGGGACCGCGGCTGCCAGCCAGGCAGAAACAGGAAAGCCCACGGCCGCCCCTGACACAGAGAAAGGGGCAGCCGCGGGCTGGGGATCGGGCAGCTGGATCAGTCGCCCGGGTCCAGGGTCAGGTCGTCTTGCACGAGCCCGGCAGGTACTTGGGCGCGAGCCCGCTCGTCGCCGTCGGGCCGCAGAGCCACACCGCGACCGTTCCGCCGGCCGCGGGCGCCGTGCAGGCGGCGAAGGTGGCGGCAGCGGCATTGGTGCAAGGCGCGAGCTGGATCGCGCCGGCGACGCCGGACCCGAGGTTCTGCGACGTCACCGTGATGATGCTGCCTGCGCTACCTGCGGTCGTCGCGATGGACTGAACGAACTTGCTCGGGGCGGAGCCCGTCGCCTCGCAGCCCCAGCCGTTGGCGCCCGGCAGCGCGGTGGAGGTCTGGATGGCTTCCGTGATCGCCGTGCGGCAGGTCGAGGCCGCCAGGACGACTTCGGACACGCGGGCTTTTACCGTGTAGTCCTGGTAGGCCGGCAGCGCCACCGCGGCCAGCACGCCGATGATGGCCACGACGATCATCAGTTCGATCAGGGTGAAGCCGCGGCGGATTCCGCGCTGGATACGATTCATGTGAGGAGCTCCTGTTGAAGGGTGTGGTTGAACACGCGTGACCTGCATGCACCCGCCGTGCCAGCCCCGCTGCGACTTCCTCACGTGAATTGCGTCGCAGCCGCTGACCATCCTGGTCACATCGCCCACCGGCCGGGCGGCAGCAGGTGACGAGGAGCGTCACCCCCGACCAGAATCGTCACCCGGCCAGCTCGAAGCGGTCGCCGCCGTGCAGCGCCCGCACGCGGTGACCGGTGGCGAGCGCGGACACCTCCTGCATCACGACCTGCAGCTCGCCCGGCTTGACGTGCGTGATGCAGACGTCGCACGGCGCCCGCAGCCACGCCAGCTCGGTGCCGAGCTGCGCCGGGCAGAGGTGGCCGCTGAGCGCGGCCAGTTCGCGCTCGTCGTCGCGGAACGCGGTCTCGATCACCAGGTGCGCCACCTGCAGCTCGCCGAGGCGGCGCCACAGCGCCGGGTTGACGCCGGTGTCGCCGGTGAAGACCCAGGCGCCGTCGCGCCCGTGCAGCGCGTAGCCGACCGCCGGCACGGTGTGCGCCGCGGGAAGCACCTCGAGCCGGCGCGCACCGAGGACGACGACCTCGCCCACCTCGACGGGCACGAGCTGCAGCACCGGCTGCTCGGCACTCGGCAGCCGCGTGAAGTCGGGCCAGATCACGCCGTTGAACACGTGCGCCTTCAGCGCAGCCAGCGTGGCCGGCAGCGCGCGCACCTGGACCGGCGGGCGGGAGGCCGCGGCACGCAGCCGCGTGACGCTGTCGGCCAGCAGGCCGATGGCCAGCACGTGGTCGAGATGCGAGTGCGTGAGGACGATGTGGTCGACGCGCGCCATCTCCTGCAGCGTCAGGTCGCCGACGCCGGTGCCGGCATCGATCAGCACGTCGTCGTCGAGCAGGAACGAGGTGGTCCGGCAACCGGCGGCGATCGAACCGGAGCAGCCGAGGACGCGGATGAGCATGCGGGTGGAGGGGCGGGCGCGCCGTCAGCAATGCGGTCCCCGGATGGTGCTCCGCGCCCGCGCCGGGGGCAAGGCAGCTATGCCCGGGTTGCGGCCGCCGTCGGCACGCGGGCGGCACCGACGTGAAAAAAGCCGCCTGCGGCGGCTCGAGCTGACCCCCGGCGGGATGCGGTGACCATGGGTAGGCTGCGGCGGCAGCCCATGACGGGTTCGGCGCGGCCCCTGGAGTTTCGCCGGGCCCAGAACGCCCCGAGCGGCGACGGGTGGCCGCATGCCCTCGCATTGCCCGGTCCCGCGCAACGCGCCGCGGCGCTCAGGCCGACGCGCGCCGCGGCGCGCAGGCCGACCCCCGCCTGAGCGCGCCGGCCGCGGCCGGCGCGGGGCGTCAGCGGAAGACGAACTGCATCTGCGTGCCGGCGAGCTCGATCACGTCGCCATTGCGCAGCGGCACCGACTCGCCGACCAGCGCGACGCCGTTGATGCTCGGGCGCTGCGCGCCCTCGACATGCGCCAGTGCGTAGCCGTTGGGCCGCTTCGTGATCGAGGCGACCTGCACGCCGGGCTTGCCGACCGTGGTGACCACCTTGGTCAGCGCGACCTCGCGGCCGGCAGCCGCGCCATTGAGCACCTTGATCAGCGCGGTCGGCAGCGCGGCAGCCGGGGCGCCGAGGCCGCCGAAGCCGGAGCCACCCCCGGCCGACAGCGGGCCGCCTGCCGCGCCGGGCTGCGGCGCGGCGCCGCCCGGGCGCATGATCATCGTCTTCTCGTACTCGCCCGACTCGTCGACCAGGTACTTGATCTTGTACTTGCCGATCTCGACGGTGTCGTTGTGGGCAAGCAGTTGCTTCTTGATCGCCTTGCCGTTGATGTAGGTGCCGTTGGTGCTGTTGAGATCCTCGATGAAGACGTCGGCGCCGACCATCTGCAGCACGGCGTGCTCGCCGCTCACCGCGAGGTTGTCGATGACGATGTCGTTGTAGGGGCGCCGGCCGAGCGTGGTCTTGTCCTTCGTGATCTGGACTTCCTTGATGACCACCCCGTCGAGCGAAACGACCAGCTTGCCCATGAGTACCCTCGAGTGCGGCGATGCTCGCCGTCTTCGGCGGCGCGACCCGCCGCCGCTCCGCCTGCAGAATGCCCCGGCCGCGCTGCCTCAGCGCCGGAACGGCCACCAGGACCGCGCGGGCGGCCCGGCGCCGCCCGCCGCCCGGGCCAGGACCACCGAGATATTATCCTTTCCCCCTGCGTCATTGGCAGCGTCGATCAAGGCCTGCGCGCAGCCGGGCAGGCCGGATGCAGTCTGCAGCAGCTGGGCGATGCCGGCCTCGTCGACCATGTCGGACAGCCCGTCGCTGCACAGCAGGTAGAGGTCACCGGCCTGCACCTCGTGCTGGTGGGTCTCCAGCAGCACCGTGTCCTCGACGCCGACCGCGCGCGTCACCAGGTTCTTGTTGGCCGAGAAGGCCGCCTGCTCCGGCGTGATCAGCCCGGCGTCGATCTGCTCCTGCAGCAGCGAGTGGTCGCGCGTGATCTGCTGCAGGCGCCCCTGCCGCATCCGGTAGCAGCGCGAGTCTCCGACGTGGCCGAGCAGCAAGCGGCCGTCTCGGAACACGGCCACGACCAGTGTCGTGCCCATCCCGGCGTACTGCGGGTTGGAGTTGGCGGAATTGAAGATCGCGCGGTTGGCGTTGTCGACGCAGATGTCCATCGCGCGCCGCACGTCGGCATCGCTCGCCTGGGTGCTGGCCTCGCGCAGCCAGCGGCCGAGCTCGTTGCGCACGAAGCTGGTCGCCATGTTGCTTGCGACCTCGCCGGCGTTGTAGCCGCCCATGCCGTCGGCCAGCACGGCCAGCGCCACCTCGTCGTCGGTCGCCACCGAGTCCTCGTTGTTGCTGCGCGCGCGACCGGGGTCCACGGCAGCGTGAAGCTCGATCGTCATCGACACGGCGCAGGCGGGAGGGATGGATCCGGGGGGTCGGGGCATTGTGCCTCGGAACTGGCGGGCTTCTGCAGGCGCCCGAACCCGTGCCGGGTGGCCGGCCGTGACTTCGGGCCGTCCGCCGCCGCGCGGCGCTCCGGCACGCCCGGCGCGCCCTGCCGTCAGCGCGAGCCGGCCGGCGGCAGCGCAGCGCGGATCTTCTCCAGCGCCGCCGCCACGGCGTCGCCGTCCTGCCCGCGTCGGGCTCGGTCGCGCGCCAGCAGGCGCTCGATCAGCGTCACCAGGGCCTGGGGCAGATCCGGCCGCAGCGCGCCCAGCGACGCCGGCGGCTCGGTGGCCACGCGGCGCAGCAGTTCGCCGAGCGACGCGCCGTCGTGCGGCCGCCGTCCGGCCAGCAGCTCGAACAGCGTGACGCCCAGCGCGTACAGGTCGGCTGCCAGGTCGGGCACGGAGCCGGTCAGCTGCTCCGGGGCCATGTAGGAGGGGGTGCCGGCAATCACCCCCGTGCGGGTGGAGTCGGTGCCCTGCGGCCGGGCCAGACCGAAATCGGCCACCTTCAGGGTGCCGCTGGGCAAGTGCACGAGCACGTTTGCAGGCTTGAGGTCGCGGTGCACGATGCCGGCCCGGTGGGCGTGCGCGAGCGCCCGGGCGATGCGGGCGCCCGCCGCCACCACGAGCGCCTCGGGCAGCAGCCGCGCCGGATGCGTGTAACGCCCGAGGTCGCGGCCGGGCACCGGCTCCATGGCCAGCCAGGCGCAGGGCCCGTCGATGCCCGCCGCCCACAGGGCGACGATGTCCGGATGCTCCAGCTGCTGCAGCGCCGCCGCCTGGCGCTCGAAACGCTGTCGCGCAGCTTCGTCCGTGTCGGCCAGTGCGACGATCTTGAATGCCGCGGTGCGCTGACCGTCGGGGGACAGGGCAAGATGCACCAGTCCGGTCGAGCCGCGCCCGAGCGGGCGCAGCAGGCGCCATCCTCCGACCAGGTCTCCGGCCCCTGGGAGACGGCGCATCACCCGCCTCGGGCTGCCCCCGGGGTTCCCCGCTCAGGGCGCGGACGGCGTCGCGCGGCGCTTGAGGATCACCCCCAGCGCAAGCACGAGCAGTGCGCCGGAGATCCCGGCGCCGTAGCGCAGCGCGGGCAGCACCTCGGGCGGAAGCTCCGGCCGCGCGGCCGGCTGGGTGGCCATGTAGGGGATCACGGCCGGGTCGGACACCGCCATCGTGCCGGCGATCCAGCCCAGCAGCATCGCGCCCACCGTGATCACCGCCGGGAAGCGGTCCATCAGCTTGATGACGAGCTGGCTGCCCCACACGATGATCGGGATCGACACCAGCAGGCCGAAGACCACGAGCGGCATCTTGTGGTCGCCCCCCGCGCTTTCGGCTGCGCCGGCGATGGCGATCACGTTGTCCAGGCTCATCACGAGGTCGGCCACGATCACCGTCTTGACTGCGCCCCACAGCTTGTCGGACGCCTGCAGGTCGCCGTGCCCCTCGTCGCTGTCGGGCAGCAGCAGCTTGACGCCGATCCAGACCAGCAGCAGGCCGCCGACGATCTTGAGGAACGGCACTGCGAGCAGCGTCAGCGCGAAGAAGATCAGGATCACGCGCAGCAGGATCGCGCCGGCGGTGCCGTAGAGGATGCCCAGCTTGCGCTGCCGGTCGGGCAGCCTGCGGCAGGCCAGCGCGATGACCACCGCGTTGTCGCCGCCGAGCAGGATGTCGATCATGATGATCTGGCCGACGGCGATCCAGAAGTCGGCGTGCAGGAATTGGTCCATCGGCGGGCGCGGGCGGTCGGATTGGCGAGGGCCGGATGAGTGTAGTGGCCGAAGGGGTTTTCGCCGCTGCGGGAAATACAGATGGGACGGCGGGCGCGCGAAGCCCTGGGCTTCCCTACCAGGCTGCAGGAAGGTCCCAGGAAGGCCCGGCGGACGACCGCCGGTCAGGCCGACGCGGCGCGCTCTCGGGGCACGCGGGGCCAGCTCCCGTGGCCCCGGCGCGGCGCCTGCGGGCGCCGCTGCTCAGAGCAGGCTCTTCAGCAACCGCCCCATCTCGCTTGGGTTGCGCGTGACCTTGAAGCCGCACTCCTCCATGATCGCGAGCTTGGCGTCGGCGGTGTCGGCGCCGCCGCTGATCAGCGCACCGGCATGGCCCATGCGCTTGCCCGGCGGGGCGGTGACGCCGGCGATGAAGCCGACCACGGGCTTTCTCATGTGGTCCTTGCACCAGCGCGCCGCCTCGGCCTCGTCGGGGCCGCCGATCTCGCCGATCATGATCACGGCGTCGGTCTCGGGATCGTCGTTGAAGGCCTGCATCACGTCGATGTGCTTCAGGCCGTTGATCGGGTCGCCGCCGATGCCCACCGCGCTGCTCTGGCCGATGCCGAGCTCGGTCAGCTGCGCCACCGCCTCGTAGGTGAGCGTGCCCGAGCGGCTGACGACGCCGACGCGGCCCTTGCGGTGGATGTGGCCGGGCATGATGCCGATCTTGATCTCGTCGGGCGTGATCGTGCCGGGGCAGTTGGGGCCGAGCAGCAGCGTCTTCCTGCCGCCGGCAGCCTCCTTGGCCTTCATGCGGTTGCGCACCAGCAGCATGTCCTTGATCGGGATGCCCTCGGTGATGCAGACGACGAGATCGAGGTCGGCCTCGACCGCCTCCCAGATGGCGTCGGCGGCGCCGGCCGGCGGCACGTAGATCACGCTGACGGTGGCGCCTGTCTGCGCCTTGGCGTCCCGGACGCTGGCGTAGATCGGGATGCCCTCGAAGCTCTCGCCGGCCTTCTTCGGGTTGACCCCTGCCACGTAGCAGTTCTTGCCGTTGGCGTAGGCCTGGCAGCCCCGGGTGTGGAACTGGCCGGTCTTGCCGGTGATGCCCTGCGTGATGACGCGGGTGTCCTTGTCGATCAGGATGCTCATGTCGTTACCCCGCTCACTTCACTGCGGCCACGATCTTCGTGGCGGCTTCGGCCATCGTGTCGGCGCTGATGATCGGCAGGCCGGACTCCTTGAGCATCTTCTTGCCCAGTTCCTCGTTGGTGCCCTTCATGCGCACCACCAGCGGCACCGTCAGGTTGACGGCCTTGCAGGCGGCGATCACGCCTTCGGCGATGGTGTCGCACTTCATGATGCCGCCGAAGATGTTGACGAGGATGCCCTTGACGTTCTCGTTCTTCAGCATGATCTTGAAGGCCTCGGTCACCTTCTCGGCCGTGGCGCCACCACCGACGTCGAGGAAGTTGGCCGGCTCGCCGCCGAACAGCTTGATGGTGTCCATCGTCGCCATCGCCAGGCCCGCGCCGTTGACAAGGCAGCCGATGTTGCCGTCGAGGCTGATGTAGCTCAGGTCGAAGCGGCTCGCCTCGACCTCGGCCGGGTCCTCCTCGTCGAGGTCGCGGCAGGCGACGATCTCGGGGTGGCGGAACAGCGCGTTGCCGTCGAAGTTGAACTTGGCGTCCAGCGCCTTCAGGTGTCCGCTGCCCTCGAGGATCAGCGGGTTGATCTCGGCCAGGCTGGCGTCGGTGGCCATGTAGCAGGCGTAGAGCTTGCCGAACAGCTCGCGCGCCTCGGCCTGGCTGGCGGCAGGCACGCCGATGCCCTCGGCCAGCTGCTGCGCCTGGGCGTCGGTGAGGCCCGCGAGCGGATCGACGAAGACCTTGATGATCTTCTCGGGCGTGCGGTGCGCCACCTCCTCGATGTCCATGCCGCCCTCGCTGCTGGCCATCAAGGCGACCTTCTGCGTCGCGCGGTCGGTGAGCGCGGCGACGTAGTACTCCTTGCGGATGTCGGCACCCTCCTCGACCAGCAGCCGGCGCACCTTCTGTCCGCCCGGGCCGGTCTGGTGCGTGACCAGCTGCATGCCCAGGATCTGGTCGGCGAGGGACTCGACGTCGGGCAGGCTGCGGGCCAGCTTGACCCCGCCTCCCTTGCCGCGGCCGCCGGCGTGGATCTGGGCCTTGACGACCCAGACCTTGCCGCCCAGCTTCTCGGCCGCCTCGATGGCCTCGCGCACGCTGAAGGCCGGATAGCCGCGCGGCACCGCCACGCCGTGCGCGCGCAGCAGCTCCTTGGCCTGGTACTCGTGGATCTTCATCGTGGACTCCTCGCTCCTGCGGTCGTTCGGTGTCGGTTGTGGACGGCGGAAACGGCTCAGCCGGCCGGGATGGCGGCGCCGGGCGCGCGGTGCCAGCGCGGGTAGTGCAGCCGCACCACCTCGCCCTCGCTGCGCAACGCGTGGCAGCGGTCGAGCTGGAAGGGCTTGGGGGCGCCCTCGGCCCGACCGCGGGTGTCGATGATCTCGCCGGCGAAAGCCTGCACCACCGCGGTGGGCAGCGACTGCGCGAGCTCGGTCAGGTGGGTGCAGCCGAGCACCCCGCCGACGCGATGGCGCAGCTCGGCGCGGAAGTTGTGCAGCAGGTTCAGGCCGACCAGCCGACCGTAGGCGTCGCCGTGCTCGCCGCAGTGGCCGGTGTAGGGCATCCAGCGCGTGCTGCTGCCGGCGGCGACGATGTCGAAGTTCCGGTCGACGACGATGCGCAGCAGCATGTCATGCACCGGCGTGCCGGCGGGGCGCGGCCCGTCGACCATGTCGACGTCGCGCGCCTTGGTGTCGACCAATGTCGCATCCACCTCCCAAAGCCCGTCCTCGCGCGCGTAGACCTGGAGTTCGATCGAGCGGCGGTGCTTGAGCAGGCGCGTCGGCGCCGCGGGCGGAAGGGACATCGGAGAAAGCCGGACCACGACCGCCCTCGCGGCCTTCGTTGGAAATCTACCACGTGCTCACCGGCGGCTGGCTTACGGCGACGCGCGAGGCCGCGGTGGCTGCGGCAGCTGCGGCCCGGCACTGCCGCCCGCAAGGGTGTGGTCCCGGGCGCGGGCCCTTGCGCGAGCAGGCCGCGCCGCGGCGGCCGGCGTTCAGGCGTCCTCGTGGTCGGGGCTGCCGGCGGGCGGTGCGTCGGAACTAGGTTCCGGGGCGAATTCGTCGTCGCTCGCGGCGACGACGTGGCGGATCACGTCGGCGTCGAAACCGCGGGCGGCGAGGAAGCGCATCTGGCGCGCACGTGCCCGGGGGTCGCCCGGCGCGACACCGAAGCGACGCCGCCAGAGTTCGCGCGCCCGCTCCAGATCGCCGCCGCGCGCCTGGGCCACGGCCGCGTCGACGAGCTCGGCGTCCAGGCCCTTGGCCCGCAGGGCACCTGCCACGCGCCGCGCGCCGAGGCGCTGGCCGCTGCCGGCCAGCAGCGTCTCGGCGACCCGGGCATCGGACTGCAGCCCGCGTGCAGCCAGGTCGTCCAGCGTGCTGCGGATCTGCTCGGCGGCGCTCGCGGTGGGCAGGTCCTGGGCGTGCGCGGCGAGCTTGCGCTCGAGCTCGGCGCGGGAGTGCTCGCGCCGCGCCAGATGGCGCAGCGCGCGCGACTTCAGCGAGGGGGCGCCGAAGGCCATCGGGTACGGCGGACGGGCGGGCCCGCCTCGGTCTGGCGTCGGCCCCGCATCAGTCCTGACTGCCGGCCGACGCGGCCAGGGGAGCCACGCCCACCGATTCGCGGATCTTGTTCTCGATCTCGCGCGCGATGTCGGGGTTCTCCTTCAGGAACTCGCGGGCGTTGTCCTTGCCCTGGCCGATCTTCTCGCCGTTGTAGGCGTACCAGGCCCCGCTCTTGTCGACGACGCGGGCCACGGTGCCGAGGTCGACGATCTCGCCCTCGCGGCTGATGCCCTCGCCGTAGAGGATGTCGAACTCGGCGGTCTTGAATGGCGGGCTGACCTTGTTCTTGACGACCTTGACCTTGGTCTCGCTGCCGATGATCTCCTCGCCCTTCTTGATGTTGCCGGTGCGGCGGATGTCAAGCCGCACCGAGGCGTAGAACTTCAGCGCGTTGCCGCCGGTCGTCGTCTCCGGGTTGCCGAACATCACGCCGATCTTCATGCGGATCTGGTTGATGAAGATGACCATGGTGTTGGTCTTCTTGATCGTCGCCGTCAGCTTGCGCAGCGCCTGGCTCATCAGCCGCGCCTGCAGGCCGGGCAGCGAATCGCCCATCTCGCCCTCGAGCTCGGCCTTGGGGGTGAGCGCGGCCACCGAGTCGACGACGACGAGGTCGATCGAGCCGGAGCGCACGAGTGCGTCGACGATCTCGAGGGCCTGCTCGCCGGTGTCGGGCTGCGAGATCAGCAGTTCCTGCAGGTTGACGCCGAGCTTGGCGGCGTACTGCACGTCGAGCGCGTGCTCGGCGTCGATGAAGGCGCAGGTGCCCCCCTGCTTCTGCATCTCGGCAATGACCTGCAGCGTGAGCGTGGTCTTGCCCGAGCTCTCCGGGCCGTAGATCTCGACCACGCGGCCGCGCGGCAGGCCGCCGACGCCCAGCGCGATGTCCAGGCCCAGCGAGCCGGTCGAGACGACCTGGATGTCCTCGATCTTCTCGCCCTCGCCCAGGCGCATGATCGAGCCCTTGCCGAACTGCTTCTCGATCTGCGCCAGCGCCGCCTGGAGGGCCTTGGCTTTTTCGGTGTGGAGGGCCTTGACGGGTGCGTCCATGCGATGACTCCTGGAGGTGGGCACGGCCGGCGGGCCGGCGAAGGTGACGAGCCTGAGGTTGTGGAAGCGCGGGCGGCGGCGGTGTCGGCGCGCCCGGCGCTCGCTTCGGATGGCATTATGGCCCCGGGGCTGGATATCTGTACAGCTCTTTCGGGGGCCTCGCGGGGGCCCCGCGTCAGGGGAACCTCTGGGGTCGGCCACCGCCCGGCACCGGGCCGCGGGCTGGCCGCGGGCGGGGACAAAACCCTAGAATCGATTCGAAGAACGATGAGCGCGGCTGCGGGTTGTCGCCCGCCCGCCTGCGCCGGATCGCCGGAGACAAGGCCATGCGCATCCTCATCGCCGAAGACGACCAGGTCCTGGCCGACGGGCTGCTGCGCTCGCTGCGCGCCGCGGGCTACGCCGTGGACCAGGTGGCCAGCGGCAGCGAGGCCGATGCCGCCCTGGCCGCCCACGAGTTCGACCTCGTGATCCTCGACCTCGGGCTGCCCAAGGTGCACGGCTTCGAGGTGCTGCGCAAGCTGCGCGCGCGCGGCAGCGCCACGCCGGTGCTGATCCTCACCGCCGCCGACAGCGTCGAGCAACGCGTCAAGGGCCTCGACCTGGGCGCCGACGACTACATGGCCAAGCCGTTCTCGCTGCAGGAGCTCGAGGCGCGCGTGCGCGCGCTGCTGCGTCGCGGCCTCGGCACGGCCAGCAGCCTGCTCAAGCACGGGCCGCTCACCTTCGACGCCACCGGGCGCGTGGCCTACCTGAACGACCAGATGGTCGAGCTGTCCGCGCGCGAGCTGTCGCTGCTGGAGGTGCTGCTGCAGCGCGCCGGGCGCCTGGTGAGCAAGGACCAGCTGGTCGAGCGCCTGTGCGAGTGGGGCGACGAGGTCAGCAACAATGCGATCGAGGTCTACATCCACCGCCTGCGCAAGAAGATCGAACAGGGGCCGGTGCGCATCGCCACGGTGCGCGGCCTGGGCTATTGCCTCGAGAAGATCGCGGCCTGATGGCGTGAGCGGCCCACCCGCGTGCCCGCGCGGCGGTCCCGGCCGCGTGCGGCCCGGGCGCCGCGCGGCATGAACCTCTCGCTGCGACCGCGCCGGCGCGCGGCCGTGCCGGCTGCCGCGCCCGGCACCGAGGCGGCCCCGGGCACGCCGCCCGGCGAGACCGGGCCGTTCGTGCGCGTCGAGGGCGACACCCGCTCGCTGTTCGGCGAGCTGCTCGACTGGGTGCTCGCGCCGCTGCTGTTCCTGTGGCCGATGAGCCTGGCGCTGACCTGGGGCGTCGCCCAGGGGCTCGCCAACCGGCCCTACGACGCCGAACTGGCGCGCCTGGTGCAAGCGATCGCCTCCAATGCCACGGCTCCGGTGCGCACCTCGGAGGCCGCGCTGCGGCTGGAGATCGAGCGCTCGGCCACCGCGCTGCTGCGCGGCAGCGAGGACACCGAGCGCTGGTTCCAGGTGCTCGGCTCGCGCGGCCAGCTGCTCGCCGGCTCGGGGACGCTGTCGGTGCCCGAGCCGGGGGTCGGGGCGGACGGCACGGTCCGCTTCCGCGACGACAAGGTCGCGGAGGAGGCCGTCCGGGTGGCCTGGCTGTGGCTGGCGGCTGGCGACGACCCCGACAACGATGCGCTGGTGCAGGTGGCCGAGACGCTGGAGCCACGCCAGCGCCTGGCCACCGAGATCATCAAGGGCGTGCTGCTTCCGCAGTTCGCCATCCTGCCGCTGGCCGTGATGCTGGTGTGGCTGGCGCTGACGCGGGGCATCCGCCCGCTGGAGGAGCTGCAGCGCCGCATCCGGCGCCGCGAGAGCAGCGACCTGTCGCCGATCCCCGAGCGCGGCGTCCCCGACGAGGTGGCCCCGCTGGTACGGTCGATCAACGACCTGCTGCAGCGGCTGGACAAGTCCGTCGCCACGCAGCGCCACTTCCTGGCCGACGCGGCGCACCAGCTGAAGACGCCGCTGGCAGGGCTGCGCACGCAGGCCGAGCTGGCGGCCCGCGAGATCGACGGCGGGCGCGGCGACCCGGCGGCGATGAAGCACTCGCTGCGCCAGATCGCGCTCAGCAGCCAGCGCGCCGCGCACATGGTGAACCAGCTGCTGGCGATGGCGCGCGCCGAGGACAGCGGCGAGCGGCTGCGGCGGCAGTGGGTCGACCTGGGGGCGGTGACGCGCGCCGTCGTGCGCGACTTCGTGCCGCGCGCCATCGAGCGCCGCATCGACCTGGGCTACGAGGGCCCGGAGGGTGTGCCCGCGACGACCGGGACCGACCCCGGCGGGGCGCGCGTGCTGGCCGAGCCGGTGCTGCTGGGCGAGATGGTGCGCAACCTCGTCGACAACGCGCTGCGCTACACGCCCGAAGGCGGCGTCGTCACCGCGCGCGTGCTGCCCGAGCCGGGCGGGCAGGCGGTGGTGCTGCAGGTCGAAGACACCGGGCCCGGCATCCCGCCGGCCGAGCGCGAGCTCGTGTTCCAGCCCTTCTACCGCTCGATCGAGGCGCCGGTGGACGGCAGCGGCCTCGGCCTGGCGATCGTGATGGAAGTCGCCCAGCGCCACGGTGCCAGCGTCAGCCTGGCCGATGCCCGGCCGCGCAGCGGGGACACCGCGCGCCTGCCGGGCGCGCTGTTCACGGTGCGGCTGCCGCGCGACAGCGGTGCGCGCTGAGGGCGCACGGCCCCGTGGCGGGCGCACCGCACTGCCCGCGGGCCGCACCGGAGGCCGCCTTGCGGCTTCGAGCGAGTAAGCGCCCCCGCGTCAACGGCCCGTGCGGCGGCGGGGGCGGCGGGGGCGGCGCGCACGCTGCCACAGGCTGGCGTCATCGAGCGCGCCCGCGCCGGCGCGCAGCGCGGCGGCAAAGCGCGCCGCTGCGGCGCGCCCGAGCGGCGCGGCGAAGCCGGCGGCGGCGGCCGCCTCCAGCGCCAGCGCCGAGTCCTTGGCCAGCAGCGCCGTGCGGGCCAGCACGCGCGCGTCGCCGGCCAGCGCGCGCCGCATCCGGTCGCTGCCGATCCAGCTCTGGCCGCTGCTCTGCTCGATGACGTCCAGCGTCGCCGCCGGGTCGAGCCCGAGCCGCTCGGCCAGCGCCAGCGCCTCCGCGGCGCCGGCAAGGTTGACCGCCGCGAGCAGGTTGTTGACCAGCTTGGTGCGGGCGCCGTCACCGGCGCGCGGGCCGGCGTGGAACAGGCGCGCGGCCAGCTGCAGCAGCAGCGGCCGCCAGCGCTCGAACACCTCCTCCGGAGCGCCGACCATCAGGCTCATCGTGCCGTCGGCGGCACGCGCCGGGCCCCCCGACATCGGGGCATCCAGCGCGTCGATGCCGCGGGCAGACAGCGAGGCCGCCGCGGCCTCGGCGTCGGCCGGCCCGATCGTCGGGCACAGCAGCACCGCGCGCGGCAGGGCTGGCGCCCGCAGCAGGCCGTCGGCGCCGTGCAGCACCGCGCGCAGCTGCGCCGCGTCGACCACGACCACCAGCACCGCGTCGGCGCCGTCGGCGGCGAGCGCCGGCGTCGGCGCGAGCGCGCAGCCGGCCCTGCGCGCCAGCGCCTCGCGCTCCGGGTCGATGTCGCGCACCGTCACGCCGTGGCCGAGCGCGACCAGCCGCGCCGCGATCGGCAGCCCCATCGCACCGGCGCCCACGACGGCCAGCTTCACGACGCGCTCACCGTCAAAGCACGCTCACAGCCGGCCCGCCGTGGCCTCACGACACCATCAGCCGCCGGCTGCGCGCGATCGACATCAGGATGCCGAGCCCGAGCCCGAGCGTGACCATCGCGGTGCCGCCGTAGCTGACGAAGGGCAGCGGCACGCCCACGACCGGCAGGATGCCGCTGACCATGCCCATGTTGACGAAGGCATAGGTGAAGAAGCCCATCGTCACCGCGCCGGCCAGCAGCCGCGTGAACACCGTGGGCGCGTCGGCCGCGATCATCAGGCCGCGGAAGATCAGGAACGTGAACGCCGCCAGCAGCACCAGCACGCCGGCCAGACCGAACTCCTCGCAGAACGCGGCGAAGATGAAGTCGGTCGTGCGCTCGGGGATGAACTCCAGGTGCGTCTGCGTGCCCTGCATGAAACCCTTGCCAGCCAGGCCGCCCGAGCCGATGGCGATCATGCCCTGCAGGATGTGGAAACCCTTGCCGAGCGGATCCTTCGTCGGGTCGAGCAGCGTGCACACGCGAGTGCGCTGGTACTCGCGCAGGAACGGCCAGTCCACGCCTGGCTGGCAGATGCGGTCGGCGCTCAACACCAGTGCGAGGATGCCGACCGCACCGAGCGCCAGCGCGGGGATGACGAGCTTCCACGACAGCCCGGCGAAGAAGATCACGTAGACGCCGGCGAAGAGGATCAGCAGCGCGGTACCCAGGTCGGGCTGCTTCATCACCAGGCCCACCGGCACGGCCAGCAGCGCGCCCGCCAACAGGAAATCGGGGACACGCAGCTGGCCCTCGCGCTTCTGGAACCACCATGCCAGCATCAGCGGCATCGCGATCTTCATCATCTCGCTGGGCTGGATGACGATGACGCCGATGTCCAGCCAGCGCGTTGCGCCCTTGCGCGTGATGCCTGCCAGCTCCACCGCCAGCAGCAGCACGACGCCCAGGACGTACAGCGGAACCGCCGCCTGCTGCAGCCGCTGCGGGTTGACCTGCGCCACGACGAACAGCACCGCCAGCGCGATGAGCATGTTGCGGCCGTGGTCGACGAAACGGGTGCCGTGGTCGTAGCCGGCCGAATACATGGCCAGCAGGCCGAGGGCAGCCAGGATCGCGATGGCCAGCGACAGGGGCCCGTCGAAGCCGCCGAACACCGGCCGCAGGCGCAGCCAGAGGGACGGGCGCTCGAAGACCGCGCTCATCGCGTGGTCGCCACGCGCAACGGGGCGGCGGCGCTGGCGGCAGGTGCGGCAGGCAAGGGCGGGACCGCCGCGGCCACCTGCCCCGGCAGCGGCACCTCGACGGCGCGCCGCGGCGTGCCCACCGGCGCTGCCGCGCGGCCCTGGCGCGTGAGAGCGATGTCCTCCTCGCTCGGGTACTGGCCGAGCAGCAGGTAGTCGAAGACGCGGCGCGCGATCGGCGCCGCCGCCTCGGCGCCGAAGCCGGAGTTCTCGACGACCACGGCCAGCGCCACCGACGGCGCCTCCAGCGGGGCGGCGGCGATGTACAGCGAGTGGTCGCGCTGGTGCTCCTCGAGCTTGGCGGCGTTGTACTTCTCGTTCTGGCGGATGCCCACCGCCTGCGCGGTCCCGGTCTTGCCCAGACTCCGGTACGGCGCCCCGGCGAACACGCGCGTCGACGTGCCTTCCTGGGTGACAAGGTGCATCGCGCGCACGATCACCTCGACGTCCTCGGGCCGCAGCGCCAGGGGCGCCAGCGGCGGCCGCTCGACCGGGCGCCTGTCCCCGGTGATCACGTCCTGCACCTGGCGCACCAGGCGCGGCGCATGCCGCTCGCCGCCGCTGACCAGCGTCGCCGTCGCCTTGGCCAGCTGCAGCATCGTGAAGTTGTTGTAGCCCTGCCCGATGCCCAGCGAGATCGTCTCGCCGGCGTACCAGCGCTGCTGCTCGGGCTTCTTGTACGCGCGCCGCTTCCAAGCAGTGGACGGCAGCACGCCGGTGAGCTCGCCCTCCAGGTCGATGCCGGTGCGGCTGCCGAACCCGAAGGGCGACAGGTGCTCGTGCATCAGGTCGACGCCCATCTCGTTGGCCAGCGAGTAGTAGTAGACGTTGCTGCTCTTGACGATCGAGCGCGTCATGTCCACCGGGCCGAGGCCCTTGTCGCCGTGGCTGCGGAAGGTGTGGTTGCCGAACTGGAAGGTGCCGCCGTCCTGCACCGTCGTCGTCGCGGCCCGCTTGCCCGAGGTCAGCGCGGCCATCGCCATGAAGGGCTTGAAGGTGCTGCCCGGCGGGTACGTGCCGCGCAGCGCCCGGTTCAGCAGCGGCTTGTCGATGCTCTCGTTGAGCTCGCGCCAGCTCTCGACGTCGATGCCGTCGACGAACAGGTTGGGGTCGAAGGTGGGCTTGCTGACGAAGGCGAGGATCTCGCCGTTGCGCGGGTCGATCGCCACCAGGGCGCCGCGGCGCTCGCCGAACAGCTCCTCGACCAGCGCCTGCAACCGGATGTCCACCGACAGCCACAGCTGGTTGCCGGGCGTCGGCGGCGTGCTGGCCAGGCGCCGCACCGGGCGTCCGCCGGCGCTGGTCTCGACTTCCTCGACGCCGGTGGTGCCGTGAAGCTCGGTCTCGTAGGCCTGCTCCAGGCCCAGCTTGCCGATGTACTCGGTGCCCTCGTAGTTGGCCTGGCGCTCGTCGGGCCAGTCCTCCATCGCCTTCTTCTCGGCCTGGTTGATGCGGCCGATGTACCCGAGCAGGTGGCTGCCCGTCTCGCCGAGCGGATAGTTGCGGAACAGGCGTGCCTTGACGTCGACGCCGGCGAAGCGGAAGCGCTGCGCCATGAAGCGGGCCACCTCCTCGTCGCTGAGCTTGGTGCGGATCGGCAGCGACTCGAAGCCCTTGTTCTCCTCGAGCTGGCGCCGGAAGCGCTTGCGGTCGCGCGGCTGGATGTCCACGATCCGGGCCAGCTCGTCGATCAGCGCATCGAGCGCAGCCGCACCGCCCGGCACCTGCTTGGGCGCGATCTCCAGCGTGTAGGCCGAGTAGTTGGTGGCCAGCACGACGCCGTTGCGGTCGACGATCATGCCGCGGTTGGGCACGATCGGCACGACGGCGATGCGGTTGTTCTCGGCCTGCGTGGCCAGCTCCTCGTGCCGGAACACCTGCAGGTGCACCAGCCGCGCCGCCAGCAGCGCGAAGCCGGCCAGCACGAACACGGCCGCGGCCAGCAGCCGCCCACGGAAGCGGCCGAGTTCGCGTTCGACGTCGCGCAGTTCGGTCATCGGGGCAGGCGGCGGCTACAGCGGTCGATTCTCGTCGGGGTCGGGCGGCCGCCGCTGGGGGGCGAGCAGCAGCAGCACCGCCAGCGGCCACAGCAGCGCCTCGGCCAGCGGCGCCGCCAGCACCCACCAGCCCGGGAATATGCCGCCGGCGGCCAGGCGCACCAGCAGCGAGACCAGGTGCGCCGCGGCGAACAGCGGCAGCACCTGCAGCGCCTGCTCGAGCACCCCGAACCACAGCAGCCGCCGGTGCACGGTGATCGCGAAGAACGACAGCAGCGTGTAGGCCAGCGCGTGCTGCCCGAGCAGCGCCCCCTCGTGCACGTCCATCGTCAACCCGAACAGGAAGGCCACGCCGACGCCGACGCGGCGCGGCTGGTGCACGTTCCAGAACACCAGGACCAGCGCCAGCCAGTCCGGCAGCCCGGGCACGCGCCCGAGCGGCAGCATGTTCAGCCCCAGAGCCACCAGCAGCGTGAAGCCGATGAACAGCGGATTGGCCGGCAGCAGCAGCTGGTCGGACCCGCGCGGCATGATCATCGGCCAGCCCTCCCCGGCGGCGCCACGCCGGCGACCGGCGCGCGCCGGGCCGCCGCCCGGTCCGCGCGGGTCACGGCGCGGAGGCCCCGCCGGCTGCGCGGCGCGGCGTCTTCAGCACGTGGTCGGCCCGGCCGCCCGCCGCAGGTGCGGGCTCCGCGTCGGGGCGCGGCGGCAGCCGCACCGAGGCGGGTTGCAGCAGCAGCACGAAGCGCACCCCGTCGGGGGGCGCCGCCGGCCTCAGCAGCACGCGGGCGAACCCCGACTCGACACGCCGCTCGACGGCCGCCACCACCGCCACCGGGAGCCCCGGGGGGTAGATGCCGTCCAGGCCGCCGGTGTGCAGCGCGTCGCCGGCCTGGACGTCGGCGTTGGCCGACGTGAAGCGCAGCTCCATCTGGCCGCCGCCGGCCCCGCCGAAGGCCGCCGCGCGCTGCTGGGTGCGGACGTTGAGGACCGGGATCGCCGCGTCCTTGTCGGCCAGCAGCGTGACCTCGCTGGTCAGCGGGTACACGCGCGTCACCTGCCCGAGCACGCCGGCCTCGTTGACGACCGGCGCGCCGAGCTCGACACCGTGCGTGCGGCCGCGGTCGACGAAGAGCTTGCGCGAGTACGGGTCGGCAGCCTCGTACAGCACCTCGGCCGGCACCGCCGGCACCGGCAGCGCGGGCTGCAGCGCCAGCAGCGCGCGCAGCCGGGCGGCCTCGGCGGCCTGCTGCTCCGCGGTGGCCAGCAGGGCCGCCTGCGCGGCGAGCTTCTCGCGCGCGGCACGCTCGGACGCCAGCGCATCATCCAGGCGCTGCAGGTACTGGCCGCCGCCGCGCGCCATCTCCACCGGCACCAGCAGCGCGCGCTGCAGCGGCAGCAGCGCCACCGCCAGCCCGGCGCGCAACGGCTCGACGAAGCCCAGGCGCGCGTCGGCCACCATCAGGAAGACGGCCAGTGCGGAGAAGAAGACGAGCCGCGTGGCCGCCGAAGGGCCCTGGCGGAAGAACGGCGGCGGGGTGCGGTCGATCGTGCCGAGCGGCATGGTGGGCGCCGATTGTCGCGCGCGCGGCGACCGGCCGTGCGCGCCACGGGCAGCGGCTTACTCCGACGTGAAGATCGTCGGCAGCCGCTCCATCCGCTCCAGCGCGATGCCGCAGCCGCGCACGACGCAGCTCAGCGGGTCCTCGGCCACCAGCACCGGCAGGCCGGTCTCCTCGGCGAGCAGCCGGTCGAGGTCGCGCAGCAGCGCGCCGCCGCCGGTGAGCATCATCCCGCGCTCGGCGATGTCGGCCCCGAGCTCGGGCGGCGTCTGCTCGAGCGCGTTCTTCACCGCGGAGACCATCTGGTTCAGCGGGTCGGTCAGGGCCTCCAGGATCTCGTTGGACGAGATCGTGAAGCTGCGCGGCACGCCCTCGGAGAGGTTGCGGCCCTTGACCTCCATCTCCTTGACCTCGCTGCCCGGGAAGGCGCTGCCGATCGTCTTCTTGATGCTCTCGGCCGTGGGCTCGCCGATCAGCATGCCGTAGTTGCGGCGGATGTAGTTGATGATGGCCTCGTCGAACTTGTCGCCGCCGACGCGGATCGAGCCCTTGTAGACCATGCCGCCCAGGCTGATGACGCCGACCTCGGTGGTGCCGCCGCCGATGTCCACCACCATCGAGCCGGAGGCTTCGCTGACGGGCAGCCCGGCGCCGATGGCGGCCGCCATCGGCTCCTCGATCAGGTAGACCTCGCTCGCGCCGGCGCCCAGGGCGCTCTCGCGGATCGCTCGTCGCTCGACCTGGGTGCTGCCGCAGGGCACGCAGATGATGATGCGCGGGCTCGGCTTGAGCATCGAGCGCGGGTGCACCATCCGGATGAACTGCTTGAGCATCTGCTCGGTGACGGTGAAGTCGGCGATCACGCCGTCCTTCATCGGCCGGATGGCCTCGATGTTGCCGGGCACCTTGCCGAGCATGGCCTTGGCGGCCTTGCCGACGGCCTGGATCGTCTTCTTGCCCTGCGGGCCGCCCTCGTGGCGGATCGCGACCACCGAGGGCTCGTCGAGGACGATGCCCTTGCCGCGCACGTAGATCAGCGTGTTGGCGGTGCCGAGGTCGATGGCGAGGTCGTTGGAGACGTAACGGCGCAGGGAGGCGAACATGGTCGGGGCGGGGTCGGGCGCGGCCGGCAGGGCGGGTCGGCGGGGCAGGCGACAGGCCGGCAGCGCGGAGGCGGGCGGCCGGTACGGCGGATCCTCGTGGCCCCTCGGGGGGCTCCGGCAGTTGCTCTCGCGGGAGCCGCGGGGCGCGGCAAAGTAGCCGGCGATAATACTGCAACCCCCACGACATCCCCACCGTCCGGTGGCCGTGGCCGGCCGCGCGGGCGCGGGCGGCGCGCTGCCGCGGCGGCCGCGAAGACCCGATGGCCCTGACCCACGAAGACGTGCGCCGCATCGCCGACCTGGCGCGGCTCGAGCTGCAGCCCGCCGAGCAGGCGGCGCTGCTCGGCCAGCTCAACGGCTTCTTCCGCATCGTCGAGCGGATGAGCGCGGTGGACACGCGCGGCGTCGAGCCGCTGTACACGCCGCTGTCGGCGCTGCACGAGGTGGCCGCGCCGCTGCGCGAGGACGCGGTCACCGAGGTCGACGAGCGCACCGCCAACCAGGCCAGCGCGCCCGAAGTCGCGGCCGGCCTGTTCCTGGTGCCGAAGGTGATCGAGTGAGCGCCGCGCCACCGGCCGGCCTGCCCCGGGGCGTGGCCGCGCTCGCCCGCGCGCTGGACGAGCGCGCGCTGTCCAGCCGCGAGGCCACCGCCGCGCTGCTGGCCGCCATCGAGGCCGAGCAGCGCCGGCCCGACGGCCTGGGCGCCTTCCTGGCGGTCGACGCCGAGGGTGCGCTGGCGGCCGCCGACGCCGCCGACGCGGCACGGGCGCGCGGCGACTCGGGCCCGCTGGCCGGCGTGCCGATCGCGCACAAGGACATCTTCGTCACCCGCGGCCAGCCCAGCACCGCGGGCTCGCGGATGCTGGCCGGCTACCGCAGCCCGTTCGACGCCACCGTCGTGGCGCGGCTCGGCGCCGGCGAGCCGGGCGGCGCCCCCGGAGCCGGCACCGTGTGCCTGGGCAAGCTCAACTGCGACGAGTTCGCGATGGGCTCGGCCAACGAGAACTCGGCCTTCTTCCCGACGCGCAACCCCTGGGACCGCAGCCGCGTGCCCGGCGGCAGCTCGGGCGGCTCGGCGGCCGGGGTGGCCGCCGGCCTGGTTGCCGGCGCCACCGGCACCGACACCGGCGGCTCGATCCGCCAGCCGGCCGCGTTCTGCGGCATCACCGGCATCAAGCCCACCTACGGCGTGTGCAGCCGGCACGGCATGATCGCCTTCGCGAGCAGCCTCGACCAAGCCGGCCCGCTGGGCACCAGCGCCGAGGACTGCGCGCTGCTGCTGTCGGCGATGAGCGGCCACGACCCGCGCGACGCCACCAGCGCCGCGCGGCCGCCGCAGGACTACGCCGCCGCGATGCGCGCGCCGCGCCCGGGGGCCAGCGCCGCGCGCCCGCTGCAGGGCGTGCGCATCGGGCTGCCCGCTGAGTTCTTCCCGCCCGGGCTGGCGCCGGACGTGGCCGCCGCGGTGCGCGCGGCACTGACCGAGCTCGAGAAGCTCGGCGCGACGCTGCTCGACGTGAGCCTGCCGCGCACCGAGCTCTCGATCCCCGTCTACTACATCATCGCCCCGGCCGAGGCGAGCTCGAACCTGTCGCGCTTCGACGGCGTGCGCTACGGCCACCGCGCCGCGCGCTATGCGGACCTGGCCGACATGTACCGCAAGACCCGCAGCGAGGGCTTCGGCGCCGAGGTCAAGCGCCGGATCATGATCGGCACCTACGTGCTGTCGCATGGCTACTACGACGCCTACTACCTGCAGGCGCAGAAGCTGCGCCGGATGATCGCCGACGACTTCCGCGCCGCTTTCGGCCGCTGCGACCTGATCGCCGGCCCGGTGGCACCGACCGTGGCCTGGAAGCTCGGCGCCGGCGCGGACGACCCGGTCCAGGCCTACCTGGCCGACATCTTCACGCTGCCGGCGAGCCTGGCCGGGCTGCCGGGGATGAGCGTGCCGGCCGGCTTCGGCGAAGGCGGCCTGCCGGTGGGGCTGCAGCTGATCGGCGACTACTTCGCCGAGGGTGCGCTGCTGCACGCCGCGCACGCGCTGCAGCAGGCCACCGACTGGCACGCGCGGAGGCCGCAGTGAGCGCCGCGGGCCCGGCGCCGCTGGTGCGCGGCTGGGAGGTCGTCATCGGCCTGGAAACCCACGCCCAGCTCAGCACGGCCAGCAAGATGTTCAGCGGCGCCAGCACGCGTTTCGGGGCGGAGCCCAACACCCAGGCCTGTGCGGTCGACCTTGCGCTGCCCGGCACGCTGCCGGTGCCCAACCGCGGTGCGGTCGAGCGCGCCATCCGCTTCGGCCTGGCCGTCGGTGCGCGCATCGCGCCGCTGTCGATCTTCGCGCGCAAGAACTACTTCTACCCCGACCTTCCCAAGGGCTACCAGATCAGCCAGTACGAGGTGCCGGTCGTCCAGGGCGGCCGGATCGACTTCGTGCTGGAGGGCCGGCCGCGCAGCGTGCGGCTGACGCGCGCGCACCTCGAGGAGGACGCCGGCAAGAGCCTGCACGAGGACTTCCACGGCATGTCCGGGATCGACCTCAACCGCGCCGGCACGCCGCTGCTGGAGATCGTCTCCGAGCCCGACATGCGCGCGAGCGTCGAGGCGGTGGAGTACGCGCGCGCGCTGCACGCGCTGGTCGTCTGGCTCGGCATCTGCGACGGCAACATGCAGGAGGGGAGCTTCCGCTGCGATGCCAACGTCAGCGTCCGCCGCCCCGGGCAGCCCTTCGGCACGCGGCGCGAGATCAAGAACCTCAACAGCTTCCGCTTCCTGCAGCAGGCGATCGACTTCGAGGTCCAGTGGCAGATCGATCGCGTCGAGGACGGCCTGCCGGTCGAGCAGGCCACGGTGCTGTTCGACCCCGACAGCGGCGAGACGCGGGCGATGCGCAGCAAGGAAGACGCGCACGACTACCGCTACTTCCCCGATCCGGACCTGCCGCCGCTGGTCATCGCGCCCGGCTGGGTGGAGCAGGTGCGCGCGTCGCTGCCCGAGCTGCCCGGCGCGATGGCCGCGCGGCTGCAGCGTGACGACGGGCTGGCGCCCTACGACGCGCAGGCGATGACGCAGGCGCCCGCCTTTGCCCGCTACTACGAGGCCGTGCGCGACGCCGGCCTGGCCCTCGCGGGCGGGCCGCCACGCGCGGTCTGGGCCAAGCAGGCCGCGAACTGGCTGATGGGCGAGTTCAGCAAGCGGCTCAACGCCGAGGGCATCGGGATCGGCGCGGCGCCGATCGCGCCGGGCGTGCTGGCCGCGCTGATCGGCCGCGTGGCCGACGGCACGGTGTCGCACAACGGCGCGCGGCAGGTGTTCGACGCG
Source organism: Rubrivivax sp. (assembly GCA_020248915.1). Lineage (GTDB taxonomy): Bacteria > Pseudomonadota > Gammaproteobacteria > Burkholderiales > Burkholderiaceae_C > Rubrivivax. The sequence goes on along the minus strand of JADCGP010000003.1, from coordinate 333,447 downwards.
CTGTGGGGCGGCGCGGCGGAGGTCGACGAGGTGATCGCGCGGCTCGGTTTGGCGCAGATGAACGACACCGGCGCCCTCGAGGCGATCGTCGACGAGGTGATCGCGCGCAACCCGAAGAGCGTCGACGAGTTCCGCGCCGGCAAGGACAAGGCGTTCAATGCGCTCGTCGGCCAGGTGATGAAGGCCAGCCAGGGCAAGGCCAACCCGGCGCAGGCCTCCGAACTGCTGCGCCGCAAGCTCGCACCCTGAGCCGGGCGGCCGGCAACGGGCGTGGCGACGCGGCCAGCTCCCGGCGCAGGCGCGGCCCGAGCGCAGCCTCAGCGCGGAGGCGGCGGCGCCGGCAATGCCGATGCCGCTGGCGGTGCGGCGGCCTGGCTCGGCGCCGAGCCAGGCGTGGCCGGCATGGCCGCGCCCTGCGGCAGCGGGCCCAGCGACCCGGCCGGCGCGCCCGACCACAGCTTGCGCAGCCGTTCGAGCTCGGCGTCGAACAGAGCCGTGACCCGAGCCACCTCGGCCGCCTGGGTCACGCGGGCCGCCTTCTGCGCCTCGACGGCGGCATCGTTGGCGTCGATGGACGTCTTGAGCTTCGGCGGCAGCGCCTTGCCGGCGTAGAACTCGGCCTCGCTTGTCAGCGGCAGCCGCTCGCGGGCCAGGTCGGCGAGCCGCCGGTCGGTGTTGGCCAGCGCCGTCTGCGCCGGCTCGAGGGCCGCCTGGCGCGCACGCTGGTGCGCCGCCTCGTTCGGGAAGCGCTGCAGCAGGTTGCGGTCGCGACGCACGGCGTCCTGCTGCGCGGCGCGGTCCTCGGCGGCGAGCCGCTCGCGCGCCTCCTTCGCGGCCCGCTCCTCCGCCGTCAGCGTGGGCGGGATCACCTGGCGCAGCGAGCCGTCCCGGTTCAACAGCCGCTGCTCGCGGGCCACGCACTCAGGAATCGGCCGGTCGGAAGTCAGCCGGCGCCCGCGCTCGTCGACACAGGTGAAGATCCCCTCGCCGGGCTTCACCGGCGTCTGTGCCACGGCGCTGCCGGCCCCGGCCGCCGCCACGGCGGCCAGCAGGAAGGCGGCGCAGGGAACGGCGGCGCGCATCTCAGCACCGCCCTGGCAGGGGGACCGGGCCGGGCGCCCCCCACGGGGACGGCGAGGCGAGCACGGCTGGCTGCGTCACCTCAGACTCCGTAGCGCTCGCGGTAGGCCTGCACAGGGCCGGCGTGCGCAGCCAGCGCCGGGTCGGCGGAGTCGCGCAGCACGGCGAGCAGGTCCTCGAGGGTGGCGATCGCCAGCGGCTGCAGGCCGAGCTCGCGCTGCACGTACTGCATCGCGCTCCACGGCACGTCGCGCCCGCCGTCGGTGGCCTGCTCCTGCCGGTCGAGCGAGACCAGCACCGCCACCGGCGTGGCGCCGGCGGCCTGCAGCAGGGCGATGGATTCGCGCACCGAGGTTCCCGCGGAGATGACGTCGTCGACGATCAGGATGCGGCCGGACGGCCTCGCGCCGACCAGCGTTCCGCCCTCGCCGTGGTCCTTCGCTTCCTTGCGGTTGTAGGAGAACGGCGCGCTGCGGCCGCGCGCGGCCAGTGCGACAGCCAGCGTCGCCGCCAGCGGGATGCCCTTGTACGCGGGCCCGAACAGCATGTCGAACTGCAGGCCGCTCGCCGCGAGGCGGCGTGCGTAAAATTCTGCGAGACGACCGAGCTTGGCGCCGTCGTCGAAGCGCCCGGCATCGAAGAAGTACGGGCTGGAGCGGCCGGCCTTCGTGCGGAACTCGCCGAAGCGCAGCACGCCGGTCTGCACCGCGAAGCGGACGAACTCCTGCGCAATCGACGGGTCGGCGGCGGTCGTCATCGGGGCGGCGCGATTCAATACGAGGCAAGGGGCGGAAGGGTGTCTTTCCGGCTGGTCACGCTGAACCTGAACGGCATCCGCTCGGCAGCCGACAAGGGCTTCGTCGCCTGGGCGGCCGGAGCGGGTGCGGATTGTATGGGCGTGCAGGAGCTCAAGGCCCAGGCCGCGGACGTGGCCGGCCGCTTCGAGCGGATCGGCGGCGCGGGCGGCCTCGACGGGCACTTCCACTTCGCCGAGAAGAAGGGCTATTCCGGCGTCGGCCTGTACCTGCGCAAGCCGCCGAGCGACCTGCGGTTCGGCTTCGACCGGGGCGAGTTCGACGCAGAGGGCCGCTGGGTCGAGGCCCGCTACGACACCGCCACGCGCAAGCTGAGCCTGATCAGCTGCTACTTCCCGAGCGGCTCCAGCGGCCCCGAGCGCCAGGAGGCCAAGTTCCGCTTCCTCGACAAGGTCTACCGCCACCTGCAGACGCTGCGCCGGGAGCGCGAGTTCATCCTGGTGGGCGACATCAACATCGCGCACCAGGAGATCGACCTCAGGAACTGGAAGGGCAACCAGAAGAACAGCGGCTTCCTTCCCGAGGAGCGGGCCTGGATGACCAGACTCCTGACCCAGGGCGGGCTGGTGGACGTGTTCCGCACGCTGAACCCGCACCCCGAGCAATACACCTGGTGGAGCCAGCGCGGCCAGGCGCGCGCCAAGAACGTGGGCTGGCGGCTCGATTACCACCTCGCCACGCCGGCTCTCGCGGCCACCGCGCGGCGCGAGCAGATCTACACCGCCGAGCGCTTCAGCGACCACGCGCCGGTGGTCATCGACTACGACTTCGCGCTGTAGACCGCTGGCGCCGGCGGCCGCGCGGGCGGCAACGGCCGGCGCGCGCCCCGGCCCTACACCGGCCGCACCGGCGCCAACGCGTCGAACGCCGCCTCGCCCTTGGCCTTCCAGGCCGCGATCGCGCGGCCCATCTCGCCGAGGTCGAAGATGGCGCTCTGCAGCAGCGTCATCTGCTCGAGCGCGTCGGCCGTCGGGTGGTCGACCGCGTAGTTCAGCGCCATCTTGGTGCCGGCGATCGCCAGCGGGCTCTTGGCGGCGATCGCGCGGGCGAGCTGCAACGCGTGCTCGAGGGCAGCCGCCGCGTCGGGTCGCACCGCGTTGACCAGGCCGACGGCCAGCGCCCGCTCCGCGCCGACGCGCTCGCCGGTGAAGGCCATCTCGCGCGCCACGCCCGGCGGCACGATCTTCGGCAGCCGCTGCAGCACGCCGAGGTCGGCGGCCATGCCGATGTGGATCTCCTGCACCGTGAAGAAGGCGTCGGCGCTGGCCACGCGCAGGTCGCAGGCGGCCGCGAGGTCGAGCGCGCCGCCGATGCAGCCGCCCTGGATGGCGGCGATGACCGGAAAGCGCGCCTGCTCCAGCACGTCGAAGCAGCGCATCAGCTGGCGCAGGTGGTCCTGGAAGGCCAGGCGCTGGCGCGCGTCGCGCAGGTGCAGCAGCTCGGCCAGCTCGCTGCCGCCGGCGAACACCTCGAGCGCCATGCCGGCGCTGAAGTGCCGGCCGGTGGAGCTGACGACCAGCACGCGCGCGCGGCCCTCGGCGCTCAGGCGCTGCACGGCGTCGCGCAGCGCCGGGAAGAAGGCCGGCGCCAGCGTGTTCATGCGCTCGGGGCGGTTGAGCTGCAGGTGGGCCACGCCCGAGGGCGCGAGCTCGAGGCCGAAGAAGGTGTCGTCCATGAAGGGAGGATAGCGGCGTGGTGCAATCCCGGGGAACGGCGCGGCATCGCGCACGACGCCCCCGATGACGACCCACACGCTGATCACCGACGACGACCTGCACCTGCGCCTGCACGTGCGCCGCTGGCCCGCGACGGCCGGCGGCGCCGCCACGGCCCGGGGCACGGTGCAGATCGTGCACGGCCTGGGCGAGCACGTCGGCCGCTACGAGCACGTGGCCGCGGCGCTCAACGCCACCGGCTGGCACGTGCTCGCGCACGACCAGCGCGGCCACGGCCGCAGCGAGGGCCGGCGCGGCGCGCTGCCGCACCCGCTGGCGCTGCTGGCCGACGTGACGCAGGTGATGGACAACTTCCGCGACGGCGGCCGCCACGTGCTGCTCGGCCACAGCATGGGCGGGCTGGTCGCGGCACGCCACGTCGCGGAGGGGCTGGCGGAGCTGCCCGCGCGCTGGCAGCGCGAGGTGGACGCGCTGGTGCTGTCCTCGCCCGCGCTCGACCCCGGCATGAACGGGCTCCAGAAGCTGCTGCTCGCCGTGCTGGGCCCCCTGGCGCCGGGCCTCGCGCTGGGCAATGGCCTGCAGCCGGCGTGGATCAGCCGCGACCCGTCCGTCGTCGCGGCCTACACCGCCGACCCGCTGGTGCACGACCGCGTGACGCCGGCGCTGGTGCGCTTCATCGTCGATGGCGGCGCGCTGGTGCGGCAGCTCGCGCCGCGCTGGCGGGTGCCGACGCTGCTGATGTGGGCCGGGGCCGACCGCTGCGTGGCGCCGGCCGGCAGCGCCGCGTTCGCGTCCGCCGCGCCCGGCGGGGTGCTGACCGCACGGCAGTGGCCGGGGCTGGCGCACGAGATCTTCAACGAGCCCGAGCGCGCCGAGGTGATCGGGGCGCTGACGCAGTGGCTCGGGCGGCCCTACACTGGCCGCCCGCCCGAGGAGCACGCCGCATGAACGCCCCCGCCCGCACCGCGGAAGCCGCCGCGCTCGAGGCCTTCGCCTCCGAAGCGTGGGACGAGCGCATCGTCCCGGCCATCACCGAGTACGTGAAGGTGCCGGCCAAGAGCCCGATGTTCGACGCCGACTGGGCCGCGCACGGCCTGCTCGACCGCGTCGTCACCGACGCCGCGCGCTGGGTGGAGAGCCGCAAGGTGGCCGGCCTGAAGCTCGAGGTGATCCGCCTGCCCGGCCGCACGCCGGTGATCTTCTTCGACATCCCCGCGACGAAGCCGGGCAGCACCGACACCGTGCTGCTCTACGGCCACCTCGACAAGCAGCCCGAGTTCAGCGGCTGGCGCAGCGATCTCGGCCCCTGGACGCCCAAGTACGAGAACGGTCTGCTCTACGGCCGCGGCGGCGCCGACGACGGCTACGCCGTCTACGCCGCCATCACCGCGATCGAGGCGCTCGACCGGCAGGGCACGCCGCGCCCGCGCTGCGTGGGCCTGATCGAGAGCTGCGAGGAGAGCGGCTCCACCGACCTGCCGGCCTACATCGACGCGCTGAAGCCCCGCCTGGGCGACATCGCCCTCGTCGTCTGCCTGGACAGCGGCGCCGGCAACTACGACCAGCTGTGGCTGACCACCAGCCTGCGCGGCATGGTCAGCGGCGTGCTGAAGGTCGAGATCCTGACCGAGGGCGTGCACTCGGGCGACGCCAGCGGCCTGGTGCCCAGCAGCTTCCGCATCCTGCGGCACGTGCTCGACCGGCTCGAGGACTCGGCCACCGGCCGGCTGCTGCCCGAGGCCTTCCACTGCGCGATCCCCGACTCCCGCGTCGCGCAGGCCCGGGCCACCGCGGCGGTCCTGAAGGACGAGGTCTACAAACGCTTCCCCTGGGCCTGCGGCGCCGACGGCGGCACGGCCCTGCCCACCACCACCGACCCGGTCGAGGCGCTGCTCAACCGCACCTGGCGGCCCACGCTCAGCGTCACCGGCGCAGAGGGCTTCCCGGAGCCGAGGAACGCGGGCAACGTGCTGCGGCCCTACACCGCCTTCAAGCTCAGCCTGCGCCTGCCGCCGCTCGTCGACGGCCACGAGGCGAGCATGCGGCTGAAGGCGCTGCTCGAGGACAACGCGCCGTACAACGCCAAGGTCACCTTCCACCCGGACGGCCGCGCCGGCGCTCTCGGGGCGACGGGCTGGAACGCGCCCGAGCTCGCGCCCTGGCTCGAGCGCGCGCTCGACGCGGCGTCGAACGCGCACTTCGGCGCGCCGCTGGGCTACATCGGCCAGGGCGGCACGATCCCGCTGATGAGCATGCTGGCTGCGGGCTTCCCGAAGGCGCAGATGATGGTCTGCGGCGTGCTCGGACCGAAGAGCAACGCGCACGGCCCCAACGAGTTCCTGCACGTGCCGTACGGCAAGAAGCTGACCGCGGCCGTGGCAGGCGTGATCGCGGCCTGCCCCTGAGCGCGACGGGCCGCCGATGATCGAGGCCGCCGAGCGCGCCGCCGCCCTGCTGGCCGGCCGCTCGGCCGAGATCGAGGCCGCGCGGCGGCTGCCGCGCGACCTGGCCGACGGCCTGGCGGCCCTCGGGCTGATGCGCCTGCTCACGCCGCGCAGCTGCGGCGGCCCCGAACTGCACCCGGCCGAGTTCTTCCGCGTCGTCGAGCGGGTCGCGCGCGCCGATGCGTCGGCGGCCTGGTGCAGCTTCATCTCGAGCACCAGCGCGCTGGTCGCCGCGTGGCTGCCGGCGGGCACTGCGGCGCCGCTCTTCGGCCGCGCCCATCTCAAGTGCGCCGGCGTCTTCGCGCCGCGCGGCCGCGCCGCGCGCGAGGGCAGCGGCTACGTCGTCAGCGGCCGCTGGGCCTGGGGCTCCGGCGTGCAGCATGCCGACGTCGTGGTGGTCGGCTGCCTCGTGCCCGGCGCGGACGGCGCGCCCGAGAAGACGGCCGCCGGCGCGCCGCGCGTGCTGTCGGTGGTGGTGGACGCGGCGCACGTGAAGCCGCTCGACAACTGGACGAGCTTCGGCCTGTGCGGCACCGGCAGCGGCGAGTTCGACATCGCGCCGCACTGGGTGCCGGCCGAGCGCACGGCCAGCATGCTCGACACGCCGCCGGTGGTGGACACGGCGCTCTACCGCTTCCCGGTGTTCGGGCTGCTCGCGCTGGCCATCGCGGCCACGGCCTCGGGCATCGCCCGCCAGGCGCTCGACGCCTTCGTGGCGCTGGCGGCCTCCAAGGTGCCGCAGGGCAGCCAGCGGACGCTGGCGCAGCGGCCGGCGGTGCACGAGGCGCTGGCGCGCGCCGAGGCGCAGTGGCGCGCGGCGCGCGCCTTCGCGCTGGAGGCGGTGGACGAGGCCTGGCGCGAGGCGGCGGCCGACCCCGCGCCGGGTGCATCCGGCACGACCGGCACGCCCGGCACGGCACGCTCGGCCGGCACCATCGGCCTGCAGGCGCGGCGCGACCTGCGCCTCGCGGCCACGCACGTCGCGCACGGCGCCGCGGCCGTGGTCGACCGCGTGCACGCGCTGGCCGGCGGCGACGCGATCTTCGCCGCCTCGCCGCTGCAGCGCTGCCTGCGCGACGTGCACGTGGCCACGCAGCACCTGATGGTGGGCGAGCCCACGTTCGAGCTCGCCGGCCGGCTGCTGCTCGGGCAGCCGACGGACGCGACGCTGCTGTAGCGGCGCGGGCGGGGCATGCGGCCGCGGCCGGTCAGAATCGGTGCCGGCCCGGCCCCTCCCACGGTACGCCGCACGCCCCCGGCCATGGACCCGCAGCCGCCCCTGACCCACCACGAGATCGTCGAGCTGGCGGCCCCGCTCGTGCGGCAGGGCTGGGCGGTCGACCTCGCGGCGTGCGACCGTGCGGCGCGGCGCATCGAGTTCCGGCCGCGCGCGCACGCCGCGGCCGAGGGCCTGCCGGCACAGCGCGAGTCGTGGACGCTCGACGTGCCGTCCGCGGGCCGGCAGCGGCTGACCCGCACGCTGGTCCTCGAGGGGCCGGAGGACGCCGCAGCCGCGCAAGTCACGCCAGTCACGCCGGCCACGCTCTGGGCCGAGGGCGCCGACGCCGCAGCGCTGCTGGCGCGCCTGAGCGCGGTGCCGCCCGCGCGGCAGTTCGTCGCCGCGGGCGGCACCTGGGCTGCGCTGCGGCAGCGCCTGCCCGCCGCCGCGCATGCGCCCCCGGTGCTGCTCGGCGCGACGGCGCAGGTGGCGGGCCTCACGCTGCAGCTCAAGGTGAGCGGGGTGCAGGGCTTCCCGGCCGAGCTCGAACTGCTGCGCCCGGCGGGCGATGCGCGGCGGCTGCCCGAAGACCTGCTTGCGGTGCTGGGCCGGCGCTGGGACCGGCTGACGGCACTGTCGCGCGGCTGGGTCGGGCAGCTCGCGCTGCGCGGCCCCGAGCCGCGCCGCAGCGACGAGGCCCGTGCCGGCATCGCGATGGCCCTGGAGCACCTGGCGCGCACGCTGGCCGAGCCGCCGGCGCGCTTCCACGAGCGGCATCGCGGCGCGCGCTGGCGCGTGGCGCTGCGCGGCAGCGGACCGGTGCTGGCTGGCGCCGCGCTGGTCGGACTGGCGCTGCACCTGCAGAGCCTGGGCGACGCGTACAGCTCCTACCTCGGGCTGCTGGCCAACCTGGCGCCGCCGCTGCTGATGGGCCTGTTCTTCCTGCGCCGCGAGATGCCGCGCATCGGCCTGCCGCGGCCGCCACGGCCGCTGCGCGCCGACGCCTGGAACGCGTCCTGAGGGGGCCCCGATGGCAGCCAACCCGATGAACGTGCCGCCGGTGTCGGTGGCCGCAGCCAAGGCCGCGCTGATCGAGCAGTACGCGCAGGCCCCGCTGCGCCGGCGCGCGACCATGCTCTGGGGCACCCGCGGCGTGGGCAAGTCGAGCATCGTGCGCCAGCTCGCGGCGCACCACGGGGTGCCGCTGGTCGACCTGCGCCTGACCACGATCGAGCCGGTGGACATCCGCGGCGCGATCTTCGCCGACGAGCGCCAGCAGCGCACCGTGTGGTTCCCGCCCGAGTTCCTGCCCGGGCCCGACCAGCTCGAGGGCATCCTCTTCCTCGACGAGCTGACCGCCGCCGACCAGCGGCTGCAGATCTCGGCCTACTCGCTGATCCTCGACCGGCGCGTGGGGCACTACGTGCTGCCCGACGGCTGGATGGTGGTGGCCGCCGGCAACGCCAGCTTCCACGGCGCGGTCAGCCACGACATGGGCACGGCGCTGGCCGACCGCATGTTCCACTTCCACGTCGTCGCCTCGATCGACGCCTTCCTCGGGCACGCGCTGGCCGAGGGCTTCGCCCCGGAGGTGATGGCCTACCTGAAGGTGCGGCCCGACAAGCTCGACGACACGCAGGCGCAGCTCGCCGCGGATCACCTCGTCGGCGCCAGCCCGCGCGGCTGGGAGGACGTCTCGAACGTGCTGCGCGCGCCGCTGTCGGACGCTGCGCGGCGCAGCTTCGTGCAGGGCCGCATCGGCGCGGCCAACGCGGCCGAGTTCTTCGGCGTGCTGCGAGAGCTGCAGGCCGGGGCGGACGTGGTGGCGCTGCTGGCCGCCCGGCCCGGCCCCGACACCGCGGCGCTGCTGCCGCGCACGCTGGACGGCCTGCACGGCCTGATCTACGGCCTGCTCGGCGCGGTGGGCACCGGGGAGGACGGCGCAGCCACGCTCGCGCGCGCGCTCGACATCCTCGGCCAGCTGCCCGAGCTGCGGGCGGCCGCGCCGCTGCCGCTGGCCGAGGTGCAGACGCTGGCGATGGAGCTGCTGCTCGAGCGCGCGCTGGCGCGCGGCCTCGAAGCCACGGTGCTCGCGAGCCCGGCCTACCAGCGCTATGCGGCCCGGCGGCGCTGACGGCGACCTTCCCGACGCGCAGCTGCGTCACCGCGGCCAGCGCGCGCTGCAGCACATGCTGGAGCACGCACCGCACTCGGGCGCGCTGGCGCTCTGGGCCCGGCACCGCGACCTCGACGCGGATGCCGCGGGCCCGGCCGACCCCGGCGACGCCGCCGGGCCGGTGTTCACCGACGGCCGCACGCTCTTCTACCGGCCGGCCTTCGAGGCCGTGCCGCTGCCGCTGCAGGCCGGCTGGGTGGCGCACCAGGTGCTGCACATCGCGCTGCGCCACGCCCAGCGGCACGAGGAGCTGCGCGCGCGCCGCGGCGACGTCGACCTGCGGCTGTGGAACCTGTGCGCCGACGCGATCGTCAACAGCGCGCTGGCGCACCTGCGCTGGCTGGCGCTGCCGCCGGCGGCGCTGCGCCTGGAGGCGGTGCTCGACCAGGTGCTCGGCGAGCGCACGACGGCCGAGGCCGCGCTCGCGCAGTGGGACGTGGAGCGCCTGTACCTGGCGGCGGACGATCGCGGCCGGCCGCCCGAACGCGACGGCCGCGGCCGGGACGGGCACGACGGCGGCGCCTCCAACGCCCGCGCCGACCCGGCCGGCGGCGGGCTGCGCGAGCCACGCCGCGGCACCTCGGCGCCCGGCGACCCGCGGCACGACCCGCAGCACCAGCCGACCGCCGGCGCCCCCCCACGCCCCGACGGCCCGCGCGCCGCGCGCCTGCGCGTGCTCGGCCGCCAGCAGAGCGCCGACCTGCGCCCGCGCCCGGGCGACGGCGAGGCGCCGCAGGACGAGGCCGACGCCGCGCGCGCCTGGGCCGAGCGGCTGCAGCGCGCCCACGCCGGCGACGGCGAGTTCTCGCTGCTGCGCACGCTGCTGGCCGACCTGCCGCGCACGCACACGCCCTGGGAGCAGGTGCTGCGGGTGCGCCTGGCGCGCGCGCTGTCGCGCCAGCCCGGGCCGAGCTGGAGCCGACCTTCGCGCAGCTGGCTGGCCAACCGCGGGCGCACCGCGGGGGGCGGCAGGCTGCCCTGGGAGCCGGGGCGCACCGCGGCACGCGCCGTGCCGCGGCTGGCGGTCGTGCTCGACGTCTCCGGCTCGATCGACGACGCGCTGCTGGAGCGCTTCGGGCGCGAGCTGCTCGCCGTCGCGCGGCGGCTCGAGGCGCGGCTGGTGCTGGTGATCGGCGACGACCGGGTGCGCGAAGTGCGCGTGCACGAGCCGGGCCGCGATGGCTTCCGCGGCCTGAACCTCGGCGGCCTGGCGCTCGCGCCGGTGGCCGGCGGCGGCGGCACCGACTTCGCGCCCCTGCTGGCCGAGGCCGCGCGCCACGATCCCGACCTGGCGCTGGTGCTGACCGACCTCGACGGCCCGGCCGGGCCGCGGCCGCCGTTCCCGGTGCTGTGGGCCGTGCCACCGGGGCACGCCGGCGCGGCGGCGCCGTTCGGGCAAGTCCTGTCCCTGCGCTGAGCGGCAGCACCCCGGCCCGGGTCTAGACTGTGTGCCCCTGCGCGGCCTGCTGCGCCGGGCCCCACCGCATGGCAACACCCGCCCCTCCCGGGATCGATTGGCAACTCCTGGTCGACCGGCTGCCCTGCGCCGTCGTCGCCTTCGATGCCGCGGACCGGCTCGTCGTGTGCAACGAGGAGTTCCGCCGCCTGCACGGGCCTCTGGCCGGCGCCATCGAGCCCGGGCTCGCGTTCGAGTCGCTGCTGCGGCTGAGCGTCGAACACGGGCTGGCGCCCGAGGCCACGGGCCGCGAGGAGGCCTGGGTGGCCGAGCGCGTCGCGGCGCACCGCGCGCCGCCGGCCGACGGCGCGACGACGGTGCGGCGCCTGCCCGACGGCCGCTGGCGGCGCGTCACCGAGACCCCGCTGCCCGGCGGCGGGCGGCTCGCCTTCAGCGTCGACGTGACCGAGCTCGTGCAGCGCCAGACCGACCTGGCGCAGCTCAACTCGCGGCTCGAGGAGGCGCGGGTACGGCTGGAGGCCATCTCGGAGACCGACGCGCTGACCGGCATCGCCAACCGGCGCCACTTCGACCGCCGGCTGCGCGAGGAATGGTCGCGGCTGCAGCGCCACGGCACGGGCTTCGCGCTGCTGCTGGCCGACATCGACCACTTCAAGCGCTACAACGACCGCCATGGCCACCAGGCCGGCGACCAGTGCCTGCAGCGCGTGGCCAACGGGCTGGCGCGCTGCGCGCAGCGCCCGGCCGACCTCGTGGCGCGCTACGGCGGCGAGGAGTTCGCGCTGCTGCTGCCGCACGCCGACCGCAACGGCGCGGCGACGCAGGCGATGCGGGTGGTCGCGGCGCTGGACGCCGCGGCGCTGCCCCATGGCGACTCGCCAGTGGCGCCGCACGTCACGCTGAGCGTGGGCGGCGTGGTCGCCGACCCGACTCGCCATGGCGACGAGCAGGCCTTGCTGGCTGCGGCCGATGCGGCGCTGTACCGCGCGAAGGCCGAGGGCCGGCGGCGCGCGGTGCTGGACTGATCAGAACGACCAGCCCAGGCTCAGCGACAGCTGCGGCAGCAGGCGCACGCGGCCGACGCCCTCGCGCAGCTCGGCCAGCTCGCGGTCGAGGTCGGCCTGCGCCGCCGGCTGGGCGAACTGGCCGCGGCCGCTGACGCCCAGCCGCGCGCGGCCGATCGACGCCCCCAGGTCGAAGCCCAGGCGCAGGCCGTTGCCGGCGTGGTGGCCCCAGCCGATGCCGACATAGGGCGTCGTGGACGGGATCCGGACCTGGGCGGTGAAGCCGTCGCCGGGGCCCAGCGTGTAGTTGGTGCCGCCGACGTTGATCGTGCGGCCCGCACCGGCGGCGTCGAGGTCGAGCTGGTATCGGTTCGAGGTCACGCCCAACGAGATGCGGAAGCCGCCCGCGAGCGGGAACCAGTCGGCGTAGATGCCGCCGCGGCCGCTCTTCAGCCGCCCGTCGTAGTCGATGCCCTCCTCGGTGCGGCGCTCGGTGCGCGTGCCCAGGCCCAGGTAGTCCGCCCGCAGCCCCAGGTGCGGCCCGAGCGGCTGCGCGAACCCGAGCCCGACGCCCGGCACGCCGCCCAGCAGGTACAGCTCGCCGGCGCCGGCCTGTGGGCTCGCGCCCAGGGCGGCAAGGGCCGCAAGGGCGGCGAAGGCGGCCACGGGGCCGGAGGCCGGACGGCGGGCAGCAGGCGGTGTACGGGGCATCGGGGGCTCGCACTGGATGGCGACGCCGTTCGTATCGGCCGCGGCGGCCGCCTCCCGAGCCCGCGGGCCGCGGCCCGGCCGGCCGCGGCGTGACCGATCCCGCACCGCCGCGCCGCTACAGCGGCAGCAGCGTGGTGTGCTTGACCTCCTCCATCACCGCGTAGGTGCGCGTTTCGCGCACGCCGGGCAGGGTCCAGATCACGCTGCCGATGAACTCGCGGTAGGCCCGCATGTCGGCCACCCGGGTCTTCAGCAGGTAGTCGAAGCCGCCCGCCACCAGGTGGGCCTCGAGGATCTCGGGCCGCACCTGCACGGCGGCCTTGAAGTTGTCCATCACGTCGTGCACGGTGCGGTCGAGCAGCACCTCGACGAAGACGAGCAGCCCCGCGCCGAGCAGCGCCGGGTCGAGCCGGGCCTCGTAGCCGAGGATGTAGCCCTCGCGCGTGAGGCGACGCACGCGCTCGAGCACCGCGGTGGGCGACAGGTGCACGGCCTCGGCGAGCTTCAGGTTGCTGATGCGGCCGTCGACCTGCAGCACCCGCAGGATGCGGCGGTCGATCTTGTCCAGGCCGCGTGCACCGCGGCCGGTTGGGTCGGCATCGCTCATGGCGCGGATTCTCGGGCTCCGGGGCGCCGTCGCACAATCGTCGCGGCTGCGCCCGGCGCGGCATGGTTCGGCTTGGAGCGACCCGGAGCGGATGCATGGGGTGGTGGAAGGCGACGCGCGAGGTCGTGCAGTGCGAGTGGCAGCTGCTGCGCGACCATCCCCGGCTGGCGCTGGCTTGCGCCGGCCTGCTGTTCGTGCCCGCCCTCTACGCCTGGATCTACCTGTACGCGATGTGGGACCCGGCGGCGCACACGCGCGAGCTGCCGGCCGGCCTGGTCAACCTCGACACCGGGGCCCACTACCGCGACCGCGAGCTCAACCTCGGCCGCGACGTGCTGCAGGCGATCGAGCGCCACGGCCAGTTCTCCTACCGCCGCTACAGCGACGCCGAGGCGGCGCGGCGCGACATGCGGCGCGGCGAACTGGCCTTCGTGCTCGAGATCCCGGCCGACTTCAGCCGCCTCGCGCTGCCCGGCGAGCGGCCCGGCGCCGCGCGGCTGTCGATCCTCACCAGCGAGGGCAACAACTACGCCAGCGCCGGCTTCGCGCGGCGTTTCGCGCCCGAGGCGGCGCAGCGCGTCAACACGATGCTGGCCGAGGCGCGCTGGGATCTGGTGCTGTCCAGCGCCGCCGGCTCGCAGCGCAACCTCGAGTCGCTGCACGCGGCGCTGGCCGACCTGCACCAGGGCGCGGGCGAGCTCGGTGCCGGACTCACGCGCGCACGCGGCGGCGGCGCGCAGCTGGCCAGCGGCAGCGGCGCTGCCGTCGAGGCCGCCCAGCGCCTGCGCGGCGGTGCGGTCCAGCTCGTCGACGGCACGCAGCAGCTCGGCGGCGGGGTGCGCCAGGCCGCCGGCGCGCTGCGCGGGCTCGAGGCGCGCCGGCCCGCCGAGGCCGACCTGGCCGCGCTGCGTCAGGGCGCGCGGGCCCAGGCCGAGGGCCAGCGCGAACTGCTGCGCGGCCTGGACACGCTGGCCGACGGCGCCCAGCGCCTCGAGGGCGGGCTCGGGCAGCTGAAGACAGCGGCCGACGAGGTGCCGCTGTTCGGCGCGCGACTGGTCGAGGGCATCGCCCCGCTGGCCGAGGGCACGCAGCTGCTCGGCAGCGGGCTGGACCGCGCGCGCGACGGCCAGGCGCGGCTGCTGCAGGGCGCGCTGCGGCTGGAGGAAGGCGTCGCCGGGCTGGCCGACGGCTCGCTGCGTGCCGCGCAGGCGGTGGCCGCGCTGAACGCAAGGCTGCCCGACGACGGGCGGCTGGACGCGCTGGCCGAGGGCGCGCGCGAGCTGGTGCGCGGCCACGATGCGCTGATCGGCGGGCTGCGCCAGCTCGGCGGCGGCGTGCAGGCCCTGGAGGGCGGCTTGGCCCGCCTGTCCGACGGCGCAGGCCGCCTGGACACCGGGCTCGAGCTGCTGCGGCGTTCGCTGCCGCTGTCGGTGGACCGGCCCGAGGGCAGCGCGCGCGGCCTGGCGCTGTCGGTGCAGCCCGTCGTCGAGGTCGTGGCGCCGGTGCCCAACCAGGGCAGCGCGCTGACGCCGAACTTCGTGCCGCTGGCGCTGTGGGTGGGCGCGGTGATGGTGGCCTTCCTCGTGCACCTGCGTCGCGTGCCCGAGCCGCTCGCCGGGCACCCGCGCCTGGCGCTGGCCGCCGGCAAGCTGGCGCTGCCGCTGGCGGTCGTCCTGCTGCAGGCGGTGGCGATGCTGGCCATGCTCGCCCTGGTGCTGAGCGTGCCGCTGCGCGAGCCGGCCGTCTTCGCGTTGACGCTGGCGACCACCTCGGTGGCCTTCTTCGCGATCGTCTGGGCGCTGGTGCGGCTGCTCGGCGACCTGGGCAAGGTCGCCGCGGTGCTGCTGCTCATCGTGCAGGTGTCGGCGGCCGGGGCGCTGCTGCCGATCGAGCTGAGCGACGAGGCCTTCCAGGCCATGCACCCGTACCTGCCGCTGACCTGGGTCGTGCGGGCGTTCCGCGCCAGCCTGTTCGGCGCCTACGACGGCGAGTTCTGGCCGAGCTACCTCGTCATCGCCGCGGTGGCGGCGGGCGGCCTGCTGCTGGGGGCGGGGGCCGGCCGCTGGCGCCCGGTGCCGGTCGCGCAGTGGCGACCGCCGCTGGACATCGAGTGAGGATGCGCGCCGGGCGGCGCAGCGCTGACGGTGCGGAGCGGAGCGGCCGCGCGGATGCGCGGCGCCGCCCACCGTCTCAGTTCAGGTACATGCCGAGGTAGCGCCGGCCACGGCTGACGGCCTCGGCATCGGGGCACAGCGCGAACCACTCGACGAGCTGGCGCCGCGCGCGCTGGCGCCAGCTGTCCTCGGCGCTGCCCTTGTCGCGCAGCACCACCTCGAGCAGCTGGTCGAACGCGGCGTGGTAGTCGCCGTCGTGCATCAGCAGCGCGGCCAGCTCGAAGCGGGCCTCGAAGTCGCGCGGGTCGACGGCGATGCGCTCCAGCAGCGCGCGCGGGTCGCCGCCGGGGCGGTTGCGCGCCATCTCGATGCGCTTGGACAGCGCCGCATGACGCTCGCCGCGGGCGGTGGCCGGCACGCGCCCGAGCAGGGCCTCGGCCTCCTCGTGCGCGCCGGCGCCCAGGGCCGAATCGGCCAGGTCCTGCAGCACCTCGGGATGCGCGGGATCGATGCCGAGCGCCTCGTGCAGCAGGGCGTCGGCCTCCTCCGGCCGGCCCTCGGAGCGGGCCTGTGCGGCGGCGGCGAGCAGTTCCTCGACCGGGTCGGCCGGGGGCCGGAAGGAGGCCAGGTGCTTGTCGAGGAACTGGCGGATCTGGCCCTCGGGAAGCGCACCGACGAACTGGTCGACCGGCCGGCCGCCCGCGAACAGCACCACCAGCGGGATGCTGCGGATGCGCAGCGCGGCGCTGAGGTTGGGCGCCTCGTCGGTGTTGATCTTGGCCAGCACGAAGCGGCCGCCGTAGGCCTGCGCCAGCTTCTCGAGCAGCGGGCCGAGGGCGCGGCAGGGCCCGCACCAGGGGGCCCAGCAGTCGAGCAGCACCGGCACCTCGAGCGAGCGCTCGAGCACGCGGATCTCGAAGTCGGCCTCGGTGACGTCGATCACCAACTCGGCCGCCTGTGCGGCAGCCGGTACCGGGGCCGGCGCGGCGCCCGCCAGGGGCGCGCCGAACGCGGGCGCGAGGCCGCCGCCGGCCTGCGCGTAGGGGTCGTGGGCAGCGAAGGGATTGCGGGGGTCTGAGCTCATGCCGCCATTGTGGTCCCGGCGTCGCCCGCGGCGCCAGCACCCGGTGCGCGGGCGCTGAGCACGGTCAATCCCCGACCGCCGGCGCGCCGGGCCGCGGCGCCGCCGGGCGACCGCCCGAGCCGGATCAGTCCAGCTTGACGCCGAGGCGGTTGATCACCGGCCCCCAGCGCCGCACGTCGGCGTCGATCGCGCGGCGGAAGTCGGCCGCGCTGCCGCCCACCACGGTCAGGCCCTGGGCGTCGAGCGCCTGGCGCACCGCCGGGTCCTTCAGCACCTCGTTGACGTCGGCGTTGACGCGCGCCACCACCGCGTCGGGCGTGCCCGCCGGCGCGAACAGGCCGTTCCAGGCCAGGCTCTCGACGTTGGGGAAGCCGGCGCTGGCGAGCGTGGGCAGGTCCTTCAGCGACTCGGGTCGCTGCGCACTGCTGACGGCCAGCATCCGCACCTTGTTGTTGCGCACGTGCGGCAGCAGCGCCGGCGCGACCATGAAGGTGGCGTCGGCCTCGCCCTGCGCGACGGCCATGGCCGCCGGCGGGCTGCCGTTGAACGGCACGTGCGTGGCAGCGAAGCCGGCCTCGGCGAGGAACAGCTCCATCGTCAGGTGGGCCGAGCTGCCGTTGCCGAGCGAGGAGTAGTTGACCTTGCCGCCCTGCGCCTTGCCCCAGGCCACGAACTCGGCCACCGTCTTGGCCGGCACCTTGTCGGCATTGACCGCCAGCACGTTGGGCTGGCTCGTCGTCATGATCACCGGCACCAGGTCCTTGGCCGGGTCGTAGGGCATCCGGCGGTACAGGAAGGGCGCGAACGCGATCGGGCCGTTGAAACCGATGGCCAGCGTGTGGCCGTCGGTGGCCTTGGCGGCGACGTCGACGCCCAGCATGCCGCCCGCGCCCGGCTTGTTCTCCACCACCACCGGCTGGCCCCAGCGCGCGGCGAGCTTGTCGGACATCGCGCGCACGATCAGGTCGAGGCTGCTGCCGGGGCCGGTGGGCACGGCGATGCGGACCGGTCGGCTGGGCCAGGCAGTCTGTGCCGCCAGCGGCGGGGTGGCGAACACCAGCGGCGCCGCGACGGCGGTGGCGAGCAGCGAGGCGAGGAACGGACGACGGATCATGGTGGCGTGGCGGTCGATGACTGCGCGGGGTGAGGGGGGGATGGTAGCCGCGCCGCGCGGCCGCGGTCGTCGCGATCCCTGTCCGCCTCCGGCGCCGGGAGCGTGGAGCGAGAGCGTGCCGTGATCAGCCGCCCGACAAGCGAGCTGCACCACAGGGCACGGACATCGACCGGCGGAGCGCAGCCGACGGCCCGAACCGGAGCGGCGTGCCGGAGCGTCTGCCGCGGCAGCGGGCAGCGGAGAGCGGCGCCGTTCCGGGCACCCAGGCTGGTGCGCCGCAGTGCGTCACAGACCCTCGCCCCCAAGAGCCTTCCGGTCACTCGGCGAACGGACTTGGCCGCTCGCTGCCGACAGGGATCGGCGCGTCTTCCGCGCCACCCTTGTCATCGTCGTGACATGCAGGCATCCTAGCGTCCGTCTGGCGAAATCGTTTTCATGACTACCAAGTCGCGACCCCAGGCGCGCCGCTCGCGCGCCACCATCACCGACGTGGCCCGGCAAGCGCGTGTGTCGCCGGCCACGGTGTCGCGCGTGCTCAACGCATCGGCGCCGGTGAGCGAAGCTGCCGCGCGCGCGGTACGCACGGCGGCCTCGCGGCTGGACTTCCGGCCCAACCTGCTCGGGCGCAGCCTGCGCGCGAGGCGCAGCGCCAACATCGGCGTGGTGCTGCCCACGCTGTCGCATCCGGTCTTCGCCGAGTGCCTCCAGGGGCTGGAGGCGGCAGCGCGCGCCTGCGACCTGGCGCTGATGGTGGCCACCACCGGCTACGACTCGGCGCAGGAGAACGCCGCGGTCGAACTGCTGCTGCGTCACCGGGTCGATGGCCTGGTGCTCACGGTCGCCGACGCCGCCCGCAGCAAGGTGCTCGACAAGCTCGACGCCGAACGCATGCCGTATGTGCTGGCCTACAACCAGCTCGCCGTCCGGCGAGCGCAGGGCCGGCCCACCGTCTCGGTCGACAACCGGGCTGCAGCGCGTCAGATGGTGGAGCACCTGATCGGTCTCGGCCATCGGCGCATCGCGATGGTGGCGGGCAGCTTTCGCGAGTCGGACCGGGCGCGGCTGCGCCATCGAGGCTATGGCGATGCGCTGGCCGCCGCGCGTCTGGTCCCGCTGCCGCCCGCCGAGCTGCCCTTCATGGCCGACGATGCACGGCTGGCTCTGCAGGATCTGCTGGGCCGGCGCGAGCCGCCGACCGCGCTGTTCTGTTCCAGCGACCAGCTGGCGCTGCGCGTGATGCGCGACCTGGCGCTGCTCGGCCATCCGGTGCCGGCGCGTATCTCGGTCGCAGGCTTCGATGGCGTGCAACTCGGCACGCTGACCACGCCAAGCCTGACGACAGTCGTGCAGCCGTCGACACAGATCGCCGCCTGCGCGCTCGACCTGCTGCGCGGCCTGCTTGCCGGCGAGCCGGTCCAGGCCCCGGCGCTGCTGCACCATCGGCTGCGGCTGGGCGAGTCCACGTCGGCGCCGATGGCTGCCGCATCTGTCCATCGGCGCGCGGCGCGCACCGCCGGCCGATGATCTTCCCCCCCCCTCCCCTCATCTTCTTGAACGAGGCTCAAATGAATCGCCGACATCTTCTGCAATCCGCCACGACGCTGGGCGCCGCGGCGGCTTTCCCCGGCCTCGCGCTGGCGCAGCAGCAGCGCGCCATCTGCTACAACTGTCCGCCCGAGTGGGCCGACTGGGGCGGCATGCTGCGCCTGATCGGCCAGCGCCTGAACATCGCGGTGCCGCCCGACAACAAGAATTCCGGGCAGTCGCTGGCGGCGCTGATCGCCGAGAAGGCCAATCCGGTGGCCGACGTCACCTACCTCGGGGGCCAGGTCGGGCCGCAGGCGCGCGAGGCGGGCGTGCTGGCGCCGTTCAAGCCGGCGCGCTGGAACGACATCCCGGCTGCACTCAAGGACCCCGACGGCTACTGGTTCACGATCCACTCCGGCACGCTGGGACTGTTCATCAACACGGCGGCATTGCGAGGCAAGCCGGTGCCGCGGGCGTGGAGGGATCTACTCAAGCCCGAGTACAAGGGTCTGGTCGGCTACTTGAACCCGGCGAGTGCCGCGGTGGGGCAGGTGGGCGTGATCGCCGTCGCACTGGCGCTGGGCGGCGGCTACGACAAGCTCGATCCGGCGATTGCCTTCTTCAAGCAGCTGCAGGCCAACCAGCCGATCGTCCCGACCCAGACCGCCTATGCGCGCGTGCTGTCGGGAGAGATCCCGATCCTGCTCGACTACGACTTCAACGCCTACCGCGCCAAGTACACCGACCAGGCTCCTGTCGAGTTCGTCATCCCGCAGGAGGGTACGCAGCAGCTGCCCTACGTGATGGGGCTCGTCAACCGGGGCCCGAACCCGGAGCAGGGCCGCAGGATGCTCGACTTCGTTCTCGGCGACGAGGGCCAGCGCCACTGGGCCAACGCATTCCTGCGGCCGGTGTTCCCGGCGGCGATGAGCGCCGAGGTCAGGGCGCGCTTCCTGCCCGATGCAGACTACGCGCGAGCGCGTCCGCTCGATGTGTTCAAGCTGAGCGCTGCCGCGAAGGTGATCGGCGAGCGCTACCAGAAGGAAGTCGGCTGAGGGTCCCGGTCCAGCGCCTGAAGGCAGCGGCCGCCCCGGCCGCCGCCCTGGCGCGCCGGCTCGACGCGCGTCTTCTCGAGGCCTCCGCGTGAAGTCCGACCGTACGCTCCTGATCGCCCTGATGCTGCCGGCGGCAGTGGTCTTCATCGCGTTCTTCCTGCTGCCTCTGGCGAACCTGTTCCGGATCGGCGGTACCGGCAAGATGGGATGGGCCGCGTACGGCGCGGTGCTGACCGAGCCGCGCTACCTGTCGAGCCTTCTGGCAACAGTGGCGCTGGCCGCGGCGACCACGGTGGCCACACTGTTCATCTCGGGCGTGGCCGGCGTGTTCCTGTCGCGCAACCGGTTTCGGGGCCGCGCGGTGCTGACAGCGCTGCTGACGCTGCCGCTTGCGTTCCCGGGCGTGGTGATCGGCTTCATGGTGATCATGCTGGCCGGCCGCCAGGGCCTGATCCCCGACATCACCGACGCACTGTTCGGCGAGCGGCTGGTCTTCGCGTACTCGATGGCCGGGCTGTTCGTCGGCTATCTGTACTTCTCGATCCCGCGCACCATCCTCACGGTGATGGCGGCGGCCGAGAAGCTCGATCCGCGCATCGAGGAGGCCGCGCGCTCGCTGGGTGCCGGGCCGCTGCGCGTGGTGCGCGACGTCATCGTGCCGGCGCTGCAGCCGGCGCTGCTGGCGGCAGGAGCGATCTGCTTCGCCACCGCGATGGGCGCGTTCGGCACCGCGTTCACGCTGGCCACCAAGATCAACGTGCTGCCGATGGTCATCTACACCGAGTTCACGCTGCAGGCCAACGTGGCGATGGCAGCGGCGCTGTCGTTCGTGCTGGGCGCGATCACCTGGGCGGCGCTGGCGCTGGCGCGCACCGCCTCCGGCAGCTCGGTGGCGGCGGCGGGCTGACAGCGCGCGAGGACACGAGATGAGCGCGCGACGTCGCTCCCCCACCTTCTGGGCGCTGCTGGCGTTCACACTAGCAGTCTGCGCGTTCCTGATCGTGCCGGTGTGGATGTCGATGCTGGCCGGCGTCACCCAGAACTACTTCACGGGCTGGCGGGGCGGCCTGACGCTGGGCTGGGTGATCAAGGTCTGGACCGACTACCGGCACACGGTGTTCCTGTCGCTCAAGGTGGCGCTGGCCTGCCTGGCCTGCACGTTGCTGCTCGGCGTTCCGGCGGCTTACGTGCTGGCACGCCGGAGCAGCGCGCTGGCACGCGCGATCGAGGAGCTGCTGGTGATGCCGGTGGCGGTTCCAGGGCTGGCCACGGCGTTGGCGCTGATCGTGACCTACGGCGGCTTCGGCGACGTGCGGCGGAGCTGGGGCTTCATCCTGATCGGCCACGTGCTGTTCACGCTTCCGTTCATGGTTCGCAGCGTGCTGGCGGTGCTGGCGTCGATCGACCTGAAGACGCTGGAAGAGGGTGCGCGCAGCCTGGGCGCGAGCTTCACGCAGCGCTTCTTCGGTGTCGTGCTGCCCAACTGCCGCTCCGGCATCGTGGCCGGCTCGCTGATGGTGGTCACACTGTCGCTGGGCGAGTTCAACATGACGCTGCTGCTGCACACGCCATTGACCCCCACGCTGCCGGTGGGCCTGGCCGACGCATACGCCTCACTGCGCATCGAGGTCGGCTCGGCATACACGCTGATCTTCTTCGTCATCATCATTCCGCTGCTGGTGGCGCTGCAATGGGCGTCGCGGCCGCGCGATCCGAACGCGACTTCATGAGCGGCATTCCCATCAGCCTGCACGGCTGCAGCAAGACGTTCGACGACGGCACGCGGGCGCTGCATCCGCTCGACCTGGAGATCGCCGCGGGCGAGACCGTCGTGCTGCTGGGGCCTTCAGGCTGCGGCAAGACCACCACGCTGCGGATCATCGCCGGGCTGGAGTCGCCCGATCCGGGCGGCCGTGTCCGGTTCGGCGACCAGGACGTGACCGAGGTGCCGATCGAGAGGCGCAATGTCGGCATGGTGTTCCAGAGCTATGCGCTGTTTCCGAACATGACGGTGGCCGGCAACGTCGAATACGGGTTGAAGGTGCGCCGCATGCCCGCGGCTGAACGCGCGGCGCGCGTGCGCGAAATGCTGGCGATGATGCGCATCGAGCCGCTGGCCGCGCGCCGGATCGACCAGTTGTCGGGCGGCCAGCGTCAGCGCGTGGCGCTGGCGCGCGCGATCGCGCCGCGCCCGCGCGTGCTGCTGCTGGACGAGCCGCTGACCGCGCTCGACGCCAAGCTGCGCGAGGACTTGCGGCTGGAGATCGACCGGCTGCTGCGTTCGCTGTCGATCACCACCGTGTACGTCACGCACGACCAGGCCGAGGCGATGGCGCTGGGCGACCGCATTGCGGTGATGTCACACGGGCGCATCGCGCAGATCGGCAGTCCCCAGGACATCTACTTTGCGCCGGCCGATGCCTTCGTGGCCGACTTCATCGGCACGATGAACCGCGTCAGCGGCGAACCGGTCGATGGCCGGCTGCGCTTTGCCGGTGGCTGGCTGCCGCTGCCCGAAGGGACGGCGGCCAGCGACGTGATGTTCCGCCCCGAGGATCTGCGGCTGGTCGACGAGGCCAACGCGCACTTCGCCAGCCGCGTGGTCAGCGGCTTCTTCCTCGGCGACCATACGCGGCTCGTGCTCGACGCCGGCGGCGACGCGATGCTGATCGCGCGCGTGCAGGAACGCCAAGTGTTCCAGCCGGGCCAGACCGTGCACTGCGCGGTCGATGCGCGCGCGGTGATGGTGTTGCGCGCCGCGACGGAATAGCCCAACTCGCCGCGCAACCCCCATCATGATCCTCTGCCAGATCAGCGACACCCACATCAAGGCCGGACGCAAGAGGGCCTACGGCGTCGTCGACACTGCCGGGCTGCTGGAGCGCTGCGTGCAGCACGTGCTGACGCTGCCGCAGCGGCCCGATGCCGTGGTTGTCACCGGCGATCTCGTGGACTGGGGCCGACCCGACGAGTACGCGCTGCTGCGCGAGCTGTTGCAGCCGCTGCTCGGTGCACTTCCGGTCTATCTGATGCCCGGCAACCACGACGATCGCGAGAGCCTGCGCGCGTCGTTTCCCGAGCATGCCTACCTGCGCCAGTGGGCGCCTTTCATCCAGTACGCCATCGACGACCATCCGCTGCGAATCGTCGCCCTCGACACGCTGATTCCGATGCAAGGCGGCGGCCACCTTTGCTCGCAGCGGCTCCACTGGCTCGATCGCACACTGGCCGAGGCGCCCGGCCGGCCCACGGTGGTCGCGCTGCACCACCCGCCGTTTCGCACCGGCATCGGCCACATGGACCGCATCTCTCTGTCGGGCGCAGACGGCCTGGCGCAGGTGATCTCCCGCCATCCGCAAGTCGAGCGCGTGATCGCAGGCCACCTGCACCGTTCGATCACCGTCCGCTTCGCCGGCACCGTGGCCAGCACCTGCCCGAGCCCGGCGCATCAGGTCGCGCTCGACCTGGCCCCTGATGCCTCCGACAGCTACACGCTCGAGCCGCCCGGCTTCCAGTTGCACTGGTGGAGCGGCGCGGCGCTGGTGTCGCACACTGCCGTGGTCGGCGAGTTCGCCGGACCGTACCCTTTTCGCGTCGGCGGCAAGCTGATCGACTGACACGGGGGCGGTGCGGCGGGGTCTTGCCGACTCCGAACGGACACGGGCGAGCGCGGTTCCCAACCCCGGTGCTGCCAGCGGCGGCATGGGCCGCAGCGGGCTCGCGCCCCGCTGCACCGCTGCACAGCGCCACTGCGCCCGGGACGCGGGCCCCGGGCCCCGGTGAACCCGCGCCTTCAAGCTTCGCCCGTTCGCGCTGCGGCGCCGGACGCTCGAGGCGCGGCACGGCCTGTTCGGCTGCTCACACCGTCAGGCCGCGAGCAGTTCCAGCGCCACGCCGGCAAATCGCGCGAAGTCGCGGTCGAACGATACGACGGTGGCCCCGTGCTCGAGGGCGAGAGCCGCGAGGTGCGCGTCGCCGACGAGGTTGCCGCCGGTGCCCGCCCCGAGCAGCAGCCGGCCCACCAGGGCCGCGTGCTGCTCGGTGGGATGCACCACGCGTGCCGCGGGTGCGGCGAGCCAGCGGTTCAGCACGCCCAGCGCGTCGGTCACGGCGAGCGGCGAAGGGAGAATGCCGCTGCGCGTGCTGAGCCGCACGAATCCCAGCAGCGACTGCCAGGCCAGGCCCAAGCCTCGAGGCGCCACCAGTGCATCGCGCAGCCAAGCGTGCGCCACGGGGTGCTGGGCCGAATCCGCGTTCACCGCATACAGCAGCACGTTGGTGTCGACGAGCTTCACGACTTCGCCAGCTTCAGGACCGCGCCTGCGTCGTGGTCCGGCCTCAGGGCCCGCGCTGCATGCGTGCCGCGAGCTCCTGGTCCTCCAGCTCGGCAGCCAGCGCGGTGGCCTTGGTCAGGTCCACCAGCGGCCGCCCCATGCGGAACACCGGGAAGTCGTACCGCTCCGCCCCGCCGCGTG
This sequence comes from Rubrivivax sp., assembly GCA_020248915.1. Classification (GTDB taxonomy): domain Bacteria; phylum Pseudomonadota; class Gammaproteobacteria; order Burkholderiales; family Burkholderiaceae_C; genus Rubrivivax. The sequence continues at coordinate 308,929 of JADCGP010000003.1, read as the reverse complement.
CAGGGGCGGCGCCGCCCAGCCCGGAGCGCACCGCGTCGTTCAGCGCCTGCTTGAACGACTTGTCGCGCTGGCGCATGGCGCGCCTGAGCAGGACCTGAACGTCCGGATCCAAGGTGACGGTGGTGCGCATGCTGTCATGATAGCAGATCGGCTGCTGTCGTGATGCAGACGCAGCCTCGGCCGGGGCGCTCCGGGCGGGCAGGGCCGGCCGCTGCGGCCCCGGCACTGCAGCAGCCGCATGCGCGAGGCAACGTTGCCGCGCGCATGCCTCGATACACTCGACGGCATGGAGATCCCGCCTGGCCGCGATGCAAGTTGCGACGGCATCGCCTTCATCGGCGGCGGCAACATGGCCTCGGCGCTGATCGGCGGCCTGCGCCGCGGCGGCCGTGCGCCGGAGTCCATCGTCGTCGTCGAGCCCGTGCCCGCGCAGCGCGCGCGGCTCGCGGCCGACTTCGGCGTGCAGGCGCAGGAGGCGGCCGATGCGCGCCTGGCCGCGGCCGGCATGGTGGTGTGGGCCGTCAAGCCGCAGCGCTTCGGCGAGGCGGCCGCGCCCTGCGCGCCGTTCGTGCACGACGCGCTGCAGGTCAGCGTGATGGCAGGCGTGCGCAGCGATGCCATCGCCCAGGCCAGCGGCAGCACGCGCGTCGTGCGCTCGATGCCCAACACGCCGGCGCTGATCGGCCGCGGCATCGCGGCGCTGTTCGCCCGCGCAGGCGTCGAGGCCGCCGAGCGCGCCGCGGTCGAGGCGCTGTTCGCGCCCACCGGCGCCAGCCTCTGGGTCGAGCGCGAGGCCGACCTCGACGCCGTGACCGCGCTGTCCGGCTCGGGGCCGGCCTACGTGTTCCTGTTCATCGAGGCGATGGTGCAGGCCGGCGTCGAGATGGGCCTCGAGCCCGCGCAGGCGCGCCGGCTCGCCGAGCACACCTTCGCCGGCGCCGCCGCGCTGTCGATGCAGTCGGCCGATGCACCCGAAGTGCTGCGCCAGCGCGTCACCTCGCCCGGCGGCACCACGCAGGCCGCGCTCGACTCGCTGCAGGCCGACGGCGTCAAGGCCGCCTTCGTGCGCGCCTTGCACGCGGCGCGCCGACGGGCCGAGGAACTGGGCCGCTGAGCGCTCGCGTCCGCGGCGACCGGGCGCGCACGGCACCCCGGCCCGTACCCTCGGCGCAGCCGGGTCGCCCGGGGCGGTCGGGTGGCCTGGGCGGCCAGGACCGTCAGCGCAGCGCCAGGTCCAGCGCGGCGCCCGCGAACAGCGCGAAGCCGAGCCAGTGGTTGGCGCGGAAGGCCCGGAAGCATCCCTCCCGGGTGCGGGCACGGATCAGGAAGAAGTGCCATACGGCCTGCGCCGCCGCCACCGCCACGCCGGCCAGGAACCAGCCGCCCAGCCCGAGCGCGCGGCCGAGCACGGCCCAGCTGCCCAGGAACAGGCCGTAGAAGACCATCACCGCCGCCACGTCGTGGCGGCCGAGCGTGATGGCGCTGGTCTTCATGCCGATCCGCAGGTCGTCGTCGCGGTCGACCATCGCGTACTCGGTGTCGTAGGCGAGCACCCAGAACAGGTTGCTCACCAGCAGGGCCGGCGCGAGCCACGGCACCGACGACAGGTTCCACTCGCTGCCGCCCTGGGCGGCCGCAAAGGCCATCGGGATGCCGAAGCTGAAGGCCACGCCGAGCACCGCCTGGGGCATCGAGACGACGCGCTTGGCCCACGGGTAGGCGAGCGTGACCGCGATGCCGAGGAAGGACAGCAGGATGGCGGGCGGGTTGGTCGTGAGCACCAGCGCGAACGCCGCCAGCGCCAGCACCGCCCCGACCGCCAGCGCCTCGGGCACCGACAAGGCGCCGCGGGTCACCGGGCGGGCGGCGGTGCGCTTGACGTGGCGGTCGAACTCGCGGTCGACGACGTCGTTGTAGCAGCAGCCCGCGCTGCGCATCAGCACCGTGCCGAGCGTGAAGACGAGGAACAGGTGCCAGCCGGGCCAGCCGTCGGCCGCGATCCACAGCGCCGACAGCGTGGGCCACAGCAGCAGCAGCCAGCCGGCCGGGCGGTCCCAGCGGATCAGGTCCAGGTAGAGGGCCAGGCGCGAGGGCGCGGGCGAGGCGGTGGCGGGGGTCACGCTGCGGATTATCCGCAGCGTGCGCGTTGCAGATTCGAACCGTCGGCCGCGGAACGCCGGGCCCGCGGCGGCGGTCCGAATCAGCTCGCCGGTGACGTCAACACCGCAGCGTGGAGGTGCTCATGTCCGAGGTTTCCGTCGACAGCCCGGCCGCCCTGGCCCGCGTCGTCGCGATGGTGATGGTGGCCGACACCGAGCTCGACCCGCGCGAAGTGGGCGTGCTCGACGAGCTCGACGCGTTCGCGCGGCTGGGCATCACGCGCGGCGAGTTCATGCGCCAGGCGCGCCTGTACTGCGCCGGCCTCGGCCAGCGCATGGGCGCGCGCGGCTGGCTGCGCCTGTCGGACGTCGAGCTGATCGACGGCGTGCTGGCCGGCGTGCGCGACCCGGCCAAGCGCCTGCTGGTGGCGCGGCTGGCGGCCGGCGTCATCACCGCCGACGGCCGCGTGCAGGACATCGAGCGCCTGGTGTTCGACCACCTGCTCGCGCGCTGGGGCCTGACGCGCAGCGAGGTGAGCCGGGCGATCCTGAACGACCGGCGGCGGGCGGTGGAAGCCTGAAGGGCGCTTCGTCGGCCGAGGTCGCCGGGCCGGCCATCGCCGACGCCCGACGCCGAGCGGCTGGACGCCCCGCGACGGCGTCGGGCACCATGCGCGCATGACGCGCGACGAGGTCCTGGCCCTGCTGGCCGAGCACAAGCCGGTGCTCGCCGAGCGCTTCGGCGTCAAGTCGCAGCGCCTGTTCGGCAGCCATGCCCGCGACACGGCGCGCGAGGACAGCGATGTCGATGTCCTCGTGTCCTTCGACGGCCCCGCGACCTCGCGGCGCTACTTCGGCACCCAGTTCTACCTGGAGGACCTGCTCGGGCGGGCCGTCGATCTGGTGACCGAAACCGGCTGCTGACCGAACGAAGTAACCTCCGCCCGCGATGTGGTTGTTGGGCCGCTTCAGTTTGAACAGGCACGGTGCTCCGGGCTGCAGCCCGGCGTAGGAGACAGCGCCGTTTGGCTGCCAGAAGTTGACTTCGTCAACTGGAACTCGACTCAAGTAGTCGAACCAACTGCCATCGGTTACACCGACCCAGAACCTCATGCTCCTTCTCCCGCCGAGGATGTCGGCACTGCGCTCGGAGGGTCAGGGGTCGGCATCTGTACCGCAGTCTCGAAACCCCGCGGACCGCGCTGCGGCTGGAACTTGCTCCCAAAGCTGATGCCGTAGGGCGGATCGATGTAGATCATCTGCACCTTGCCCGCCAGATCCTCGCGCCGCGCCAGGCTGGCCATCACGGCCAGGCTGTCGCCCAGGATCATGCGGTTGGCCCAGTCCACGTCGTGGCGGTAGAACTGCACCGCCTCGGCGTAGGTCTGCTGCGGGTCGGCGAACAGGCTCTTCTGCACGTCGTCGCGCGTCAGCACGCGCAGCATGGCCTGGGTGCTCACGCGCTCGTGGATGTGCAGCGCCGGCGGCTCCACTTCGGTCCACGGGCGCTCGCGCTTGCCGGCCCACTCCAGCCAGGGCTCGTGCTTGCGCAGCGCCTCGGCCAGCGTTCTCGCCTCGTCCTCGGTCAGCGCGCGCTGGCGCGCCGTGGCCAGCAGGTCGGACAGCCGGTCAGCCGCGGCGGGGTCGTCGCTGAAGCGCAGCCGCGGCGGCAGATGGGGGTTGTAGTCCAACCGGACCTTGGGCGCTTCTTCCACCCGACCCTGGGCTTCCAGGCCGGACGGGGGAATGTTCTTGCGCTTGGCGCGGTGCTTGACCGTGCTGACGGCGTCGGCCGGCTCACGGCCCGCCGCATCGGCCGCTTGGCCGGCCTCTTCACCGACCGCTTGGCCGGCCTCTTCACCGACCGCTTGGCCGGCCGTGGCGGACAGCGTGGCGCTGCCTGCGGGTGTCGACTTCTTGCGCGTGGCCATCGAGGTGGCGCCTCCCCGTTCTGACGCGGACGAGTCTAAGGTCGGGCGGTGGTGCGCCGCCTCAGGCGCGCAGCAGGTTCACCAGCGGTCGGCCCGCGCGGTCGCGGTAGACGTCGAAGTCGGCGTCCAGGCTGAGGACGTGGCGCAGCTTCAGACGCGCCGCGGCCTCGGCCACCGAGGCGTCGGCCAGGTCGAAAGGCAGACTGGCGAAGCGCTCGCTGATGCGCAGCACCTCGGTCAGGGTGCCCGGCACCGGGGCATCGAGCGCGATGGCGCCGCGCTGCGCCCAGCGCAGGAAGTCCAGCGCGGCGTCGTTGTGGATGCGGCGGGCCAGCAGGGCGCACACCTCGGTGGCCACGCACCAGGTGCTGTGCAGCGTGGCCGCCGGGTTGGCGCGGAGCCAGTCGCGCACCGGGCCGTGCCAGCGGTCGGCGCCGTTGAACAGAGCGATCAGCGGCCCGCTGTCCACCAGCACCGGGCCGGCGTGGGCCAGGTAGCGCGGTGACGGCTCCCGTGCCGCGGTCGGTGCCCGGTGCCGGCTCGCCACGTCGGTCAGCCGCGCCGCGCGTGGCGGTCCTGCCAGGCGTCGGCCAGCAGCCGCTTGCGCGCCTCGGCGAGGTCGGCCGGGCCGCGATGGCGGCCGAACAGGTCCTCGCCCAGGGCATGGGGCGACAGGCTGCGCTCGGCCGCCGGCGCGTCCAGATAGGCCTGAAGCGCGGCGCGCACCACGTCGCTGGTGCTGCGGCCGGTGCTGGCCGCGCGCTCGCGCAGACGCTCTTCGAGCGTGGCCTCGAGCTTGATGGTGACGGTCATCGCGGGCGCCTGTCGGGTTTCGTAAGACGCATGGTATTACGCGACGCTCCAGCCAGTCAACCCTCCAGCTGCTTCTGGAACACCAGCCCCGCGTGCTCGCGCAGCGCGTGGAAGCGGATCTTGGGCCAGTTGTCCTGCATCGCGCGCAGCTCGCCGGCGTACTCGAGCAGCACGCAAGGCGCGTTGACCGCGTCGAGCGCCACGCGGTGGCTGTTGCCGTCGATGAAGCGCTTGAGCTCGCGCTCGTCGGCGGCTGCGCCCTCGCCGGTGTCGGCCGTGACCCAGCGCGCCACGTTGTAGCGCGCCGGCATCACGCGCGCCTTGACGCCGTACTCGTGCTCGAGGCGGTGCGCCACCACCTCGAACTGCAGTTGGCCCACCGCACCCAGCAGCAGCACGCTGCCGGCCACCGGGCGGAAGACCTGGATCGCGCCCTCCTCGCCCAGCTGCGTGAGGCCGGCGCGCAACTGCTTGGTCTTCAGCGGATCGGCCACCTCCACCGCACGGAACATCTCGGGCGCGAAGAAGGGCAGGCCGGTGAACTGCAGCGGCTCGCCTTCGGTCAGGGTGTCGCCGAGCTGCAGCACGCCGTGGTTGGGGATGCCGATGATGTCGCCGGCATAGGCCTCCTGCAGCAGCTCGCGGCGCTGGCTGAGGAAGCTCACCACCGTGTTGGGCCGCATCTCCTTGCCGCTGCGCGTGACCTTCAGCCGCATGCCGCGCTCGAAGTGGCCGCTGGCCACGCGCACGAAGGCGATGCGGTCGCGGTGCGCCGGGTCCATGTTGGCCTGGATCTTGAACACGACGCCGCTGAACCTGGGCTCCACCGGCTGCACCGTGCGCTGCAGGCTCGGCTTGGGGCCGGGCGGCGGCGCGAGGTCGACGAGGGCGTCCAGCACCTCCTGCACGCCGAAGTTGTTGATGGCGCTGCCGAAGAACATCGGCGTCTGGCGGCCGGCCAGGAACTCGGTCTCGTCGAAGGCGGGCGCGGCCTCGCGCACCAGCTGCACCTCGCCCTCGGCCTGCTCGAAGTTCATGCCGAAGCGCTGGTGCAGCACCGGGTTGGCGATGCCGTCGATCACCTCTTCCTGGCCCGCGTCCTGTTTCACGCGGTCTTCGCCCGGCGCGAACACCCGCATCTGGTCCTTGCGCAGGTCGAGCACGCCGCCGAACACCTTGCCCATGCCCACGGGCCAGGTGAAGGGCACGACGCTCATGCCCAGCTCGCGCTCGATCTCGTCGAACAGGTCCAGCGGCGCCTTCACCTCGCGGTCCATCTTGTTGACGAAGGTGAGGATGGGCGTGTTGCGGGCGCGGCAGACCTGCAGCAGCCGCCGCGTCTGCGGCTCGACGCCGTTGGCCGCGTCGATCACCATCAGCGCCGCGTCCACCGCGGTCAGCACGCGGTAGGTGTCCTCGCTGAAGTCCTGGTGGCCGGGCGTGTCGAGCAGGTTGATCACGCTGCCGCGGTACTCCATCTGCATCACGCTGGAGGCGACCGAGATGCCGCGCTGCTTCTCGATCTCCATCCAGTCGGAGGTGGCGTGGCGGCTCGCCTTGCGCGCCTTCACGCTGCCGGCGATCTGGATCGCGCCGCTGAACAGCAGCAGCTTCTCGGTGAGCGTGGTCTTGCCCGCGTCGGGGTGGCTGATGATGGCGAAGGTGCGGCGGCGGCGCACCTCGGTGGCGAGGTCGGGCAGCATGGAGGGCTCGGGAGGCTCGCCGCGGCGGGCGAATCGCGGATTATCCGGCGCGGGCCGGTGTCGACGGGCGCGGCCTGGCGCCCGTTCACGCTCCCGTTCACGCGCGTGTTCACTCGCCCCTTCACGCCGCGCCGATGCGCCGCTTGACCTGCTCGGTCACCGCCAGGTAGGCCAGCACCACCGCCAGCAGCGCCGCCACCAATGCCGGCGGCATGGCGACGAAGCCGAACAGCGCCGCGGCGCCGGGCAGCCACGGCAGCGCCAGCGCCGCCACCGCGACCAGCAGCGTCGCCGCCAGCAGCAGCGGGCTCGGCCGGCTGCGCCACAGCGCGCCGCGCGTGCGCAGCACCAGCACCACGGCCAGCTCGGTCAGCAGCGAGACCACGAACCATGCGGTCTGGAACAGCGGCTCGTCGGCGCCGAAGGCCAGCCGCAGCAGCGCGAAGGTCAGCAGGTCGAACGCGGTGCTGACCAGCCCGAACACGATCATGAAGCGGCGCACCTCGTCCATCCGCCAGCGCTGCGGCGTGGCGACGCGCTCGGCGTCGACGCGGTCGGTGGAGATCGCGATCGACGGCAGGTCGGACAGGAAGTTGTTCAGCAGGATCTGCTTGGCCGCCAGCGGCAGGAAGGGCAGGAACAGGCTGCCCAGCGCCATGCTGAGCATGTTGCCGAAGTTGGCACTGGTGGTGATGCCGATGTACTTCAGCGTGTTGGCGAAGCAGCGCCGGCCGTCCTCGATGCCGGCCTTCAGCACCTCGAGGTCGGGCCGCAGCAGCACGACGTCGGCGCTCTCGCGCGCGACGTCCACGGCGCGGTCCACCGAGATGCCGACGTCGGCCGCGCGCAGCGCCGGCGCGTCGTTGATGCCGTCGCCCATGTAGCCCACCGCATGCCCGGTGCGCTGCAGCGCGCGCACGATGCGCTCCTTCTGCTGCGGGTCGACCTCGGCGAAGACGTCGGTGCGCGGCGCGGCATGCCACAGCGCCTCGTCGCCCATCGCGGCGAGCTGCGTGCCGGTCAGCAGCCGCTGCGGCGACAGGCCGAGCGCGCCGGCGACGTGGGCGGCCACGTGGCGGTTGTCGCCGGTGATCATCGTCACCCGGATGCCGAGCGCGGACAGGTCGCGCAGCGTCTGCGCCGCCTGGGCCTTGGGCGGGTCGGCGAACAGCAGGAAGCCCTCGAACACCAGCCCGGCCTCGTCGCCGACACCGACGCGCGGCCGCCCCGGCAGCCGCCGCGTCGCCAGCGCGAGCACGCGCTGGCCGGCCTCGCCCTGGGCGCGGTACAGCGCGGCGAAGCGCTCGCGCGCGGCGGCGTCGAGGGCGCGCTCGGTGCCTGCGGAACCGGCCGCGCCGGCCGTGCTGGCGACGCCGGCCGCGCCGGGCGCACCGGGCATGCCGACCGCGCCACCGGGGTCGTGCCAGTGCGTGCACACCGCGAGCACGTGGTCGAACGCGCCCTTGGTGATCATCAGCGCCTCGTCGGCTGAGGCCTGCGGCGGCACGGCCACGATCGTCAGCCGGCGGCGCTGGAAGTCGTAGGGGATCTCGTCGACCTTGGTCCAGCCCGCGTCGTCGAAGCCGGCGCGGCGGCCGGCCTGCACCAGCGCGGCGTCCAGGGGGTTGTCGATGCCGGTCTCCAGCGCGGCGTTGGCCCAGGCCAGCCGCGCCACCGCCTCCGAGGGCGCGCCGGTCGCGTCGAGCGTGGCGGCCAGCTCCACCGTGCCCGTGGTGAGCGTGCCGGTCTTGTCGGTGGCCAGCACGTCGATGCTGCCCAGGTTCTCGATCGCCTCCAGCCGCCGCACCAGCACGCCGCGGCGCGCCATCGCGCGCGCGCCGCGCGCCACCGTGACGCTGACGATGGCCGGCAGCAACTCGGGCGACAGCCCCACCGCGAGCGCCACCGCGAACAGCAGCGACTCGGCCAGCGGGCGGCCCAGCGCCTGGTGCACGAGCACGACGCCCAGCACCATCACGACCATCACGCGCAGCAGCAGCTCGCCGAAGCGCCGCACGCCGCGCGCGAACTCGGTCTCGGGAGCGCGCGCGGCGATGCGCTCGGCCACGGCGCCGAACACGGTGTCGCGCCCGGTCGCGGTCACCAGCGCCTCCGCGCTGCCGCTGCGCACCGAGGTGCCGAGGAAGACGCAGTTGGTGCGCGCGGCCAGCGCCGCGCCCGCCGGCACCGGGCCCGGGTGCTTCTCGACCGGCAGCGACTCGCCGGTCAGCGCCGCCTCGCTGACGAGGAAGTCGCGCGCCTGCAGCAGCACCGCATCGGCCGGCACCAGCGCGCCGGCCGCCAGCAGCACGACGTCGCCGGCCACGACCTCGGAGGCCGGCACGCGCTGCACACGGCCGTCGCGCCGCACCTGGGCCTGCAGCGCGAGCCGGCTGCGCAGCCGCGCCACCGCGGTGCCGGCCCGCCACTCCTGGACGAAGCCGAGCAGCGCGCTGCCGCCGACGATGGCCAGCACGATCGCGGCCTCGACCCAGTCGCGCAGCAGCAGCGACAGCGCCGCCGCGAAGACGAGGATCAGCACCAGCGGGCTGGCGAACTGCGCCAGCAGCAGCCGCGGCCAGGCCGGCAGCGCACCGCCGGCCAGCGCACGCGGCCGCTGGGCCGCGGCGCGGCGCGCCGCCTCGCCGGCGGCCAGCCCTCCCGGCCGGCTGCCCAGGGCGGCCAGCAGCTGCGTGGGCTCGAGGCTCCAGGGCGCGGCCGGCCCCGGCGGGGTGCTCACTCCTCGAGCAGTGAACGCAGCATCCAGGCCGTCTTCTCGTGCACGTCCAGGCGCTGCGTCAGCAGGTCGGCGGTGGGCTGGTCGCCGGCCGCGTCGGCCAGCGCGAACACAGCCCGCGCCGTGCGCGCGACGGCCTCGTGGCCCGCGACCAGCAGCCGCACCATCTCGAGCGCCTTGGGCGGCTGCGCGGGCGCTTCGCCGATCGAGGCGAGCGCGGCGAACTGCGCGTGGCTGCCGGGCGCGACGTGGCCCAGCGCGCGGATGCGCTCGGCGATCGGGTCGATCGCGTTCCACAACTCGGTGTACTGCGTCATGAACATCGAGTGCAGCGTCTGGAACATCGGCCCGGTGACGTTCCAGTGGAAGCCGTGCGTCGTCAGGTACAGCGTGTAGGTGTCGGCGAGCAGCCGCGCCAACCCGTCGGCGACGGCGCCGCGGTCGGCCGCGGAGATGCCGATGTCGACCGGCGTGCCGGCGGCGGCGGCCGGGGCCGCCTTGCGCTTCTTTGCGTTCTTGCCCATGGTGTGCGTCGGAGTGGGGGGACTCCGATGCTGCGCCCGGGCCGGGCGCCTGTCGAGGGGTTCGGACGCGCCGGCGCGCCGGCGGCTTGAGCCCGGTCAGACCCGCTCAGGTCAGGCGCGTCACGCCCGCGAGCTCGCAGGCGTAGATGGCGTTGCGCAGCGCGGCGATGGCCTCGTAGCGCGGGAAGGTCCGGCGCCACGCGAGCACCACGCGACGCGTCGGCGCCGGCGGCACGAAGGGGACGTACCGGATGTGCGGCTGCGGGTCCGCGGGCACCGACAGCTGCGGCACCACCGTGACGCCCATGCCCGAGGCCACCATGTGCTTGATGGTCTCGAGGGAGCTGCCCTCGAAGCTCTTGCGGATGCCCTCGGCGTCGCTGGCCAGCCGCGCGTGCTCCGGGCAGACCTCGAGCACGTGGTCGCGGAAGCAGTGCCCGGTGCCCAGCAGCAGCATCGTCTCGTTCTTCAGCTCCTCGGCGCTGATCTGCCGCCGCCGCGCGAGCGGGTGCTTGCGCGGCACGGCCACCGCGAAAGGCTCGTCGTACAGCGGCGCCACCGCCAACCCGGCATCGGGGAACGGCTCGGCCATGACCGCGCAGTCGAGCTCGCCGGTGCGCAGCATCTCGAGCAGCCGCGCCGTGAAGTTCTCCTGCAGCACCAGCGGCATCTGCGGCACGGTCTCGATGGCCTTCCTCACCAGCGCCGGCAGCAGGTAGGGGGCGATCGTGTAGATGATGCCCAGCCTCAGCGGCCCGCTGACCGGGTCCTTGCCGAGCTTGGCGATCTCGCGGATCGCGTTGGCCTGCTCGATCACGGCCTGCGCCTGGCGGACGATCTGCTCGCCGAGCGGCGTGACGCTGACCTCGCTGGCGCCGCGCTCGAAGATGCGTACGTCGAGCTCCTCCTCGAGCTTCTTGACCGCCACGCTGAGCGTCGGCTGGCTGACGAAGCAGGCCTCGGCGGCGCGTCCGAAGTGGCGCTCGCGGGCGACCGCCACGATGTACTTCAGCTCGGTCAGCGTCATGGCGTGGATTCTGCCCCCACCCCCGGCGCCCTCCCCCCGTTCCGGGGGTCAGCTCCAGGTCGCTTCGGGTTCTAGGGGTGCCGGTCGCTCCGGGGGCGGGTTAGCTTCACCGGCCAAACGGGGCGGCGCTGCGCAAGTGCCGCCCGAGAACCTCGAGCCCAGGGAGCCCTTGATGAACCCGAACACACCCGGCGCGTCCGCCGGCCCCTCGGCGACTCCTGTCGCCTCGTCCAATGCCCAGGGCTACTTCGGCTCCTCGCTCGACCTGCGAGCCGGGCTGGAGGTGCGCGAGTTCTCCGAAGCGCTGGTGCCCAGCGAGATGCGCCGCGAGTTCATGCGGCTGGCCGAGAGCTTCCGCGGCCGGTCCGGCTCCGGCTCCGCCGGCTGAACCGGGCGGTCGCACGGCGGCCTCGCCTCCGGCCGTCCCGCGGCAGACACCGGCCTCTGCCGTCCCGCGGGACCCCTCCCCCGGGCGGCCGGGGACGGACGTTCACGCTTTCAGGAACTCGGCGCCTGCGCCCAGCCAGCGCTGCACCTGCGCGGAGGCGGCGGCCGGGTGCTCGCGCAGCAGCCGCGGCGCCAGATCGCGCGCGGCCTCCAGCAGCGCGGCGTCTTGCTCGAGGTCGGCAAAGCGCAGCAGCGCCTCGCCGCTCTGGCGCGCGCCCATGAACTCGCCCGGGCCGCGGATGGCCAGGTCGCGGCGCGCGATCTCGAAGCCGTCGGTGGTCTCGGCCATGGCGCGCAGCCGCTCGCGCGCCGGCGGCGACAGCGGGCCGCTGTAGAGCAGAACGCACACGCTGGCCTCCGTGCCGCGGCCGACGCGACCGCGCAGCTGGTGCAGCTGCGCCAGCCCGAAGCGCTCGGCGTGCTCGATCACCATCAGGCTGGCCGCCGGCACGTCGACGCCGACCTCGATCACGGTGGTGGCCACCAGCACCCGCATCGTGCCGCCCGTGAACAGCGACATCACGGCGGCCTTCTCCCCCGCCGGCATGCGGCCGTGCAGCAGGCCCACCATCGTGCCGGGCAGCGCTGCGCTCAGCTCGGCGTGGGTGTCGGTGGCGTTCTGCAGCTCGAGCGGGCGCCCGCGGCCGCGGCTGCCGCCCACATCGCCGTGATCCCCGGCGCCCACCCCGCGGTCCTCCTCGAGGGCAGCACCCCGCCGCCGCCGGTCGCCGGCCCCCTCCTCGGCCTCCTCGATCAGCGGGCACACCCAGTACACCTGGCGCCCGGGGCCGCGCGCCAGCTCGTCGCGGATGCGCTCGATCACCTGCGCCCGCTTGTCGTCGGCGAACAGGCGCGTGACGACCGGGGTGCGGCCCGGCGGAAGCTCGTCGATCGTGCTGACGTCGAGGTCGGCGAAGTAGGTCATCGCCAGCGTGCGCGGGATCGGCGTCGCGCTCATCATCAGCAGGTGCGGCTCGAGGCGCTGCGCGGCGAGCTTGGCCCGCAGCGCCAGGCGCTGCGCGACGCCGAAGCGGTGCTGCTCGTCGACCACCGCGAGCCCCAGGCGGGCGAACTCCACCTCGCGCTGGATCACCGCGTGCGTGCCCACGGCCAGGCCGGCCGCGCCCGAGGCGAGCGCCTCGAGCATCGCCTGCCGCGCCCGGCCCTTGCGGCTGCCGGTCAGCCAGGCCACCTGCACGCCCAGCGGCTCGAGCCACCCCACGAGCTTGCGGAAGTGCTGCTCGGCCAGGATCTCGGTGGGCGCCATCAGCGCGCACTGCCAGCCGGCATCGATGGCGCGCGCCGCGGCCAGCGCCGCCACCACCGTCTTGCCGGCGCCGACGTCGCCCTGCAGCAGCCGGTGCATCGGGCGGCCGCGGGCGAGGTCGCGCTCGATCTCGGCCACGACGCGCCGCTGCGCGGCCGTCAGCGCGAAGGGCAGTGCGGCGTGCAGCCGGTCGTGCAGCGCGCCGGGGCGAGGCGCCAGCGCCGGCGCGCGCAGCCGCGCGCGCTCGGCCTGGGCCTCGGCCTGGGCGAGCTGCTGCGCGAGCAGCTCGTCGAACTTCAGCCGCTGCCAGGCCGGGTGGGTGCGGTCCTCGAGCGCAGCCAGCGGCGCGCCCGGCGGGGGGTGGTGCAGCAGCCGCAGCGACTCGGCCAGCGTCGGCAGCCCGGGGGGCAGCAGCGCCGCGGGCACCAGCTCGGCCAGCGACGCCCGCGCCAGGCCGCTCGCGACGGCCTTGCGCAGGTAGGCCTGCGGCAGCTGCGCGGTGGTGGGGTAGACCGGCGTCAGCGCCTGGGGCAGCGGGGCGCCGGGCTCCACCGCGCGCACGGTGGGGTGCACCATCTCGCGGCCCAGGAAGCCGCCGCGGACCTCGCCGCGCACGCGCAGCCGGCGCCCGGGCTCGAACTGGCGCTGCTGCCCGGCGTGGAAGTGCACGAAGCGCAGTGCGAGCTCGCCGCTGGCGTCGGCCACGCGCACGACGAGCTGCCGCCGCGGCCGGGCCTGCAGTTCGCAGGCGCGCACCGTGCCCTCGACCTGGCCGCTGTCGCCATCGCGCAGCGCCGCGATCGGCACCAGCCGCGTCTCGTCCTCGTAGCGCAGCGGCAGGTGCAGCGCGAGGTCGATGTCGCGCACGAGGCCCAGGCGCTCGAGCGCGCGGGCCGGCGCGGACTTCGCGGCCGGCGCGGCCGCGGCCTTCTCCCCGCCCGGCGGGGGCTTCGGGGCGGCCGCAGGAGCGCGCGAGGTGGGCATGGAACAATTCTCGCGGTACCCCGCCCCGGGCGGCCGCGTCCGGGCGGCCGCCGGGCCAGGCCGGTCCAGCCTGCGCCATGTCCTGCCCGCCCGCGCCGCGCGAGTTCACGCTCGCCGACTTCGATTTCGAACTGCCCGACGAGCTGATCGCGCAGCACCCGGCCGCCGAGCGCAGCGCCTCGCGGCTGCTCGACGGCACCGGCGAGCGACCGGTGGACCGCATCTTCCGCGACCTGCCCGGGCTGCTCGAACCGGGCGACCTGCTGGTCTTCAACGACACGCGCGTGATCAAGGCGCGGCTGTTCGGCGCCAAGAGGAGCGGCGGCGCGGTCGAGGCGCTGGTCGAGCGCGTGCTGCCCGCGACCGACGCGCAGGCCGGCCCGCGCGAGGTCTGGGCCCACCTGCGGGCCAGCAAGTCGCCGCGGCCGGGCAGCGAGATCCTGTTCGCCGACGCCTTCGTCGCCCAGGTGCTGGGCCGCGCCGGCCCGGACGGCGCGCTGTTCCACCTGCGCTTCCCCGAGGACCCGTTCGCGCTGCTCGCGCGCCACGGCCACGTGCCGCTGCCGCCCTACATCACGCACGCGGACGACGCCGACGACGAGCGCCGCTACCAGACCGTGTTCGCGGCGCGCCCCGGCGCGGTGGCGGCGCCCACCGCCGCGCTGCACTTCGACGAGGCGGTGCTGGCCGCGCTCGATGCGCGCGGCGTGCGCCGCGCCGCCGTCACGCTGCACGTCGGCGCCGGCACCTTCCAGCCGGTGCGCAGCGAGCGCATCGCCGAGCACCGGATGCACAGCGAGTGGTTCGAGATCGGCGCGGCCACGGCCGCGGCCATTGCCGCCACGCAGGCGGCCGGCGGCCGCATCGTCGCCGTGGGCACGACGTCGATGCGGGCGCTCGAGTCGGCTGCGCTGCGCGCGCCGGACGGCCGCGTCGCGCCCTGCAGCGGCGAGACCGACATCTTCATCACGCCGGGCTTCGCCTTCGGCGCCGTCGACCGGCTGCTGACCAACTTCCACCTGCCCAGGAGCACGCTGATGATGCTCGTCAGCGCCTTTGCCGGCCACGCGCACGTGATGGCGCTGTACCGGCACGCGATCGAGGCGCGCTACCGTTTCTTCAGCTATGGCGACTGCATGCTGCTGGCGCGCGCGCCCGCCGGGCGGGCCTAGCAGCGCCCGCGGTCGCCACCCTGCGCCGCGCCGGGGCGGGCCGCGAAGCGCGGGCGGTGCGCAGCGCTGCTAGTCGACCTTCGCCCCCGAGGCCTTCACGACGCCGGCCCACTTGCGCGTCTCGGCGTCGATCAGGCGCGCGAACTCCGCGCTCGTCATGCCGCTCGGCGTGGCGCCCTGGCTCTGCAGCCGCTCCTTCATCGCCGGCGTCGCGAGCGCCTTGGCCGTCTCGGCCTGCAGGCGGCCGACGATGTCCGGCGGCGTGCCCGCCGGCGCCAGCAGGCCGAACCACGAGCTCGCCTCGTAGCCCTTGAGCACTTGGCCGCCGGCCTCCTCGACGGTGGGCAGCTCGGGGATGGCCGCGTTGCGGGCGCTGCTGGTCACCGCCAGCGCCTTCAGCCTGCCGCTGCGGATGTGCGGCATCGCCGAGGGCAGGTTGTCGAACATCAGGTCCATCTGGCCGCCCATCAGGTCGATCAGCGCCGGCCCCGAGCCGCGGTAGGGGATGTGGACCATGAAGGTGCCGGTCATGCTCTTGAAGAGCTCGGCGGCCAGGTGGATGCTGGTGCCGTTGCCCGAGCTGGCCACGTTGAGACGGCCGGGGTTGGCCCGGGCCGCCTTCACGAGGTCGGGCACCGAGTTGATGCCGTACTTCTGCGCCGTGCCCGGGTTGAGCACCAGCACGTTGGGCACGCCGGCCACCAGCGTCACGGGCACGAAGTCGCGCACGTGGTCGTAGGGCATCCTGGGGTACAGGCTGGGGTTGATGGCGTGGGTGCCCACGGTGCCCATCACCAGCGTGTGCCCGTCGGGCGGGGCCTTGGCCACCTCGGCCGCGCCGTTGTTGCCGCCGGCGCCGGGGCGGTTGTCGACGACGAAGGGCTGCCCGAACACGCGCGCGAGTTCCGGCGCCAGCGCCCGCGCCAGGATGTCGGTGGTGCCGGCGGCGGCAAACGGCACGACGATGCGCACCGGCCGGGCCGGCCAGGCCTGCGCGCGGGCGCGCGCCGCCCACCAGGGCGTGAAGGAGGCCAGCGTCAGCTGGCCGAGCAGGCGGCGGCGGGTCGTCATGGTCGTCTCTCCTCGGCGACCCGAACGCGGACCGCCCGGGCAGTGTGCCGGCGGCACCCGGCGCTGGCAGCAGGGGCATCCCCGAGCGGCCGACCGGGCCGGCGGCAGCGAGCCAGGCCTGCGGCAGCGGGACGGCCGCCGCAGTGGCCGTGTTCGGGTCGGCGCCGCGCCGCTGCTCAGCGGCCGGCAGGTGCGCCTGACGCCGCCGGGGCGGGAGGGGGCGCCAGCCCGACGGCCGCCGCGGTCTCCTCGGCGCGTCGATGCAGCGCCCGCGCGGCGGCCAGCGCCACGCTGCTCTCCGCCTCGTGTGCCGCCCTGAGGGCCACGGCGCAGGCCGCCGCCGCCACGGCGTCGGCGGCCCGGCCTGCCGCCAGCAGGGCGCGCGCATGCGTCTCGTGGGCGGCGGCTACCACCCCGGGTGTGGTGGCCACGGCGGCTCGGCGTTGGCTGACCGCGGTGAGGGGCAGCAGCGCAGCCTCGATGCCCGCCAGCGCGGCAGGCCGCTCGTCACGAAGCAACGCCACTTCGGCCGCCAGCGCAGCCAGTCGCAAGCCCTTGACCCGCATCGGGCTGCCCGGGTCGTCGTCGTCCGGGGGAGCGACCGCGGCGAGAGCGGCTGACGCCGCAGCGGCATCCCGGCGCGCAATGGCGATGTCGGCCTGCAGCAAGGCAACGAAGTCCTGGTTGGCGGTCCCGGGGCCGAAGCCGAGCGTCCGCAGCAGGGCACCCACCTCCTCGCAGCGTGCACCGGCGCGCGAAAGGTCGTTCAGCCCGAGATGCGCCGTGGCCAGCGCGAGCAAGGCGGCCGCGTGCCCGAAGTGCGGGGAGCCCCACGCATCCAGGCAGCGCAGCGCCGCGTCGAGCTCGCCGCAAGCCTCCGTCAGCCGCCCCAGGAGCACCAGGCAGCGCCCGCGCTCGACGCGTAGCATCCCCATGTAGTGCGTCTCGGAGGCCCCGAGTGCGGCGACGCAGCGCTCGATGCCCAGGGCGGCCAGCGCCTCGGCCTCCTTCCAGCGCCCGGCCGAGCGTTCCGACGTGGCGAACTTGTTGAGCAGGTAGATGCTGGAAGGGTGACCAGGCCCGAGGCGTCGCTCGCGCAACGCCAGCGATTCGGCGAACAAGGCGCGGGCCTCGTCGTGGCGCCGCATCATCGCGCGCGCCTCCGCCAGCTCCACCATCGCCCGGGCGAGGGCCTCGTCGTACCCGCTGCCGCGCAGCGCGGCGACTGCCGCCTCGCCCGTGCGCTCGGCCTCGGCCGTGCGCTCCGCCCGCAACAGCGGCATGACCCGGTCGGTGCAGGCTTCGGCCCACTCCAGCGAACCCGGGGCGACGCGCTCGAGCAGCGACACGGCCTGGGCCGAATGTTCCAGAGAGCGCCCCGGGTCGCTGGCCGCCAGCGCCTGCGACAGCAAGCGCTCGGTGCGCGCCAGCAGCCGAAGTGCCGGCTCGCCGGCGCCGATCGCGGCCCCCTGCCCTTCCCCCCGGGCGAGGCCCGACCGCAGGGTCCGCTGCAGCCGCGCGAGCTCCGCGACGTTGTCCGAACCCTTGTGCGGAAGCGTCAAGCGCACCTCGGCCAGGTCCGCCCGCGCCTCCAGTTCGGGGAAGGCTGCGGCACCATGCAACTGCCGGCGCAGCACAACACGCTGCTCACCGAGGCGCTCGGCCAGCGCGCTCAGACGCAGTGGATGCACGAGCCCGAAGATCGCATCCAGCAGCTCGCCGCGCAAGGCGGGCGACGCTCCGGCCTCCCCTTCGAGCAGGCGACCCGCGCCGATCTCCAGCAGCTCACGCGCGGTCGTCGCCTGCGCCCGCAGGGGGTCGGGCTGTGCCAGCGAGTTGCTGCGGAACAGGTCGAGCACGAAGCGCTGCATGGCGTCGGCGCGCGCCGACTGCGCGAGCGCCCGCTCGGCGGCCTTCCGGCTGCGCCGCGCCTGCCAAAGCGCCAGCAGCGCACCCGCGACCAGTGCCAGCCCGACCGCCAGCTGCGCGTGCGCGCCGCCCACCAGCAGCAGCGCGAGGGCCCCGGCGACCGCGCTCGCCACGCGGTGCCGCTGCACCCACCGCCCGAGGCGCGCCAGCCCGCCGTCGGGGCGCGCCAGCACCTCCCGACCCTCCAGGTGCCGGCGCCACTCGTCGGCGAGCGCCGCTGCGCCGGCATACCGCACGGCGGCATCCGGCGCCATCGCGTGCCGGACGATCGCATCGAGGTTGCCGCGCAGGCCACGCGCTGCGGCGGCGCCGCGCCCGCCCGCAGCCCGCGCGGCAGCCTCGCTCGGCGGCACGGCGCCGGCCGCGCCGCCGTCGAACGCTGCCGACGGTTCGGGCCCGCCGGCGCCCCGCCTCCGCACCGGGCCCGGCCGGACGCCGGCCAGCAGCTCGTAGGCGACGACACCGAGGGAGTACACGTCGCTGGACGTGGTCAGGGCCTCGCCCCTGAGTTGTTCCGGGCTGGCATAGTCCAGCGTCATCGCGCGGCCGACGCGTTCGGTGAGCGCCGTCGGCGGGGCGGGGCCGTCGGCAAGGGCCAGCTTCGCGATGCCGAAGTCGAGCAGCTTGACCACGCCCTCGTCGCTGACCAGGATGTTGGACGGCTTCAGGTCGCGGTGGATCACCAGCCGGCCGTGCGCATAGGCCACTGCCTCGCACACCTGCAACAGCAGACGGACGCGGGCCGAGGTGTCCAGAGCGCGCTCGCGCGCGTGTTCATCGATCGGCCGGCCCCGCACGTACTCCAGGGCCAGCCACGGCCGGCCCAGCCGGTCCACCCCGGCGTCGTACAGCCGCGCGATGTGCGGGTGCTCCAGCGTGGCCAGGATGTCCCGCTCGCGCGCCATCCGCTCGGCCAGCCCCCGCGCCCACGACAGCCGCGGCAGCTTCAGCGCCACCTGCCGCTTCAGCTGCCCGTCGGCACGCTCCGCAAGCCACACGCTGCCCATCCCGCCCTCGCCCAGCTCGCGCACCAGCCGGTACGGGCCCACCTCGTCGCCCGCCTTCGCCGCCCCCGGGTCCGGCACCTCCTCGCCCGCGCCCGCCGCGCCCTCCAGCTTGGGCAGCGTGCCCAGGAAGTCGCCCGTCTCGATGCCGGCACGCACTTCGAGCAGCCGCGCCAGCGTGTCCTTCAGCGCCGCGTGCTCCGCCGGCAGCACCCGAAGCCACGCCGCGCGCTCCGGCGCGGGCAGCGACAGCGCCTCGTCGAGCAGCGCGTTCAGGCGCGGCCAGTCGGCAGCAAGATCTGACAGCCCGCCCGCGGCGGGGCCTGCGGCCCGGTTCATCGTCTCTCCCGCCCGGTTCGACACCTGGGGCACATCCGTGCCCGGCGTCGGGAGCCCTCACTCTACGGGTTGCGCGGCGCACGAGGGTGGCCGGTTCCGGGACGCGCCGCCAGGGCGCGGCGGGGCGCGACAGCCCTGGCCGTGGCGCTACAGCCGGATCTCGAAGCGCAGCTGCCAGTTCACGTAGCTCGGGCTGTTGCTTGCAGCGGTCTCGCGCCGCAGCGCCGTGGCCGGCAGGATGGCGTAGTCGAACTCGGTGGTGCTGAGGCTGTCGCGCGGGTCGAGGTTGCTGCCGAGCAGCCGCACGCCCAGCGCCGGGCTCACGGTCCACAGCACGAAGCCGTCCCACACGCGCCGGGTGTTCACCGTGACGGCGCGGTCGGCCGCGAGCTGCGTGCGGTAGCCGGGCACCCAGTTCAGGTTGCCGCCCAGCGTGAACGGCAGCCCGCGCAGCCGGTAGTCGGCGCCCAGGTTGGCCGTGCCGCGCGCCTGCTGGTCGAGCCGGTTGTCGGGGCCGGGCACGCCGTCCACGCGCGAGCGGAACAGCGCCAGGTTGTGGCGCATCTCCACGCGCGGTGCGCCGGCGATCAGCTGGTCGAGGCGGTACTTGGCCTCGAGCTCGATGCCCTGCGTGACCGCGTCGCCGATGTTCTGCTGGCGCGACACCCAGCGCGGCACCGGGCTCCAGCTCACCGTCTCCAGCGTGGTCACGCTGCGCATCAGGTTGGAGATGTTGCGGTGGAAGACGTTGGCCGACAGCACGCCGCCGCCGTCGAGGTAGCGTTCCAGCGCGAGGTCCAGGCCGGTGGCCAGCTCGGGCTTCAGGTTCGGGTTGCCGGCGCTGTCGGGGCTGGTGGGGTCGTTCGGCCCGCTGGCGGGGAAGCGGCCGTTGATGCCCGGCCGTGCGATCAGCGCCTGCGTGCCGGGGCTGCGGTAGCTGCGCGTCAGCGACAGGCGCAGCTGGTCGCGCTTCTTCGGGTCGGGCTTCCACAGCACGTGCACCAGCGGCGTCCACACGCTGCTGCGGTTGGTGGGGCGGTCGCCGGCGGTGCCGGCGTCGCCCTGGGTGCGGATGCCCTCCCAGCGCAGGCCGGCGTGCAGCGACCAGTTCGGGTTCACGGCCCACTCGTCCTGCAGGTAGGCGGCGGTACGCAGCGTGGTGGCCTCGAACTCGTCGCCGAAGTCGGCCAGCTGCGGCAACCCGTTCTCGGTGAGGGTGCGCGTCTCGCGGCGCTTGACGCCCTCGAGCTCGGCGCCGCCCACCAGGCTGTGCTCGCGCCCGGGCTGGGTGCCGGCCAGGCCGCTGAGCTTGGCCGTCAGGTTGACCGAGCTCTCGCGGGTGCGGGCGATGTCGTCGGTGCTGCGCAGCGGCGCGGCCTGGCCGCTGCGGAACTCGTCGCGCAGCGTGTCGCTGGCGCTGGACCAGCGGCCGACGTAGCCGCCGAGCTCGAGCCGCGGCCCGCTGCTGCCCAGGCGCTGGCGCCATTGGCCGTTGACGCGCAGGTTCGTGAAGCGGCTCTCGGTGCTGCCCTGCCCGAAGTCGTACAGCGGCAGCGCGGGCGCCGGCGGCACGCTCTGCGCGAGCGTGAAGCGGCGCTCGATGCGGCCCTCGCTGTGGAACATCGTGGGGCTCAGCACCAGGCTGTCGCCGCTCGTGCCGAGCCGCCACTGCAGCCGCGTCGTCAGCGCCACGCCGCTGCGGCGCTCCTCGGTGCGCGCCTCCGAGCGCTCGGCGCCCAGCAGCGCGCCGCTGGCGAGGTCGGTGACCGTGGTGTCGGTGGTGCCGGTGGAGATGCGGTGCGGGCGGAACACCGACAGCGACACGTTGTAGATGAAGTCGTCGATGCTGTCGTTGCGGGTCCAGCTGATGCCGGGGGTGAAGCCGCCGTTCTCGTAGCCGGTGCCCACGCGCAGGTCGTTCAGGCGCCGCTTGAAGCCCTCGCGCGTGACGATGTTGATGGTGCCGGCGATCGCGCGCGCGCCGGTCTCGGCGGTGGGCGCGCGCAGGATCTCGATGCGCTCGACCTGCTCGGGGGTCAGCTGGTCGAGGCTGAAGCCCGGCGGCACGCGCTGCCCGTCGATCAGCAGCTGCGTGTAGCCGCCGCCCAGGCCGCGCATCCGGGGCGGGCCGCCGCGGCCGGGCGGGCCGGCCGGCGGCGTCACGCCGGGCAGCCGGCGCAGCACCTCGCCGATCGTGGCGTCGCCGAACTTGTCGATCTCCTCGCGGCCGATCACGATCCGCGCCGCGGTGCTCTGGCGCCGCTGCTCGGCGTCGCTCTCGCGGCCGCCGGTGATCTCGACGCGCTGGGATGGGGCGTCGGCCGCGGGGGCGGTGGCCTGCGCAGGCCTCGGTGCCGGCATCGGCGCGGACGCCGGTGCCGCCGCCGATGCGGCAGCGGCGGGCTTCGGCGCGGCGGCGGCAGGGGCGGCAGGGGCGGCAGGGGCAGCAGGGGATGCGGGTGCAGGCCCCGGCGCCGGGCTCGCGTTCTGCGCCAGCAGCGGCGTGCCGGGCAGCAGCCAGGCCAGCGTCGCGAACCCCCGCAGCACGTGACGGGATCTCGACGGACGCGGGGCGGGGCGGGCAGTCATCCCCGGATTGTCGCGGCGCTCCGAAGCGGCACCGGCCGCGCGCGGCGAACTTTTCCTTTCTTCACGCCGCGGCCGCGGGGGCCGGCGCGGCCAGGGCCAGCGCGGCCAGGGCCGCCAGCGGCGCGGTGTCGGCGCGCAGCACGCGCGGGCCGAGCGACACCGGCACGAAGCCGGCAGCGACGGCCGCGGCCGACTCGGCGGCCTCGAACCCGCCCTCGGGGCCGCTCAGCACGACCGTGGCGCCGGCCGGCCCCACGGCGGCACGAACGGCCCAGGCCGGCGCGGCAGCGTCGGTGCTCAGCAGCCAGCGCGCGGCGGGCGCATTCGCCGCGCCCGCGCCCGCGCCTTCCAGCCCGCCGAGCCACTGCGACAGCGAGCGCACCGCCCCGACCGCCGGCACCACGGCGCGCCCGCACTGCTCGCTGGCCGCCGCCGCCACCGCCTGCCAGTGGGCCTGCCGGCGCGCGGCGCGCTCGCCGTCCAGCCGCAGCACCGAGCGCGCGGTGTGCAGCGGCTGCAGGGCCGCCACGCCGAGCTCGGTGGCCTTCTCCACCAGCGCATCCATGCGCTCGTTGGCCGGCATGCCGAAGGCCAGCGTCACCGCGAAGGGCAGTTCGCGCGCCAGCGCGGGCCGCACCCCGAGCACGCGCACGGACACCTCGCGCCGGCCGATCGCGCGCACCGCCGCGTCGGCCTCCAGGCCCGCGCCGTCGAACAGCACCAGCGCGTCGCCCGGCTGCAGCCGCCGCACCTGCACGTGCCGCGCGGCGGCCGCGGGCAGCGCGAACTCGGTGCCGGGCTCGAGTGTGCCGGGCACCCCCTGCGGGCCGGGCACGTGCAGGCGCAGCGTCAAGCGGCCGCCCCGCCGCCGTGGCCTGCCGCC
Organism: Rubrivivax sp.; assembly: GCA_020248915.1. Taxonomy (GTDB): domain Bacteria; phylum Pseudomonadota; class Gammaproteobacteria; order Burkholderiales; family Burkholderiaceae_C; genus Rubrivivax. The sequence continues at coordinate 286,410 of JADCGP010000003.1, read as the reverse complement.
GGCGGCGCGGCCCCTTCGCGCTGCAGCGCGGCCTCGACGGCCAGCGCCACGCCGGCCAGCGCGGCGTCGTGCCCGCGCGGCGCCGCGAGCATCAGCCCCACCGGCAGCGCGCCCGCCGCCTGGCAGGGCAGCGTGAAGGCGCAGCCGTCGAGGAAGTTGACGGCCAGGGTGTTGCGCAGCACGCGCCCGTTGGCGTGGAAGAAGGCCTCGTCGGCCGCCAGCGCATCGATCGGCGGCGCGACGAAGGGCACGGTGGGCGCGACGAAGGCGTCGAAGCCCGCCAGCCGCGCCGTCGCGCGCGCGATCCAGTCGGCCCGGCGCTGCTGCATGCGGATGTAGTCGGCCGCGCTCACGCCCTCGCCAAGCGCGATGCGCGCGGCCACGCGCGGGTCGAACCCGGCGCGCCGCGCGGCCAGCGTGTCGCGGTGCGTGGCGAAGGCCTCCACCGGCGAGAAGCCGCCGGGGGCGTTGATCTGCGCGATCTCGGACAGCTCGGCGAGCGGCAGCTCCTCGATGCGGGCCCCCGCGGCCGCGAGCCGCGCGAGCGCCCGCTCGAAGGCGCGCGCCACGTCGGCATCGAGCCCGTCGAGCAGCAGCGTGCGGGGCAGCGCCAGGCGCAGGCCCTTCACGCCCCGCGCAGGCACCGCCAGCGGCGCGCCGGCCAGCACGGCGTCGACGAGCAGGCAGTCGGCCACGCTGCGCGACATAGAGCACACCGTGTCGAGCGTGTGCGACAGCGGGAACGCACCGGCCAGCGGCGTGCGCGCCTGCGTGTTCTTGAAGCCGACCAGGCCGCACAGCGCGGCCGGGATGCGGATCGAGCCGGCGGTGTCCGAGCCGAGCCCGGCCACCGCCAGGCCGAGCGCCACCGACACCGCCGCGCCCGACGACGAGCCGCCGGGGATGCGCGCCACCGCCGCATCGCAGGGGTTGCGCGGCGTGCCGTGGTGCGGGTTCAGGCCGAGCCCGGAGAAGGCGAACTCGGTCATGTTGGTGCGGCCCACGATCGCCGCGCCGGCCGCGCGCAGGCGCGCCACCGCGGGCGCGTCGGCCGCCGCGGGCGCGGCATCGTGCCGCACCGCCGAGCCGGCGAGCGTGACCTCGCCTTCGATGTCGTACAGGTCCTTCACCGTCACCGGCAGGCCGGCGAGCGGCGGCAGCGAGGTCGGCCGGCGGCCGGCGGCCAGCAGCGCGTCGGCGGCGTCGGCGGCGGCACGGGCGCGCCCGGCCGCCACCGGGCCGATGAAGACATGCGCCGCGGACGGCGCCGCGGCACGCTCGAGCACCTGCTCGATCAGCGCGCGGTGGGCGCCGGGGTCGGTGAGCCGCGAGCGCAGCTCGGCGATCGGAGGCAGCAAGGGCATGGGCGGACGGGCGCCGGGCTCGATCGGCCCGGCTTGGGTGCGACGGTCGGCATTCTCGCTGCGCTGGCTGCTGGCGCCCGAGACCCAAGAGGCGGCAGCGGCGCCTGTCCGTCTCAACCTGGGCGCGCGACCAGTTCGTCGGCCACGGTCTGGAACGCCTCCAGCGCCGCCTGCAGGTTCTCGACAATCTCTGCCGCGATCACGTCAGGCGCGGGCAGGCTGTCCACGTCGTCCAGGCTCTCGTCCTTGAGCCAGAAGATGTCGAGGTTGAGCTTGTCGCGGGCGAGCAGGTCTTCCACCGCAAAGCGCTTGAAGCGCTCGCTTTCCTGCCGTTGATCGCGCGCACCCGTGCAGTAGCGGGCCACGAAGTCCTGCAGGTCGGCGGTGGCCAGCGGGTTCTTCTTCAGCGTGAAGTGGCAGTTGGTGCGCAGGTCGTAGATCCACAGCGCCTGCGTGTTGGGCCGGCGATCGGCGCGCGGCGGCCGCTTGTCGAAGAACAGCACGTTGGCCTTCACGCCCGGCTTGTAGAAGATGCCGGTGGGCAGGCGCAGGAGCGTGTGGAAGTCGAACTGCTCCAGCAGCCGGCGGCGGATGCCTTCGCCGGCGCTGCCGGCCTCGAACAGCACGTTGTCGGGCAGCACCACGCCGGCGCGGCCGCTGGCGGCCATCACCGTCATGATGTGCTGCATGAAGTTCAGCTGCTTGTTGCCGGTGGTGAACTTGAAGTCGCTGCGCTCGTAGTCCTCGCGCTCGGAGTCCATCTCGCCGTCTTCGCCCACCACGCGGTAGCTGCTCTTCTTGCCGAAGGGCGGGTTGGTGAGGATCACGTCGAAGCTGTCGCTGGGCTCGACGGCCAGCGCGTCGCCGGCGCGGATGGGGCTGGCGCCCGTACCCTCGGCGGCGATGCCGTGCAGGTACAGGTTCATCGCCGCCAGGCGCACCACCTCGTCGACGATGTCCACGCCGCTGAACGTGGCCTCGCGCAGGCGGCGCTGCGCGGTGCGGTCGCGCGCCGCCGCGCCGCCGTGGTCCTTCATGTACTCGTAGGTCGAGAGCAGGAAGCCGCCGGTGCCGCAGGCCGGGTCGTGCACCGTCTCGCCGATGCGCGGCGCCAGCACCGTCACCATGGCCTGGATCAGCGGGCGCGGCGTGAAGTACTGGCCGGCGCCGCTCTTCACCTCGGCCGCGTTGCGTTCGAGCAGGCCCTCGTAGATGGCGCCCTTCACGTCCACGCCGATGCCGATCCAGGTTTCGGCGTCGATCAGCGAGACCACGCGCTTGAGCTTCGCCGGGTCGGTGAGCTTGTTCTGCGCGCCGCGGAAGATGGTGCCGATGAGGCCGCCCTCGCGGGCCAGCGCCTCCAGCGTGTGGCGGTACTGGATCTCCAGCTCGTCGCCGGCCAGCGGCGCCAGCCGCGCCCAGCGCCAGGGCTCGGGAATGCCGCTGGGTTCGCCCAGCAGCTCGGTGCGCTCCTGGTCCATCTTGAGGAACAGCAGGAAGGTGATCTGCTCGACGTAGTCGCCGTAGCCGATGCCCTGGTCGCGCAGCACGTGGGCGTAGTTCCAGACCTTGCTGACGAGGGCGGTGTGGTCGGTGCTCATGGGTTGGGTCGGGGTCCTCGGCCGCGGGCCGGAAAACAACCGGCGCCGTAACTCGTTGATTCGACAGGGCTTCCTTGCCCGGCGCCGGTTTGTTCTCCAAGGCCGTCAGCAAACAACGCGGCGCGCGGCGAACCGGCGCGGCCCGCCAGCCGCCGCAGGCGGCGGCCTGGGCCGTCCGATGCCGGGACAACCCGACAGCGTGTCGGGATGTCCGCCGATCGCCGGGCTGCGCGCCCCTCCGGCGCCCCGGCAAAGAAAACAACGGGCGCCACAAGTTATTGATTCATATGGATTTTTTGGTTTCGACCGGTTTGTTTTCCGGGGCCCCGGAAAACAAACCGCCCGGATCGGCAAGCTCGGGCGCCTGCGGCTTGGCGTAAGCCATGTTGCGCTTGGCGCGGCCCGGCAGTTGCACCAGCAAGCCTTGCTCGCGCCAGCCGGCCAGCATCTTGGAAGCCCTGAGCGTGTCCACCCCGGCGATGCGGACCACGTCGGCATTGGCGATGGTGCCGTGCCGGTCGAGCCAGTCGCTCACCTGATCCCAGGCCGTGGGTCGCTCGTGGTTCAAGAGCACCACCGTCAGGCTCTCCACTGCCGCGTCCGGGTTCTCGCGGTACTGCGGCGGATAGAGCCGGGCCCGGTCCATCTCGGCAAACATCATCTTCACGCCCTCGCCTGCATCCAGGTTGGGCGGCGTGGGGAAGTCGCGCAAGGTTGCGGCGATGAGGTCATTGCGGGCCTTGGAGCCCGCGTGCCGGATGGTCGCCGGCGTGATGCCCTTGGGCAGCAGGCCCGGGCTCTCGATCTCGAGGTGGTCGTCGAAGATGCGCACGAAGATGTCGCGGTTGAGCCGGTAGTCGCGGTGCACCACGGCATTGACGATGGCCTCCTTGACCACGCGCTCGGGGTACACGTGGCGCGCCTTGAAGCCGCTGCCCGAGTGCGTGACGCCCTGCGAAAGCTCGTCCATCACCACGCCTACCGCACGGTCGATCAGGTCGATCAGCGGGCCGCGGATGGTCTTGGGCTCCTTGCGGAAGTTGGGGTCCGCGCCCGGCACCGCCACCTTGCCGTCGTACACGAACACCCGCAGGTCGGCCCGTGTGCCGTGCGACGCGAGCAGGCTGCCCGGCTCGTCCGCAAACAGCAGGACCGCGGCGCGCAACGGCTGCACCCGGCCATCCACCTCCACCGCCAGGCCCAGGTTGAGCAGCTGCTCCGCATGGCTGCCCGACAGCGGCCCGCGACGCTGCAGGAAGCGCTGCCAGGCCTGGGTTTTCAGGCGTTCCAGTGCCACCGGCACCGGCTCGGCGGCCGCGCTGCGCGTGCCGCGGCGATAGCTGAGTTCGGTGATCTGCTCGGCCGAAAGCTCGCGGTTGCCGCGCTCCAGCCGCGTGTAAGTGCCGCCCGCCACCAGCGAGTGCACTTGCGCACTGCGCGGCACCTTCACCGCGAGCAGGTGCCCGCGCTGACCCGCGGCTGACCCGTTGTGCAGCGCCACGGGCAGACGCAGCAGCAGCAGCCCGTTGAGCGGCGGCTGGAACTCGGTGCGCAGCTTGCGCAGCAGCTCGTCCACCGCTTCAAGGTTCTCCTCCACGCCGAACAGGCGTGCAGAGCCCTTGTGCTCCTTGAGATCGGCCACGCCCAGCACCAGCACGCCGCCATCGGCATTGGCAAAGGCACAGACCGTCTCCAGCGCCTTGCCGACCATCTTGCCGCTGACGCGCTTGAACTCCAGCCGCCGCGTCTCGTCGGCCGGCAGCCACTGGGCGATCAGGGCGGCGGCGGCGTCTTCGCGGACGATCGACGGGTTCATGCAGGCACCTTGCGGCCACGGCGCTTGGGGGCGGGCGCATCGGCCGGCTGCGCGGCCAGACGGGCGAGCAGGGCCGAGGCGGGTTCGTCGCGGGGGTCCTGGGGGACGAGTTGGCCGGAGAAGGCGGCTTTGAGGATGGATTGGCGGAGGGCCTGTCCTCGCCGGGCCTCGGTCGGAACAGACGACTTCAGCGCACCGACCTGCGACTCGAACTGCCGCCACAAAGCAACGATCTCTCGCTGCTCGTTGAAGGGCGGCAAAGGCACTGGAGCCCGCTTGATGTCCGCCCCTGCGATGCCATGCTGGCCAGCACTGGTCTTGACGCAAGAGGTCAGGAACTTCCAGCTCTCGCCTGCGTTGAGTGCGATTTCCAGATAGTCGGGAAGCACCAGTCCGCTCGAGATCACGCGCGCCTTGATGAGCTTGTCGGGATGAAGCACGGGCGAGTTGCCGCGGTACACACCCGACACACCCACCAGCTCGCGCGAACCGTTGTAGCGGGTGAAGAGCAGATCACCGTTCTCCACGAAGTAGCCGTCGAGTCGCTCCCCTTCTTCTTCCGTGTAGTACCGCACGTCCCAAGCATCCACCGCGAGCGGGCGCACCGCCGAGATGCGAAGGATCGGTGTGCCCGGAGGTTCATGCGCCGGCTTGCGCGACAGGCCGTTTCCGAACTGCCCGCACAGCTGGTCGACCGATGCCCACACCCAACCGGCCGGCAGTGCTGGCACACCGGTGACATCGGGCTCGACAGGCGCGCCACGGCTCAGCTGATGTGCCACCAAGTGAGCGCGGCGAATGAGAGCCCGCTCCAAGACGTCTGCGCCACTCTCACCTTCGAACTCTCCGGCCAGACGGGCTTTGGCGGTCAACTCCCCCGTCACCGCGGCCTTGAGGACGGACTGGCGGTAGCGCTCCACCAGCCGGCCCACGTGCTCCAGCGCGCGCTCGCCTTCGTCGATCTCGCTGAAGAGTTCTTCGATGCGGGAGACGATGCGTTGCTGCTCTCGCAGAGGAGGCAGTGGCAGCCGCTGACTCCTAACGTCGCCGTCCTGTACCGACGGCGGGCTATTGCCACGCTGCAGGGCGTTCACCGCCTGGATGAACGGCTTCGAGGTGACCCAACGGTAGAGATAGCCAGGCTCGACAGCCGGGGTAGGCCGCAGCACGGTGAACGCCGTCGACGCAATGGCGCTGTCCAACTCCCTGGGGATTAACGCAATGTTTTCGAGGTAGACGCGAACCGTCGAAAACAAGACATCGCCGGCAGCTACTACTTGCTTTGCCCGGGACGGCGCCGCAGCCGTCGCCAACGAAGACGGATTGACCACGCGCTTGGTCTTGTTGTCGATGGCACCCAGGTCGATGTACCTGAACTCGGTCTCAGCAACGGAGGGGCCCCGCTGCGACACCGGTCGGCATACGTCAGAGAGCGCGACCTCTGCCCAGCCCGCCGGCAATCCGCCCGTCATGCCACCAACACCTCAGTCAACTCATCCAACATCCCGTTCAACCCATTCCCAAACACCTTCCGCGCCGCCACCACCCCGCCCCAGCCGGCGAAGGGTTCATCGCGCATCAGGTCGGCCGGCGCGATCTCCACGTTCGCGGCCAGGTAGTCCTTGATGGCCTTGAGCCAGGCCATCTGCTCGTCCGAAAACACCTGCCCCGCCTTGATCTGCCGGCCGATCCACAGGTTGAAGCGCTGCTCCACGCGCGCCGTGTGCGGCTCCAGCACGTCCATCTGCCCGGTGGCAAAGCGCACCAGGCTGATCAGGTCCGTCAGCAGCTTGTCGCTGGGCGCGCCGCGGACGAGTGCCGCATTCAGCCGCTTGTAGGCCTGCCACACGTCGGCCGCCGTCAGGTGCTGCGGCGGGTCGGCGAGTTTCATGGCCAGTTCGCGCAGGCTGGCGTAGGTGAGCCGCCGCCTCGGGTAGGGCTGGCTGTACAGGATCTGCAGCGCCAGCAGCTCGTTCTTGTGCGTCTCGATGAACTCTCGAAAGCTGGTCGTGCGGGCCGTAGCCTGCGCCATGTCATAGCCCGCCGCCAGCAGCACGTCGGGCGTGCCTTCGGCTATCACGATGTCGGCCTTGTCCTTCACGGCCTGGATCACCTGGCGCAGCTCGGCCCGGTCCAGCGGCGCGCAGGCGCTGTCGCGCAGTTGGGCTTCCACGGCCTGCACCTGCTCGGCGCTCGCGGCTTCGGCGCTGCCGTGGCGCTGGATGAGCGCGGCGTCCACCACCTCGGGCGTGATGGCGTCCAGCAGTTGCCGCGCCAGCGCCTTGAGCCCGAGGCCTCCGGAAGCCGCCTCGATGCGCTGCCGGTCGTCCGCATCCAGCTGCCGGTCCAGCGCCGCCAGCCGCGCGGCCAGCGACGAGATCGCGTTCTCGTCGCGTCGGCCCTGCGCCACCTGCTCCATCAGCTTGTCGAAGGGCACCGTGCGCTTGCGCTCCAGCGGCTGCGACAGGGTCTTCTCGCCGCCTTCGGTCACGCCCACGGCGTCGATCAGCACGAAGCGCGTCTTGGTCTGCGCGTCGGGTGTCACCTGCTGCAGCGTGGCGTCGGCCACCGTGCGCACGCCGCGGCCCTTCATCTGCTCGAAGTAGCTCGCGCTCTTCACGTCGCGCAGGAAGATCAGGCACTCCACCGGCTTGATGTCGGTGCCGGTGGCGATCATGTCCACCGTCACGGCGATGCGCGGGAACGGGTCCACGCGGAAGGCCTTGATGAGTTCCTTGGGCTTCTCGCTCGTCTGGTAGGTGATCTTCTTGGCGAACTCGTTGCCCTGGCCGAAGACCTCCCAGCAGGCCTTGACGATCTCTTCGGCGTGGTGGTCGTCCTTGGCGAAGATGAGCGTCTTGGGCACCCACTGGCCGCTGCGCCCGGGAAAGAGCTCGGTGAACAGCTTGGCCTTGTAGGTGCTCAGCACGAGGCGGATCTGGTCGGGCACCGTCACGCTGCGGTCGAGCTCGGTCTTGGCAAAGGGCAGGTCGGCGTCGAGCTGCCGGTAGCGCAGCGCGCGGGTGCGGCGGTCGCGCACGGGCACGTGGTAGCCGGCCTCCACCGTGCCGCCCTGCTCGCCCACCTGGGTGCGGATGCGGTAGACCTCGAAGCCCACGTTCACGCCGTCGACCACGCTCTGCTCGTACGGGTACTCGGCCACCAGGTTGCGCTGGAAGAAGGCCAGGGTGTGCGCCGAGGGCGTGGCCGTCAGGCCGATGAGGTGGGCGTCGAAGTACTCCAGCACCTGCCGCCACAGGCCGTAGATGCTGCGGTGGCACTCGTCGGTGACGATGAGGTCGAAGTGCTCGATGGGGATGGCCGGGTTGTAGGCCACGGGGCGCAGGTCGCCGTCATCGCTGCCGCCGCTCCAGGTCTCGAAAGCGCTGGCTTCCTCGGCCGCTTCGTCCAGCTCTTCACCCCGCAGCATGGCGTACAGCCGCTGGATGGTGGTGATCACCACCTTGGCATCGGCATCGATGGTGTGGCCGTGCAGGTGCTGAACGATGTAGGTCTTGTCGAATTGGTGGGCGGCACCGGGCGGGCGGAAGTTCTGGTACTCCTTGAGCGTCTGGTCGCCCAGGTTGTTGCGGTCCACCAGGAACAGGATGCGCCGCGCCTTCGCGTGCTTGAGCAGCCGCCAGCTGAAGTTGCAGGCGGTGAAGGTCTTGCCGGCGCCGGTGGCCATCTGGATCAGCGAGCGCGGGCGATCGTCGGCGAGCGAGGCTTCGAGCCCGGTGATGGCATCGACCTGGCAGTCGCGCAGGCCGGCCTTGGCGAGCGGTGGCATCTGGCGAAGCCTTTGGCGCAGCGTGTCGGGCTCCTGCAGCCAGGCCAGCAGCGTGGCCGGCTGGTGGAAGGCGAACACGCGGCGCGAGCGGGGCTTGGGGTCGCGCGCGTCGCGGAAGTAGGTTTCGTCGCCGGTGCTCTCGTAGTCGAACACCAGGGTGTCGGCCCAGCGCGCCAGGTGCGGCGGCAGCGCGTGCATGTAGCGCGCCGCCTGCTCGGCCACGCCGCTGAGCGTGATGCCGGCCTTCTTGGCCTCGATCACGCCGCAGGCCTTGCCGGCCACGAACAGCAGGTAGTCGCAGGGGCCGCCGGGCAGCTGGAACTCGCGCACGGCCACGCCCGGGGCCGCGTTGCGATTGAAGTCGGCGGCGTCCTGCAGCACCCAGCCGGCGGCTTGCAGCAGCGCGTCGATGCGCGCGCGGGCTTGCTGCTCTGGGGCGGGGGGCAGGGCGGGGGGCATCGCGGCCGCTCCGTCAGGCGCGCCGCCGCCTCCTACGCCCTCAGCGCCGCCAGCACCTCGTCCAGCATCTTCTTCGCGTCGCCGAACAGCATCCGGTTGTTCTCCTTGTAGAACAGCGGGTTGTCCACGCCGGCGTAGCCGCTGGCCATGCTGCGCTTCATGACGATGCTGGTGCGGGCCTTCCAGACCTCGAGCACCGGCATGCCGGCGATGGGGCTGGTGGGGTCGTCCTGCGCGGCCGGGTTCACGATGTCGTTGGCGCCGATGACCATCGTGACGTCCGTCTGCGGGAAGTCCTCGTTGATCTCGTCCATCTCGAGCACGATGTCGTAGGGCACCTTGGCCTCGGCGAGCAGCACGTTCATGTGGCCGGGCATGCGGCCGGCCACCGGGTGGATGCCGAAGCGGACGTTCACGCCCTTGTCGCGCAGCAGCCGGGTGATCTCGAACACCGTGTGCTGCGCCTGCGCCACCGCCATGCCGTAGCCGGGCACGATGATCACGCTCTTGGCCTCGCGCAGCATCTCGGCCGTCTCGGCCGCGCTCACCGGCGCCACCTCGCCCGCGGGCTGCGCCGCGCCGCCGCCGGCCGCGGGCGCGCCGCCGCCGGTGCCGAAGCCGCCGGCGATCACGCTGATGAAGTTGCGGTTCATCGCCCGGCACATGATGTAGCTCAGGATCGCGCCCGAGCTGCCCACCAGCGCGCCGGTCACGATCAGCAGGTCGTTGCTGAGCATGAAGCCGGTGGCCGCCGCGGCCCAGCCCGAGTAGCTGTTGAGCATCGAGACGACCACCGGCATGTCCGCGCCGCCGATGGCCATCACCATGTGCACGCCGAAGGCCAGCGCGATCAGCGTCATCACCAGCAGCGGCAGCATGCCGGCCTGGACGTCGTGCGCCTGCAGGAACAGGCGGCCGAACCAGACGACGACGAGCAGCGCCGCGAGGTTGAGCCAGTGGCGCGCCGGCAGCAGCAGCGGCTTGCCGCCGATGCGGCCCGAGAGCTTGCCGAAGGCGACGACCGAGCCCGAGAACGTGACGGCGCCGATCAGGATGCCGACGTAGATCTCGATCTCGTGGATGGTCTTCTCCACCGGCGTCGGGAACACGGTGGAGGTGTCCACGTAGCTCGCGAAGCCCACCAGGCAGGCCGCCAGGCCCACCAGGCTGTGCATCAGCGCCACGAGCTCGGGCATCTGCGTCATCTGCACCTTCTTCGCGGCATACAGGCCGATGGCGCCGCCGACGACGAGCGCGCCGACGATCCACGGGATGCCGCCGGCCGTGACCCGCGGGCCGAGCACGGTGGCCAGCACGGCGATCGTCATGCCGACGATGCCCAGCAGGTTGCCGCGGCGCGCCGTCTCGGGGTTGGAGAGGCCGCCCAGGCTGAGGACGAAGAGGATGATCGCGCCGATGTAGGCGACGGTGGCGAGGCTTTCGCTCATGCGTTGTTCTCCATCTCGGCGTGCCCCATGTGCAGGGCCCGAGGCGCGCGGTTCGTGTCAAGCTTCCCGCCGTGGAACCGGCTTTGCCGGGCCACGGGCGGGCGGCCCCCTCGGGGGGTAGCGAGCGATAGCGAGCTTGGGGGCATCACTTTCTGAACATGGCGAGCATGCGCCGCGTGACCGCGAAGCCGCCGAACATGTTGATGGCCGTGAGCACCAGTGCCACGACCGCGCAGATCAGGATCAGCGTGTTGGGCCGATCGGCCGCGCCCGCGGCGGTGAGCGGCGGCGCCACCTGCACCAGCGCGCCGATGGCGATGATGGAGCTGATGGCGTTGGTCACGCTCATCAGCGGCGTGTGCAGCGAGGGCGTGACGTTCCACACCACCATGTAGCCGACGAAGCAGGCCAGCACGAACACGGTGAAGTGCTGCAGGAAGCTGGCCGGCGCATACGCCCCGACGAACCAGAACAGCAGCGCGCCCACCGCAAAGACGATGGCCAGCGTCCTGCCCGACATCGGCTCCACCGCGCCGTGGCCGTGCCCTTTGGCCGCCGCAGGCGCGGCCGCCGCTGCCTTGGGCTTGGGGGGCGCCGCCGGCAGCTTGGGCGGCGGCGCAGGCCAGGTCACCTCGCCGTCCTTGATGACGGTCAGGCCGCGGATCGCGTCGTCGTCGAAATTGACGTCGACGCTGCCGTCCTTGGCCTTGCACAGGTCCTCGGTCAGGCGCAGCAGGTTGGTGGCGTACAGCGTGCTGCTCTGCTTGGCCAGCCGGCTGGCCAGGTCGGTGTAGCCGACGATGGTGACGCCGTGGCGCACCACCGCCTGCCCGGGCACGGTGAGCTCGCAGTTGCCGCCCTGCTCGGCGGCCATGTCGACGATCACGCTGCCGGGGCGCATGGTCTGCACCATCTCGGCGGTGATGAGCTTCGGCGCCGGCTTGCCCGGGATCAGCGCGGTGGTGATGATGATGTCCACCTCGCGCGCCTGCTTCGCGTACATCTCGCGCTGCGCGGCCTGGAAGCCCTCGCTCATGACCTTGGCGTAGCCGCCGCCGCCCGAGCCCTCTTCCTCGTAGTCGACCTTGACGAACTCGCCGCCGAGCGACACCACCTGGTCGGCCACCTCGGCACGCGTGTCGTTGGCGCGCACGATGGCGCCCAGATTGGCCGCCGTGCCGATGGCCGCCAGGCCCGCGACGCCCGCACCGGCCACGAACACCTTGGCCGGCGGCACCTTGCCCGCAGCCGTGATCTGGCCGTTGAAGAAGCGGCCGAAGGCGTTGGCCGCCTCGATCACCGCGCGGTAGCCGCTGACGCCGGCCTGCGAGGTGAGCGCGTCCATCTTCTGCGCGCGCGACAGCTGCCGCGGCAGCGCGTCGATGGCCAGCACGGTGGCACGCTTGTCGGCCAGCTGCTGCATCAGCCCGGGGTTCTGCGCCGGCCAGACGAAGCCGACCAGCATGCCGCCCTCGCGCATCAGCCCCACCTCGTCTGCCGACGGCGGGCGCACCTTGAAGACGATGTCGGCACGGGCCCACAGCGAAGCCGCGTCGGGCAGCACCTCGGCGCCGGCGGCGCGGTAGGCATCGTCGCTGCAGTTGGCGGCATCGCCGGCGCCGTTCTCGACGGCCACCGCGAAGCCCAGCTTGACGAGCTTCTCCACCACCTCGGGCACGGTGGCCACGCGCTTCTCGCCCGGCGCGGTCTCCTTCGGGACGCCTATCAGCAATGCCATGCAGCCACTCCTCGTTCGTCTGGGCGCAAACCCGTCGAAAGTAACACAAGGCCGCACGCGACCGTGCTGCGCGGGCTTGGGCGCGGATCGCGCCGGCGCGCCGCGGTGCTGTTCGGCCCCAGGCGACCCCATTCGGCCCGGTTCGGCCCGGTTCGGCCCGGTGCGGCCCGGTGCAGCCGCGCGCCCGCACCTTGGGCATCGGCCTTCGCTAGCATCCGCCGGCCGCGGTCCCAGCACGCCGTGCGCGACACCCGGCCCCGCCTGCCGATCACCCAGCCCCCGCCCATCCCCCCCTCACGAGCAGCCCCGAGATGACCGCCCGCTGGAGCCCGAGCGTCACCGTCGCCGCGGTCATCGACGATGGCGGCGCGGTGCCGCGCTTCCTGCTGGTGGAGGAGGAGACGCCCGAGGGGCTGCGGCTGAACAACCCCGCCGGCCACCTGGAGCCGGGCGAGACGCCGCTAGAGGGCGTCGTGCGCGAGGCCCTCGAGGAGACCGCACGCGCCTTCGTGCCGCAGGCGCTGCTCGGGCTGTACCTGTCGCGCTTCGTGCGGCCGGCACGCGACGGCCACCCGGCGCAGGACGTCACCTACCTGCGCATCGCCTACCGGGGGCACGTGGGCGAGCCGATCGCCGGCCGCACGCCCGACCGCGAGATCCGGCGCACCTTGTGGCTGACGGCCGACGAGATCCGCGCCGAGCGGGCGCGCCACCGCAGCCCGCTCGTGATGCGCTGCATCGACGACCACCTCGCCGGGCGTGCGCTGCCGCTGGACGCGGTGCGCTCCGACGCCTCGCTGGCCGCCCCGTGGGTGCTGGTCGCCGGCGCCGGCGGCGGGAGCGACAATCCGCGCCCGATGTCCTCGACCCCCGAACCCGACGCGCCCGCCGCGGCCCCCGCCGACACGCCGGCCAGCACGCTGACCGCAGCGACCGCCGACTCGCCCGCCATGGCGGCTGCCGCGGCGGCCGCTGCCGGCGTGGCCGACCCTGCGGCCCATGCCGACGGCAAAGCGGACGTCAGCCCCACCGGGGCGCCCGGCCCCGACCCGCAGGCTTTGGCGCAGGCCTCCCCCGACGCTGAAGTCCAGCCGGCGGCCGAGAGCACGGCCGATGCCGCCGTTGCCGCCGTTGCCTCCGAGGCCGACACCACGGCGCCGAGTGCCGCGGCACCGAAGACCGAGCCCGCGCGCCCCGAGCCCACGCTGGCGCAGACCGCGGCCGAGCTGGCGACGCTGTTCCCGGCGCTGTTCGCCCCGGGCGCGTTCAAGCCGATCAAGTTGCGGGTGCAGGTCGACATCCAGCAGCGCGCGCCGGGCCGCTTCACGCGCAGGCAGCTGTCGGTCTTCCTGCACCGGCACACCACCAGCACGGCCTACCTGCGCCAGCTGGCGGCGGTGCCGCAGCGCTTCGACCTGGACGGCCAGCCGGCGGGCGAAGTGGCCGCCGAGCACCGCGATGCGGCCGCGGCCGAGGTCGAGCGGCGACGCGCGCTGGTGGCCGAGCGGCGCGCCGCGCAGCGGGCGATGCAGCGCGCCGCGCCGGCGGGTGCGGCACCCGACGGCCCTGCGCCCGCGGACGGCGGGCACGGCGGGCCGGGCCCGCATGCCAAGCGCCCCGACGCGGGCCCGGGCCGGCCGGCACACCCGCCCCGCCCGCCGCGACACCCGCAACAGCGGCCGGGCGACCGTGCGCCGCGCCCGGGTCAAGCGGCCCGCGCACCGCACGCGCGACCCGACCGGGCGCGGCCGCAGCCCCAGCGCCCGCACGTTCGGCACGCGAATGCGCACCCGGGTCCGCATGCCGGGCCCGAGCCCCGCCCCCAGCGTCCGGCCGCCGCGCCCGGGCCCGACAGCGCCGCATTGCCGGACGATCCTGCGCGGCGCGAGCGTGCGCTGCTGCTGCGCGCCTGGGAGAGCTCGCCGCTCGCGCCGGCGAACTTCTGCGCCCTCAAGGGCCTGCCGGTGGCGGAGTTCGACGCGCTGATCCAGCTCGCGCGGCGCGAGCGCTCCGAACGCGGTGCGCGCACCGAGCGCACCGAGCGCACCGAGCGCACCGACCGCCCTGGGCGCGATCCCGGCCCGCGCTGAAGGCCCCGGCGCCGCCGCATCGGCGCAACAGGCCCCCGCGCCGGCGCTGCGCCTGTTCGTCGCCGCGTGGCCGCCGCCGGCCCTGCGCACGGCGCTCGTGCGCTGGACGCAGGGCCTGCACTGGCCGGCTGGTGCCCGCGTGGAAGGGCCCGAGCGCTGGCACCTGACGCTGCTGTTCCTGGGCTCCGTCGCCGCAGACCGCCTCGACGCGATCGACGCGCGTCTCGATGCCGCGGCACGCGCCGCGCCCGCTGGCGTGCGCGCCCGGCTCGCGCCATGGCGCATCGAACGCTGGCCGCGCGGCCTCTGGGTGCTCGCGCCCGGGGCCGCCGGGGCCGGGCCGCAACAGCGCGGCGCCGACGCCCCCGCAGAAGGGCCGGCAAGTCCAGCCGCTCCGCCGGCGCTGGGCGAGTGGCGCGACGCGCTGGCGCACTCGCTGCTCGAGGCCGGTCTGCCGTGCGATGCGCGGCCACTGCGGCCGCACCTGACGCTGGCGCGCGGCGCCGCGTCTGCCGCGCTGCCCGCGCCGCCGCCGCTGCCAGCATGGCCGCTCGCGAGCTTCGCGCTGGTGGCCAGCGCCGGCGGCCGCTACCGCACGCTGGCGCGCTATGCGTTCGGGCGTGGACGCTGCGCCGATCGCGCCAGCGGGCGCGGGAAGCGGTAGATCGTGTCGTTGAGGTGGCGCGCCACCTCGACGATGTCGCCCTCGCTCCAGCCCAGGCTGGCGCGCGCCTGCCAGGCCCGCACCTGCTCGACCAGGCCCGGCCAGTCGCGCGCGATGCGGCGGTCGCGCCAGTGCATCTGCGAGTTGTGGCAGGCCACGCAGTGGGTCTCGTAGAGCAGGCGGCCGCGGCTCGGCTCGCTGGCCTGCGCGTGCAGCGGTGCGCCGGGCACGACGGCCAGCACGGCGGCCAGCAGCAGGCATCGCACCGCGGACCTGCCCCAGGGCGGCACCAGTGGCGCAACCCGGCAGGTCGCCCAGGCCGTCGCCCGGGATGCCACCCAGGACGCCACCCTCGCGGCCACCGGCGGCCCCGACACCGACACCGACACCGACGAGGCGGGCAACGCCGGCAACGTCCGCCGGCCCGCGTTCGCGGGAAGGGGCGTCCGGGCGGCAGGAGCGGGCGCGCCAGCGTGCAGCGGGCGCTCGGGGGTGGCTTGCATGGCACCCTTGTACCGCCAGCGCGGCCGGCCCGCAATGGACGCGCTGCCGCGCGGCGATACTGCGCCGAGATGCCGCAGCGATCGCAGCCCGCGCCGCCCCGCGCCGAGCCAACGGACGGTCCACCACCCGCCGGTGACGCCGCGCCCGGCCCCGGCGACCGTGGCCTGGTGCCCGCGCTGCTGGTCATCCTCGGCGGTGTGGCCGCGGCGCTGCACGTGGGCAAGCTGCCGCCGGCGATCGGGGCGCTGCAGGACACTCTCGGCCTGACGCTGGTGCAGGCCGGCTTCCTGCTGTCCCTGGTGCAGGCGGCGGGGATGTCGCTCGGGCTCGTCTTCGGTGCCTGGGCCGACGCGCTCGGGCTCAAGCGCAGCCTGGTCGCCGGGCTGCTGCTGCTGTCGGCCGCCGGCGCCGGCGGCGGACTCGCGTCGTGGCTGGCGCCACCGCAGGCCGTGCCGCTGCTGCTGGTGCTGCGGGCACTGGAGGGTCTGGGCTTCCTGATGGTGGTGCTGCCGGCGCCGGCCCTGGTGCGCCGGCTGGTCGCGCCCGGCCGCGTGGCGACGATGCTGGGCGTGTGGGGGGCGTACATGCCGCTGGCCACCGCACTCGCGCTACTGGCCGGCCCGCTGGCCGTGACCGCGTTCGGCTGGCCGCGCTGGTGGTGGGCGCTGGCGCTGGTATCCGCTTCGATGGCGCTCGTCGTCGCGCGCCGCGTGCCCGACCCGGGCCGGCCCGCCGCGCCGGCCGGCGGCGGCTGGCGCGCACGGCTCGGCCGCACGCTGGCCGCGCCCGGGCCCTGGCTGGTGGCGACCAGCTTCGCCATGTACTCAGGCCAGTGGCTCGCGGTGATCGGCTTCCTGCCCGTGATCTGCCTGCAGGCCGGGCTGGCGCCGGCAGCCACGGGCGTGCTGACCGCCGGCGCCGCCGCTGTCAACGTGCTGGGCAACCTCGCCGCCGGCCGGCTGCTGCAGCGCGGCTGGCCGGCGCCCCGGCTGCTGCGCATCGGCTTCGTCGCCATGGCCCTCGCGTCGCTCGCCGCCTTCGCGGGTACCGGGGGCAGCGGCCTGCCACCCGCGCTGCGCTATGCCGCCGTGCTGGCGTTCTCGGCGGCCGGCGGCCTGATCCCGGCGACGCTGTTCGCGCTCGCGGTGCGGCTCGCGCCGGGCGAGGACACGCTCGCCAGCACGGTGGGCTGGGTGCAGCAGTGGTCGGCGCTCGGCCAGTTCGCCGGGCCGCCGCTGGTGGCCTGGGTGGCAAGCCGGGCCGGCGGCTGGCAGCACACCTGGCTGGCCACCGGCGGCTGCGCGCTGGTGGGGCTGGTGCTGGCCGCGCGAATCGCGGCGCGGCTGCGCCATGCAGGGTGAGCGGCTACGATCCGCGTCACCGCGGACCTGCTGCGCCCCATGCCCCGCCACGAGACGCCGAAGCCCGCGCCGGCCACCGTGCCCACCACGGCGCCGACCACGGTGACAACTACCCCGACCCTTGCGGCGCCCACCACGGCGCGGGCGCCTTCAGCACCCCCAACGCTCGCCCCGGCCCAGGCCCCGTACCGCCCCTACCAGCCGCTGACGCGCCGCCGCCGGCTGCTGATCGTGGCGCTGGCGGTGGCCACCGCCAGCAGCGTCGTCGCGCTGCTGCTCGACCCGCCCGGCAGCACCGCGCGCGTGCGCCCCGGCACCCTGTCTGCCGCCGACGCTGCCAGCGCCCCCACGTCGGGCCCTGGCGGCTCCACGGACCCCGGCGCTGCTGGCGCCACCGGCGGCCCCGCGGCCTGCGGCCCCGGCCAGGACCGCGGCTGCGTCGGCGGCACCACGCGGATCATCGTGGCGCCGGCGTCGGCGGCCTCACGCTGACGGCGCCGGCGCGGCTGCGCGACGTGCCGGCTCCTGCCGCGCTGATCCTGGCCATCGACTGCGGCACGCAGAGCGTGCGCGCGCCGTGGTGGCGCGCTGGGCGTGGCGCCCGAGGCGCTGCTGGAGCCGCTGCTCGAGTCCGCGGAGCAGCCAGCGCACACCCAGGCGGCCGCCCTGGGCGCCGCGATGCCGGCGGCCGCGGCACTGGGCCCGCACGCCGACGCCCCGCTCGGCCGCCGCGATGACGGGCGTCGGCCGGCACGCCGAGCCTCAGCCCGCGGCGGCAGCGCTGCACGACGAACTGCACCGCGCGGTGGTCGCGTGGCTGTAGGGACGACTTGCGCCGCTGTAGCGGGCGCTGGGCCCGATCGGCCGGTCGGCCTGATCCGGCCCGGAGGCGCGCCGCTCCCGGGCGGCGCTGCGTCGGGTGCTCAGCTGCGACGGCGCCGGGCTGCCGCGGCCAGCGCCAGCGCGGCACCCACGAGCGCCAGGCTCCCGGGCTCGGGCGTCGGGTTCGGCGGCACCACCTGCTTCGCGTCGGCCACCACCATGTCGTCGAACGCGAACACGTCTTCGTCGTTGGGGTTGCCGGTCAGGTTGAAGCGGATGCGGTTGAACGAGTTGGTGGCAAAGGTCAGGCCGAAGAAGCGCATGCCGCCGTTGAGCTCGCCGAAGAATCCGGTGCCCAGCGAAGGCTGCACCGTGATCGAGCTCACCAGCGTCGAGCCGTCGAACAGGTCGAGCGCCACCGAGCCGCCGATGTCGCCCAGGTCCATGCCGTAGAACCCGAAGGCCGCCACCTGCTGGCTGAGCTGGATCTCCAGGGTTTGGCTGCCGCCGACCGACGTGCTGTAGAACCGGCTGCCCGAGGTCGCGAAGCGGCCGAACGGAATGACGGCGACGGGATCCTCGGCCTGGACCGCACCGATGCCGGTGACCGTGGCCGTGCCGGCGAAGCCGAAGTTCAGCGTCACCGGAGGGGCTGTCCCGACGGCGATGGACTCGAAGTCCTGCGTCGCCACGCCGAGGGCCAGCGAGGAGTAGAACGCGTTGCGCGCCGCGAGCGCCGCTCCGCTGGGAGCGAACTTCGTCGCGCAGTTGAAGGCGGCGCCGGAGCTGCAGGTCGGGTTCTGCGTGAAGCCGTTGTACACCACCGGCGCAGCCTGGGCTGCCGTGGCAAAGCCGGCCGCAACGGCCAGCGCGAGAAAGGTCTTGACGGGTCTCATGGTGGATCTCTCCCGACGGGGTGTTCCGCCGAATGCCTCATTAGAAGCAAACTTCGAGCCAGTGCATGGAATCAACTGTGTTGACAGGCACTTGCGACCTTGTCGCGGCCGTACCGCCGAGACGCGGAGCGGGCTGTGTCAAGTTTTCCGACACCCGCGGACGCGGGGCGCGCCGGGCTCAGGGCGCGGCCACCTTCAGCGCCACCGGCACCACCTCGACCGACTGCTCGCCATCTGCGACCCACACCGCGCCGTCCTGCATGGTCAGCTGCCAGGACATCGAGCGCCTGACCATCGCGGCCAGCGCCCGCGCGTGCGCCGGCGCGAGCTGGTCCACGGCGAGGTTGGGGTGGCGCGCCACCTTGTCGGCCAGGCCGGCCCACCAGATCGGCACCGCCGGCCCGTAGGCGAGGATCGACACGTGATCGGCGCGCCCGCAGGCCCGGCCGAGCCGCCGCGCGTCGGGCTGGCCGACCTCGACCCACTGCACCAGGCGGCCGGTCAGGTCGTGCTGCCAGAGGTCGGGCTCGTCGGCGTCGGACAGCCCGCGCGCGAACTGCAGCGCACCCGCCGCGTCGTCGTGCGGCACCCGAAGCGCAAACGCCAGCAGCCGCACCGCCAGCCGCTCCTCCGTCTCGGACGGATGCAGCGCCAGCGTCAGCGCATGGTCGGCGTACAGCCCGCGGTCGACATCGGCGATCTGCAGCTGGGCCTTGTAGATGGTGGCCTTGAGGGCCAAGCGGGGCTCCTGTGGCGGGTGGGGTGGCTGCGGGTGCGGGGCGGGGCAGGTGTCGCGCGGTCGAAGGTGCGGGTGCGGGTGCGGGTGCGGGTGCCGGTGCGGGTGCGCGCGCAGGAACAGACGAGGGCCCGGGCGCAGCTGCAGGCGAGTGGCTGCGTAGTATGCGCGGCATGGCGTGCGCGGGCCGGCGCCGGCGCCGGGGTCAGGCGTGTGGCGCGGCGCGCGCTGGGTTGCGCTTGTCGGCCATGCGAGGCGGCGATGTGAGGCGGTGCGCGGACGCCGCGGGCTCCGCCCGCCCGGCAGCAACCGCGCGCAGCTCGAGCCAAAGGCAGCCCCAGGCGGCCCGTGTGCGGTGTCGCGGCCCCTGCACCGGCGTTGCAGCCGCCCGTGCCGGCACCTGCAGATCGGTCGCCGGCACGGGCGGCGTCACCCGCAGGCTGTCTTCGAGCCGCGCCGGCGCGCGGCCCAGCAGCGCGGCCGCGGCGTTGTGTGCCGGCACGTTGCCGTCCGCGAGCAATGCCAAGGTGGCGCGGCTGAACACCCGCTGCGGCAGCGCCTCGGCCAGCACGGCGGTGGCCCGCATCAGCGCCATCGGCAGCGGCAGCCACAGCGCCGGGCCGCGCATCGAGGCCGCGCGGTAGGCCGCGAGCATCGCGCGGTAGCTCACGGTGCTGCCGCCGCCGAGCTCGTGCACGCCGGTGATGGCGTCGGGCCGCTCGAGGCAGCGCGCCACCGCCTCGGCCAGCTCGTACACGTGCAGCGGCGCGAGCCGCTGCGCGCCGGATCCGGGCAGCGCGATCACCGGCAGCGCCGCCAGCGTGGCGAACAGACGCGTGCTCGCGCAGCCGGGGCCGAGCAGCAGCGAAGGCCGCAGCACCGTGCCCTGGAGCGGCAGCGCGAGCAGGGCCTCGTCGGCCTGGCGCTTGCTGGCCAGGTACGGCCGCGTGCCGGTACCCGCACCCAGCGCCGAGACCTGCACCACCCGCCGCACGCCCGCGAGCGCCGCGCCTTCGAAGAGCTCGATCGGCCCCTGCGCATGCACGCGCTCGAAGCGCTGGCCATCGCGCGCCATCAGCACGCCCACGCAGTTGACCACCGCGTCGATCCGCCCGGCGCGCAGCCGCCTGGCCCAGGCCGCCGGCGGCACCGGCGCCATGAAGTCGATGCGCCAGCCCCCGCGCCGCGACGCGGCCACGGGCTGGTGGCCGCGCGAGCGCAGCGCCTGCACGACGGCGCCGCCCACGGCGCCGCTCGAACCGCAGACGAGCACCCTCATCGCCTGGCCCGCCTCGTCACCGGATCCACCGCGCAGGCGCCGTCGCTGCAGGCCGCCATGCGCCGGAGCTGCCGGCGCGAGCGCCAGCCGCGCAGGCCGTCGATCAGCGGCGCGGCCAGGCGCGAGATCGGCTGCCGGTGGCGCGCAAAGGCCTCGTAGGCGCGGTCTGCCAGCCCGGCGGCGCCGCGCCACCCCGTGGGCGCCAGCCAGGCGCCCAGCCCCACGGCGGCGTAGGCCTCGCGCAGTGCCGGCAGCCCGACGAGGTGCGAGCCGTCGGGCCGCACGCCGTGGATGCGCGCCATCAGCTCGGCCTGCGTGCTGCCCCAGGCGGCCGCGCTGAAGCCCGGCGCGCTGATGTCGACGAAGCGAAGCCGCCCGTCGGCGCAGCGTTCGCGCAGGTGGTCCATCTCCAGCGAGCACACCGGGCAAGCGGCGTCGTACAGCAGCGTCAGGGGCCAGCGGGAGTTGTCGATGTTGCTAGTAATTTCTGTCATGAGCGAAATCTCCATGCGAACGAGAGCGGTGATCGGGAACGCGTCAGGGCCCCAGCAGCTGGCCGGCGGTGAGCGCGGCGTCGGGTTCGGCGGGCTTGGCGATGAGCTTCTTGATGCGCGCGCCCAGCTTGAGAACGGCGGCCAGCGTCTCGGTGTCGAGCCGCAGCATCTCGTCGCTCCAGACGGTGAGGGTCTGGAGCAGCTCGAGCGTCTCCTGCATGCGCAGCTTGGCCGCGGCGGGCTCGCGGCTGATGGCGGGGTCGGCCAGAAGCTCGCGCAGTACCTCGATCGTGGGCGCGATCTCTCGCTTCTGGCGCTCACGCACGATAGTGCGCACCAACTCCCACACCTGCGTGGAGGTCTCGAAGTGGTCGCGCCGGTCGCCGGCCAGGTGCGTCAACCGCACCAGGTTCCAGCCCTGCAGCTCGCGCAGGCTGGTGCTCACGTTCGAGCGCGCCACGCCCAGCGTCTCGGCGATCTCCTCGGCATGCATCGGCCGGCCCTGGATGTACAGCAGGGCGTGGATCTGCGCCACGGTGCGGTTCACGCCCCAGCGGGCGCTCATCTCACCCCAGTGCAGGACGAAGCGGCCGATGGCGGGCGACAGGTTCATGCCAATATCCTGCGCCCGCCACTAATTTCTGTCAAGACAGAAATTTCCGCCTCTGCCTGCGAGATCAGCGTGGACGGCACGCTCATCCAGGCCTGGGCCAGCCACAAGAGCCTGCGGCGCAAGAACGGTTCCGACGATGGTCGCCGGCCCGAGGATTGGCGCGGCGAACCGCGAAGCAACGACACGCACGCGTCCACGAGCGATCCCGAGTCCCAGCTGTACCGCAAGAGCGACGCGGCCCCGGCGCTGCCCAGCTACCTGGGTCATGTGCTGACCGACAACCGGCATGGTCTGGTGGTCAACGTACAGGCCAGCACAGGAGACGGCACATCCCAGAGTGCTTCGGCTGGGGCACGCTCATCGGCCCGATCCGCCAGGTGATGGTGCAGGGACTGGATAAGGTCGACCAGCTTCTGACCCTGACGATGGCCGCCTACGATCTCAGGCGGCATGCGGCCCCTGGCGAAATTGCGCCCCCAGAGCGCGTAATGAGCAGCGGGAAGGTCGAAATGACCGCCTTCCGGCACTCGAATGAACCTGAAATGGGTCTGCACAGGCCGCTGCAGCGCAACCTACGGGCTGTATGACCTCGCCGGACCACATCACGATGGCGGAGCCTGCCTTCACGGGTGGTTCTTCAACGGCCTGCTAACGGGCTTCGTTCAAGCGGCCAGAGCGTTGCGCGCTGCGCTGGGCGGCTTCAGACTGAGTGCAGGCACTCGGGCTCGCCGCTTGAGCGGCGGCTTTGGCTGTAAGCGGTCTCAGGCAGGTCACTACCAGCGACGACCGCTCCGCACTCGCGACCGGCCAGCCGACAGATTAGCGGGGTGGCGGGGGCCGGATGACCGCTGTCACCGGCCGCGAACTGCTTCTACCGACCCATGGCGAGAATTGGGCGGCGCGATCGCGCGGACATTGGACAAGACGCCGCTATCGACGTTCTTCGGTCGATGCCGAAGTGCAATGCTTCGCTTCGCGACAGCCAGGATCGCGACCAGCCCGTCGGGATCGACCTTGTCCATCCTACGTCGCCGAGCGTCGCTTCCTGCTAGGCCGAAACGGTGAGCTCGGCACATCCCGACTGGCGTCGATCCCCACAACGGCTACCTGTACGGGTCCTGAGTCGTTGGACCTCGTCGCCTGGGCCACTGTCTTCAGATGCACTATCAGGCGCGCGAAATCCCACTCTTCGCCAGGCACTCGCCATGTTCGGTGGCGATGAAGCGATACCACGAGGATGCCGTCCCGGCGGTTGGCCGGGCGGAGATAGTCCTTCGCCAACTGCCCGCGAACCGCGCTTTCAAGCTGGGTCACGGTCCACTTCTTGTTGCCATTCTTGACTTCGATCGCTACCTGGACGTCGGTGGACGTCGAGGAGACAAGGATGTCGGGCTCGTTGCGGTCCGCGACCTCGGGCTCTCTTGCTGCGCTGTAACGACCTCGTGCGCGTTCGTTGAGGCGCTCAGCAAGCCATCCCTGGACTTCTTCCTCGTCCTGAGCAAGTGCAAGCAGTTGCCGGCTGCTTGCGTCGGCGTTAGTGAACGATGCTTGTATGTCAGCAAGTACGCCCAGGATGAGAGTCAGGAGTTGAGCACCCGTCTTCACCGGTGCCGCGTGCGTCTGCTCAAACTTGGTCACCTCCGTGGCGAGCCAAGTCGGCAAGTCGCCATCGGCCTCCGCCCGCGCATGCGCAATCTCACGCAAGCGAAGCGAACTGTCGGCAAACACGGGATCGGTACTCAGTGCGAGGAGCGCGTCGTAGGCTTCCGCGCCAGGCCGCTCGGCAATAGCGTTGAAGAGCATCCCGCGAGCGCTTTCCGCCTTATCGCTTGGGGAGCGCCCCGATCCGGAGCGGTGTGCCGTCCAGTCACGCGCGGGGATGTGCTCATAGGCTAGGCGCAGCAGTCGCGCGAGGTGCACGACCGGCATCTTCACCAGCGCCGCGGTGGCGACGCCATGCTCACCTTGCCCTGCGAAGAGTGCCCCGAGCCAGTACGAGACTCGCTCCGCGTAGTCGTGGTCGGCCTCGGAGACGCCGCGCTCCAGCTTCGAAAGCACAATCTTGGCGAGCTCTTCGGGATCAATGGCTGCCAGCGCACCGAGGTACTCGAATGCGCGCCTCTCGTTTGCCGCCGCGAGGTGGAGATACACACGCTTGAGGATCAGGGAGCGCACCTGCGGCGCCGGTAGTTCCGCGAGTCCCCGACGCACGATCTGCATGGAGCGATCCAGCGTCGAATCATCAACTGGCTCGGACCTCCGCAGCAGCCGGAAGACCTCCATGGCGATCGCCTGAAGCGCCGGCGTGTCAGCATGACTGGCGCTGTTGATGACGTCGGAGTACGTGCCGTTCGAGCGGTACTCTGTTGCAACGGCGGACAGGATCTCAGGAAGAGCAGCGTTCGGACGAGCGGTGACGAGGCGGTTCACCCACTCGGCCCGAATGGTCCCAGCAAAGCACGCGTGCCGCACCGCGATGGCCACTTCATCATCAGAAAGTTTGTGCTCCCAGCCTGGTGTGAGGCTGTCCAAGTCCAGTGCACGAACCGCAAGCTCATTGGTCCTCTTTCGGGTGAACTGGTTGTCAGCGATCTTCTTCGGACGTTCAGGGCGGACGTTGCGCCATGCCATAAGCATCGCCCGGGCATAGTGCTCCGCCACAGCCGAGCCGAATGCCAAACGCAGCGCTTGCCATTTCGCGGCCCCTTCGATGCCGTCGTATTGCGCCTTCATGTCTATCCAGTTGGTCAGGTCGTAGAGGCGATGGAGACCTGCCTTCCAGGACTTCACTGCTTCCGGCGCGTCCAGCATCGCAGGTGTTGACCTCAACTGGTCCCGGAAGTCAGTCCACGGCTTCTTGGCCTGCTGAGTCTTCTTGGCGGCTTCCTCCTTGCGGGCCGCTGCATCCGCGGCGTATGGGTCGACTGGCGCCGGCTTGCGGTAGTCGGCAAGGTCAGCCTGCAACGCAGGGTCTCCGGCCGCAAGCTGGTCCAGCAAATCACGACGCGACTCATCAGCGTCTGCCCTATGCAACGCGAACAGGATCGCACTGAAGGCGATGCGTCGCTCATGCTCTTCAGGCAAACGACGTGCATCCTCTTGCAGCCACTCGAGATCGCTGATGTCGGTTCGCCAAAGGGTGAATCCCGTGACGGGCCCAACCTGCCAGATGTGGACCGGATGACTCTCTCTAGGGTGACCCTTTCGATCAGTTTGAGCGTCTGCCCACATCAACCGCCGGTTTAGGGCTTTGTCCCACTGGACTCTAGTGGCGAGAGCGACCAGCTCGTCCTCATCGTCGTGGACGCCCCGGGCTCGCTCGGTTGCCATGAGGAGACGGATTAGGCCGTCGTCCACGTCTCCTATCGCCCTCCTGTCGAGTTCGGCCTTCGCGAGAGCGGCCAGGCCTCTGCCCAACTCGATGTGTCGACTCGACATCTCTGAGTCATCAAGGTGCGGAGGCTTCAGGATCAAGGCGGCGATGCCCAATGCAAACTGCCGTTGCGCATCGCGAGTAGGAGCCAGTGCATGCAGAGACACCAGCTGATAGCTGAAGCCCTCGCTCTGATATGGCTCTGGGGACTCGGATCGGTCCACGAGGTCCAGAAGGTCATCTGTGGAGAGATAGGCTGGGTACAGCAGGCTGGCCAGTTGCGGCGCAAGCCGAGCGCTGAGGCGATCGGGTGCGGCGCGGACGACGCGAGCCAGGTCGCTGAGGCCCTTGGGGTCGTCGCACGCCAGCAATGCCCGAGCCGCAGTGAGCCGGTGCCATTGGTTCGCCGAAGAGTCGAGGGCGATGCTCCGGGCAAGGTCAACGCACTCCTTGATGCGTCCCTCTTCGATGAACTCCAACAAATGCATCCGGAACTCGCGCCTGTCGTTCGCTTGCCACGCTCTTCGAACGGCTCTGGCCAGGGATGGCGAAGAGAACATCCACGCTGCCCGGAAGTCGATCCTTTCGACGCTGATGTCGCCCTTTGCATCGAGCGTCGCGTAGACACCAAGCAGCCTCTCGCGAACTTCAAGAGGCAGGGACTTAGGGTCGCCATGGAGGATCAGCGATGCCGGCTCGCGATTGATTGCCTCGTCGCGCACCGAGGGAAGCCAAAGCGACAACCACGCCGCAACGGCGCGCAAAGTGGGCACTACCGTGGGCACGCCGTACGGCTCGACAAAGAGCAAGGCGTGGACTTCCGCGATCGGAAAGTTGTTCCATTGGGTTAGCCACCGCAACCAACATGCTGCCAAGTACTCCTGGGTGGACCGATGATGAAACCGGATCCGTCCGTAGGTACCTGGCGCGAAGAGACCGGTACGCAGGAGTGCATTGATGGAGTCCTGGTCCCAGTCTGGAAACACATCGCGAGACTCCAGCGCTCCCTTGGCGAGCGTGGGGTCAGCTTCTTGACCAGGTGCCTTGATGGTGAACGTCTTTGCAAGGATCAACGCCGCGGCGAAGCGCTCGGCGCCTCGCCTGGCGCGCTCTGGACTCAGTACACCCGCCTCAGGCCGGTAGATGTCTTCCTCGCGCAGCTTTCGCTTGACCCCTTCTTCCGTCATCTCCACAAGCGAGCCGAACTTGCCGTGATCGCGCCAGTAGCCGATGAGATCAATAAGATCACCTGGGCGCTCGCTCATCGTCTCCAGGCCCGAGAGACGAACTGCCTGCATGAACTCGGGCACGTTGGCGATCGAAGCGGCCGTTGCCATCCGCGCCTGCTGCTCTTGATTCAGCGGAGCCAACTGGACAACGAGGAGCTCAATGGGATTGGAGTCAGTCTGTGGCTTCTTGAGCCCGGTCGATTGGGAGGTCCTGTCAAACATCGGAGACAGGAGGACTTCGTCCGGATCCGTGACGGCGGAAGGGAGCTGTGCCGGAGGGCCGTACGGAAGCTCTTTCTGCATTGACTCCCGGTCCGCCTTCCCCCTCCAGTCACTGACTCTGCAACTCACGATGATGTGAGCACGATCGAGGTTGCCACTGGTCAGCGCAGCTCGGACGTTTCGAAGCGCTGTCGCCAGCTTCTTCCCGTTCAGCCTGGCTTCGTCAACTGAGTCGAGGAAGAACCACGCCTCGCCGGAGTCAGCGGCTGTCCACGAGTGAAACGCGGCCTTGTCGTCGTCATTTAGGGAGGCTTCGAACCTATCATCGGCAAGGTCCTCGATCCGCAGGAAGAAGGCGGGCTTCCCTTCGCGCCGCAATGCAACGGCCCGATGCTCCAGTTCCTTGGTCTTGCCGCTCAGGGCCTCAGCGAGAAGAACCACGCGCCAGTGTTGGAGGACACACGGCCAGTCGAGCCAGCCACCGTATTTGAGCCCCCAGTTCGGGCCCCATTCAAGTGCTGCGTCTGCGTCCCGCTTGAGCGGTACAAAGAGCCGATCCAGATCGACGAAATCCATCGCTTAGCTCAGTCAGTACGTACAGGTTTGGGCGGTAGCTTAGAGTAGGTGCAATCGGACCACGACTACCTTAGCGAGGAATGAGCAACTGCTTGGCGGTCCCAGTGTCCGGTGTGCAGCGCTCGGTGCGATAACAGCGCTTGGCCGGTAATACCATCTTGCCGTCGAGGACGACAGCAGCCACTCGCCGAACGGTGAGCGTCGCGGCTCCGAACTCGACATGAGTGATTTCGTACTTTCTGACCACCAACTTGTCTTAGGACATGCTATTGCAAGAACCGCCTCCGCTGCGCGACGACGTTGCGGCGGTACTCCAAAGCGCCCAACAACTGGTGACCTGGATCGCCGAGCGGCAAGACGGTCTCGAGATCAAGACTGACAACGCGACCCGAGTTCCCGGTGTCCTATTCGACCTTTGTCTTGAGCACCACGTCGGCATCGTCCAACTCGTGACAAGCCGGATCAACGGCTCTGCGTTCGCGCTAATCCGATCGCAGTTCGAATCGCTGGTCCGAGGGCTGTGGCTGTGTTTGAGCGCCACCGCCGACGAACTTCAGGATTTCGTCGAAAAGGATCGGCTCCCGCTGAATTTTGGAGAGATGCTTGATGTGATCGAGCAACATGCGGACTTTGGCGACAAGGTTCTATCTTGCTACAAGATCGAAGGCTGGAAGGCCATGAACGGCTACACCCATGGTGGAATGCACCAGGTTGCCCGACGGGTTAAGGCCGCGAGCATCGAGCCGAACTATCAGCCTGAGGAGATCATCGAGGTCCTTAAGTCGTCGGGGCTCTTCGCCCTTTTAGCCCTCTTACAGATCGGTCGTTTAGCCAAGAACGAGGAGGTAATCGCTGAGGTGGACGCACGGCTCACCGGTCAGCCCTTTCGTGATCAATCCGGGAGGTCAGCGGCAAGTCCGGTGTGAGATCACGACTTCGAACCGTCGTGCAGCAAGCAAGCCCGGCGGGAGTACAAAGTGAGCGGCAGCCAGACAGCTTATCCGGCTGCTTCGCCCTTGACGGCGATCATCACGGCTGGCACGTCGCCAAGCGAGCCAATGACGGCTTCATGGCCCTGAGGGTGAAGCCGGCTGCCAGCCGCGGAGGACCGCACCCGCTGCATGGCTGCCCCTCGCACCACAGCATCGCTCGCACACAACTTGAACCCAGGAAGCCACGCTCCATAGGTAAGCCGCGGCCCAGTCTCACCAACTCCTGCGCGCCAGTCTCATTACTTCTGCGCGCGTCTCAATAACTATTGCGCGCAACACGACTGGCACCTCACACGTCGATGTTCGCCGCCCTCAACGCATTGCTCTCGATGAAGTCCCGGCGCGGCTCCACCTCGTCGCCCATCAGCATCGTGAACACGCGGTCGGCCTCGATGGCGTCCTCGATCTGCACCTTCAGCAGGCGCCGCACCTTCGGGTCCATCGTGGTCTCCCACAGCTGCTCGGGGTTCATCTCGCCCAGGCCCTTGTAGCGCTGGCGGCCCACCGCGGCCTCGGCCTGCTGCATCAGCCAGGCCATCGCGGCGCGGAAGTCGCCCACGCGCTGCTCCTTCATGCGCTCGCCCTCGCCGCGGCGCACCACGGCCTGCGGGCCGAGCAGGCCCTGGAAGGCGCGGCCGGCCTCGGCCAGCGTGGCGTAGTCGGCGCCGTGCACGAAGTCGGCGGTGATGACGCTCGCCTTGACGTTGCCGTGGTGACGCCGGCCGATGCGCAGCAGGTGCTTGTCGGTGCGGGTGTCGAACTCGGCGCTCACCGTGGCCTCGCCGTTGGCGGTCTTCAGCGCCGCCTGCAGCGCCACGGCGCTGGCCTCGGCGGCCGCCGCGCCGTCGAGATCGAGCGGCAGGCCCGCGGCAATGGCGCGCAGCGCGTCGCCGTCCATCCAGTGGGCCAGCCGCTCGATGACGCCGTTGGCCAGCAGGTAGCTGCGTGCCAGCGCCTCGAGCGCGCTGCCCTCGATGGGCGGGCGGGCGGCGGCTCCGCCCCCGCGCCCGCTCTCGGCGGTGCCTTCGGGCAGCACGACGGCGCCGTCCAGCGCCACCTTCAGCAGGTAGGCGTCGAGCTCGTGGCCGTCCTTCAGGTACTGCTCCTGCTTGCCGTGCTTGACCTTGTACAGCGGCGGCTGCGCGATGTAGATGTGCCCGCGCTCCACCAGCACCGGCATCTGGCGGTAGAAGAACGTCAGCAGCAGCGTGCGGATGTGCGCGCCGTCGACATCGGCGTCGGTCATCACGATGATGCGGTGATAGCGCAGCTTGTCGGCGTTGAAGTCCTCGGGGCCGATGCCGGTGCCCAGCGCCGTGATCAGCGTGACGATGGCGTCGGACGACAGCAGCTTCTCGTAGCGCGCCTTCTCGACGTTGAGGATCTTGCCGCGCAGCGGCAGGATCGCCTGGAACTTGCGGTCGCGGCCCTGCTTGGCGCTGCCGCCGGCGCTGTCGCCCTCGACGATGTAGATCTCCGACAGCGCCGGGTCCTTCTCCTGGCAGTCGGCCAGCTTGCCGGGCAGGCCCAGGCCGTCGAGCACGCCCTTCCTGCGCGTCATCTCGCGGGCCTTGCGCGCGGCCTCGCGGGCGCGCGCGGCCTCGACGATCTTGCCGCAGACGATCTTGGCGTCGAGCGGGTTCTCGAGCAGCCATTCGCCGAGCTTGGCCGCGACGATCTCCTCGACCGGGCCGCGCACCTCGCTGGAGACGAGTTTGTCCTTGGTCTGGCTGCTGAACTTGGGCTCGGGCACCTTGACGCTGATGACGCAGGCCAGGCCCTCGCGCATGTCGTCGCCGGCGATCTCGACCTTGGCCTTCCTGGCCAGCTCGTTGTCGTCGATGTACTTGTTGATCACGCGCGTCATTGCCGCGCGCAGGCCAGTGAGGTGGGTGCCGCCGTCGCGTTGCGGGATGTTGTTGGTGAAGCAGAGGACGCTCTCGTTGTAGCCGTCGTTCCACTGCATCGCCACCTCGACGCCGATCTCGGTGGCCTGCTCGCTGACCTTGCTGCCGATGGCGTGGAAGACGTTGGGGTGCAGCGTCTTCTTGCCCTGGTTGATGAACTCGACGAAGCCCTTCACGCCGCCGGCGAAGGCGAAGTTGTCCTCCTTGCCGTTTCGCTCGTCGACCAGGCGGATCTTGACGCCGTTGTTCAGGAACGAGAGCTCGCGCAGCCGCTTGGCCAGCACGTCGTAGTGGAAGTCGATGTTGCGGAAGATCTCCTCGTCGGGCAGGAAGTGCACCTCGGTGCCGCGCTTCTCGGTGTCGCCGACGATGCGCATCGGGCTGACCTGCACGCCGTCGCGCATCTCGAGCGCGCGGTCCTGCGTGACGCCGCGGCGGAACTCCAGGTGGTGCACCTTGCCGCCCTGGCGCACGGTCAGGCGCAGCCAGCGGCTGAGCGCGTTGACGCAGCTGACGCCCACGCCGTGCAGGCCGCCCGAGACCTTGTAGCTGTTCTGGTTGAACTTGCCGCCGGCGTGCAGCTCGGTCAGCGCGATCTCGGCGGCCGAGCGCCTGGGCTCGTGCTTGTCGTCCATCTTCACGCCTGGCGGGATGCCGCGGCCGTTGTCGATGACGCTGATGCTGTTGTCGGTGTGGATGGTGACGACGATGTCGTCGCAGAAGCCGGCCAGCGCCTCGTCGATGGAGTTGTCGACGACCTCGAAGACGAGGTGGTGCAGCCCGGTGCCGTCGGAGGTGTCGCCGATGTACATGCCGGGGCGCTTGCGCACCGCCTCGAGGCCCTCGAGGATCTGGATGCTGCTCGCGCCGTAATCGCCTGCGCCGGGGGCTCCGGGCGCGGCAGGGGTGGTCGGGTGGTCGCTCATCGTTGCTTTCGTGCCGCTTCGGCAGTGCGTCGGTCGGGCGGCTTGTGTTCGGGGGCGTCGCGGAGCGGGCCGGGCCGCCGAGCCCGCACTGCAGAAGGGGCGGCGCCGGGGATGGGCTTGCAGTCCGGCCCGGCTGAGGCGCCGGGTGCTTTCCGGGCGGGGCTTCAGATCCGCATCGGCATCACGACGTACTTGAAGCCCGGCGCATCGGGCACGGTGAACAGCGCGCTCGCGGCAGCGTCCTGCAGCTCGATGCGCACGGTCTCGGCGTCGACGTTGGCCAGCACGTCGATCAGGTAGGCCACGTTGAAGCCGGTCTCGATGGGCGCGCCCTCGTAGTCGACCTCGAGTTCCTCGCGCGCCTCCTCCTGCTCGGTGTTGCTGCTGGCGATGCGCAGCGTGCCGGGCTCGACGTTGACGCGCACGCCCTTGAACTTCTCGCTGGTCAGGATCGCCGCGCGCTGCAGCGCCGCCAGCAGCGGCGCGCGGCCGAGCGTGACGATGTTGCGGTGGTTCTTCGGGATCACGCGGTTGTAGTCGGGGAACTTGCCCTCGACGAGCTTGGTGACGAACTCCATGGCGCCGAACGCGAAGCGCGCCTGGTTGGCCGCGAAGCGCATCTCGATCGGCGTGTCCTCGTCGCGCAGCAGCCGCTGCAGCTCCAGCACGGTCTTGCGCGGCAGGATCACCTCCTGGCGGCTGGGCACCTCGTCGGCCAGCGACGACTGCGCCAGCGCCAGGCGGTGGCCGTCGGTGGCCACCAGCGTCAGCGTGCGCCCCTCGGCGATGAACAGGATGCCGTTGAGGTAGTAGCGGATGTCGTGCACCGCCATCGCGAAGTGGACCTGCTCGATCAGGCCGCGCAGCGTCTTCTGCGGCACCGCGAACGCCGGGCCGAAGTCGATGCTCTCGTTGACCAGCGGGAAGTCCTCAGCCGGCAGCGTCTGCAGCGTGAAGCGGCTGCGCCCGGCCTGCAGCACGAGCTTGTTCGGCCCCGACGTCAGCGACACCACCTGATCGGCAGGCAGTGCACGCAGGATGTCGATCAGCTTGCGGGCGCCCACCGTCGTTCGCAGCTCGCCGGCATCGCCGCCGAGCTCGGCGCTGGTGCGGACCTGGATCTCGAGGTCGCTGGTCGTGAACTCCACCGTCCCGCCGTTCTTGCGCAGCAGCACGTTGGCCAGGATCGGCAGCGTGTGGCGGCGCTCGACGATGCCGGCCACCGATTGCAGGGCTTCGAGCACCTGGGCCTGCGCGGCTTTCAGAACGATCATGTCTTCCTCATGGAGGTTTGGTAGCCGTAGTAGGCCCGGCGGCCCGCTGGGGACAACGGCATTTTCGCCTGTTCCGACAGCCTCTTAGCTCCGGTACAGCCCTGTGGGCGGGGCGGCGGTTCCGCGGTTCGCGATTGGGGACGGATGGGTGCGCGGGGGCGGGGGCTGTGGACAAGGCCCCGGTTGTGCCGGAACCGTCCACAGGCTTGTCCGGTGCCCGCGAAGGGGAGGCCGGCGACAGCTTGGCGGTGTGGCAACGGCCGGCTACCCCTTGAGGGTCTGCTCCAGCACGTGCAGGTGCTGGTTCAGCTCGACGTTGCGCTGCCGCTCGTCGGCGATCTTGCGCACCGCATGCAGCACGGTGGTGTGGTCGCGGCCACCGAACAGCTCGCCGATCTCGGGCAGGCTCTTCTTGGTCATGTCCTTGGCCAGGTACATGGCGATCTGGCGCGGGCGGGCGATCGAGGCGGGTCGTTTCTTGCTGTACATGTCGGCGACCTTGATCTTGTAGAAGTCGGCCACCGTCTTCTGGATGTTCTCCACCGAGATCTGGCGGTTCTGGATCGACAGCAGGTCCTTCAGCGCCTCGCGCGCCAGGCCGATGCCCACCTCCTTGTGCGTGAAGCGGCTGTAGGCGAGCACCTTGCGCAGCGCGCCCTCGAGCTCGCGCACGTTGGCGCGCACGTTCTTGGCGATGAAGAAGGCCACGTCCTCGGGCATCTCGGCGGCTTCGGCACGGGCCTTGGCGATGAGGATGGCCACGCGCATCTCGAGCTCGGGCGGCTCGATGGCCACCGTCAGGCCGCTGTCGAAGCGGCTGGTCAGCCGCTCGTCGATGTCGACCAGGCCCTTGGGGTAGGTGTCGCTGGTCATGATGATGTGGGCGCGCTTGGCCAGCAGCGCCTCGAAGGCATTGAAGAACTCCTCCTGCGTGCGCTCCTTGCCGGCGAAGAACTGGACGTCGTCGATCAGCAGCAGGTCGAGCTGGTGGTACTTGGCCTTCAGCTCGTCGAAGGTCTTGCGCTGGTAGTTCTTGACGACGTCGCTGATGAACTGCTCGGCATGCAGGTAGAGCACGCGGGCGTCCGGCCGCGCCGCCAGCAGCGCGTTGCCCACCGAATGGACGAGATGGGTCTTGCCGAGCCCGACGCCGCCGTAGATGAACAGCGGGTTGTAGTTGCCGCCCGGGGCCCCGGCCACGTGCAAGGCGGCGGTGCGGGCCATCGAGTTGGCGCGGCCCGGCACCAGCGTGTCGAAGGTGAGGGCGGTGTTCAGCCGGTGCGAGGTGGCTGCCGGCGGGAGCGACCTGGCGGGCGCCGCGGCGGCCGGCGGCAGCGCCGCTGCGCCAGCCGCCCCGGGAGCCGGGGCCTCATCGTCCGTCGGGGGGGGGCCGGCGCCCCGAGCGCCGGCCTCGGGGCGTGGCGCGAGGATGAGGTCGACCCGCACGGGGTGGCCCGCGAGCTCGCTCAGCACGGCCTCGATGCGACCGGCGTACTGCGAGCGGATCCAGTCGAGCTTGAACCGGTTGGGCACGCGCACCGCGAAGGCGGTGGCTGCCTCCGCGGGTGCGTCGGCGCCATTGCCGGGTTCCGGCGCGCCGGCTTCGGGCTCTTCGGCGCCTGCAAAGGCCGCGCTTCGCCCCGGACGACCGGCCCCGGGGGCCGTGGCCTCGGCCACCAACGGCCGGATCCAGGTGTTGAACTGGTGTTCGGGCAATTCCGCGGCCAAGCGCTGGCAGCCGCGTCGCCAAAGTTCGATGCTGGTTGTGGACATCTTCTTCTGTGGTACCCGCTGCCCATTCTCCTCCGGGCCAGGGGGACCGCGGTTATCCACAGTTTCGGCGGCGCCGTCAAGGCCTGTCGAAGGAGACTCGGGGACATCCCCGTCCGGGCGCGCCCGGGGTTGCCGTGCCAACTGCGGCAGGCCCGGCGCGGCGGGGGCAAGGTGGCGCCCGTGCCGGGCTTCATGCTCTAATCGCAGGTTCGCCGGCAGCGGCCGCAGCGCAGGGACACCGAGCACTGGTTGGCCCCGCACGCAGCACGGTCGCGGCGCAGCCTGGCCGCCCTGCGGCGGTGGCGCCGTCATCGGCGAGCCGCCGACGCCGCGCAGGCCGCGGCGCGCAGCGTGCGGCAGACGGTCGCCCATGGCGAGCAGCCTGAGCCGCCGGCCCCTTCCCCGAGGAACCCGAAATGAAGCGCACCTACCAACCGAGCAAGATCCGCCGCGCCCGCACCCATGGCTTCCTGGTGCGCATGAAGACCCGCGGCGGCCGAGCCGTGATCAACGCGCGGCGCGCCAAGGGCCGCAAGCGCCTGGCCGTCTGATCCGCCCGTGAGGCGATCCGCTGCGTCGCCGGATGGGTCCGGAACGTCTTCGAGCCGGTGCGCTGCGGCGCGCCGGGGCCGCTGAGCCGCCGGCGCGCGCGCCGTTTGCGGCCCGCGGGCCAGCGTCCGTTCAGCCTTCTGCCGCAGCCGTGGCGAGCCGCCTTGTTCACCGCGAGGACTTCGAGGCGCTGCTGGGCACCAGGCCCATCGGGCGTAGTGCTCACTTCGCGATTCATCACGTGCAGCGTGGCCCGTTGCGGCGCTCGGCGTCTCGGGCCGAGGCGCGGCCGGACGAGTTGTCCACAGACGGCGCAGAGATTTCGCCGAAGCCTGTGGACAACTCCGCCGCGCCCAATCCCGAGCCCGCGCCTACCGGGCACTGGCTGGGTGTGATGGCGCCGAAGCGGCACGCCCGGCGGGCGGTGACGCGCAACCTCGTCAAGCGGCTGGCTCGCGAGGCCTTCGGGCGGCGCGAGCTGGCCCTGGCCGGCGGCCTGTGGCTGGTACGCCTGCGCCAGCCGCTGTCGCGCGCCGACTTCGTCTCCGCCCGCTCGCAGG
This sequence comes from Rubrivivax sp., assembly GCA_020248915.1. Taxonomy (GTDB): domain Bacteria; phylum Pseudomonadota; class Gammaproteobacteria; order Burkholderiales; family Burkholderiaceae_C; genus Rubrivivax. The sequence continues at coordinate 251,354 of JADCGP010000003.1, read as the reverse complement.
CCCTGGCCGGCGCCCTGCATGCCGAACTCGACGCCTTGATCGGGCCGCTCGCGGCGCCGCCCGCAACCGCGAGCACCACGCCGCACGGACGCCCTGCCGCGCCGCGCGCGCGCCCTGCGCGAGGACCGGCGTGAGCCCGAACGCCGTGTCCGGTCCGCCACGCCTGCGCGAGGCGGCCGAACCCGTGACCGGCCAGACCGCGCTGGCGAGCGCCGCGCCCGCAGCGCGAGCGCCCGGCTGGCCGGCCGCGCTCGAGGCGCTGCCGCGCCGGCTGCTGATCCTGCTGGTGCGTAGCTACCGGCTGCTGCTCAAGCCCTGGCTGGGCAACGCCTGTCGCTTCGAGCCCACCTGCTCGGCCTACACGCTGGAGGCGCTCGAGCGCCACGGGGCCTGGCGTGGCGTGGCGCTCGGCGGCTGGCGGATCCTGCGCTGCCACCCCTGGTGCGACGGCGGGATCGATCCCGTGCCCGCACCCTCGCCCGACGGGCCGGCCGCGCGGCCGGTCGGCGGCCTGTTCACCCGCCTGCTCGAGCGCCAAGGCCCGGCACGACCGGACACCGCACCCACCGATCCGTAGCCCCATGACCGATATGCGCCGCACCCTGCTGTGGGTGGTCTTCACGATGTCGCTCGTCCTGCTGTGGGACGCGTGGAACAAGCACACCGGGCAGCCCTCGCTGTTCGGCGGCACGCCGCGGCCGGCGGCCACCGGCCCGGCGGGGCCTGCCGGCGGTGCCGCGCCGGCTGCGGCCGTACCGGCACCGGCCAGCGTGGGCACGCCCCCGGTGGCGGCGGGCGGCATGCCCGCCGTCCCGGCGGCGCCGGCGGTGCCTGCCAGCGAGCAGGTCGTCGTGACCACCGACGTCGTCCGGGCCACGTTCGACAGCGTCGGCGGTGCGCTGGTCAAGCTCGAGCTGCTCGCGCACCGAGACCTGGTCGACCCCAAGCGCAACGTGATGCTGTTCGACCAGTCGGCCAAGCGCTTCTACGCGGCCCAGACCGGCCTGATCACGGGCCAGGCCGGCGTTGCGCTGCCCAACCACCTGACGCCCATGCGCGTGGCCACCACCGAGCGCGCGCTGGCCGACGGCGCGCAGAGCGTGGCCGTGCGCTTCGAGGCCGAGCAGCCGGGCGGCGTGAAGCTAGCCAAGACCTACACGCTGCGCCGCGGCCAGTACACGGTGGGGGTCAGGCACGAACTCGTCAACCAGGGCGCCGCCGCCGTGCAGCCGCAGCTGTACCTGCAGCTGGCCCGCGACGGCTCGCCGCCGGAGGGCGAGTCGAGCTTCTACTTCACCTTCACCGGCCCGGCCGTCTACACGGAGGCGCAGAAGTTCCAGAAGGTCGACTTCAAGGACATCGCCAAGGGCAGCGCCAGCCACGAGCGCAGTGCCGACAGCGGCTGGATCGCGATGGTCCAGCACTACTTCGCCAGCGCTTGGCTGGTGCCGGGACCGACCGCGCGCGAGTTCCGCACCGCGCGCGTGCCGGCCTCGGGCGTGCAGCCCGAGCACTACACGGTGGCGATGGTGCTGCCGCTGGGCGAGCTGGCGCCCGGCGCCAGCAAGGCGCACGAGGCCACGCTGTTCGCGGGCCCGCAGGAGGAGAACAAGCTCGCGGCGCTGGCGCCCGGGCTCGAGCTGGTCAAGGACTACGGCTGGTTCACGGTGCTGGCCAAGCCGCTGTTCTGGCTGCTGTACCAGCTGCACGCCGTGATCGGCAACTGGGGCTGGGCCATCGTGGCCCTGGTGGTGCTGCTGAAGATCGCCTTCTACTGGCTCAACGCCAGCGCCTACCGCAGCATGGCCAAGATGAAGGCGGTGGCGCCGCGCGTGACCGAGCTGCGCGAGCGCTACAAGGACAAGCCGCAGCAGATGCAGCAGGAGATGATGCGCATCTACCGCGAGGAGAAGGTCAACCCGCTCGGCGGCTGCCTGCCGATCCTGGTGCAGATGCCGTTCTTCATCGCGCTGTACTGGGTGCTGCTGTCCAGCGTGGAGATGCGAAACGCGCCCTGGATCCTGTGGATCGAGGACCTGTCGGCCATCGACCCGTGGTTCATCCTGCCGATCCTGATGACCGCGAGCTCGCTGGTGCAGGTGTGGCTGAACCCGACGCCGCCCGACCCGGTGCAGGCGCGGCTGATGTGGATCATGCCGCTCGCCTTCGGCATCATGTTCTTCTTCTTCCCGGCCGGCCTGGTGCTGTACTGGCTGACGAACAACATCCTGTCGATCGCGCAGCAGTGGTGGATCAACAAGCAGCTGGGCGTCAACGGCAAGTAGCGGCCCGCTCGGCGGGCGTGCGATCCCGCGGGCCGGCGTGAGGCTCGTCACGCCGCGGGACGACAGCCCCCCGTCCAGGGGTTGAGCCGCGGGGCGCCGCGGACGACAGTACAGCCATGCGGGATGACCCGGCCCCAACAGGCCGGCTCGGGAGCCGAAGGCGGGGGCCCATCACCTGCCGCCCGCCGCTCCACCCGCGCCATCTTCCCGTCGGGGGCACCGCGTCCCCGGCGGCGCGCGACAGAATCGCCCGAACATGCGCGCCGCCGCCCTGCTGGGCCGCCCCTCCGACCCGATCGTCGCCATCGCCACCGCGCCCGGCCGCGGCGCGGTGGGCATCGTGCGCGCGTCGGGGCGCGACCTGTCGACGCTGATCGACGCCGTCTGCGGCCGCCCGCTCGCGCCGCGCACGGCCACGCTGCTGCCCTTCCTGGGCGCCGACGGCGCACCGCTCGACCGCGGCCTGGCCATCCACTTCCCGGCGCCGGCCAGCTACACCGGCGAGGACGTGCTCGAGCTGCAGGCGCACGGCGGCCCGGTGCTGCTGCAGCTGCTGCTGGCGCGCTGCCTGCAGGCCTTGCAGGCCACGCAGCCGAACGCGCGCCTGGCCGACCCCGGCGAGTTCACGCAGCGCGCCTTCGTCAACGGCAAGCTCGATCTCGCGCAGGCCGAGGCCGTGGCCGATCTCATCGACGCCAGCACCGAGGCCGCTGCGCGCTCGGCCGCGCGGTCGCTCGACGGCGCGTTCTCGCGCGAGGTGCACGCGCTGGCCGAACGCATCGTCGAGCTGCGCACGCTGGTCGAGGCCACGCTCGACTTCCCCGAGGAGGAGATCGACTTCCTCGAGAAGGCGAAGGCGCGCGAGCGCCTCGACGCCATCGCCGCGGCGCTCGATGCCGCGCTCGGCCGCGCGCGCCTGGGCGCGCTGCTGCGCGAAGGGCTGCGCGTCGTGCTCGCAGGGCAGCCCAACGTCGGCAAGAGCTCGCTGCTGAACGCGCTGGCCGGCGCCGAGCTGGCGATCGTGACGCCGATCCCCGGCACCACGCGCGACCGCGTGGCCGAGACCATCCAGATCGAAGGCGTGCCGGTGCACGTGACCGACACCGCCGGCCTGCGCAGCGACGAGCAGGCGCACGACGAGGTCGAGCGCATCGGCATCGGCCGCAGCTGGCAGGCCATCGAAGGCGCCGACGTCGTGATCTTCCTGCACGACCTCACGCGGCTCGACGAGCCCGCCTACCGCGAGGGCGACGCCGCGATCCGGCCGCGGCTGCCGGCGGGCGTGCCGGTGCTCGAGGTGTTCAACAAGGCCGACGCGGGGGATGCCGGCGCCTTGCCCGCGGGCAGCCTCACGCTCTCGGCCCGCACGGGCGTTGGCCTCGATACGCTGCGCGCGGCGCTGCTGCGCGAAGCCGGTTGGCAGCCCGGCGCCGAGGGCCTGATGATCGCCCGCGCGCGCCACGTCGACGCGCTGCAGCGCGCGTGCACGCACCTGGCCGAGGCGCAGGCCCACGCGGCACGCCGCGACGCCGCGCTCGACCTGCTGGCCGAGGAGCTGCGCTCGTCGCACGAGGCGCTGCAGGAGATCACCGGCGAGTTCGGCACCGAAGACCTGTTGGGGCAGATCTTCGGGCGCTTCTGCATCGGCAAGTAGTGGCGGCATCCGCCGCCGACCCGTGGCGCTTCAGCCCGCCGCCGCGGCCGCGACGATCACCCCGTGCAGGCCCGCCCGCTCGATGGCCCGGGCGACGAGGCCATCGCGCTTGGCGCGTTCGACGAAGGCCGCGAGGGTGCGCGCCGCCACGGCGTCGCGCCCCTTGGGGACGGCCATCCCGATCGGCTCGGCGAACAGTCGGCCTCCCAGGAGTCGCCAGTCCGACCGCTGCCGTGCCGAGGCGTGCAACGTCGCCTTCGTCGCGGCCACGACGTCGGCACGGCCGCTGTCGAGCAGCTCCGGCAGCCCGGCGACGCTCGGAACGCGCACGAGCGTCGCCTGCCGCAGGGAGGTCGACAGCAGCGCATCGGCCGAGGCCCGCTCGACGACGCCGACGCGAACCCCGGCGCGGTCGATCGAGCCGGCGTCGGCCAAGGCTGCATCCGCGCGCGCCAGGTAGCCCCACTCGACCTCCATGTACGGCGCAGTGAAGTCCAGCGCCGCGGCGCGCTCGGCGGTGCTGCCGGTGAGCACGACGTCCCACTGGGCCGTGCTACCGCCAGCGAGCAGGGCCGGCACGGTGGTCGAGACCACCGGCTCGAACGGAACGCCGAGCCGCGCGGCCAGCTCCCGGCCGAGGTCGACGGCCACGCCGGCCCACTCACTGCCGGCCGCGGGGCGGCTCGCGTACAACGGCGACGCGAGGAAGCCGACGCGCAGCCGGCCGCTGGGCGCGAGGCTCTGCCGCACGGCCGATGCCGGCGCTTCGCCCAGGCTCGCGCAGCCCGTGCCGAGCACGGCGGCTGCACCGAAGAGGCCGGCGGCGCCCCGCATCCATTCACGTCGCTGCATGGGGGTTCTCCTTTCGATGGGGTGACTGCTTCGCCGAAGGCGCCGGTGGGCCTGGTCACTCGTCGGCGCGGAAGCCGGACGCCTTGACCACCGGCGCCCAGCGCGCGATGTCCTCGGCTATGCGCGTCGCCAGTTCGTCGGGCGTGCTGCCGACCGGCTCCAGGCCCATGGCCACGAGCCGCTCGACGGCCTCCGGCGCGCGAACGGCCTGCGCGATCGCGGCGGCGAGACGCTCCACCACCGGCCGCGGCGTGCCGGCCACCGTGTGGAAGGCCTGCCAGCCGGTGCCTTCCAGCGCGCCGTAGCCGAGCTCCGCGAAGGTCGGCACGTCGGGCGCCAGCGCCGAGCGCCTGGTTCCCGTGGTGGCGAGCACGCGCAGTGCGCCGTTGCGGTGGTGCCTCGCCACCTGCGACAGCGCGGTCACGGCGGCCGGCACCTGGCCGCCGAGCAGATCGTTGGTCAGCGGCGCGGCGCCCTGGTACGGCACCGCCGCCAGCGGCACGCCGCTGGCGCGGGCCAGCATCACGCCGAAGAAGTGCGTCGGCCCGCCGGCGATCGGCACGCCGTAGGTGGCCCGCGTCGGCGCGATGCGGGCCCACGCCAGATGCTCCTGCAGCGTCGCCGCCGGTGAGGCCGGCCCGACCGCCAGCGCCATCTGGAAGTTGGCCACCAGCGAGACCGGCGCGAGGTCGCGTTGGGGGTCGAAGCGCAGGCGCGAGTGGGTGAGCGGCGCGAACACCGTCAACGCGGTCGGCGCGATCATCAGCGTGCGCCCGTCGGGAGCGGCCTGCTTCAGGGCGTCGACGACGAGCAGGCCGCCTGCCCCGGGCCGGTTCTCGACGACCACCGGTGCGCCGAGCGCAGCGCCCATGCGGTCGGCCAGCAGGCGGGCCACGAGATCGGACTCGCCGCCGGCCGGAAAGCCCACCAGGATCCGGATCGGCGTACCCTGGGCCGAGGCCACGGCCGGCAGCATGACGAGCAGCCCTTGCAGCAGCGCGCGCCGCAGCCCGGCCCCCGGCCTGGCGCTTCGGGTCGAGGCCATCTCAGCGGCGCCCCGGGACGCGCAGCGCCGGCTGCAGCAGCGGGCCCTGTTCGAGCAGGCGGCGCAGGTTCAGCGGCAGCAGCGCCAGGTGCAGCACCAGCACCGGCCACAGCCCGACGCTGCCCGCGTAGGCGATGAAGGCGAGGTTGGCCAGCACGGCAAACACCCGCAGGCGCACGACGTCGCGGCACGCGAACGTGCCGAAGGTGAGCGCTGCGGCCAGCCAGCCAGCGAGATCGGTCGTTTCCATGGCGCGCATTGGGCGTCGGTGCGGCCGCGGCAGCAACGGAAAAAGTGCACTTTGGCCGCGCGAGGCCCTTCGTTCCTTCCCCCTCACCGGCAAGTCACCGGCAAGTCACCGGCGCGTCACCATCGCGTTACCGGCGCGTCACCAGCGCGCCGGCAACGCACGCAGCAGCGTGATTCGGCCGCGACCCGCCTCGATGTAGCCGCCGCGCGCCAGGTCGCGAAGCACCCGGCCCACCATCTCGCGCGTGGCACCGACGCGGTGGCCGATCTCGGCGTGCGACAGCATCGCGACGCGCCGGCCGTCGCAGTCCTCGGCCGCGGTGAGCAGCAGCTCGCGCACGCGGCCGTAGACGTCGTTCATCGTGAACGCCTTGGTGCGCACGACGAGGCGGCGCAGGCGCGCGACCACGTCGTGCAGCAACGCGACGCCGACCTGCGGGTGCTCGAGCAGCAGGGCGTGGAGATCGGGCATCGGGATGGCCGCCACGCGAAGATCCTCCAATGCGACGACCGACATCAGGATCGGCTCCCCGAACAGCGTCGCGTCGGCGAAGTGGCTGCCCGGGCCATCGATGCCGAGCTTGACCTGGCGATCGTCGTCGTCCCGCCAGAAGAACTGCACGCGGCCCGCGAGCACGAGGTGGAACTGCGCGAGCCGATCCCCTTCCGCTGCGACGACCGCGTCTCGGGGGTGCTCGACGACGGTGAACCGACTCGCCAGCGCCGCGAGGCGGGCCTCGCCGAGCGAGGCGAGCAACGGGTGCGCGGCGAGCTCCGCGACCGATGGCGTCGTCATGCCCCTTCGAAGTCCACCAGCGTGAACAGCGCCAGCCCCGATTCGCGCAGCTTCTTCGAGCCGCCGAGCTCGGGCAGGTCGACGATGGCGGCGCCCTCGATCACCTCGGCGCCGAGGCGCTCGAGCAGCTTGCGCCCGGCCATCATCGTGCCGCCGGTGGCGATCAGGTCGTCGATCAGCACCACGCGGTCGCCGGGGCGCACGGCGTCGGTGTGCACCTCCACCGTGGCGCTGCCGTACTCGAGCTCGTAGGTCTCCTCGACCGTCGTGAAGGGCAGCTTGCCCTTCTTGCGGATCGGCACGAAGCCGATGCCGAGCTCGTAGGCCACCACGCTGCCGATGATGAAGCCGCGCGCGTCGAGCCCCGCGATCGCGTCGGGCCGCGGGCTGAAGTAGCGGTGCACGAACTGGTCGATCAGCACGCGGAAGACCCGCGGGTTGGCCAGCAGCGGCGTGATGTCGCGGAACATCACGCCGCGCTCGGGCCAGTCGGGCACGGTGCGGATGTGCGAGCGGATGTACTCCGCGGGCGCGGCGCTCGGGTCGGTGGCCATGCGGCGCATCATAGGGCGGCGTGGGTGCCGCGGCGACGCTGTACCGATGATGCTGCGGCGGTGCCGCTGCGCGTGGCGCGGTGGGGGTGCGCGGCGCGCGCGAGGCCCACCAAGGACGAAGCCCGCCCTGGCGGGCGGGCTCGTCGATGCGCGCGCGCGGGGCGCTGCGCAGGAAGCCTTGGGCCTCAGGCGGCACCGGGCGGGAAGCGGCGCCGCCGCGACCCGCCAGGGCGCACCCGATCAGTCGGCGCGGCGGCGGCGCAGCCCGGCCAGCGCGACCAGCGCCAGGCCGGCCAGGGCCAGGGCCGACGGCTCGGGCACGCCGACCGAGCCCTTGGGCACCGAGGCGAAGCGCAGCGTGCCGCCCGCATACAGGACTTCCCCGAAGCCGTCGCCGAAGAAGGTGACCTTGCTGAAGAAGCCCGACGAATCGATGGCACCGATGAAGTTGGTGTAGCTGCCGGCCGCCACGACGCCCGGGTTGTCGTTGGCGCTCAGTGCGTTGGCCGGCAGCGTGGCCGCGCCGCCGTCGAAGGCGATCCACAGGCCCGAGCCCTGGGCCGGCACGCCGTAGTCGGCCTGCACGTTGGCCGGGCGGTTGCCGCCCGTGCAGCAGGTGGCCCAGTCGCCGATCTCGAAGCCGAAGGCGTTGACCGGCGACGAGAACGTGAACGTCAGGCCGCTGTTGAAGCCCGGGATGTTGGCCTTGCCGCCGACGCCGCCGCCAGCCGGGTTGGCCTGAGGGCCGATGTCCCAGACGGCGCCGGACAGCGACTGGCCGCCGCTGGAGTAGCCGGAGTCCATCGACGCCGCTCCGCCGCCCGGCCGTGCCACGGTGACGGTGGCCGGGTTGCCGTCCTTGTCGGTGTAGTTGTAGACGGTCGTGCCTTCCACCACCTGGGCGGTGACGACGGTGGAGCCGGTGCCGATGATGACGTTGTCGAACGTGTTGATGTTCGGCAGCGACAGGTTGTAGATGACCGGCCCGGCCGATGCCGTGACCGCGAACAGGCCGGCGGACAGGGCGACCACGCCGCCGGCGATGTGATGACGAAGCTTCATTGGGACTCCCCTTGGGATGGTTTGATCTGGCAGCGAGTACATGCAAACAACAGGCCAGCGCGTACCAAGGTAAGAAGATCAATGGTTTGGAGCGCGCCATGCCGCGGACGGCGCGCGACGTTGTCAAGAAACCCGACAGTTCCCGAGTGACTGTCCCGCCTCGCGGACGGCGCGCGACGTTGTCAAGAAACCCGACAGTTCCCGAGTGACTGTCCCGCCTGCGGGCAGGCGGCGCGGTTGGGCGCCGCCCCGGCCGGCTCAACCAAGCAGCGCGCGTCCGCGCACCTGCACCCGCCCGTTCGCAGCGGCCAGGACCAGGCCCTCGCCGGGCACGGTCGACTCGCCGACGAGGTCGGAGAGCACGAACATATGCGTCACCCAGACCTCGAGCCGGCCCGCTGGCTGGCGCTCGAGGGCGGAGCGCAGTTCCGCCAGACGCCGGCTGCGTTCGGCCGGCGCGCTGCCAGTCGGGGACGCCAGCGCCTCCCACGGCTCGGCGCTGCCGAAGGCGAGCGTGGCCGTGTCCATGCAGCGGCACCAGGGGCTCGAGCGCACCTGCGCCGGCGTCAGGCCGCGCTCGCGCAGCCAGGCGCCGATCCGCCGAGCCTGGGCGCGGCCCTCGTCGTTGAGGTTGCGCTGCGTGCTGCAGTCGTCGAGCCGCATGCCCGGCGGGTCGAAGGTGCCCGGGGCAAGCGCGTGACGCAGCGCGAAGACGCCGCCGCGGCGCAGCAGCGACTCGAACGCGGCGTCCGCCGCCTGCGCCCGGGCCGCGGGCATTGCCAGCGCGGGCAGCGCGGCGGCCGCGAGCAGCAGGCGGCGCCGGCCCGCGCTGGCCGCCGGCGCCTGCTCGACGCCGGGCGGCGCACCGTGCGCCAGGGTGGGTGGTTGCGGATGCATCGGCGCTGATCATCGCGGCGCGCCGGGCGGCTGCAGCGCGTTCGCGCAGAGCCAACGCCGGCAGCGCGGGATTCCCGGCGCATCCCGAATCGGGAGGATGGGGGTGGCAGTGCGGCGGCCGACGCATGTCCGGCCTGGCCGGCGCGCCACGTATGGGCAGGGAGGGCAAGCGTTCGTTGCCGCCGCCCGAAAAACAGGGAAGCCCCATGCACTCGCCCTCCGCCCGGATCGTCTTCGTCGCCAGCATCCTGGCCACTGCGTGCGCGGCTCAGGCCCGCAGCCCCAACGCCGCGAAGGCGGCCGAAGCGGTGGCGGCGCCCTCGCGCGTCGAGTTCGTCGCCATGGGGGCCGCGCCCGCGCGCCGCCCCGAGCATGGCCTGCTGGTGCTCGACCTGCAGGGCATGGAGTCGCCGGACTCGGCGCTGGCGATGGCCCAGCACTGGCGGCAGCGGCTCGACGGCAGCCGGCCGCTGATCTGCTGGCTGCGGTCGGCCGATCGCACGGCCAGCGCCGACGCCGTGGCGGCGCTCACCCAGTCCGAGGCCCCGCCCTGCTCCCGCATCCTGGTGCCGAACTGACCCTCGGGGCCGCACTAGCATCGTGGTCGCGCCCGGCGACGGGCCGGCGCGCGGAAGGGCGATGGGCGACATCACGCAACTCCTGCAGCGCGCGAAGGCGGGCGACCGCGACGCGCTCGACTCCGTGTTCCACGCGCTGTACCCGGAGCTGCGGCGGATCGCCCGCGCCCGGCTGTCGGGGCACGTCCGCGGCACGGTGATGGAGACCACCGTGCTGGTGCACGAGTGCTACCTGAAGCTGCTGGCCGCCGAGCGCGTGACGCCGGGCGACCGCGCCCACTTCCTCGGCTACGCGGCGCAGGCGATGCGCTCGGTGATCGTCGACACGGTGCGCGCCGCCCGCAGCGAGCGCCGCGGGGGCGGCGCGGTCCACGTGACGCTGGCCACCGAGCTGGGCGAGCAGCTGGCGCTGGCCGAGGACGAGATCCTGGATGTCGATACGGCGCTGGTCGAGCTGGCCCGCCTGGAGCCGCGCCTGGCGCAGGTGGTGGAGATGCGCTACTTCGCCGGCATGAAGGAAACCGAGATCGCCGTCGCGCTGGGCGTCACCGACCGCACGGTGCGCCGCGACTGGGAGAAGGCCCGGCTCCTGCTGGCGGCGGCGCTGCGGCGCTGACGGCTGCCGCCGCCACCCCTCTGCAGCCCCGACGCCGTGCCAGGCGACGGCGGGCGGGTGGTGAAGGGGTGGCGGCCGGATGTCGGCCGGCCCAGGCATCCCCTGCCCGAAGGATGCCTCGCGTGCCGTGGATGTCCGGTCGGCGCCCCCCAGACCGTAACCCCAAGTGGGCTGCTTCGACCCCGCGACGCGGGTACAGCCCGCGGAGCCGGGGCGATGGACTGGGCATACAAGGCGGCACTCACGGCGGCTGCGGTGGCGGCCGTGATGATGGCCGCGCGGCTGTTCGGGCGGTCGCTCGCCGGCCTGCTGGCCGGGTTGCCGGTGATCACGGCTCCGGCGCTGCTGTGGCTGGCGGCCGAGCAGGGCGATGCCTTTGCCGCGGCGGGTGCCGTCGGCAGCCTCGCCGCCTGCGTGCCGGCGGCGCTGTTCGCCTGGAGCTTCGAGCGCCTCGCGCGGCGGCGCAGCGCGGTGAGGGCATTGCTGGGGGCCGGCGCCGTGCTCGTGCTGGCGGCGCTGGTCACCCTGCCGCTGGCCGACCACCCGCTGGCCGCGCTGCTGGCCGCGCTGGCGGCCTGCACCTTGACGCTGCGCTCGGTCAGCGCCCGCCCCGCCAGCAGCACCTGGCTGCGGCCGCTGCGCGGCGAGCCCTGGGTCAGCGCGGCGCTGGCCGGCGTCGTGAGTGCAGGCGTCGCGGTCGTCGCGCAGCAGGTGGGCGCCTTCTGGGCCGGCATGCTGTCGTCGGTGCCGATCATCAGTGCCTGCGCGATGCTGCACATGCGCGTGGCGGGCGGCCCTGGCGACGTGGCGCGCTTCGTCACCGGCTACCTGCCCGGGTTGCTGGCCAAGGCGCTGTTCGTGTTCGCGTTCGCGACGGCGGCGCCGCGCCTGGGCGCGGTGGCAGCGTTCGGCCTGGCGGCGGCGGCGGGTGCGGCCGGCGCCCTGGCGCTGGCGCGTGCCCGCCACGGCGCCGTTCGGGGCGCCGTCGTCAGATCGGGCCCGGGCAACGGCGCGGGGGTGACTCCGAGGGGGGACGGCCTTGCGCCGGCCCGGGCCGGCGAGCCCGCGCGCGAGCCTGCACGCGAGACCGCACTCGGGCCGGTGCGCTGAGGATGGACGCCGGGTTCACGGAACTGCTGCCCGGCGCGCTGGCGCGCGGGGCGCTGACGGCGCTGGTGATTGGCGTGCTGCTGCTGTCGGCGCAGCGCTTTGGCCGCGGCGCGGCCGGGCTGCTGGCCGGCCTGCCCACGGTCACCGGGCCCGCGATGCTGTGGCTGGCCCTGGACCGCGGCGAGGCCTTCGCCGCGGCCGCTGCCGTGGGCGCGGTGGCTGCCGGCATCGCCTGCGCGGTGTTCGCGCTCGGCTACGGCCTGGCGAGCCGTCGCCACGGGCCGCTGGCGGCGCTCGGCATCGCGCTGCTGGCCTCGGCGCTGCCACTGCCCTGGCTGGCGCTGCCAGAATGGTCGATCCTGCTCTGGCTCGTCCTGACGTCGTCGGTCTGCCTGGCCTGCCAGGGCGCGCTCGGTGTGGTGGTGCAGGTGGAGCGCGAGGCGCCGCGGCCGCCGCTGCCGCCGCCGGCCCCGACCGCCCCGCAGCCAGCGGCCCGCCCCGGGCGGGGTTGGCTGACGACGGCGGTGGTCTCGGGGCTGGTCAGCGCGCTGGCCGCCGCGCTGGCCGGCACCGTCGGCCCGTTCTGGGCCGGCATGCTGACCTCGCCGCCGCTGCTGGCCGCGGCCGTGGCCCTCGAGCTGCATCGCCGGCCGGGCGGGCGCGGCGATGCGCTCGGCTTCCTGCACGGCTACGCTGCCGGCCTGCTCGGGCGTGGCCTGTTCGTGGCCGCCTTCGGCCTGCTGCTGCTGCCGGCCGGCGCCGCGGCGGCGTTGACGGCCGCGCTGGCGCTGTCGCTGCTGGCGGGATGGCTGTCCGGCGTGAGCCTGGTCCGGCGGCCGACCCCGGTCGTCGCGGGGAGCGAAGGGAAGGCGTGAGCAGGCTCGGCGACCTGGCGCCTGCCTGGCGGCAGATCGACGCGCTTCTCGACGAGGCGCTGTCACTGCCGGCGCAGGAGCGCGGGCGCTGGCTGCGCGCGTTGCCGGCCGAGCACGCGCCGCTGCGCGACACCCTGGCGCGGTTGCTGCAGGTGCGCGAGGGCATCGAGACGGGCGACTTCCTGGGCACGCTGCCCAAGCTGTCCGGGTCGCCGCCGCCCGGTGAGGCGATGCCCGACGCGATGCTGCCGCGGCCGGGGTCCATCGTGGGCCCTTGGCGGCTGGTGCATTCGCTGGGCGAAGGCGGCATGGGCAGCGTCTGGCTGGCCGAGCGCACCGACGGCCAGCTCAAGCGGGCGGTCGCGCTCAAGCTGCCACGGCTGGCCTGGGATCGCGGCCTGGGCGAGCGCATGGCGCGCGAGCGCGACATCCTCGCCACGCTCGAGCACCCCCACATCGCGCGGCTGTACGACGCCGGCATCGACCAGCTCGGCCGGCCCTGGCTGGCGCTGGAGTACGTGCCCGGCCGGCCGATCGACGAGCACGCGCGCCTGCGCTCGCTGTCGCCGACGCAGCGGGTGCGGCTGCTGCTGCAGGTGTGCGAGGCGGTGGCCTACGCGCAGGGCCGCCTGGTCATCCACCGCGACCTGAAGCCGAGCAACGTGATGGTCACCGAGGACGGCCAGGTCCGGCTGCTCGACTTCGGCATCGCTCGGCTGGCGCGGCCGCCGTCGGCCACGTTCGGGGCCGGGGCGCCGCCGCCCACCGAGCACGCCGGCGCGGCGCTGACGCCCGGCTACGCGAGCCCCGAGCAGCTGCGCGAGCAGCCCCTGTCGACGGCCAGCGACGTGTTCAGCCTGGGCGTGGTCGCCTATGAGCTGCTGGCCGGCGTGCCGCCGTTCCGATTCGAGCCGCGCACCCAGGCCGCGTATGAACGGACGCTGGCCGGCGGCGCGCCGCCGCTGGCCAGCCGGGCCTGCGCCGACCCCGCGGCGGCCCGGCTGCTGCGCGGCGACCTGGACGCGGTGCTCGACCGCGCGCTGGCGCTCGACCCCGCGCGGCGCTACGCCGGCGCCGACGCGCTGGCCGCCGACCTGCGCGCCTGGCTGGCCGGCGAGGCGGTCAGCGCACGCGGCCGCACCCGCGCCGAGCAGCTGCAGCACTGGGCGCGGCGCCACAAGGCGGCCGTGGCGGTGGGCGTGGTCGCGTTCGTCGCCCTGGCCGCGGCCGCGGCAGTGTCCACCGTGCAGGCGCTGCATGCGCGAGAGCAGGCCGCGCAGGCGGCGGCCGAGGCCGAGAAGGCCCGCAAGGAGGCGGCGCGGGCCCGGGCCACGCAGGCACTGCTCAAGCGCATCTTCCAGCTCAACGGCCTGGACCAGCCCGACCCGCTGCGCGCGCAGCGCACCACGGCGCGCGAGCTTCTCGACATGGCTGCGCGCAGCGTCGGCGACGTGATGAAGGACACGCCCGAGGCGCAGATCGAACTGCTCGAGACGCTGTCGACGCTGTATGCCGAACTCGGCGCGCCCGGTCCTTCGCTGCAGGCGGCCCGGCAACGGGTCGAGCTCGCGCGTCAGGCGCTGCCCGACGACGACCCCCGGCGGGCCGATGCGCTGCTGTCGCTGTCGGGGCGGCTGCACGACACGCCGCAGCGGCCGCAGGCCCGGGCACTGATCGAGGAAGCCGAGGCGGTGATGCGGCGCGCCGGGCCGGCCGCGGCCTCGCTCGAGGGGGCGCTGGCGCTGCAGAAGGCGCGCCATGAACGCTGGGGGCGCCTGAAGGAGGGCGTCGAGCATGCCGAGCGCGCCGTCGCCTGGTTCCGCGAGCACCAGCCCGACAGCGGACTGCGGGTGAGCGCGCTCTACTTCGCCTCCGCGCTGTCCGACATTTCGGGCGACCCCGGCCGCGGCCTGGAGCACCTGCAGGAGGCACGGCAGATCGCCGCCGCGCGTCAGGCCGGCGGCGGCCGCGCGCTGATGGCCGCGGTGGCCGATCGCGGCGACATGCTGGTGCGCCATGGCCAGTGGGCCGAGGCCGAGGCGGCGTACACCGAGGCGGTCGAGGTGGCCACACGGCTGCTGGGGGCGGATCACCCGTCGACGCTGGTCGTGAGCATGTACCGTGCCCGCTTCTGGATCGAGACTGGCCGGGTGGCGGCCGGCGAGCGCGAGCGGGACGAGATGCGGCGGCGCATGCGCGAGCGGCAACCGCCGCTGCCGGGCTGGTGGATCGACTATGCAAACGGGCTGATGGGTCGCCTCGACCTCGACCGCGGCCGCCCCGACCTGCTGGAGCCCGTGGTGCGCGCGGGCGTCGAGGGGATGCGCAGCTCGGTGCCCGACTCCCAGGTGATCGCGATGCGCAAGCGGCTGCTGGCCGAGACGCTGATCGCGCTCGGCCGCCTCGACGAGGCAGCCGTGGCGCTGGATGCCGCGCGGGCCGTGTGGGAGCGCGCGTCGGCGGGCCTGGACCGCACGGGTCTGGACAATGGGTTCGAACTGGTGGGGGCCGAGCTGCAACTCGCCCGCGGCGACGCCGCCGGTGCACTCGCGCGGCTCGACAAGCAGCCCCGCAGCAGGGCGGTCGCGGCCGGCGCCTTCGACCGCGGACACGTGCGCCACCGGCTGCTGCGCGCGGAGGCGCTGCGCCAGTTCGGCCGCGCGGAGGAGGCGGCGGCGGAGGCGCGCGGCGCCCTGGCCGACCTGCGGCGGCTGCCGGAGCCGCTGAGCCTGCCCGCGCAGCAGGCCGCCGCCGAGCTGGCCCTCGGCCGTGCATTGCGCGATGCGGGCCGGCAGCGGGAGGCAATGGCGGCCTTCGACCGCGCGATTGCCCTGCGTCGGGCCTTCGACCTGCCGGGCAGCGTGTGGCTCGCCCGCGCCGAGGCGGCGCGGCGAGGCGAGAGTGCGCGCGCGACCCCGGGCCCGAGGGCTGCCGAGCGCCCGCGCAGCCCGTAGAGTGAGGGCCGCGAGGAGGGCTTCGGACGCCGCACGCCGAGCGCGGCCGGGGCCGGCCCGACGGGAGAGACGATGAACCGGGCCGCAGGCCCCGCCGCGGGCGGGCTGTCAGACCTTGCTGCCGACTGGCCGCGCCTGAACGCGCTGCTCGACGAGGCGCTGTCGCTGCCCGCGCCGGAGCGCGCGGCGTGGCTGCGGGTGCTTCCCGCGGAGCACATGGCGCTGAAGGACACGCTGGCGCGGCTGCTCGACGTGCGCGCCGGCATCGAGACGGGCGACTTCCTGGGGACGCTGCCCAGGCTGGACGGTGCGGCGGGCGAGGGCGGGGAGGTTGCGGACCCGGGGGCGGCGAAGGCGGGCGACGAGGTGGGCCCGTACCGGCTGGTGCGCGAGCTGGGCGAGGGCGGGATGGGCAGCGTGTGGCTTGCGGAGCGCGCCGACGGGCAGCTGAAGCGGCAGGTGGCGCTGAAGCTGCCGCGGCTGACGTGGGCGCGGGGACTGGCCGAGCGGATGGCGCGCGAGCGGGACATCCTGGCCACGCTGGAGCACCCGCACATCGCGCGGCTGTACGACGCCGGGGTGGACCGGCTGGGCCGGCCGTGGCTGGCGCTGGAGTACGTCCAGGGCCGGCCCATCGACGCCTACGCCAAGGCCGAGGGCCTGACGGTGCGGCAGCGCGTGGAGCTGCTGCTGCAGGTGTGCGAGGCAGTGGCCTATGCGCACGGCCGGCTTGTGATCCATCGCGACCTCAAGCCGGGCAACATCCTGGTCACTGGCGACGGGCAGGTGCGGCTGCTGGACTTCGGGATCGCCAAGCTGATGCAGGGCGAGCGCGAAGCGGCAGCGTCGACCGAACTGACCCAGTTCGCGGGGCGTGCGCTGACCTTGCGCTACGCCAGCCCCGAGCAGGTGCGGGGCGAGGCCCTCGGCACGGCCACCGACGTCTACAGCCTGGGCGTCGTGGCCTTCGAAGTACTGGCCGGCGTCGGGCCCTACTCCGCGCCGGCCAACGCCCCTGCCGAGCTGCAGGCCAGCATCGAGCGTGGCGATCTGCCGCGGGCCAGCGATCGGGCGCCCGACCCGCCGACCCGCCTTGCCCTGCGAGGCGACCTCGATGCCGTGCTGGCCAAGGCCCTGGCGCACCAGCCCGCGCGACGCTATGCGGGCGTCGCGTCGCTGGCCCACGACCTCCGGCGTTACCTGGACGGCGATCCCGTGGCGGCAAGACGCCCCCTGCCGGGCGAGCGCTGGCTGCGGTGGCTCAGGCGGCAGCGGGTTCCGTTGCTCGTCGGCATCGCGGCGCTGCTGATTCTGTCCGTCGGGCTCGGCGCCGGGCCGGCGGTGTTGGTCAGCATGGTGGCGGCCGTTGGGGCCGGGGTGGCTTGGCGACAGGCACTGCTGGCGCGGCGTGGCCGGGAGCAGGCCGAGGCGGCGGCGCGCCGGGCCGAACGCGTGCGCGACGGCCTGCTGCGGGTGTTCGACCTTGGCGCGAACCCGCAGGACGGCCGCCTGGCGCACCAGATGACGCTCAAGGAAGCGCTGGACGCGGCGCGGTCGCAGGTCACGGCGCAGCTGGTCCACCTCCCGGGCGACCAGGTCGTCGTTCTCGAAGCCCTGGCCGCGGTGTACGAGCAACTCGACCTCGCCGCCGAGAACATGGCGCTCCTCGATGAGGCGATTGCCGCGGCGGAGCGGCTGCCGCCGCTGGACGAGGACGCGCAGCAGCAGCGGCTGTCCTTGCTTGCCCGCCGGTTGAGCGCAGCCTTCTTTCACCAGCGCTTCGATGGCTTCGACCGCGCGCTCGCTGAGTTCGAGGCCCTGCTCGAGGTGTGCGGGGAGGCGGCCAGTGCCCGGCGCGCCGACGCGATCTACTACCGGGCCCGCCGGGAGCAGATGCTGGGCGGACCGGGGCCGGGCGCCATCGCGGGCCGCCTCGCAGAGGCCGAGGCGATGTACGCCCGCTACGCACCGGCGGCGCCGACGCGGCAACACGCGCTGGCGCTGGCGGTGCAGGCTGCCGTGGCGGCCCTGCGCCAGGACGATGCGGAGCGCTTTGCGAGTACGGGAGTCGAGTTGGCGCGGCGCGCGCCGGGGGAGTCGGCCGGGCTCGGCAACGCCCTGAGCGTGCGCGGCGTGGTCCGGCTGCGTGCAGGACGCTGGAGCGGGGCGCGCCAGGACCTCGAGGCGGCACGCGCGGAGTACCTTCGCCATGCCGGGCCCGACCACTTCCTGACCGCGCAGAACGACGTCTATCTGGGTCACGCGATGGTCGGTGCGGGGGAAGAGGCCGCCGGTCTCGCGATGGCGCGGGCGGCGGCCGCGCTGATCTCGAGGCTGCGCCACGGCGAGGTCAAGGAAGCGCAGGTGCTGGAGCGGTTGGGCGCCGCCGAGCTTCAAGCCGGCAACCTGGATGCGGCCAGGGTGAGCCTGTCGCGCGCGCTCGAGGTCTGGCGGGCCCATCCGCAACTTGCCCCGGAAGTGCCAGCCGAGACCCTGGCGCTGCAGGTTCTGGTTGCGGTGCGCCTGGGCGACGCGGCGGCCGCGCGGGACTCCCTCGCGGACCTCGAGGCGGTTCTGGCGGCCGCGTCGGCGTCCCGAGGGGCCCCTCTGCCGCGACTGAAGCGAATGCACGACGAGGCCGCGGCGGCCGTCGACGGGCTCACCCCGCCCCGAGCAGCTTCTCCTCCGCCAGCGCCAGCGGCTCCGGCCGGCCGCTGAGCACCAGCGTGTCGCCGCCGGCGAGCACGGTCTCGCCCGCGGCCTCGACGACGCCGCCGGCGGCCCGCCGCAGCGAGACCACGCCGACCCCCATCGCGTGCAGCGCCAGCGCGTCGATGGCCCGGCCGGCCCAGACGCTGGCCTCGGGCAGCGTCACGGTGAGCAGCCGCGCCTGCTCGAGCTCCTCGACCGTGTCGTCGTCGGCGCCGTGGAAGTAGCCGCGCAGCAGGCCGTAGCGCGCGTCGCGCGCGTCGCGGGTGATGCGGATCACGCGCTTCATCGGCACGCCCACCAGCGCCAGCGCGTGGCCGGCCAGCATCAGGCTGCCCTCGATGGCCTCGGGCACGACCTCGGTGGCGCCGGCGGCCTTGAGGCGGTCGAGGTCGGCGTCGTCGATCGTGCGCACGACCACCGGCACCTGCGGCGCGTGCCCTTGCACCAGCGCCAGGATCTTCAGCGCCGAGGGGGTGTCGTGGTAGCTCACCACCACCGCCGCGGCGCGGGCCAGGCCCGCGGCCATCAGGCTCTGCAGCCGGGCCGCGTCACCGAAGACGACGCTCTGGCCGGCGGCCGCGGCCTGGCGCACGCGGTCGGGGTCGAGGTCGAGCGCCATGTAGGGGATGCCCTCCTGCGCCAGCAGCCGCGCCAGGTTCTGGCCGCTGCGGCCGTAGCCGCAGATGATCACGTGGCGCTCGGTGGCCATCGCCTTGCGGGCGATCGAGGTGATCGCCACCGACTGCATCATCCAGTCGCTGGCGACCAGCTTGTTGACGATGCGGTTGCTGTAGAGGATGAGGAACGGCGTGGCCAGCATGCTGAGCACCATGCTCGCCAGCACCGGGCTGGTCCACTGCGGCGCCACCAGGCCCTGCTCGGTGCCGAGCGTCAGCAGCACGAAACCGAACTCGCCGGCCTGCGCCAGGTACAGGCCGGTGCGCAGCGCCACGCCCGGCGCGGCCCTGAACGTCCACGCGAGCGCTGCCACCAGCGCCGCTTTGGCCAGCACCGGCAGCGTGGTCAGCAGCAGCACCAGCACCCACTGCTCGAGCACGGGCCGCCAGTCGAGCTTCATCCCGATCGTGATGAAGAACAGGCCCAGCAGCACGTCGTGGAACGGCCGGATGTCGGTCTCGACCTGGTGCTTGTATTCGGTCTCGGCCACCAGCATGCCGGCGACGAAGGCGCCCAGCGCGAGGCTCAGGCCCGCGTGCTCGGTGAGCCACGCCAGCCCGAGCGTGACGAGCAGCAGGTTCAGGACGAACAGCTCCTCGCTCTTGCGCCGCGCCACCAGCGTCAGCCACCAGCGCATCACCTTCTGCCCGCCCACCAGCAGCAGCGTCAGCAGCGCCGCCGCCTTGGCCAGGGCCCAGCCGAGCTCGGTGAACAACTGCCCCGGGGGCGCGTTCAGCGCCGGGATCAGCACCAGCAGCGGCACCACCGCCAGGTCCTGGAACAGCAGCACGCCCATCACGCGGCGGCCGTGCTCGGTCTCGAGCTCGAGCCGGTCGGCCAGCAGCTTGGCCACGATCGCGGTGCTGCTCATCGCGATCGCGCCGCCGAGGACGACCGCGCCGCGCCAGCTCATCTCCCAGCTCTCGCCGGTCAGCCAGCGGTAGAACGCGACCAGCAGGAAGTGCCCGGCCAGCGTGCCCAGCACCGTCAGCACGACCTGGCTGAGGCCGAGCCCGAACACCAGCGTGCGCATGCTGCGCAGCCGGGGGAGGTTGAACTCGAGCCCGATGACGAACATCAGGAACACGACGCCGAGCTCGGCGGCCACCGCGACCGTGGTCGAGTCCTTGGCCAGCGCCAGCGCGTTGGGCCCGATCAGCACGCCGACGACCAGATAGCCGAGCATCGGCGGCAGCTTCAGGCTGCGGCAGGCCACGACGCCGAGCACCGCGGCCGCGAGATACAGCAGCACGAGCTCGAGCGTGGTGGCCAAGATCGGGGCGGCCGGCGGCCGTGCGTGTCCCTAGAATGGCCGATCGTATTGCACGCGCCGCGGCGCGCCGCGCCCCGTGCACCGAGACGCCGAGCCCGCCGCGATGAACCCGCTCCCTGCCTTCGACGCCGACCGCGCGCTGCGCATGGCCGGACGCACCTTCGAGATCGAGGCGCGCGGCCTGGCCGAGCTGGCCGCTCGGCTGCGCGGCACCGGCGGCGCGGCCTTCGCCGAGGCGGTGCGCGCGCTGCTCGCGTGCCGCGGCCGCGTCGTCGTGATGGGCATGGGCAAGAGCGGCCACGTCGGGCGCAAGATCGCCGCCACGCTCGCCTCGACCGGCACGCCGGCCTTCTTCGTCCACCCGGCCGAGGCCGGCCATGGCGACCTCGGCATGGTGCAGCCCGGCGACGTCGTGCTGGCGCTGTCCAACAGCGGCGAAAGCGACGAGCTGGCCGCGTTGCTGCCCGCGCTGCGGCGGCTCGGCGTCACGCTGGTGGCGATGACGGGGCGCGCCGACAGCACGCTCGCGCGCCATGCCGATCTCGTGCTGTCGTGCGAGGTGGCCGAGGAGGCCTGCCCGCTGAACCTCGCGCCCACCGCGAGCACGACGGCGCAACTGGCGCTGGGTGACGCGCTGGCGGTGGCGCTGCTCGACGCGCGCGGCTTCCGCGAGGAGGACTTCGCGCGCTCGCACCCGGGCGGTGCGCTCGGCCGCAAGCTGCTGATGCACGTGCGCGACCTGATGCGCCAGGGCGATGCGGTGCCGCGCGTGGCGCGCGGCGCCGGCTTCACCGAGCTGCTGCGCGAGATGACGGGCAAGGGGCTCGGCTTCACCGCGGTCGTCGCGGCCGACGGCCGGCCGGACGGCATCTTCACCGACGGCGACCTGCGGCGCCTGATCGAGCGCGGCGCTGCCGGCGACGAGCTGCGTGCGCTGACTGCCGCCGACGTGATGCACCGCGGCCCGCGGCTGGTGCGCGCCGACGCGCTGGCGGTCGATGCGGCGGCGGTGATGGAGCAGCACCGCGTCACCAGCGTGCTGGTGGTCGACGCCGCCGGCTTGCTGGTCGGCGCTCTGAACAGCAACGACCTGATGCGGGCCAAGGTGATCTGAGCATGGCCGGCCGCTTCCCGCCGCAGGTGCTGCTGCGCGCGCAGGGCGCGGGCCTGGGCGTGCGCGCGGCGCTGTTCGACGTCGACGGCGTG
Source organism: Rubrivivax sp. (assembly GCA_020248915.1). Lineage (GTDB taxonomy): Bacteria > Pseudomonadota > Gammaproteobacteria > Burkholderiales > Burkholderiaceae_C > Rubrivivax. The sequence continues at coordinate 229,958 of JADCGP010000003.1, read as the reverse complement.
CTGACCGACGGCACGCTGTTCTGCGGCGAGTCCGGCGAGCAGCTGAAGGCCTTCTCCGTGCTCGACGGCCACGGGCTGAAGCTGCTGCGCGAGGGCGGCATCGAGCCGGTGGTGATCAGCGGCCGCGACTCGGCCGCGCTGCGCCGCCGCATCGGCGAGCTCGGCGTCGTGCACGCGCACTACGGCGTCGGCGACAAGCTGGCCGTGGCCGAGGCACTTCGGGCCGCGCAGGGTTGGGCGTGGGACGAGCTGGCCGCGATCGGCGACGACTGGCCCGACCTGCCGCTGCTGCAGCGCGCGGCGTTCGCCGCCGCGCCGCCGCAGGCGCACCCCGAGGTGCTGGCCCGCGTCCACCACGTGACGACGGCACGCGGTGGCCACGGCGCGGCGCGCGAGTTCTGCGACCTGCTGCTCACGGCGAGCGGCCGCTATGCCGCGCTGCTGGCGGCGCAGTGCGGGGCCGTCGAGCACGCGGTGGATGGCGCCGCACCGCCCGGCGCGCGCCAGGGCCCCGTCCGATGAGCGCCGAGCTGCACCTGCCCGACCTGCCGGAGGTGCGTATCGAGGTGCCGTCGCCGTTTGCCGGCGCGCGGCCCGGCGAGCTGGCCCCGCTGCCGCCGCGCGCGGGCGGGCCCCGGCGGCCACCCTGGGGCGTGCGGCTGCGCGAGGCGCTGTCGTCGTACCTGCCGCTGCTGTTGATGCTGGTGCTCGCGCTGGGCACCTGGTGGCTGGTGCGCAATACGCCGTTGCCGGGGCCGCCCGCCGGGCCGGCCGGCGTGCGCAGTGAGCCCGACTACGAGATGCGCGGCTTCGCGATCGAGCGCTTCGCACCGGACGGGCGTCTGCTGCTGCGCATCGAGGGCGGGCGGCTGCGTCACTTCCCGGACACCGACCGCATCGAGATCGACGAGGCGCGCATCCGCGGCTTCGCGGCTGACGGCCGCACCACGGTGGCCACCGCGCGGCGGGTGGTGGGCAGTGGCGACGGCTCGGAGCTGCAGCTGGTGGGCGGCGCGGAGGTGACGGCCACCGACGCGTCCGGCGCGCCGATCTGGATCCGCAGCGAGTTCCTGCACCTGTTCCTGCTCACCGAGCGCGTGCGCACGCACCTGCCGGTGCAGGTGCGCTGGGCCGGCACGGAGGCCACCGCGGCGGGGCTCGACTACGACCACGGGGCGCGGCTCCTGGAACTGGCGGGTCCGATGCGCGCCGTGCTGGTGCCGCAGGTGCGGCGATGAGCGGGCTTCGCGCCCCGGCGCCGCTGGTCTTCGTGACCGGCGCCTCCAGCGGCATCGGGCAGGCCCTGGCTGCGCGCTACGCGGCCTCCGGGTGGCGCCTGGCCCTGGTCGCGCGGCGCGGCGGCGAGCTGCGCGCCTGGGCCGACGGCCGCGGCCTGGACGCCGCGCGCTGCGGTGTCTACCCGGCCGACGTGGCCCGGTCGGAGGACATCGTGGCCGCGGCGCAGCAGTGCATTGCGGCGCAGGGACTGCCCGACGTGGTGATCGCCAACGCGGGCATCAGCGTCGGCATCGACACGGCCGAGCGCGAGGACCTGGAGGTCCTGCGCGAGACCTTCGCCGTCAACAACGTCGGCGTGGCCGCCACCTTCCACCCGTTCGTCGGTCCGATGCGGCAGCGCGGCTCGGGCACGCTGGTGGGCATCGCCAGCGTAGCCGCGATCCGCGGCCTGCCCGGTCACGGCGCCTACTGCGCCAGCAAGGCGGCGGTGGTGGCCTACTGCGAGAGCCTGCGCGGCGAACTGCGCGGCAGCGGCGTCGCGGTCAGCACGCTGCTGCCCGGCTACGTGGCCACGCCGCTGACCGCACGCAACCCCTACCCGATGCCCTTCCTGCTGACGGCCGAGCGCTTTGCCGACCTGGCGTTCCGGGCCATCGAGGCGCGGGCGAGCTACCGCGTGATCCCATGGCAGATGGGCGTGGTGGCCAAGCTGCTGCGCGTGCTGCCCAACGCGCTGTTCGACCGCGTCTTCGCCGGACGCGGTCGCAAGCCGCGCCGGCCGCGCTCGGGTTGAAGGGCAGCGGCGCCGCCGCGGAGCGGCTGTCGCGCAGAGGCGGCGCTGGTGTCGCCCGGCCGTGCGTGGGCCGCGGCCATGCGCCGATGGCCCCGCGCCGGCAGGCGGCAGCGGGCTCGGGCAGCATCCAACTCCGGCCCCAGTTTCGTCTGCGTCGCGATGGACACCCTCACCCATGCCCTGTCGGGCGCGCTCGTCGCGCGGCTGATCTGCGCCCGGCCCCTCGCCACCGAACCGACGCCCGGCGGCAGCAGCGGGCCCGGCCGTGTCGCCGCGGCCTGGGACCGCGGGCCCGGTGCGCTGGCTCCGTGGCAGGCGGTGACGGTGGGTTTCGTCGCGGCAGCGTTCCCGGACATCGACGCGCTGGCACAGCTGGCCGGCGACATGGCCTACCTTCGCCACCACCGCGGCATCACGCACTCGGTGCTGGCGGCGCCGCTGTGGGCACTGGCGGTGGCGTGGCTGATGTCGGCGGCTTTCGCCTCGACCCGGCGCCGCGCAGGCGGCTGGAAGCCGCTGTTCCCGGTCGCGCTGGCGGCGATCTGGCTGCACATTGCCGGCGACTGGATCACCCAGTTCGGCACCATGCTGCTGCAGCCGCTGTCGGACACGCGCTTCGGGCTCGGGGCCGTCTTCATCATCGACCTGATGCTCACCGGGTTGCTGGTGGCCGGACTCGCGCTGGCGGCACTGTCGCCGCGCCGGCGCTGGCCGGCGGCGCTGGGCCTGGCGGCTGCGATGGCCTGGGTGGCCGTCGCCTGGGTCGGCAAGCAGGAGGCCGAGGCGGTGGGGGAGCAGCACGCCCGCGCTCTTGGCGTGGCGGGCCAGCCCGCCACGCGCATCGAGACCATGCCCCGGCCGGCCTCGCCCTTCAACTGGACGGTCACGGTGTTCGACGGTGAGCGTTACCACGTGGCTCATGTCAACACCCGGCGCGCCGAGCCGCTGCGGGCGACCCCCGACGATAACTTTGTGCGCCGCTTCTCTGCGCCCTACCAGCCCGTGGCGAAGGCGCACTGGGAGCAGGTGCCGATGTTCGGCGGCGCCGACGCCCCGGCCTGGGTGCGGCAGGCGTGGGAGCACGAAGTGCTGGCCACCTACCGCTGGTTCGCGCAGGCGCCGGCGCTCGCGGTCGCGAGCGAGGAGCGCGCCGCCGATGGCACGCTCGAGCGCTGTGCGGTCTTCCGCGACCTGCGGTTCGAGTTCCCGGGCCGCGCCGAGCCGCCGTTCCGGTACGGCGTGTGCCTGCGCGACGGCCACCCTGCGCGCCTGGTGCGGCGCGAGGCCGGGCGCATGCGGCCGGTCTAGTCCGGCTGGTGCGGCTGGCTCGGCCGGTCCAGGCCCGCCGGTGTGGCTGGGTCGACCGGGCACGGCGCGGCCGCGCTCGTGGGGCCGAGCCGCGCGGACCTGTGAGAGCATCCGCCCCCGATGATCGACGTCGTCGTCCTGTTCTTCCTGCTCGGGGTGGTCGCGCGCCTGGTCAAGAGCGACCTGCGGCTGCCCGAGGCGCTTTACGAGACGCTGTCCATCTACCTGCTGCTGGCCATCGGCCTGAAGGGCGGCATCGAGCTCAGCCGGCAGCCGATCGCGGCCCTGGCGCCCCAGGTGGCGGCCTGCGTGGCGCTGGGCTTCGCGATCCCCTTCCTGCTGTTTCCCGTGCTGCGCGCGCTGCGGCTCGGTGGCGCCGACGCGGCGGCGCTGGCGGCGCACTACGGCTCGGTCAGCGTGGTGACTTTCGCGGTGGCCACGGCGGCGCTGGCACGGGCCGGGATCCCGTACGAGAGCCACGCCGCGCTGTGGGTTGCGGTGATGGAAGCGCCGGGCCTGGTGGCCGGCATCCTGCTCGCGCGCGCGGCAGCGCGCCGCGAGGCAGCCGGCGGCGTCGGCCGCGGCACGCACTGGGGAGAGCTCGCGCGCGACGTGCTGTTCGGCAAGAGCGTGCTGCTGCTGCTCGGAGGCCTGGCCATCGGCGCCTTTGCCGGCGAGGCGGGCACGGAGCCGATCCGCGCCGTGTTCATCGACCCCTTCAAGGGCGTGCTGGCGCTGTTCCTGCTGGAGCTCGGCCTGGTGGCCGGCGCACGGCTGAAGGAGGTGCGGCGCTTCGGCTCCGCGGTGCTGGTGGTCGGCCTGGCGGCGCCGCCGGTGCTGGCGCTGGCCGGTGCCGCGGTCGGGCTGCTGCTGGGCCTGAGCACCGGGGGCGTGGCCATCCTGGCGACGCTGGCCGCGAGCGCCAGCTACATCGCCGCGCCCACCGCGATGCGCATCGCCGTGCCCGAGGCCAACGCGGCGCTGTCGATCACCGCGGCGCTGGGCGTGACGTTCCCGTTCAACATCGTGGTCGGCATCCCGCTGTACATCGAGCTCGCCCGGAGGCTCACCGCATGATCCGCAAGCACCCCAAGACGCTGCTCGTCATCGTCGCCGAGGCCGTGCTCGAGAAGAACCTGGTGCGCGACGTGCGCGAGCGCGGCGCGCAGGGCTGGACCGTCACCGAGGTCCATCACGCCGGCCGCGAGGGCGTGCGGGAGGGAGCCTGGGAGGCCGACCGGACGATCGAGCTGAAGGTGATCTGCGAGGAGGCGGTGGCCGACGCCATCGCCGAGCACGTGCTGCAGGCGTACGCGCCGAACTACAGCGTGGCGATGTGGTTCAGCTCCGTGGCCGTGCTGCGGCCCGAGCGCTACTGACGCAACGACAAGTCACAGCGCAGGGGACGCAACGCCGGGCAGGAGGCGCCGGGCAGGAGGCGCTAAGCGAGAAGCGACTGCCAAGAAGCAGCTCTCGGCTCTAGACGCCGAACCGGAAACGCCGGACCAGATCGGTCGGGCCGGCAACGTCCGTCAAAGGGCGCGGTTGCCGGCAAGTGCGGCCCGCGCGGACGGCCGCGGGCCCGGCCGTCCGGGAGCAGTTCAGTAGCCGCCCTGGCCGCCGCCACGGCCGCCGCCGTAGCCGCCGCCGCCACCGCCCCGGCCACCGCCGCCATAGGGGCTGCGGCCGCCGCCGCCATAGGGGCTGCGGCCACCGCCGCCACCACCACCGTAGCCGCCGCCACCGCCGCCGCCACCGTAGCCGCCGCCACCACCGCCGCCGCCATAGCCACCGCGGCTGCCGCCGCCGCCGCCGTAGCCGCCCGGGCGGTCCTCACGCGGGCGGGCCTCGTTGACGACGACGACACGGCCGTCGATGGCCTGGCCGTTCATGCCGTTGATGGCTGCCTGCGCCTCGGCATCCGACCCCATCTCGACGAAGCCGAAGCCCTTGGAGCGTCCGGTCTCGCGATCCATCATCACCTTGGCGGAGGTGACCGTGCCGAACGGCGCGAACGCCTGCATCAGCGAATCATCACGCACCGAATAGGCAAGATTGCCGACGTACAGTTTGTTTCCCACAGAACGAGCCCTCAATTGACCGAAGAAACCATGCGGAGCTCAACCCTGCGTGAAGCAATCACTCGAAAGGCGCGGCGTCCAGACACAGACTCCAGGATTATCTTCGCTTCGGGCGCTGACTTGTAAAGACCGATCAGCACGGTTTGTTGCTTTGTCGCCCCCGGGCTTACCCTGGAACGACCGGCTTGGCACCCCCGGCCGGCGCCGCGCCCGGGCTGGTCAGGGCAGGCCGGCCGGCCGCCGGCGGGTTGCAGCCCGGTCGCGGCGGGCGCCCGCGCACCGCCGCACAATCGGCGCCGATCCAGCCCGCGCAGCCTGGCGCGGCCCGAGGAAGCCGTGAACGCCCAGACCGTCTTCGACCACGTGATCGTGGGTGCCGGCACCGCCGGCTGCCTGCTCGCCAACCGGCTGAGCGCCGACCCGCGGCGGCGCGTGCTGCTGCTGGAGGCCGGCGGCAAGGACGACTACCACTGGATCCACATCCCGGTGGGCTACCTGTACTGCATCGGCAACCCGCGCACCGACTGGCTGTACCACACCGAGCCCGACGCCGGACTCAACGGCCGCCGCCTGCGCTACCCGCGCGGCAAGGTGCTGGGCGGCTGCTCGAGCATCAACGGGATGATCTACATGCGCGGGCAGGCGCGCGACTACGACCACTGGGCCAAAGTCGCCGCAGACGAGGACTGGCGCTGGGACGCTTGCCTGCCCTTCTTCAGGCAGCACGAGGACCACTGGCGCGGCGCCGACCCGGCACACGGCAGCGGCGGCGAGTGGCGCGTCGAGCGCCAGCGGCTGAGCTGGGACATCCTGGACGCCTTCGCGGCCGCGGCGCAGCAGGCGGGCATCCCGGCCAGCGATGACTTCAACCGCGGCAGCAACGAGGGGGTGGGCTACTTCGAGGTCAACCAGAGGCGCGGCTGGCGCTGGAACACGACCAAGGCCTTCCTGCGCCCGGTGCGACGGCGGCCGAACCTCGTCGTGCGCACTGGCGTGCAGGCCACGCGGCTGGTGCTCGAGGGCGGAAGGGTGGCGGGCGTCGAACTCCACCGCGCGGGCGGCGGCGCGCCCGAGGTGGTGCGTGCGTCCCGCGAGGTCGTGCTGGCCGCCGGCGCGATCGGCAGCCCTCAGCTGCTGCAGCTGTCGGGCATCGGGCCTCGAGCATTGCTCGAGCGCCACGGCATCGCCGTCCGCCACGAGCTGTCCGGCGTCGGCGACAACCTGCAGGACCACCTGCAGATCCGCGCCGTCTTTGCGGTGCAGGGGGCGCGCACGCTGAACACGCTGGCCAACAGCTGGCACGGCAAGGCCCGCATCGGATTGCAGTACCTGCTCGCGCGCAGCGGGCCGATGAGCATGGCGCCGTCGCAGCTGGGGGCCTTCACGCGCAGCGCCCCGCACCAGCGCTGGCCCAACGTCGAGTACCACGTGCAGCCGCTCAGCCTGGACGCCTTCGGCGAGCCCCTGCACCGTGACGACGCCTTCACCGCCAGCGTGTGCAACCTCAACCCGGGCTCGCGCGGGCACGTCCGCATCCGCTCGCCGCGCTGGCAGGACGCCCCGGCGATCCAGGCCAACTACCTGAGCACCGAGGAGGACCGTCAGGTGGCCGCGGACTCGCTGCGGCTGACGCGCCGCATCGCATCGATGCCTGCGCTGGCGCGTTACCGACCGCGCGAGGTGAAGCCCGGCGTGCAATACCAGAGCGACGAGGACCTGGCGCGGCTGGCCGGTGACATCGGCACGACGATCTTCCATCCGGTGGGCACCTGCCGCATGGGGCGCGCCGACGACCCCGCAGCCGTGGTCGACCCCAGGCTGCGGCTGCGCGGCCTGGCCGGGCTGCGGATCGCCGACGCCAGCGTGATGCCCACCATCACCAGCGGCAACACCAACTCACCGACGCTGATGATCGCCGAGCGCGCGGCGCGCTGGATGCTCGAGGATGCGCCCGCCGCGGGTTAGTCCCGACGGCCGGACGGCCGGCACTGCGCAGAATCCTCGGCCACGAGCGGCGAGCCCGGTTGCGGGCGCCGCCGGAGGCCGAGGAGACAGACGGGCCGGCTCCGGCACCCGCGTGCCGGCTGCAGCGCAAGAAGACAGATCGTCCGGACGGGCCGGGGCCTCTGGCCCCGCCCGGATCCGGCTTCGACACGACCTGCGGTACCGCCGTGCCGCAACGCCGGGACCGCAGGCGCCCGGCCCCGCCGTCGGTCCCCGCGGCCTGCTTACGCCGCCTGCTTCCGCGGCCTGCCGGCCGACGCGGCAGCCCCTCTTCCGGGCGCGGCGTCGCAGCGGTCGCGCGCCGGAGCTTCGAATCAGCGGCCCGCAGGCGTGGCTTCTTCCGCGCACGCCCGTGGCCGTCGCGGCATAGCATGCCGCAGCTTCGTCGCCACCGGCGCCCAAACATGCCCGTCGATCCCGACCTGCGTTCCCTCGACATCGACATCCCGTCCCAGCCCGACGCGTTGGTGCGGCTGTCGCTGCTGCTGGCCCGCGAGCCGGTCGACCTGCAGTCGGCGTCGCGCCTCATCGAGGCCGACATGGCCCTGGCCGCGGCGGTGATGAAGGCTGTCAACTCGTCGCTCTACGGCCTAAAGGGGCGCGTGCAGAGCGTGCAGCAGGCCATCACCTACCTCGGCATGCGCGAGGTGGCCGCGATCACCTACGAGATGGGCCTGCGCGCCGCGTTCCCGCCCGCACCGGAGCTGGGCCCGCTGTGGGTGCGCGCGGCGCGTCGCGGGCTGCTGATGGGCCGGCTGGCGCAGCGGCTCGATGTCGATGCCTGGGCCGCGCACTCGGCGGGGCTGTTCGAGGAGTGCGGCAAGGCGGTGCTGTTCCGCCACGCGCCCGACCACTACCGGGCGATGCTGCGCGCGGCTGGCACGGATACCGAGCTGGCGATGCTCGAGCGAGCCGGCTTCGGCGTCAGCCACGAGGCCCTCGGCGCGGCACTGTGCGAGAGCTGGGGATTGGCGGCCGCGGCCGTGGCCAGCGTGCGCCACCACATCCTGGCGCATGCCGGCGGCCCGTTGCCGGCTGCTGCCGACCGGCGGCCGATCTGTGCGCTGTCGGTGGTGGCGCACTGCCTGATGTGCGCGCCCGACACGCTGCAGGCGCGCGCTGCCGACGTGGCCGTCCAGGCCGGCCTGGACGCGGGCGAGGTGCTGGACGCGGCGCGCTCGGTGCACGAGCGGCTGGAAGCCGCGGCCACCTAGCGGGCACGGCTGGAAGCCGCGGCCACCTAGCGGGCACGGCTGGAAGCCGCGGCCACCTAGCAGGCACGGCTGGAAGCCGCGGCCTGGCCGGGCAGCGCCGCGCCGCGCCGACTCGCGGGCCGGTACCGCCCCCCCCCCGGCACAACTCCCGTTGCCGCTCCACACCCGTGCCGGTAGATTGTCGGGTCCTCCAACCGACCCGCCCTGGAGCCGCACGATGGCTGTACCTCTCGTTGCCGACGGCACCCTCGCGCTGCAGCGCCTCTATCACTGGGAGCGCACGACGCCCGACAAGGTGATCTTCACGCAGCCGCTGGGCGGCGGACAGGTCGCCACCTACACCTGGAAGCAGGCGATGGACCAGGCGCGTCGCATGGCGGCCCACCTGCAGTCGATCGGCGTGCAGCGCGGCGACCGCGTGGCGCTGCTGTCGAAGAACACCGCCCACTGGCTGATGACCGACTGGGCGATCTGGATCGCGGGCGGCGTGTCGGTGCCCCTGTACCCGACGCTGGCCGCCGGGACCATCCGCCAGATCCTCGAGCACAGCGGCGCTCGGGTGCTGTTCGTCGGCAAGCTCGACGGCTGGGAGGGGATGAAGCCGGGCATTCCGGAGGGCCTGACCTGCATCGCGCACCCGCTCGCCCCCGACGACGCCCGGCGCAGCTACCCGCGCTGGGACGACATCGTCGCCGCCACCGCACCGGTGCAGGGGGAGCCGGTGCGCCCGGCCGACGAGCTCTCGACGATCATGTACACGTCGGGCACGACCGGCGCACCCAAGGGCGTGATGCACAGCTTCGGCACCTTCGCCTGGGGCGTGCAGAGCGGCCTGAAGCGCGTGACGGCGATCGACGGCAACGCGCGCATGCTGAGCTACCTGCCGCTGTCGCACGTGGCCGAGCGCACGCTGGTCGAGCACGGGCAGCTCGCCACCGGCATGCACGTCTACTTCGCCGAGAGCCTGGATACGTTCACTCTGGACCTGCAGCGCGCGCGGCCGACCGTGTTCTTCAGCGTGCCGCGGCTGTGGGTGAAGTTCCAGCAGGGCATCAGCGCGAAGATGCCGCCGGCCAAGCTCGACCGGCTGCTGAAGATCCCGATCCTCCGCGGCATCGTCCGCAAGAAGATCCTGACGGCGCTCGGCCTGCAGGAGTGCGTGTTCGCGGCCGGCGGCGCGGCGCCCATGCCGCCGGAACTGCTGCGCTGGTACAACAAGCTCGGCCTGGACCTGGTCGAGGTCTACGGCATGACCGAGAACTGCGGCATCAGCCACGCGACGCTGCCCGGCCGCCAGCGCCCCGGCACGGTCGGCCTGCCCTACGACGGCGTGCAGAGCCGGCTCGACCCGACCAGCAGCGAGATCCAGGTCAAGGCGCCGTGCCTGATGCTGGGCTACTACAAGGAGCCCGAGCTGACACGCCAGGCCTTCACCGAGGACGGTTGGCTGCGCACCGGCGACAAGGGGGCCCTAGACGCCGAGGGCAACCTGAAGATCACCGGCCGGGTCAAGGACCTGTTCAAGACCAGCAAGGGCAAGTACGTCGCCCCGGCGCCGATCGAGGACCGCCTCGTGATGCACGCGGCGGTGGAGGCGTGCTGCGTGACCGGCGCCAACCTGGGCCAGCCGCTCGCGCTGCTGATGCTCAACGTCGACGCGATGAAGAAGGTGGCCGACGCGGCCGGGCGCGGCGAACTCGAGGCCTCGCTGGCCGAGCACCTGCGCACCATCAACGCGACGCTGGACCCGCACGAGCAGCTCGACTGCCTGGTCGTCACCAGCGAGGCGTGGACCGTGGACAACGACCTGATCACGCCCACGTTCAAGGTCAAGCGCAACCGGATCGAGGACCGGTTCGCCGAGCACTACGAGCAGTGGGTGGGCAGCCGCAAGAGGGTGGTCTGGCACGCCCTGTGATGGCTCGCTGCCGGCCCGCGCGCGCGGGCCGGCACGACGCGGGCGCCCCGCGGCGTCGCTCAGCGCGGCAGCGGCGGGAGGGGCGCTGCCGGTGTTGGTGACGGGGCTGGGGCGGCGGGCGGAGTCGGCACCACGATGCCGGGCGCCAGCGGGATCTCCTCGGCCAGCGTGACCCCGGTGACGAAGTGCCGGGTCTCGCCGAAGCAGCTCGTCGGCAGTCCGACCTTCTCCTCGTAGTGCAGCGCGACGCGCTTGCCGATCAGCCGGGTGACGTCGGCCGCCACCCGCTCGTCGCGGACCGTGAACGGGAACTTCTCGGTGGTCGAGCCGGGCAGCGAGACCAGTGCCAGCTCGCCCTCCCAGGTCTTGCAGAGCCAGCCCTTGCGCGACAGCTTCTGCACCCAGCCGGCGCGTTCGCCGGTGGAGTAGCTCCAGGACAGCGCCGCCCAGAAGTAGAGCGAGGCGAGCAGGCCGAGCGCGACGAGCGGCAGCAGGACGAACTTGAGCAGGCGCATCGCGCAGGCGGGACCGGAAACAGTAACGGCGCGGATTATCCGCGCCGTTCGCTCGCCCATCCCCCGGCGCGCGGCCAGGGGCGGGCGGGCCCGTCACTTCACGTTGCCCTTGAAGTTCGTGAACACGCGCGTCTGCACGCGCTGCACATCACGCGACAGCGCCTTGGGCATCGTCATCTTCTTGAGCTCGGTCGCCGGGGGGAAGACCACCGGATTGCTCGCGATCTCGGGCTTGACGAACTGCTTGGACGCCGCGTTCGGGTTGCCGTAGAAGACCTGGTTGGTCAGCGAGGCGTGCACCTGCGGGCGCATGATGTAGTCGATGAAGCGGTGCGCGTTGTCGACGTTGCGCGCGTCCTTGGGGATCGCCATCGAGTCGAAGAAGAGCGTCGCGCCGCGCGGCGGGATCATGACGTCGATCTTCTGGCCGGTCTTGCCCTCGGCGGCGCGCTGGTTGGCGATCAGGAAGTCGCCCGAGTAGCCGATGGACACGCAGATTGAGCCGTTGGCGTAGTCGTTGATCGGGCCCGGCGAGGAGATGCGCGTGATGTGCGGGCGCGCCCTGGCGAGCACCTCGCGCGCTGCGTCGTAGTCCTTGGCGTTGCTCGAGAAGCCGTCCTTGCCGGCGTACAGCATGGCCACCGGCACGATCTCGCTGGCGGAGTCGAGCACGTGCAGGCCGCAGCTCTTGACCTTGCTGGCAAGCTCGGGCTTGAACACGAGGTCGAGAGGGTTCTCGGGCATCGGCGTGCTGCCCAGCGCGGCCTTGACCTTGGCGGTGTTGACGCCCACCGTCACGAAGCCCCACAGCCAGTTGACCAGGAACTTGTTGCCCGGGTCGGCCTCGGCGAGCTTCTCGAGCAGGGCCGGGTCGAGGTTCTTCCAGTTCGGCAGCTTGGCCTTGTCCAGCGGCAGCAGCAGCCCGCCCTCGATGGCCTTCTTGGCGAAGTGGGCGCCCGGCACGACGATGTCGTAGCCGGTCTTGCCCGCCACCAGCCGGGCGAACAGGGTCTCGTTGCTGTCGAAGTTGTCGTACTTGACCTTGATGCCGGTTTCCTTCTCGAAATTGGCGATCGTGTCCGGGGCGATGTAGTCGGCCCAGTTCAGGATGTTCAAGGTCTTGGATCCGCCGGCCGCGGGGGCGGCGGGCGCGGCCGGCTTCGGGGCCTGGGCGATGGAGGCCTGCGGCAGCACGGCCAGGCCGGCGGCTGCGGCCGCCAGCGCCAGCAGCGCGCGGCGCGCCCGGCGGGGCGCGGCATACAGGACGGGCACGACGGGGTGACGGGGCATGGTGGAGGTCCTCTTGCGTCCGGTGGATGGGGATGCCGCGGCGGCAGGCTGGCGGGCTGGTGGCCGGAATTGTGGCCGACCTGCTCCGATCCCCCGCGGCCTGCCGGTGCAATGCCCCGCGGGGCGAGGGGAGCGGCGCACGCTGCGGGCTACCATCGTGACCGGCGGGCGCCTGGGAACGCCCGGCGGCGGCAGCGCCCGTCCCGGGCCGCCATCGGCGGCCTCCCACCCAAGGAGTGTTCGATGACGGTCCTGATCCTCGGCCTCGTGCTGTTCCTGGGCGTGCACTCCGCGCGCGTCTTCGCCGAGCCTTGGCGCGCGCGGACCATCGCGAGCCGTGGCGAGAACGCCTGGAAGGGGCTGTACTCGCTGGTGTCGCTGGCCGGCTTGGTGCTGATCGTCTGGGGCTTCGGGCTGGCGCGGGCGCAGCCGGTGCTGCTCTGGGTGCCGCCGGTCTGGACGCGGCACCTCGCGTCGCTGCTGGTGCTGGTCTCAATGGTGCTGCTGGTGGCGGCCTACGTGCCCCGCAACGGCATCAAGGCGCGGCTGCACCATCCCATGGTGCTGGGCGTCAAGGCCTGGGCGCTGGCCCACCTGGTGTCGAACCAGTTCCTGCACGAGGCGGTGCTGTTCGGCGCGTTCCTCGTCTGGGCGGTGCTGAGCTTCCGGGCGGCGCGCGGTCGCGACCGCGACGCTGGCAAGGTCTACCCGCCGGGCTCGCCCGCGATGACGGGGGTGACGGTGGTCGTCGGCCTGCTCGCCTGGGCGGTGTTCGCGTTCTGGGCCCACCGCGCGCTGTTCGGCGTCGCGCCGTTCGGGCGCTGAGCCTGCTCCCGCGGCTCAGGTCGCCAGCGGCTGCACCAGGGCCTCGCCTTCGGCGGTGCCGCGGCTGACCGCGCGCGACACGGCCCAGGCCTGCAGCCCTTCGGCCGGCGGCGTGGCCAGCAGCGGCGCGATGGACGCCGGATCCTGCACGTCGCGCGCCAGCCACTGCGCCCACTGCCCGCGCGGGATCAGCACCGGCATGCGGTCGTGGATCGGCGCCATCAGTGCGTTGGCGCCGGTCGTGATCACGCAGCAGCTCAGCAGCCACTGGGCGTCGGGCGCCGGCCGCCAGGCCTCGAACAGGCCCGCCATCGCCAGCAGCGAGCCGTCGGTCGCGCTGACGTACCACGGCTGCTTGCCCGTCGGGGTGGCCTGCCACTCGTAGAAGCCGCTGGCCGGCAGCAGGCAGCGCCGGCGGCGCACGGCCTGCCGGAACGAGGGCCGCTCGAACACGCCCTCGGCGCGGGCGTTGTTCATCTTGTGACCGATCGCCGGCCCGTCGGCCCACGAGGGCACCAGCCCCCAGCGCATCAGCTCCGCGACGAGTTCGCCCTCGCGTGTGCAGTAGACCACCGGCACCTCCGACTGCGGCGCGACGTTCCAGCGGCGCGGGAAGGGGGGCGCGCGGCCGAGCGCGAAGCCGCTCACCAGCGTCTGCGGGTCGTAGGCGATGACGTAGCGGCCGCACATCGATGGTGATGCTACGGGGCGAAGGCCGGGTCCGACGGCGGCACCCCCGCCGGAGGGGACGGCAGCGGCGCCGACGGGGGCCCTCGACGCCCCGCCGCCCGGGCGATACGCGGCTCGGTGCCGGCAGCGGAGCATCGGCGCGTCGCCCGACCCCGCCGCAAGGAGACCAGGATGCCCCATCGCGCGCTGCTCGCCCTCGGACTGCGGCTCCGCCGCGTCATCGCGCGGCGGAGGCGGCCGCCGCGACGCCCGGTGCCGCAGGTCGTCTTGGCTGGCGACGGCGCCGCTTCGCCGGGCGTCGCCGGCTGCGGCTGCTTCGACTCGAGCCTCGACCTGTCGCGCGGGCTGCTGGTGCGCGAGTTCGCGAGCCTGGAGGCCGCGGCCGCTGAACTGCCGGCCGCGGACTGGACGCGCCTGCAGGCGCACGGCTGGCGCGGCGCAACCCCGCGCTGAGGACGCTCAGGCCAGCCGGCCAGCGCGGAAATCGTCGACCGCTTGCACGATCTCCCCGTGGGTGTTCATGACGAACGGGCCGTACTGCGCGATCGGCTCGCCGAGCGGCCGGCCGGCGACGAGGATGGCCCGCGCCCCCGCCGGGGCCGCGGCCAGCCGCACGCCGTCGCTGCCGGGCAGGTTGGCGAGGATGGCCATGCGCCGCGCCGGCACCGGCTGCGGCCCGACGGCAAGCTCGCCCCGGTAGACGTACACGAAGGCGTTGTGCGAGTCGGCGAGCGGCTGTTCGAACACTGCGCCGGGCGCCAGCTCGAGGTCGAGGTACAGGGGCTCGGTGTGCTCGCGCTGCATCGCGCCATCGACGCCGTGCGAGCGCCCCGCGATCACGCGCGCCGCGACGCCCTCGCCACGCCACACGGGCACCTCGTCGGGCCGGATGTCGCGGTACCAGGGGTCGGTCATCTTCTGCCGCGCCGGCAGGTTCAGCCAGAGCTGGAAGCCTTCCATGCGGCCGTCCTGCTGCTCGGGCATCTCGCTGTGGATCACGCCGCGGCCCGCCGTCATCCACTGCACCGCGCCGGGCGTCAGCAGCCCCACGTTGCCGGCGCTGTCGCGGTGGCGCATGCGCCCGGCGAGCATGTAGGTCACGGTCTCGAAGCCGCGGTGCGGGTGGTCGGGGAAGCCGCCGATGTAGTCGCCCGGGTTGTCCGTGCCGAAGGCGTCGAGCATCAGGAACGGATCGAGCCGGCGCTGCAGGTTCTGCGTCAGCACGCGGGTGAGCTTGACGCCGGCGCCGTCGCTCGTGTCCTGCCCCTGCACGAGGCGTTCGACGGGTCGCGGGCGGGCGAGTGAGGGGGTGGCGGGAGCGGTCTCGTGGTCCATGGCCGCACTGTAGGGGCCGCGGCCCCGACGCACGGAGGCGGGGGGATTGTCCCGCCCCGGTGCAGCCTGGCGCCGCTGGCGTAAGCTTGAGTCGCGGCTCCGCGCGGGGTGGCGCCGCCCGGGCTCCGCGCGGCGGCGGACGGCGGCGGCCAGCGGCGAGGACCTTCGAAGGACGGCATGGGTGCGATCGGCGAGGACGGCGTCGCTGCACACGACGGGGCCCCGGTGCCCGGCGCGACCGCCTCGGCTCGCGCTGCCGCCGCGCCCGGGCTCGCGCAGCGCCGGCGCTTGCGCCAGGTGCTGCGCAGTGCCGGCTGGCCGGTGGGCGACGGCCTGGAGACCGAGTTGCTGTCGGCCGGTCTGCTGGGCCGGCAGGTCGACGCGGCCGGCCGAACGACGCTGTACGTGACCGACTCCGGCATCGACGCCCTGGCGCAGGCGCGTCTGTGCCGGCAGACGGCGCTGGACCCCCACGAGTTGCTGGTGGCCCGCGTGGCGCGGCAGATGCAGCGCGCACACCGCATCGTCTGGCGTCGGCTCGCGCTGCGTGCGCCGTTGCCTGCCGCCGCGGCCGACAGCGTCGCCGCCGATGCCGTCGCACCCCGCGAGGTTGCGCTGGAAGGCGTTGAAGTGCCGGCGCCGCCGCCGGCTCCGGCTTCGGTCCGCTGGGTGATGGCGATGCCCGATGTCTACTCCATCCGCCCCAGCACGCTCGAGGACTGCGTCGAGCCCATTGCGCACGAGATCAAGGTCCGGCGCGCCGACCTGCTGGCCGACCTGCGCAGGCCCGACAAGGGCGCCGCATACCGCGCCCTGTCCAGCCAGTGCTGGTACGTGCTCGCGCGCGGAATCGGCGAGCCCGAGGAGGTGCCGTCGGAGTTCGGGGTTCTCTGGGCGGACGCCGTCGGCTTCGAGGTCGCGCGCCCGGCGCCGCGCCGGGCGTTGCGGCTGCCCTTTGCGGTCTGGGTGGCGCTCGCCCGAGCCCCCGCCGATGCCGCGCCGGAAGACGACGGGCAGGACGGGCTCGGGCTCGATCACGCTGCCGGCGTGCCCAGGGAGGGACCATGATCAAGTGGCTGCTGCGCTGGTTCGGGCGCGCGCCGGCCGAGGCCGCGCGCGCCAAGGCCACGTCGCCGGCCGCAGCCGGTGTCCGGCACGACGCCGTGCACCCGGCAGGAGTACCGACCGGCGCGCAGCGCCGGCCGCTGGTGGGACGGCAGGGGCGCATTTCCGGCTTCGAGTTCGTGCTGTCCCCGGCCCGGCGCGAGGTCTGGCGAGCGCAGGCCGGCTCCGCCAATGCCGCAGCGGCCGTCGGCGACGTGCTCGTCGACGCCGCGCGCGAGGCCGCCGCCGGCGGGCGTCGCAACAGCCTCGTCGTCCTCGAGGCGGCGATGCTGGAGGACGTGGCGGTGCGCGTGGCCGCGTCGGCGCCGGCTGGGGCCGGGCTGATGATCGCTGCGCTCGACCGCGACCCGGCGCCCGAAGCGCTGGCCGCCTGGCGCGGTCTCGGTGTCCGGGTCGGCCTGCGCGACGGGCCACCGGCAGCGCGCACGCATGCCGACTTCATCGTGCTGCTGGCGGCCGACGGTGGCCTCGATACGCTGGTGGCGTCGGCCGATCGCTGGCACCGGGCGCGTCCCGGTGCGCCGCTGGTGGCGCTGGGCTTGGCTGGCATCGAAGAAGTGGAGCAAGCGCTGGCTGCTGGCGTGACGCTTGCGGGAGGCCGGCTCGGCGGCGGTGATGCGGCCAACCGGCCGCCGCCGGCCGGCGCGGCAGGTCGGCTCGATCCGGCCGCGCACAGGATCTGCGAGCTGATGAACCTGCTCGCCCTCGACCGCGACGCGGCGGAGGTCGCCGAGGCCTTTCGTCGCGACGCCGCGCTGGCGTACCGCGTGCTGCGGTTCGCCAACAGCCCCGCGCTCGGGCTGAGCCGGCCCGCGGAATCGATCGAGCAGGCCATCGCGCTGCTCGGGCAGGGTGAACTCCAGCGCTGGCTCGGCGTCCTGCTCCTGAGCAGCGGGCGCAGCCGGCCGGCCAGCGAGGCGGTCCAGGAGCACGCGCTCACCCGCGCCTTCGTCCTCGAAGAACTCGCCCGGCGCGCCGGCGAGCCGCGGCCGTCGGCGCTGTTCACGCTGGGGCTCTTGTCGCAGGCCGACCGGCTGCTCGGCGTGTCGCTGGCGGCTGCGCTGCAGACCCTCAGGCTCCCGCCCGAGTTGCCGCTCGCGCTGCTGCAGCACGAAGGCCCGTGGGCGCCGTATCTCTCGGTGGCGCGCGCGCTCGACGGCGACGACGTCGCGGCGCTGGAGGAGGCGGCACAGCCTTTCGGCGGCTCCGCCCAGGTGCTCGACGCCGCGGCCAACGCATGGCAGTCGGCCACGAAGCTGGCGTCGACCCGGCGCTGAGCGTGCTGCCCCCCGGACGGCGGGCCCGATCGGGCAGCGTACTGGCGGCACGGCGTGCACGGCGCACAATCCGCTTTCCGCGGCATCCGGGCGTTGCCGCCCTCTGGAGCCTGTACACGATGGTCCGTTGCCTGCCCCTGCTGATCCCGGCCGTGCTCGGCGCGTCGCTGCTGTGCGGCGCGCCGCCGGCCGCGGCGATCGACCTGCCCTCGACCCAGGTGGCCTGGCAGCCGGCCGCCGCCGACGCCGACATCGAGCGCGCGTTCGCGCGCGCGCGGGCCGAGCGCCGGCCTGTGCTGCTGTACTGGGGCGCGACGTGGTGCCCGCCCTGCAACCAGCTGAAGGCGACGCTGTTCAACCGCCAGGACTTCGCCGCGCTGTCGCGCAGCTTCGTCGCCGTGCACGTCGACGGCGACCGGCCCGGTGCTCAGAAGCTGGGCCAGCGCTTCAAGGTGAGCGGCTACCCGACCGTCGTGCTGATGACGGCCGAGGGGCAGGAGATCACGCGGCTGCCCGGCGACATCGACGCCGAGCAGGTGATGCGGCTGCTCGAGACGGGCGTGGCGGGCGGCCGCCCGGTGAAGTCGGTGCTGGCCGACGCGCTGGCGGGCCGGCCGGTCGGTGCGGCCGACTGGCGCGCGCTCGCCTTCTACTCGTGGGAGACCGATGAGTCGCAGCTCGTCGCCAAGCCGGAGCTTCCTGCGACGCTGGCCCGGCTGGCGACCGCGGCCCAGGCGGCCGCGACCGCCGAGGCCGAGGTGTCGACCCGCCTGTGGCTCAAGGCGCTCGCGGCCAGCGACGACGGCAAGGGCCTGAAGGCGGACGACGCGCTGCGTGCGCGCGTGCAGAGGGTGCTGGCCGACCCGGCCCAGGTGCGCCAGTTCTCCGGCGTGCTGAGCGGCGGCGCGGCCGACATCGTGCGCACGCTGGAGGCCGAGGACTCGCCGCGTCGCGCGCCGCTGGTGGCCGCCTACGACGCCGCGCTGCGCCGGCTGCAGTCCGACGCCACGCTGGCGCGCGGCGACCGTCTCGACGCGCTGATCGCGCGCGTCAACCTGGCCCGCATCGGCCAGCCCAAGGACGAGGTGCGGCCGCGGATCCCCGAGGCGCTGGCGGCCGATGTTCGCGACATGGCCGCGCGCTTCGACCGCGAGATCACCGACGGCTACGAGCGCCAGGCCGTCGTCACCGCGGCTGCCTACGCGCTGGGCCATGCCGGCCTGTGGGCCGAGAGCGAGGCGCTGCTGAAGTCGAACCTGGCGCGCAGCCACTCGGCCTATTACCTGATGAGCCAGCTGGGCAGCAATGCCCGCAAGCTCGGCCGCAAGGACGAGGCCCTGCGCTGGTACGCCGAAGCATTCGAGAAGAGCCAGGGCCCGGCCACGCGGCTGCAGTGGGGCAGCGGCTACCTCGGTGCGCTGATCGAGCTGGCGCCGCAGGACGCGGCGCGCATCGAGCAGGTGGCGGCACAGCTGCTGCGCGAGGCCGCCTCCGACAGCGGCGCCTTCGAGGGCCGCAGCGCGCGCGCGCTGCAGCGCGCCGGCGCGCGCCTGGCCAGCTGGAACGCCGACGGCCGCCAGGCCGCGGCGCTGCGGCGGCTGCAGGCCCAGCTCGACGGGGTGTGCGCCCGGGTCGATGCCGCCGACAAGCCGGTCTGCGAGAAGGTCCTGAGGCCCGCGCCGGCAGCGCCGAAGAAGGACGCGTGAAGGTGCGGCGCCGGGGGCACGACGGCAGCAGCGGCGTCGACGCGATGCGGCGCCGCGTCGCGCTGGCGTTGGCCGCGTCGTCCTGCGCCGGGCCGGTGGCGGCCGCCGCCGCCGGGCGCGGAGCGGCTGTCGCCGGGCGCGCGGGCGGTCCCCCCGCCGCAGCGCCCGCACCGTCCCCGGCCGACGTGCCCGAGAACACCGGGCGCTGGGTGCACGCCTTCGCCGCCTACGGCCCGCCGAAGTACGGCCCCGGCTTCACGCACTTCGAGTACGTGAACCCGGATGCGCCCAAGGGCGGCACGCTGCGGCTGCGCAACCCCGACCGCCGCACGAGCTTCGACAAGTTCAACCCGTGGACCACGCGCGGCAACGCGCCGGCCGGCATCCTGGTGTGGATGGTCGAGGGCCTGGCGCACATGTCGCAGGACGAGCCGGCGACGATGTACGCGCTGCTCGCCGAGGCGATCCACGTCGAGCCCGACTTCTCCTCGGTGAGCTTCCGCATCCGGCCGACAGCGCGCTTCAGCAACGGCGATCCGGTCACGCCCGAGGACGTCGTGCACACGCTCGGCCTCTTCAAGGGCAAGGGCGCCTCGCCGGCCTACCAGACCGGGGTGTCGGGCATCGAGCGCGCGGTCGTGGTCGACGCGCGCACGGTGCGGTTCGACCTCAAGGAGAAGAGCCGCGAGCAGGTGCTGGTGGCTGGCAACATGCCGGTGCTCAGCCGCAAGTGGGGCGCCGGCAAGGCGATGGACGCCATCGTCGACGAGCACCCGATCGGCACCGGCCCCTACCTGATCGATCGGGTGGAGATGCCGCGCCGCATCGAGTACCGGCTCAACCCCGACTACTGGGGCCGCGACCACCCCGCGCGGCGCGGCCACTTCAACTGGCAGCGCGTGGTCTACCGGATGTACCAGGACCACCCGATCGCGCGCGAGGCCTTCAAGGCCGGCGAGTTCGACCTGTACAAGGAGTACGGCGCCCGCTCCTGGGCCCGGCTGCACACCGGCCCGAAGTGGGAGGACGGTCGCATCGTCAAGATGCCGCTCGAGACGGCCTTCGGCCAGGGCCTGCAGGCCGTGAACCTGAACCTGCGGCGGCCCATCTTCCAGGACATCCGGGTGCGCGAGGCGCTGAACTGGACCTACGACTTCGAGACCCTCAACAAGACCGGCATCTTCAAGCGCGCCTACAGCGTGTTCAGCAACAGCGAGTTCGCGGCCGAGGGCTCGCCCTCGCCGGGCGAGCTCGCGCTGCTCGAGCCGTTCCGCGCCGAGCTGCCGCCGCGCGTGTTCGGGCCCGCGTTCCGGCCGCCCCGCACCGACGGCGAGCCCAACGGGCTGCGCCGCAACCTGCTGCGCGCGCGCGCGCTGCTCGAGGAGGCAGGCTGGAAGCTCGACGCCGGGGGCGACCTGCGCAACGCCAAGGGCGATAAGTTCGAGGTCGAGTACCTGACGCCGCGCGAGTCCGGCATCGACGACTGGCAGCGCAACCTGAGCAAGCTCGGCATCACGCTGAAGGAGCGCGTGGTCGACTTCGCGCTGTACCGCCGGCGCCTCGAGAAGTACGACTACGACTTGATCGTCATCGTCGAGGGCGACTTCACGCTGCCCTCGGCGGGCGACCTGCGGGCGCTGTACGGCTCGAAGTCCGCCGGCGAGGAAGGCAACAGCAACTTCCGCGGCGTGCGCAGCAAGGCGGTGGACGCCCTGATCGAGGCCATGGCACAGGCCGGCACGCTGCAGCAGCTGAAGGACGCGGCGCGCGCCTTCGACCGCGTCGTCATGTGGAGCTTCTGGCAGGTGCCCGAGCTGTACCTGAACACCGAGAACATCTCGGTGTGGAACAAGTTCGGCATCCCCAAGGTGCAGGCGCGCTACTTTGCCGCCGACTTCATCATCTCCGGCTTCCAGGAGCACGGGCCCTGGCCGCTGTGGTGCTGGTGGGACCGCTCGCTCGAGGGCCGGCCGGCCGCCGCCACCAACCGGGCACCGACATGATCGGCTACATCCTCAAGCGGCTGCTGCTGATGGTGCCCACGCTGCTTGGCGTGCTCACCGTCACCTTCGTCGTCATCCAGTTCGTCCCCGGCGGACCGGTCGAGCAGATCATGGCCGAGGCGCGCGCCGGCGGCGGCGCCGAGGGCGGCACCTACAAGGCCGGGCGCGACCTCGACAAGAATCAGCTCGAGGAGCTGAAGAAGCTCTACGGTTTCGACAAGCCGGTGCACGTGCGGTATCTCGAGATGCTCGGTAGCTACCTGCGGTTCGACCTCGGCAAGAGCTTCCTGCAGAACAAGACGGTGTGGCAGCTGATCCAGGAGAAGCTGCCGGTATCGATCTCGCTCGGCCTGTGGACCTTCCTGATCAGCTACCTGATCAGCATCCCGCTCGGCGTGGCCAAGGCGGTGCGCGAGGGCACGCGCTTCGACGCGGTCACCACCTTCGTCGTGCTGCTGGGCTACGCGATCCCCGGGTTCGTGCTCGGCGTGCTGCTGATCGTGCTGTTCGCCGGCGGCACCTTCCTCGACTGGTTCCCGCTGCGCGGGCTGACCAGCGACAACTGGGACGAGCTGTCGTGGCCGGCGCGCATCCTCGACTACTTCTGGCATCTGGCGCTGCCGCTGACCTGCCTGGTGATCGGCAGCTTCGCGGTGACGACGATGCTGGTGAAGAACACCTTCGTCGAGGAGATCCGCAAGCAGTACGTGCTGGTGGCGCGCGCCAAGGGCCTGAGCCAGAAGCGCGTGCTCTACAAGCACATCTTCCGCAACGCGCTGATCCCGCTCGTCACCGGCTTCCCGGCCGCCTTCATCGGCGCCTTCTTCGCCGGCGCGCTGCTGATCGAGACGCTGTTCTCCCTCGACGGCCTGGGGCTGCTGGCCTACGAGAGCGTGATCCGGCGCGATTACCCGGTGGTGCTCGGCTCGCTGTACCTGTTCACGCTGATCGCGCTTGTCACCAAGCTGGTCACCGACCTGCTGTACGTCGTGGTCGACCCGCGCGTGCAGTTCGGCGCGGTGGCGCGGTGAGCGCACGATGAGCACGATGGCCGACAGTCCTGCCGCCGCGCCCGGGGCGACGCCCGCGCCCAGGCCGATGTCGCCCTGGCAGCGCGCCTGGGCTCGCTTCCGGCGCAACCGGCTCGGCTACTGGTCGCTGTGGGTCTTCGGGCTGATGCTGGTGCTGTCCACCTGCGCCGAGCTGCTGTCCAACGAGCGGCCGATCGTGGCCCGGATCAACGGCGAGTGGTACGCGCCGATGTTCGCGAACCCGAGCGAGAAGGCGCTCGGCGGCGACTTCGGCACGCCCACCGACTGGAAGGACCCCTTCATCACCGAGCTGATGGCCAAGGAGGGCAACTGGGCGCTGATGGCGATCAACCCGCACGGCGCGAACTCGGTCGACTACTTCAGCAAGGCCATGCCGCCGGCCGCGCCGAGCGCGGAGAACTGGCTCGGCACCGATCCCAAGGGCCGCGACATGGTGGCGCGGCTGCTGTACGGCTTCCGGGTCAGCATCTGGTTCGCGCTGGCGCTGACCATCGTCGGCACCGTCATCGGCGTGCTGGCGGGCGCTCTGCAGGGCTACTTCGGCGGCAAGGTCGACCTGCTGCTGCAGCGCTTCGTCGAGATCTGGGGCGCGCTGCCCGAGCTGCTGCTGCTGATCCTGCTGGCGAGCATCTTCGAGCCGAGCCTGCTGCTGCTGCTGGTGCTGCTGGCCGCCTTCGGCTGGATGGGGCTGTCGGACTACGTACGCGCCGAGTTCCTGCGCAACCGCAGCCTCGAGTTCGTCAAGGCTGCCCGCGCGCTGGGCCTGGGCAACGGCCAGATCATCTGGCGCCACGTGCTGCCCAACTCGATGACGCCGGTCATCACCTTCCTGCCCTTCCGCATGAGCGCCGGCATCATCGGCCTGACCGCGCTCGACTTCCTCGGCCTCGGGGTGCCGAGCAGCGTGCCGTCGCTGGGCGAGCTGCTGAAGATGGGCAAGGACAACCTGTACGCGTGGTGGGTCATCCTGCCGACCTTCGCGCTGCTGGTGCTGACGATGCTGCTGCTCACCTTCATCGGCGACGCGCTCCGCGATGCCTTCGACACGCGGAAATCATGATCCCCCCGAAGCGCCTTCGGCGCCTCCCCCCAGGGGGCGCCGCCAGCGGCCCGGCGAAGCCGGCTCCGCGGCGGCCGCTTGATGCGTTGTCGGTTCGGCAGCCTTGCGGCGCCATGCAAGCCCCTTCCAACCCATGACCGCCCTGCTCGACATCCAGCACCTCACCGTGCGCTTCGACGCCAGCGTGGTCGTCGACGACGTGTCGTTCGCCATCGCGCCGGGCGAGAAGTTCGCCCTCGTCGGCGAGAGCGGCTCGGGCAAGTCGATCACGGCCCTGTCCGTGCTGCGCCTGGTGGACGCGGCGCGCACCGAGGGCCGCGTCCTGTTCGGCGGCCAGGACCTCACCGCGAAGTCCGAGCGCGAGATGCAGGCGCTGCGCGGCGCCGACATCGCGATGATCTTCCAGGAGCCGATGACCGCGCTGAACCCGCTGTACACGGTGGGCAACCAGATCGGCGAGGTGCTCGAGCTGCACCAGGGCCTGTCGAAGGCGTCGGCGCGCGCGCGCGCCATCGAGCTGCTCGCGCGCACCGGCATCCCGGAGCCCGACAAGCGCGTCGACGTCTACCCGCACCAGCTCTCGGGCGGCCAGCGCCAGCGGGCGATGATCGCGATGGCGCTGGCCTGCAGGCCCAGGCTGCTGATCTGCGACGAGCCGACCACTGCGCTCGACGTGACGATCCAGGCCCAGATCCTGGCGCTGCTCGACGAGCTGCAGGCCGAGATGGGGATGGCGTTGCTGTTCATCACGCACGACCTGAACCTGGTGCGCCGCTTCACGCACCGCGTGGGCGTGATGGAGCGCGGCCGCCTGGTCGAGCTGGGGGACACGGCCGAGGTGTTCGCGCAGCCCCGGCACCCCTACACGCAGCGCCTGCTGGCCAGCCGCCCGGAGCGGCTCGTGCAGCCGGTGCCGCCTGATGCGCCGGCGCTGCTGCAGGCCGATGGGGTGGACGTGAGCTTCACGTTCCGCGAAGGCTTGTTCGGCAAGCGCCTGTTCCAGGCCGTCAAGGCGGCGACGCTCACGCTGGCGCGCGGCGAGACGCTGGGCATCGTCGGCGAGAGCGGCTCGGGCAAGACCACGCTGGGCATGGCGCTGCTGGCGCTGCAGCCCATCACCGCCGGCACCGTGCGCCTGGGCGCGGAACGCATCGACGACGCGCCGCGCCAGGCGCTGCGCCGGATGCGTCGGCGCGTGCAGGTGGTGTTCCAGGACCCGTTCGCTTCGCTCTCGCCGCGCATGACCATCGGCCAGATCGTCGGCGAGGGGCTGGCGCTGCACCGTCCCGAGCTGTCCGCGGCCGAGCGCGACCGTGTCGTGCTGGCCATGCTCGACGAGGTGGGTTTGGCCGACCGGCACGGCGTGGCCGGCGTGCTCCAGCGCTATCCGCACGAGTTCAGCGGCGGGCAGCGCCAGCGCATCGCGATCGCGCGCGCGGTGGTCCTGCAGCCCGAGGTGCTGGTGCTCGACGAGCCGACCTCGGCGCTCGACGTGTCGGTGCAGCAGCAGGTGCTGCGGCTGCTGGTGGAACTCCAGCAGCGTCACGGCATGAGCTACCTGTTCATCAGCCACGACCTGGCGGTCGTGCGCGCGATGTCGCACCGCGTGATCGTCATGAAGAACGGCGCGGTCGTCGAGCAGGGCGAGGCCGAGGCGCTGTTCGCGGCGCCTCGGCACCCCTACACCCGCGAGCTGCTGGCGGCGGCGCACCTGGCCTGACGGGCCGGGCGCCATCCCGCCCCGGCCCGACGCTGCGGATGGCGCCCGTCAAGTCCCTGCGCGGCTCCGACCTGCGAGGGGTCGCGCGCCTGGCCACCGATGCCACCGCGGGCCTGGCCGATCTGGTCGAGGCGATGCACGAACGCATCGCCCGCGTGCCGGGCCTGCCCGGCGCCCGGCTGGAGGGCCGCACGCGCGGCGTCACCGGCCTGGTCTACAAGAGCATCCGCGGCGTCACGCGGGTGGTGGGCGGCAGCATCGAGTCCTTGCTCGGCCTGCT
The DNA here is from genome assembly GCA_020248915.1 of Rubrivivax sp. Lineage (GTDB taxonomy): Bacteria > Pseudomonadota > Gammaproteobacteria > Burkholderiales > Burkholderiaceae_C > Rubrivivax. The sequence goes on along the minus strand of JADCGP010000003.1, from coordinate 204,523 downwards.
GGCCCCTGCGCTCGGCCCGGACGATCCGGTGCCGGAGCGCGAGGCGCTGATCGCCGCGCTCAACGGTGTGCTCGGCGACTACCTGGCGGCCACCGCCAACCCGCTGGCCACGCCGATGGCGCTGCGGCGCGACGGCCGTGCCCTGGCGCTCGAGCCCGGTGCACTTGCAGGGCGCCTGCCCGATGCCGGCCGGCGGCCGCTCGTGCTGATCCATGGCCTGTGCATGAACGACCTGCAGTGGACTCGCGGTGGCCACGACCATGGCGCCGCACTCGCCGCCGCGCTCGGCTTCACCCCCGTCTACCTGCACTACAACAGCGGCCTGCATGTCTCGATCAACGGCCGCGCGCTGGCCCGGCTGCTCGAGAGCCTGGTCGAGCAGTGGCCGGGTCCGGTGGAGCGGCTGGCCCTGCTCGGGCACAGCATGGGCGGGCTGCTGGCGCGCAGCGCCGTCCACCACGGCCTGCAGGCGCGGCACCGCTGGACCGCACGCCTGACCGACATGGTCTTCCTGGGCACGCCGCACCACGGCGCGCCGCTCGAGCGCGCCGGCCACAGGCTCGACATCGTGCTTGGCGCCACCCCGTATGCGGCGCCGCTCGCACGCCTGGGCCGCGTGCGCAGCGCCGGCATCACCGACCTGCACCACGGCAACCTGCTCGACGAGGACTGGGTCGGGCGCGATCGCTTTGCCCGCCGGGCCGACCGCCGGCAACCGGTGCCGCTGCCGGCCGCCGTGCGCTGCTTCGCGGTGGCCGGGAGCATCGGCCAGCGCAGCGGTGACCTGAAGGAGCGCCTGCTCGGCGACGGCCTGGTGCCGCTGGACAGCGCGCTCGGCCGCCATCCCGACCCGTCGCGCGGCCTCGACTTCCCGCCCGGGCGGCAGTGGACCGGCCAAGGCATCAACCACCTCGATCTGCTGGCCAGCGAGCAGGTCGGTGTCCAGGTGCAGCGCTGGATGGATCCCGGCGGCTCCGGGTGAGGCCGCCGCCCCACCCTGCGGGCGCCCGCCGCTGGCGTGGTGCTTGCGCGTCCGCACGCCGTCCGGTGGGCGCTGGATGAGAAGCCCCGCGCCGGCGCATGGAAAGCCCCGGGCTGCCGCCGTGGCGCTCGTCGGCGAGCCCGGGGGTAGGAAAGGGCAAGGGCAGCCCGGCCGGAGGGGCCCGGCCATGAGCTGAACAAGCGCAGCGCGGAAGGCGCGGGGAAAACGGCCAGGAGGGCGCCGCCAGGCGCTTCACCCTTGCCCAGCGCGAGGGGCTGGCCCCTGAGCAGGGCCGCGAGTTGAAGGCAAGGCCTCGATCTCGTGGCCCTGTCCCCCAGCGGCCCGGGCAGCCTGCCGGGGCCTATCGACCGGGGAGGGCGCCGCGCGCCGTTCACGCTGGCCCCGGCCCGTTCCGCGCGAGGAGTCGTCACCGGGAGGCCGGGACCTTCGGGCCCTGCCGTTCAATGGATCAATGTATGGACAAGTGACATACAATGATGACATCACGAACGCAGTACGTAAGAGGCACCCCATGGCGCAAGCTCGAGCCCAGGAACCCGTCGTCATCAGCATCCGCGCCAAGGCCGGTCAGCGCGACCTGATCGACCAGGCCGCCGACCGCCTGGGCCGCAGCCGCTCGGACTTCATGCTCGAGGCTGCCTGCCGGCAGGCCGAGGACGTGCTGCTCGACCAGACCTACTTCGCGCTCGACGCCAAGAGCATGGCCGCCTTCCAGGCCATGCTCGACCAGCCGCCCGCGCCCACCGACCGCCTGCGCCGCACCCTCAAGGCCCGCGCGCCCTGGGACACGGCCGCCGCCACCGGCAAAGCCGCAGGCCCACGCGGGAAGTGACCGCGCCGATGCTCTCGGCGCCGCAACCGCTGACGGACCGGCATCAGCTCGCCGACTTCGACAGCGGCGAGCCGACGCTGGACGACTGGCTGAAGCGCCGCGCGGCCAAGAACCAGGCCAACGGCTCATCCCGCACCTACGTCGTGTGCGAGGGCGACACCGTGATCGGCTACTACTGCCTGGCTGCCGGGGCCATCGGCCACGCCGAGGCGCCGTCCAGCATGAAGCGCAACCGGCCCGACCCGATTCCCGTGCTCGTCCTCGGCCGCCTGGCCATCCACAAGGACCACCACCAGAAGGGCATCGGCACCGCGCTGCTGGGCGACGCCATCCGGCGCGCGATGCAGGCCGCCGACATCGCCGGCGTCACCGCACTGCTGGTGCACGCCATTTCGGAACAGGCCCGGCGCTTCTACCTCTCGCGCGGCTTCATCGAGTCGCCCATCAAGCCCATGACCCTGTGCCTGATGCTGGCTACAGTCCACCAGGCCCTTCGCGAGCCGTAGCCCACAAGGCCGCGTTCGTGAGCCATGTTGGTTCCGTCATGAACTGCTCCCACGAGCCGCAAACCACTGTCAATCAGAAAGGTTTCCACCAGTCATCGTCGAGCGTGCTGCACCGGTATCTGGACACAGTCCCCGAACTTCGTTTGTACGGAGGCTGTGAAGATCCCTGGCTTTTTCAGTCCACCCCGCGCGCCCGATCGGCCTTGAACCTGGCGCGGAAGGCCTCGAAGCGGCCTTCGTCCAGCGCGGCGCGGATCTCGCGCATCAGGTTCACGTAGTAGTGCAGGTTGTGGATGCTGGCCAGCATCGGGGCCAGCATCTCGCCGCAGCGCTCGAGGTGGTGCAGGTAGGCGCGGCTGAAGCCGCCGCTCACGGTGCCCGCGGCGCTGCCGTCGGCCAGCGTCGTGCCCTTGCAGGCGTGGCAGGTGCAGGTCGGGTCGAGCGGACGCTCGTCGCGGCGGTGCTTGGCGTTGCGGATCTTCAGGTCGCCGAAGCGCGTGAAGAGGTGGCCGTTGCGCGCGTTGCGGGTGGGCATCACGCAGTCGAACATGTCGATGCCCGAGGCCACGCCTTCCACCAGGTCTTCGGGCGTGCCCACGCCCATCAGGTAGCGCGGCTTGTGCGGGGGCAGCAGGCGCGGCGTGTGCGCCATGATCCGCAGCATGTCCTCCTTGGGCTCGCCGACGCTGACGCCGCCCACCGCGTAGCCCGGGAAGTCCATCGCGGCCAGCGCGGCCGCGGACTCCTCGCGCAGGCTCTCGTACATGCCGCCCTGCACGATGCCGAAGAGCGCGTTGCGGTTGGAGAGGCGCTCGAACGCGTCGCGGCTGCGCCGGGCCCAGCGCAGGCTCATCGCCATCGAGCGCGCGGCCTCGTCGGGCGTGGTCTTGCGGCCGCCGGTCTCGTAGGGCGTGCACTCGTCGAGCTGCATCACGATGTCCGAGTCGAGCACGGTCTGGATCTGCATGCTGATCTCGGGCGTGAGGAAGAGCCGGTCGCCGTTGACGGGGCTGGCGAAGCGCACGCCTTCCTCGGTGATCTTGGCGCTGCCGGCCAGGCTCCAGACCTGGAAGCCGCCGCTGTCGGTGAGCATGGGCCGCGGCCAGCCCTCGAAGCGGTGCAGGCCGCCGAAGGCGCCGATGACCTCGAGGCCCGGCCGCAGCCAGAGGTGGAAGGTGTTGCCGAGGATGATCTCGGCGCCCATCTCGAGCAGCGAGCGGGGCAGCACGCCCTTGACGGTGCCGTAGGTGCCCACGGGCATGAACACGGGGGTCTGGACGACGCCGTGGTTCAGCGTCAGGCGGCCGCGGCGCGCGAGGCCTTCGGTCTTCAGCAGGTCGAACGTGAGCACGCGGCCGATTGTGGCGCGGGGCGGCGAGCCTTTCGCGGGGCCCCGGCCGGCTGCGCCTGCACCCGGCGCGGCCGGGCGGCGCTACAGTGCAGGCATGACGCGCCCGATCCTCGACGAAGCCCGAGTGCATCCCGCCATCCGCGAACGCATCGCGTCGCACCATCGCGACATCGTCGACGAGGTGCAGGCGGCGGTGGCCGCCGAGCCGGTGGTCGTGGTCGGCATGCGGGGCAACCCGTACCCCAGGCGTGCGCGCCGGCTGCTCGATGCAGCGGGCATCGCCTACCGCTACCTCGAGTACGGGAGCTACTTCGACCAGTGGCGGCGCCGCAATGCGTTGAAGATGTGGACCGGCTGGCCCACCTTTCCGATGGTGTTCGTCAAGGGCGCGCTGGTCGGCGGGGCCGACGACCTCAAGCGGCTGGTCGACAGCGGCGAGCTGAAGCGACTGCTCGGCTGAGCGTGCCGGCGCTGCCGCGGCGCAGCCGGCCGCCGCGCTTCCGGGGCCCGCCTGCAATCCGGGTGTGGTGCCTCCCGGCCCTGTCGACACCCCCGGGGGCGCCGTTCGTGCCGCACTGGCGGCATCCCGTCCGTGCCAGCCGCGGCGCGGCCTTGCGGTGAGCACAATCGCCACCATGCTGCCGCTGCCTGCCCGCTCCCGTCCGACGCGCGCTGTCGCGGCGCGGGCCGTGGCTGCCGCTGTGCTGGCGGCCGCGGCGGCCGCGGCGGCCGCGGCCGCGCCGAGTGGCTCTCCAAATGCCGGACCGGGTGTTGCCCCGGCCGCCTCCCCTGGCGTCGCGCCCGTGCCGTGCCGGCTGTCCGGCGTCGAATTCGGCGCGCTGTGCGGCAGCGTGCGTCGACCGCTCGACCCGAACCAGGCGGCGGGCGTGCAGATCGACGTGCACTACGCAGTGCTGCCGGCGGTGGCCCGCAACAAGAAGCCCGACCCCGTATTCGTGTTCGCCGGCGGGCCGGGGCAGGGCGCCATCGGCCTGGCCTCGACGATGGCCGGGGTGCTGGCGCGCCTGGGCAACCGGCGCGACATCGTGCTGGTCGACCAGCGCGGTACCGGCCGCAGCGCGCCGCTGGCGTGCCCGCCGGTGCCGCCGTCGCAGGCGCTGGCCGAGTCGACGGCCGAGCGCGTGCTGGCGCGCCTGCGCGAGTGCCGGGCTGCGCTCCAGAAGCTGCCTCACGGCGACCTGCGCCACTTCACGACCCATGTCGCCATGGCGGACATCGACGCCGTGCGGCGTGCGCTCGGGGCCGAGCGCATCAATCTGGTCGGCGGCAGCTACGGCACGCGGGCGGCGCTCGAGTACCAGCGCCAGTTCCCGCAGGCGGTGCGGCGCGCGGTGCTCGACGGGGCGGCGCCGCCGGACATGGTGCTGCCGCAGGCCCTGGCGGCCGATGCCGAGGCGGCGCTCGAGCGCGTCTTCGCCGCCTGCGAGATGGACGCGGCGTGCCGCGAGCGCCATCCGGCGCTGCGTGCGCGCTGGGACCAGATGCTGGACGCGCCGCCGCGAACGGTCCGCGTGACCAACCCGCTGAACGGCTTGTCCGAACCGGTCGAGGTCTCGGCGGACCTGCTGCGCAACCTCGTGCGCGCACCGCTGTACGTGCCGGCGCTGGCCGCGGCGCTACCGCCGGCGATCGCCGCCGCGGCCGACGGGCGGCTCGAGCCGCTCGCCGCGCTGGGCGCGAGCCTGGCCACCCGGCGCGAGCTGCAGCTGGCCGAGGGCATGCACTTCTCCGTGGTCTGCAGCGAGGACGTGCCGCCCTCGCCTGCGCCTGCCGCTGTGGGCGGTGCGGCCAGCGGCGGCCCGCGCGGTGCGGGCATCGGCCTCGTGCAGCTGTACGCGCAGGCCTGTACCGACTGGCCGCGCGGCGAGGTGCCGGCGGCGTTCTACCGGATCCGGCCGGCGAGCGCCGCCACGCTGGTGCTGTCCGGGGGCGCCGACCCGGCGACACCCCCGCGCCACGGCGAGCGCGTCGCGCGCGCGCTCGGGGCGAAGGCGCGCCACGTCGTCGTGGCCGAGGCCGGCCACGGACTGATGGGCCTGCCCTGCATGCGGGACGTGCTGTTCCGCTTCATCGATGCGGACGACGACGCGGCCGCGCTCGCGGTGCCGGCGGACTGCGCGGCCGGCGTGCCGCGGCCGCCGGTGTTCGCGCCGCCTGGCGCCGCCTCGGCGCCGGGGGTGGCCCGGTGATCGCGGTCGACGGCCTGCGCAAGCGCTTTGTACAGGGGCGCGGGCGCGGCGCGCGCGTCGTGCAGGCGCTGGACGGGCTGTGCTTCGAGGCGGTCGACGGCCGCATCACCGGGCTGCTCGGGCCGAATGGCGCCGGCAAGACGACGGCGCTGCGCATCGCCGCCGGGCTGATCGCGCCCGATGGCGGCCGGGTGAGCGTCGATGGCATCGACGTCGGCTCGGCGCCGCGCGCGGCGCTGGCACGGATGGGCGTGCTCAGCGACTCGCGCGGGCTGTACCCGCGGCTGACGGCTCGCGAGAACATCGTCTACTACGGGGCGCTGCACGGCATGGATGCCGCGCAGGCCGACGCCCGCGCCCGGGCGCTGGCCACGATGCTCGGCATGGAGCCGCTGCTCGATCGCCGCACCGAGGGCTTCAGCCAGGGCGAGCGGATGAAGACCGCGCTGGCGCGCGCGCTCGTGCACGACCCGCCGAACATCGTGCTCGACGAACCGACCAACGGGCTGGACGTGGTGTCCACGCGCGCGCTGCGCGAGACGCTTCGGCGCCTGCGCGACGAGGCCGGCAAGTGCATCGTCTTCTCCACGCACATCATGCAGGAAGTCGAGCGGCTGTGCGACACGGTGGTGGTCGTGTCGCAGGGGCGCGTGGCGGCTGCCGGCACGGTGGCCGAACTGGCCGTGCAAGGTGGTGGCGCCGACTTCGAGGAGTCCTTCGTGCGCCTGGCCTTCCCGGAGGCCGCGCGGTGAGCGGCGCCGCCGTGCTGGCCGTGTTCCGCAAGGAACTGCAGGACGCGCTGCGCGACCGCCGCACGCTGCTGGCCGTGCTGCTGAGCGCGGTGGCGGTCGGGCCGCTGGTGCTGGCGCTGGTGGGCATGCTGGTGGGCGACATCGAGCGCCGCGCCGAGGCCCGCACGGTGCTCGTCGCAGGCATCGAGCGCGCACCGACGCTGGCCAACTACCTGGCGCGCCAGACCTGGGAGGTGCGCCCGGCGCCGGCCGGCTACGAGGACGCCCTGCGCCGCGGCCGGCTCGGCGAGCCGGTGCTGGTGGTGCCGGCCGACTTCGAGTCGGCGCTGGCGCGCGGCGAGCCGCCCGTGCTCGAGATCGTTCACAGCGCGTCGGACCAGCGGGCGCAGGCGGGCCGCGGCCGCGTGCAGGCGCTGCTGCGCGGCTTTGGGCAGGAGCAGGCTGCGCTGCGGCTGGCGATGCGCGGCGTCGCGCCGGCGGCGCTGGAGATCGTCCGCGTGGAGGAGCGAGACCTCGCCGACGCGGCGGCGCGCGGGGCGCAGATGGCGCGGCTGGTGCCCTTCTTCGTGCTGATGGCGGTGCTGTATGGGGCGCTGAACGCGGCGCTGGACACCACGGCCGGCGAGCGCGAGCGTGGCTCGCTCGAGCCGCTGCTGATGACGCCCGCGCCGCGCTGGGCGATCGTGCTCGGCAAGTGGGCCGCGGTGGCCGCGGTGGGCATGCTGATCGCGCTGCTGGCCTGCCTGAGCTTCCTGCCCGGGCAGTGGCTGCTGCGCAGCGAGACGATGTCGGCGCTGTTCCGCTTCGGGATCCACGAGGCGCTGGCCTTCGCGGCGCTGTTGCTGCCGCTGGCCGGCGCGCTGTCGGCGCTGCTGCTGGCGGTGGCGATCCGCTGCCGCAGCTTCAAGGAAGCCCAGGCCAGCGCGACGATCGTGGTGATGCTGGTCTCGGTGCTGCCGATGGTGACGCTGTTCAACCAGCAGGGCGAGCAACGCTGGCACCTGTGGGTGCCGGCGCTGGCGCAGAGCGCGCTGATGGGCCGGGTGCTCGAGGGCGCGCCCTTGCCGTGGGCTGACCTGCTGCCCTCCCTGGCGGCCTGCTTGCTGCTGGGCGCTCTGGCGCTGGCCTACGTCGCGCGCGTGCTGGCGCGCTCGGCCGTGCGCTGAGAGAGTGGGCGGCGCGGGTCCGCGGGGGCGCTCGCGCGCTCCAGCTGGCCCAGCCAAGCGAGCGCTTGCTCTCTCGATTGACCGCACATCGGCTGGCTCGGGAGCAAGGAGATGCACACGGTCGGGCGCTCGGGGCGCCCGAACAGGCGGCAACGCTGCTGGTCGTCGAGTTGCACGCAGCGCATCCCCGCGGGCTTGCCGTCCGGCATTCCCGGGATGGCCGAACTGATCGATGGTGCGGTGCAGCATGCGCCGCAGCGGGGACGGCATTCCACGTCGGCGATGCTAGCGCCCGGCCGTGCGGGTGCCCGCCTCGTAGAATCTCCGCCCTCCATGCTGCACCCCGAATCCTTCGACGTGATCGTGGTCGGTGGCGGCCACGCCGGCACCGAGGCTGCGCTCGCCGCCGCCCGGATGGGCTGCGCCACGCTGCTGCTGACCCACAACATCGAGACGCTCGGGCAGATGAGCTGCAACCCGAGCATCGGCGGCATCGGCAAGGGTCACCTCGTCAAGGAGATCGACGCGCTCGGCGGCGCGATGGCCGCGGCCACCGATGAAGCCGGCATCCAGTTCCGCATCCTCAACGGCAGCAAGGGGCCGGCCGTGCGGGCCACGCGCGCGCAGGCCGACCGGGTGCTCTACAAGGCGGCCATCCGGCGCCGGCTGGAGAACCAGCCCCGGCTGTCCCTCTTCCAGCAGGCGGTCGACGACTTGCTGGTGGAGTCGGACGGCCGCGGCGACCGGGTCGTCGGTGCCATCACCCAGGCGGGCGTGCGCTTCCGGGCCCGGGCCGTCGTGCTGACGGCGGGCACCTTCCTCGACGGCCGCATCCACGTCGGGCTGCAGAACTACGGAGCCGGTCGCGCCGGCGACCCGGCGGCGGTCGGCCTGTCGGCGCGGCTCAAGGAGCGCAAGCTGCCGCAGGGCCGGCTGAAGACCGGCACGCCGCCGCGGCTGGACGGGCGCTCGATCGAGTTCGCTCGCCTGCAGGAGCAGCCCGGCGACCTCGACCCAGTGCCGGTGTTCGGCTTCCTCGGCGCGCCCGGGCTGCATCCGCGGCAGGTGCCCTGCTGGATCACGCACACCAACGAACGCACGCACGAGATCATCCGCGCCGGCCTGGACCGCAGCCCGATGTTCACTGGCGTGATCGAGGGTGTCGGCCCGCGCTACTGCCCGAGCATCGAGGACAAGATCCACCGCTTCGCCGACAAGGCCGGTCACCAGGTCTTCCTGGAGCCCGAGGGCCTGACGACGAACGAGTTCTACCCGAACGGCATCTCGACCTCCCTGCCCTTCGACGTTCAGATCGAGGCGGTGCGCTCGATCGCCGGGCTGGAACGCGCCCACATCCTGCGCCCGGGCTATGCGATCGAGTACGACTACTTCGATCCGCGCGGCCTGCTGCCCAGTTTCGAGACGCGCGCCATCGGCGGTCTGTTCTTTGCCGGGCAGATCAACGGCACGACGGGGTACGAGGAGGCCGCGGCCCAGGGACTGTACGCCGGCGTGAATGCGGCGCTGTCGCTGCGCGGCGAGGCAGCCTGGCTGCCGCGGCGCGACGAGGCCTACCTGGGCGTGCTGGTCGACGATCTGGTCACCAAGGGCGTGACCGAGCCGTACCGCATGTTCACCAGCCGCGCCGAGTACCGCCTGCAGCTGCGCGAGGACAACGCGGACCTGCGGCTGACCCCGGTCGGGCGGCGGCTGGGACTGGTCGACGACGAGCGCTGGGCGGTGTTCGAGCGCAAGCGTGAGCGGATCGAGCGCGAGCTGCAGCGCTTGCGCGCCACCTGGGTGCGGCCCGCGACGCTGCCGCCGGAGGCTGCCGCAGCCACCGTCGGGCAGGCGATCGAGCGCGAGTACTGCCTGGCCGACCTGCTGCGTCGGCCGGGCGTGGACCACGATGCGGCGAGCCAGGCGGCCCTGCGGGCCGGGGCCAGCACGGTTTCACGTGAAACCCTGCGTGCCGAGTGGGGCGCGCGCGAGGCCGATGCCGTGATCGAGCAGTGCGAGATCGCGCTCAAGTACGCCGGCTACATCGGCCGCCAGCAGGACGAGGTCGAGCGGGCCGCGGCGCTGGAGCACCTGCCGCTGCCGGCCGACCTCGACTACGGGCAGGTCGGCGCGCTCAGCGTGGAAGCGCGCCAGTTGCTGGCGCGCCACCGCCCGGCGACGCTGGGCGCGGCGGCGCGGCTCTCGGGCATCACGCCGGCCGCGATCTCGCTGCTGCTCGTCCACCTGCGCAAGGGTCGCTTCCGCGGCTTCGGCGGCCCGGCCGCGGCGGCGCCGGCGGCCGAAGCGCAGGGCGCGGCGGCTTGAACCGCCCCGAGGAGCGCCAGCAGATCGACGCCGGCGCCCGCGCGCTCGGCGTGTCGCTGGACGAACTTCAGCTCGACCGGCTGCAGCAGTATCTCGACCTGCTGGAACGCTGGAACCGCAGCCACAACCTGAGCGCCGTGCGCGAGCGCAGTTCGATGGTCGTGCAGCACCTGCTCGACTGCCTGGGCATCGTCGCGCCGCTGCGGCGCGAGCGGCCGGCAGGGGGTCGCCTGCTCGATGTCGGCAGCGGCGGCGGCCTGCCCGGGGTGGTGGTCGCGATCGCGGCGCCTGAGTGGCGGGTGTGCAGCATCGACGCCGTCGCCAAGAAGGCCGCGTTCGTGCGCCAGGTGGCGGGGGCGCTGCGGCTGGGCAACGTCGAGGTGCGGCACGGCCGTGTCGAGGAGGTCGCCGACCCCCACGACGTGATCGTCAGCCGCGCCTTCGGCAGCCTGGCGGACTTCGTCCGGCTGAGCGCGCGCGCGCGCGCGGCGCAAGGCGTCTGGCTGGCAATGAAGGGCCGCGAGCCGCGGGCCGAGATGGCCGCCCTGCCCGCCGACGTGGAGGTGTTCCACGTGGAACCGCTGCGCGTGCCGGAACTGGACGGCAGCCGCTGCGCGGTGTGGATGCGGCCGCGCGGCTGAGAGGGCGAGAGTCCGCGCCGCTTGCCTGCGAATCTGCCGGGGCCCGCGTCGATCGACGACACCGCTGGCAGCCGCCCGGCGGCGCCGGCACGCCACACCGGGAGCCCCGGGAGAGCAAGCTTGCCCGGCGCGACCCTCCAAGGCGGGACCTCGGGGTTCGCCCCGCGCCCCGCCGCAGGCCGAAGGCTGTGGGCCACGCCGAATCTGCGCTACGCTCGCCGGCCCGCAATCGTGCCCCGTCGCGGCCCCAAGCCTGCCCTGCCCATGCCATGAGAACCTTCTGCATCGCCAACCAGAAAGGCGGCGTCGGCAAGACCACGACCACCGTCAACCTGGCGGCCGGCCTGGCCCGGATCGGCCGCCGGGTGCTGGTGGTCGACCTCGACCCCCAGGGCAATGCGACGATGGGATCGGGGGTCGACAAGCGCCAACTCGCGCACAGCGTCTACCAGGTGCTGCTCGAGACCGCGACCATCGCCCAAGCGCGAAGCCGTAGCGAGGCGGGGGGCTATGACATCGTGGGCGCCAACCGCGAGCTTGCCGGCGCCGAGGTCGAGCTCGTCGACCTCGACCGGCGCGAGCGGCGACTGCGCGGCGCGCTGGCCGCCGTCGTTGCGGAGTACGACTTCGCGCTGATCGACTGCCCGCCCAGCCTGAGCCTGCTGACCCTCAACGGCCTGGTCGCGGCGCATGGCGTGATCGTGCCGATGCAGTGCGAGTACTTCGCGCTGGAGGGCCTGTCGGACCTGGTCAACACGATCCGCCAGGTGCACGCCAACCTGAACCCCGACCTGCAGCTGATCGGCCTGCTGCGCGTGATGTTCGACCCGCGCATCACGCTGCAGCAGCAGGTGAGCGAGCAGCTGAAGGCGCACTTCGGCAACAAGGTCTTCGACACGGTGATCCCGCGCAACGTGCGGCTTGCCGAGGCGCCGAGCTATGGGCAGCCGGGGGTCGTCTTCGACCCGGCGGCCAAGGGCGCGCAGGCCTTCATCGAATTCGCGCGCGAGATGGACCGCCGGCTCACGCCTGCCGCCGCGCCGCCGCCAGCGCGCGCAGCCGCGGCGTGACCGGCGCGCTGGGCTGGGACGCGGCGCTGCTGGCGCGCGTCGAGGACGCGTCGCTCAACGCGAGCGCCCCGCCGCAGCAGCGCTGGATCGACGGCTGGCTGGTCCGGTTCGCGCCCGGCAAGGCGCGCCGGGCCCGCTGCATCCACGCCGTGGCCGCAGGCCGGCTGCCGTTGCCGGAGCGCCTCGCGCTGGCCGCAGCCGTCTACGAAGAGGCCGGCCTGCCGCTGCACCTGCGCATCACGCCGTTCTCGCTGCCGGCCGACCTCGACGCCACGCTGGCCGGCATGGGCTGGGCCGCGGTCGATCCGACACGGGTGATGCTGCGCCGCTTGGCGGCCGCCGGATCGCCGCCGCCCGCTGCCGCCCCGCCCGGCGGCCTGCGCCTGCATACGCCCGGCTTGGCCGACTTTGCGCTTGCAGTGGGCACGCTGCGCGGTTCGAGCGCGGCCGAGATCGAGGGCCACGCCGAGCGGCTCGGGCAGCTGCCGGTACCCTGCCGGGCTGCGGTGCTCCGGGACGGGTCCGAGGTGGCGGCGTGCGCGCTGGTGGCGCGCGAGGCCGAGCTGGTCGGTCTGTACGACGTGGTGACCGCCCTCGCCTGGCGCGGGCGCCACCTCGCCCCTTGGCTGTGTGAGCGCTTGCTTCTTGAGGAGGCATCATGCGGCGCCAAGGTCGCCTACCTCCAGGTCAGCGAGGAAAACGACGTTGCCCGGGCGGTCTACAGCCGCATGGGGTTCGACGACGGCTACGGCTACCACTACCGGGTGCCACCGCCGGGAGCGACTCACCGCGAAGGCCTGCCTGCGGCACCGAGCGGGCCCGCGACGGTGAGAGGCAGTCCATCGACGCCGCCGTGACAGCCCGCGACGCCCCGATCGGCGTTGCAGCTGCTCGCGGCAGCCTTCGCTGCGGCTGCGCTTTGCGCGCCGATCGGGACGTCTCGGACAAGCCGCTCGGCCACGCCGGAGGGCCTCTCACCCTCTGACCCCACCCGAGCCGTCGCAGCGTCCCTGCCCCGACAGCCCAGGCCGCCGCCGCCGCGTTCCGCCGCGCTCAGCCCAGGCCCAGGCCTTCGTCCAGGCCGAGGTGCACGTTCATCGACTGCACCGCGGCGCCGCTGGCGCCCTTGCCCAGGTTGTCGAGCCGGGCGACGACGAGGGCCTGCTCGTCGTTGGCAAAGACGAACAGGTCGACACGGTTGGTGTCGTTGCATCCCTGCACGTCGAGAGAGCCCTCCGCCAGGGTGGCGGCGTCGCGAAGGGGCATCACACGCACGAAGCGCTCGCCGCCATAACGCTGCTCGTACGCGCGCTGCAACGCCTCGGGCGCGATGCCCAGCGATCGCAGCGGCAGCGGCACGCTGACAGCCAGGCCCTTGTAGAACGGGGCGATCACCGGCATGAAGATCGGCCGCGCCTCGAGGCCGCCGTGCAGCGTCATCTCCGGAAGATGCTTGTGCGTCAGGCCCAGCGCATACGGCCGCGGCGCCTGCAGGCCGGCCGGCAGCGGCACGGCCTGGTACTGCTCGATGACCTTCCTGCCGCCGCCGGAGTAGCCGGTGATCGATGTCGCACTGAGCGGGTGCCCCGGCGGCACAAGGCCGGCATCGACCAGCGGCCGCATCAGCAGCACGAAGGCGGTGGAGTGGCAGCCCGGGTTGGCGATGCGCTTGGACGCGCGCAGCGCGGCGCGCTGACCGGGCACCAGCTCGGGCAGGCCGAACACCCAACCGGGCTGCGTGCGGTGCGCGGTGCTGGCGTCGATGACGCAGGTGCGCCGGTTGGTCACCATCGCCACCGCCTCGCGTGCGGCGTCGTCGGGCAGGCACAGGAAGGCCACGTCGGCGGCGTTGAGCAGCCGCGCGCGCTCGGCCGGGTCCTTGCGGCGCGCGGCATCGATGCGCAGCAGCTCGATGTCGGGGCGCGCGGCGAGGTACTCGTGGATGCGCAGCCCGGTGGTGCCTTCCTGGCCATCGACGAAGACGGTGTGCGACATGGTGGACTCTTGCCCTCGGGGCCGATCGCCGCGCTCGTGCCACACGCCGTGTGGGAAAGCCGCGGACCAGCCCGCAGCATAGCGCCGTCACGCCAGGGCGGGTCGGCCACCGTGCCGCGGCGCGCGCCCGGGGGCGGCCCCGAGCCGCGGCGCCACGCTTGCCGCCACAATCCCGGCATGGCAACCAGGAAGAAAGGCCTCGGCCTGGGTCTCGAGGCGCTGCTCGGGCCCAAGGTCGTCGGCGAGCAGGCGCCGGACGATGCACCGACCCGGCTCGAGCTGGCCCGGCTCAGCCCCGGCCGCTACCAGCCGCGGACCCGCATGGACGAGGGGGCGCTTTACGAGCTGGCCGAGAGCATCCGCAGCCAGGGCGTGATGCAGCCCGTGCTGGTGCGCCCGGTGGGTGACGGGCGCTACGAGATCATCGCCGGCGAGCGCCGGGTGCGGGCGGCGGCGCTGGCCGGGCTGGACGCGGTGCCCGTGCTGGTGCGCGACGTGCCCGACGAGTCGGCCGCGGTGATGGCGCTGATCGAGAACATCCAGCGCGAGGACCTGAACCCGCTGGAGGAGGCGCAAGGGCTGCAGCGCCTCGTCGGCGAGTTCGGCCTGACGCACGAGCAGGCCGCGCAGGCGGTGGGCCGCTCGCGCAGCGCGGCGAGCAACCTCCTGCGCCTGCTGAACCTGGCCGAGCCGGTGCGCACGCTGCTGATGGCGGGCGACCTCGACATGGGCCACGCGCGCGCGCTGCTGGCGCTGCCCGCGGCCGAACAGGCGATGACGGCGCAGCAGGTCGTCGCGCGCAAGCTCAGCGTGCGGCAGACCGAAACGCTGGTCGCCCGCGCGGTGCGGCCCGCGCGCGGCAAGGCAGGCGCGGCCGGCAAGGCGCGGGCTGCCGACCGTGCCGCCGAGCGCCAGATCGCGCGCCTGCAGGAGCGCCTGGCCGACGTGCTGGCCGCCCCGGTGGAGATCCGTGTCCGGCGCCGCACCCAGCGCGGCGAGCAGGGCGAGGTCGCGATCCGCTTCGACTCGCTCGACGAGCTGAACGGGCTGCTCGACAAGCTCGGCGCGGGCGAGGGCTGACGCGCCCCGGGGCCCGCGAATGCGGGCGCGGCGCCGCCTGCGTCAGTCTGCGCGCGCGCGCGGCTCGAGGTCCACCGTCTCGAACCAGTTGCTCCAGAACAGCGGCCGCCGGAAGCCGACCAGCCACGGCTGCGTCAGCGTCACCTGCACCGGGTGCGTGCGCAGCTTGTACGGCATCCACACCGCGGTGAGGCGCTTGGCCTCGCGGAAGGCGGCGTCGCGCTCGGGCCCGTCGGGCAGCGCCAGCAGCCGCTCGATGACCGCGTTCATCGCCGGGTGGTCGAAGCGCGCGAGGTTGATGCCGCCCTTGGCCGCGCCGTTGTAGCGCAGCAGGCCCTCCAGGCCGTCGGGGGAGCTGGCGCGGCCCTGCACGCTCCACATCGTCAGCTTGCCGGCGCGTGCGGCCTTGTACTGCTCGGGCCACTGCGCGGTCCTGAAGACGACGCGCAGGCCGAGCGCGTCCATGTCGCGCTTCATCAGTTCGTCGAAGCCGCGGGTCTGCTGGTTGGGCTGCGTGGCCATCTCCAGCACCAGCGGGCTGCCGTCGGGCTGCTCGCGCCAGCCGTCGCCGTCGCGGTCGCGCCAGCCGTAGAGGTCGAGCAGCGCCCGGGCGCGCGCCGGGTCGTGGTCGCTCATCTCGCTCTTGTAGGCGGGGTCGAAGCCCGAGAGGTGCACCGCCACCGGACTCTGGGCGGCCACTGCCGAGCCGTGCCGCAGCAGCTCGATCTCGCGCTGCACGTCGATGCCGAGCGCGACGGCCCGCCGGAGCGCCACCTGGTGCGGCGCATAGCCGCCCACCACCGGGTGCTCCATGTTGAACATCGTGTAGTAGCTGGCCGGCAGCGTCACGCGCTGGGCCCGGATGCCGCGCCGGGCCAGGTGCGGGGCGATCCGCCCCCCGGGCATGGCGACGCCGGTGAACTCCGGCGGCAGCACGACCAGATCGGCCTCGTCGTTCAGGAAGGCAAGCCAGGTCGGCTGCGACTCGTCGATGATGGCGATCTCGACGCGGTCGATCATCGGCAGCCGGCGGCCCCTCATCCGGGCCAGGATGCGCTGGCCCTCCGCATCGTCCGCGGCCGGCTCGGCGTCGTAGCGGACCTCGCGGTAGCCGGGGTTCCGCTCGAGCACGATGCGCGAGGCGCGTCGCCACTCGGCCAGGCGGAACGGCCCGGTGCCCACCGGGTGCTGCGGCGCGAGCTCGCCCACGGCCTCGATGACCTCGCGCGCGACGGCGCCGGTCGTCGTCTCGGCGATCTGGTACGGGAAGCGCGGCCGGCCGGCGTCGAGCTGGAAGCGGATCGTGTAGCGGTCGAGCGCCACCAGGCCCTCGATCGGGCGGTCGTAGTCGAAGGGCTTCTTCTGCTCGAGGGCCTGGCGGCGCGCGGCGGCCAGATCCGTGATGCCGGTCTGCTCGAGGCCGCTCCAGGCGGTGCTTTTGTGCGCCGGGTCGGCCAGGCGCTTGATCGAGTAGACGTAGTCGGCCGCGGTCAGCTCGCGCCGCCGGCCCTGGAAGGCCGGGTGGTCGGTGAAGAAGATGCCCGGCTGCACCTTCACCGTCCAGGTGCGGTAGTCCGCCGAGGATTCCGGCATCGCCGCGGCGGTGCGCGGGCGCAGCTTCACCGGCCGCGCCAGGGGGTCGAAGCCCAGCAGCGGCTCGAACAGGTGGCTGATGACCAGCAGCGACGGGATGTCGCCGGCGCGCGCCGGGTCGAAGCCGGTCTCGCTGGGGCTGGCGATGCGCAGCACCTTGGCCGCCCGGGGCGTGGGCGGGGCGTTCGAAGCGGAAGCGCCCTGCGACCGCACCGCCGCGCCGGCCAGTGCCGTGCCGAGCAGCAGGAGACAGGACCGCCGACGTGCCACGGCCGCGCTCACGCCGCGTGCGCGCGCTGCCGGCGCTGGCTCCAGGCCAGCCACGCCAGCGCCGCGGACACCAGCGCGATCGGCAGCAGCGAGCCCAGGTTCAGCATCTGCCAGCCCTGCGTGGTGACCAGCGCCCCGGAGGCGAAGGACGTCACGGCCATCGTCGCGAACACGCAGGTGTCCATCGCGCCCTGGGCCTTGTTCTTCTCCTCCGGGCGGTAGGTGGTGGTCAGCAGCGTGCTGCCGCCGGTGTAGAGGAAGTTCCAGCCCACGCCCAGCACGAACAGCGCCACCAGGAACTGCATCAGCTCGACGCCCGACAGCGCCACTCCCACGCAGACGAAGTTGAGCAGCGCGCCGACGGCCATCACGGGCAGCGGGCCGAAGCGCTTGATCAGGTGGCCGGTGAAGAAGCTCGGCACGAACATGCCCAGCACGTGCCACTCGAGCACCAGCGCCGCGCTGTCGAACGGATGCCGGCACTGCTGCATGGCCAGCGGGGTGGCGGCCATCAGCAGGTTCATCACGCCGAAGCCGAGCGCTCCGGCGGCCACGGCGACGATGAAGGCCGGCTGGCGCGCGATCTCCGACAGCGGCCGCCCGCTGCCGGCCCCGGGCCTGGGCGCCACGTGCTCCGGGAAGCGGATGAACGACAGCGCCAGCAGCGCCAGGCCCGCCACGCCGATCAGCGCGATGTAGCTGGCAACGAACTTCACGGCCGCCAGTTCGCGCGTCGCGCTGGCCAGGTTGGGCCCGGCAAAGGCACCGATGATGCCGCCGGCCAGCACCAGCGAGATCGCCTTCTCCTTGAGCCCAGGCGCCACCAGCTCGGGCCCGGCGAAGCGGTACAGCGACGCGTTGGCGCTGTAGAAGCCGGCCACGACGGTGCTGGCCACCAGCATCCAGAACCACCCCTGGGCGGCAGCCAGCGCGCACGAGGCGCCGCTGGCCATCGCGACGACGAGGCCGAGCTGGAAGCAGCGCTTGCGCCCGTGGCGCGCCTGCAGCCGCGCCACCAGGGGCGCGCTCAGCGCCCCGCCCACCACGTAGCCCATCACCGGCAGCGTCGCCATCCAGCCCAGCGGCGCGAGCGAAAGCCCCACGAGCCCGTTGATCGCGATGAACGTGACGTTGTTGGTCAGGAACATGCCCTGGCAGAACACCAGGAGCCAGAGATGCCGGTTCACGGTCGCGATGTTCTCACGCGGTGCGTTCGGCGCCGCGGGCGCCCTGTCGGCGGGCGCTGGCGAGGGCGCGTTGAACCCTGCAGGGCGGGACGGTCCTTGCGCGCCGATGCACGGGCATGCCGCCGGGGGTTGGGACGGCGCCGCCGAAATGCCGTACAAAGGGGTCTGTACTCGCTGCCACATGCCGCTGCCGACACGTTCATCCTGACTGCCAAGGCGCGCGCGGCCTCCCCGGCCGCGGGCGCGGCACATCCGACCGGAAAGCTCTGATGGCGCCCGGGCCCGTGAAGCCGGGACGCCATCAGAGCTTCCCGGCCGCGACACGCCGGCCGGGCCGTCCGCCCCGCGGTCGCGGCCCGCCCACGGAGGTCAGCATGGACGTGATCAGCCACTTTGCCGCCCGCTACGAGCGCACCCGCGAGGAGGAGCTGTCCCTCGAGGACTACCTCGCCGAGTGCAAGCGCAACCCGCTGGCCTACGCCACCGCCGCCGAGCGCATGCTCAAGGCGATCGGCGAGCCGGCCACGATCGACACCCGCAACGACCCGCGGCTGTCGCGCATCTTCGCCAACAAGGTCATCAAGGTCTACCCGGCCTTCGCCGAGTTCTACGGCATGGAGGACGCGATCGAGCAGGTCGTGTCCTACTTCCGCCACGCCGCGCAGGGCCTGGAGGAGAAGAAGCAGATCCTCTACCTGCTCGGCCCCGTGGGCGGCGGCAAGAGCTCGATCGCCGAGCGGCTCAAGCAGCTGATGCAGGAGGTGCCCTTCTACGCACTGAAGGGCAGCCCGGTCAACGAGTCGCCACTCGGCCTGTTCGATCCCGCCGAGGACGGGCCGATCCTCGAGGGCGAGTACGGCATCCCGCGCCGCTACCTCAACCGCATCCTCAGCCCCTGGGCCGTCAAGCGGCTCGAGGAGTTCGGCGGCGACATCCGCCGGTTCCGGGTCGTCAGGCGCTTCCCGTCGATCCTCAAGCAGGTCGCGATCAGCAAGACCGAGCCCGGCGACGAGAACAACCAGGACATCAGCTCGCTGGTGGGCAAGGTCGACATCCGCAAGCTCGAGACCTACGCCCAAGACGATCCCGACGCCTACAGCTACAGCGGCGGCCTGTGCCTGGCCAACCAGGGCCTGCTCGAGTTCGTCGAGATGTTCAAGGCCCCGATCAAGGTGCTGCACCCGCTGCTGACGGCCACGCAGGAGGGCAACTTCAAGGGCACCGAGGGCTTCGGCGCGATCCCGTTCGACGGCGTCGTGCTCGCGCACAGCAACGAGAGCGAGTGGAAGGCGTTCCGCAACAACAAGAACAACGAGGCCTTCCTCGACCGCATCTACATCGTCAAGGTGCCGTACTGCCTGCGCGTCAGCGAGGAGATCCGGATCTACGAGAAGCTGCTGCGCGGCTCGTCGCTGGCCAAGGCCACCTGCGCCCCGGGCACGCTGAAGATGATGGCGCAGTTCGCGATCCTGACGCGGCTCAAGGAGCCCGAGAACTCGTCGCTGTTCAGCAAGATGCTGGTCTACGACGGCGAGAACCTGAAGGACACCGACCCGCGCGCCAAGAGCATCCAGGAGTACCGCGACTACGCCGGCGTCGACGAGGGCATGAGCGGCATCTCGACGCGCTTCGCGTACAAGATCCTGTCCAAGGTCTTCAACTTCGACTCCACCGAGGTGGCCGCCAACCCGGTGCACCTGATGTACGTGCTCGAGCAGCAGGTCGAGCGCGAGCAGTTCGCCAAGGAGATCGAGCAGAGGTACGTCGGCTTCGTCAAGGAGCTGCTCGCGCCGCGCTATGCCGAGTTCATCGGCAAGGAGATCCAGACCGCCTACCTGGAGAGCTACAGCGAGTACGGCCAGAACATCTTCGACCGCTACGTCACCTACGCCGACTACTGGATCCAAGACCACGAGTACCGCGACACCGACACCGGCGAGGTGTTCGACCGCGCGAGCCTGAACGCCGAGCTCGAGAAGATCGAGAAGCCCGCCGGCATCGCCAACCCGAAGGACTTCCGCAACGAGATCGTCAACTTCGTGCTGCGCGCGCGCGCCAACAACCAGGGCCGCAACCCGGTGTGGACGAGCTACGAGAAGCTGCGCACGGTGATCGAGAAGAAGATGTTCTCCAACACCGAGGAGCTGCTGCCCGTCATCAGCTTCAACGCCAAGGCGAGCGCCGACGAGGCCAAGAAGCACGAGGACTTCGTGACGCGCATGGTGGCCAAGGGCTACACGCCCAAGCAGGTGCGGCTGCTGTGCGAGTGGTATCTGCGCGTGAGGAAGAGCAGCTGAGCGAGGCGAGCGCGTGGCCCTTCAAAGCATCATCGACCGGCGGCTGGCGGGCAAGAACAAGTCCATCGGCAACCGCGAGCGCTTCCTGCGCCGCCACAAGGACCAGATCCGCGAGGCGGTCAAGCGCGCGATCGACGGCCGCGGTATCCGCGACATCGAGCGCGGCGAGGAGATCCGCATCCCGCGCCGCGATATCGGCGAGCCGGTGTTCGGCCACGGGCCCGGCGGCGTGCGCGAGGTCGTGCACCCGGGCAACCGCGAGTACGTGCAGGGCGACCGCATCGAGCGCCCGAAGGGCGGCCAGGGCGGGCAGGGCTCGGGCAAGGGCCAGGCCGGCGACTCCGGCGAGGGCGAGGACGACTTCGTCTTCGGCCTCAGCAAGGAGGAGTTCATGCAGGTCTTCTTCGAGGATCTGGCACTGCCGCGGCTCGTGCGCACCCAGCTTGCCGAAGTGACCGAGTGGAAGTACCAGCGTGCGGGCTTCTCGAGCGACGGCACGCCCAACAACCTGCACGTCGTGCGCAGCATGCGCGGCGCGATCGGTCGCCGCATCGCCATCGGCGCCGGCTCGCGGCGCGAGCTGCGCCGGTTGCAGCAGGAGCTGGCCGAGCTGCGCGCCGCGCCGGTCCCGGTCGAGCCGGTGGCCGCGCAGGAGCGCGGCACGCGCATCGCCGAGCTCGAGGAGCGAATCGGCGCGCTGCGCGCGCGCCTCGAGCGCATCCCCTACCTCGACCCGATCGACCTGCGCTACCGCAACCGGGTGCGCGTGCCGGTGCCCACCAGCAAGGCGGTGATGTTCTGCCTGATGGACGTCTCGGGGTCGATGGACGAGGCGCGCAAGGAGCTGGCCAAGCGCTTCTTCATCCTGCTGTACCTGTTCCTGACCCGGCACTACGAGCGCATCGAGCTCGTGTTCATCCGCCACCACACGCAGGCCTCCGAGGTCGGCGAGCACGACTTCTTCCACGCCCGCGAGACGGGCGGCACGGTGGTCTCCAGCGCACTGGTGCTGATGGAGGAGATCATCCGCGCGCGGTACGACCCGCGCGACTGGAACATCTACGGCGCACAGGCCAGCGACGGCGACAACTGGCACCACGACAGCGGCCGCTGCCGCGAGCTGCTCGCCGCCAGCCTGCTCCCGCTGGTGCGCTACTACGCCTACGTGCAGGTGGCCGACGAGGAGCAGAACCTGTGGCAGGAGTACACGCAGCTGCTGGGCGTGCACCCGCAGTTCGCGATGAGGAAGGCCGTCGACGCGGCACAGATCTACCCCGTCTTCCGCGACCTGTTCAGGAAGGACGGGGCCGAGGCGGCGGCATGAGGCGGCTCGTCGACGGCCCCGAGCCGCCCGCAGAAAGGCCGGCCGCGCCGCTGCCCGGCCCGAGCGACTGGAGTTTCGAGCTGATCGAGGAGTACCACCGCGTCATCCGCATGACCGCGGCCCGCTTCCACCTCGACACCTACCCCAACCAGCTCGAGATCATCACCGCCGAGCAGATGATGGACGCCTACGCCAGCGTGGGCATGCCGGTGAACTACCGCCACTGGAGCTACGGCAAGGAGTTCATCGCGACCGAGAAGAACTACAAGCGCGGCCACATGGGCCTGGCCTACGAGATCGTCATCAACGCCAACCCCTGCATCAGCTACCTGATGGAGGAGAACACGATGGCGATGCAGGCGCTGGTGATCGCGCACGCCGCCTTCGGCCACAACAGCTTCTTCAAGGGCAACTACCTGTTCCGGATGTGGACCGACGCGTCGTCGATCATCGACTACCTGGTCTACGCCAAGGACTACGTCGCCAAGTGCGAGGACAAGCACGGCATCGACGCCGTCGAGCTGCTGCTCGACTCGTGCCATGCGCTGGCCAGCTACGGCGTCGACCGCTACCGCCGCCCGAGCCGCAAGAGCCTCGCGCAGGAGCTGGCCGAGCGCCAGGACCGCGAGGCGTACGCGCAGCGCCAGGTCAACGACCTTTGGCGCACGCTGCCGCGCAAGGCCGAGAAGGACGCCGCCGCCGCCGCCGCCAGGCGCTTTCCCGAGGAGCCGCAGGAGAACCTGCTGTACTTCATCGAGAAGAACGCGCCACTGCTCGAGCCCTGGCAGCGCGAGATCGTGCGCATCGTGCGCAAGGTCGCGCAGTACTTCTACCCGCAGCGCCAGACGCAGGTGATGAACGAGGGCTGGGCCACGTTCTGGCATCACCGGCTGCTCAACACGATGTACGACGAAGGCTGGCTGACCGACGGCGTGATGATCGAGTGGCTGAAGAGCCACACCAACGTCATCTTCCAGCCGCCGGTGGGCCACACCGCCTACGGCGGCCTGAACCCGTATGCGCTCGGCTTCGCGATGTACACCGACATCCGGCGCATCTGCGAGAAGCCCACCGACGAGGACCGCGCCTGGTTCCCCGACCTCGCCGGCACGCCCTGGCTGCCGGCGCTCGACCACGCGATGCGCAACTTCAAGGACGAGAGCTTCGTCGGCCAGTACCTGAGCCCGAGGCTGATGCGCGAGCTGCGCCTGTTCGCGATCACCGACGACGAGCGGCAGTCCGAGCTCGAAGTCAGCGCGATCCACGACGAGGCCGGCTACCGCCGCGTGCGCGAGACCCTGGCGCGCCAGTACGACCTCGGCACCCGCGAGCCCGACATCCAGGTCTGGAACGTCAACCTGCGTGGCGACCGCGCGCTGACGCTGCGCCACTTCCAGCACAACGGCCGCCCGCTGAACGACGCTGCCGACGAGGTGCTGCGCCACGTGGCCCGGCTGTGGGGCTTCGGCGTGCAGCTCGAAAGCGTCGATGCCCGCGGCGACGTCGGCCGGCGCTGGAGCGTGCCGGCGCCGGGTTGATCGACAACCCCCCTCCCGCGCGCAGGAGGCCGGCTGCGCTACAGCGCGAGCACCTTGCCCGGGTTCATGATGTTCTTCGGGTCTAGCGTGCGCTTGATCGACTTCATCGCCTCGAGCGCCGCGGGGCTGGTCTCCTCGACCAGGTAGCCCATCTTGTGCAGGCCGATGCCGTGCTCGCCGGTGCAGGTGCCGTCCAGGCGCAGCGCGCGACGGACCATCGAGACGTTCAACCGCTCGACCTCGGCAACCTCGCGCGGGTCGTCGGGGTCGAACAGGTAGCTCAGGTGGAAGTTGCCGTCGCCGACGTGGCCGACGATCCAGTACGGGATGCCGGAGGCCTCGGCCTCGTCCACGCTCTCGTTGATGCTCTCGGCCAGGCGCGAGATCGGCACGCAGGTGTCGGTGCTCTGGCAGCGGCAGCCGGGGCGGCTCTGCAGTGCGGCGAAGTAGCTCTTGTGGCGGGCGGTCCACAGCCTGGTGCGTTCCTCGGGCGTGGTCGCCCACTGGAACTCGGTGCCACCATGCTCGTGTGCCAGCGCCTGCACCGTTTCGGCCTGCTCCCGCACGCCGGCCGGGCTGCCGTGGAACTCCATCAGCAGCAGTGGCGCCTCGGGCAGCGTCAGCCCGCTGTGCCGGTTGACGGCGCGGATCGCGTTCGCGTCGAGCAACTCGCAGCGGGCGATCGGCACGCCGATCTGGATGATCTGGATCGTCGTGCGCACCGCGGCGTCGATGCTGGGAAACGTGCAGGTGGCCGCGCTGACCGCCTCGGGCAGCGGAAACAGGCGCAGCGTCACTTCGGTGATCACGCCCAGCGTACCCTCGCTGCCGACGAACAGGCGCGTCAGGTCGTAGCCGGCGCTGGACTTCTTGGCGCGCGTTCCGGTGCGCATGACCTCGCCGCGCGCGGTGACGACGGTCAGCGCGAGGACGTTGTCCTTCATCGTGCCGTAGCGCACGGCGTTGGTGCCGCTCGCGCGGGTGGCGGACATGCCGCCGAGCGACGCGTTGGCGCCAGGGTCGATCGGGAAGAACAGGCCGGTGTCGCGGATCTCGCGGTTGAGCTGCTCGCGCGTGACGCCGGCCTCCACCGTCACCGTCAGGTCCTCGGCATTGACCTGCACGATGCGGTCCATGCCCGACAGGTCGATGCACACGCCGCCCTGCACCGCGAGCAGGTGCCCCTCGAGCGAGCTGCCGACGCCGAAGGGGATGACCGGCACCGCGTGCTGATCGGCCAGGCCCACGACGAAGGCGACCTCCTCGGTGCTGCGGCAGAACACCACGGCCTCCGGCGGCTGGGCGTCGTAGACCGACTCGCCCCGGCCGTGCTGCGCGCGCACGGCCTCGGCGGTCGACAAGCGCTCGCCGAAGCGCGCGCGCAGCGCAGCGAGCATCGGTGCCGGCAGCGGGCGTTGCGCGGCGGCGGGGGACAGGTCGTGCGGGGCGTTCATCCTCGGGTCTCCGGATCAGGGTCCGCGCGTGACACAGATCGCGCGCCAGACTCCGCAGGTGAGAGGGTAGCCCGGATGGCGCGGCTCGGACGCAGCGCGGTTGTTGCCGATATCAGGGTCTACCCGATAAGCCGGCTCCACTGCGAGTGCTGGCATGCCAGCGCAGCTGTTTTGTCCATGACAGATCAGCGAAGGGCTCCTACACTGGTCCATCCAACTTGACCGATCGTCCACCCGCCCATGTCCATGACGTCGAGCCTGATCCCCGACCGCGGCGAGTTCATCGATGCACTGCGCGCCCTTCGCAACGGCCGCGTGCTGGTCCAGGGTGGTGAGGGGAGCAACAGCTTTGTCCTGGACGGAGCTCTGCTGCACACCGCGCACCGTCCGCTGGTGCACTATGGGCTCGTGCACGAGTTCGACAACCCTGCGGGATTCCGCGGCGCGCGCTACTACCGGCTCAGTGCGAACGGACGCGAGTTCGCCGACCGCGCCGACGAGGCCTGGCGGCGCCGTCCCTGGCTCGAACGCATGGCGGTGCGCCTGACCGGCTGATCCACAGCCCGCCATGCCTCGTGCGGCCGCCCCCGCCCGACGCCCGGCCAGGGCACGCTGCTAGCATCGCGCCCCTCATGAGCAACCGCCTCACCCAGATCGCCACCCGCACCGGCGACGACGGCACCACCGGCCTCGGCGACGGCACGCGGGTGCCGAAGGACGACCTGCGGGTGATGACGATGGGCGACGTCGACGAGCTGAACTCGTCGCTCGGCGTGCTGCTCGCCGAGCCGCTGCCCGACGACGTGCGCGAGCTGCTGGTCACGGTGCAGCACGAGCTGTTCAACCTCGGCGGCGAGCTGTCGATCCCGGGCTACACGCTGCTCGCGCCCGAGGCCGTGGCGCGGCTGGATGCTGCGCTCGCCCACTACAACGCAGCGTTGCCGAGGCTGGCCGAGTTCATCCTGCCGGCCGGCACGCGCAGCGCCGCGCTGGCGCACGTCGGCCGCACGATCGCGCGCCGTGCCGAGCGCTCCCTCGTGCACCTGGCCGCCGCCGAGCCGGTGAACGCCGCGCCGCGCCAGTACCTGAACCGGCTGTCGGACCTGCTCTTCGTGCTGGCGCGCGTGCTCAACCGCGCCAACCTCGACGGCAAGGGCGGAGACGACGTCTACTGGAAGAGCGAGCGGTTGCAGCGCCTGGGCGGCTGAGCCGCCGCCTCGGGGCAACGGGCGGCCCGCCCGCTGCCGGCCCGCCCTGCCTCAGGGCCCGATGCGCGCGATCTCGGCGTTGACGTGCGACAGCCACAGCTTCAGGCGCTGGCGCTCCATCAGGCCGAGGCCGTGGCCGTCGCCGGCGAGCCCGCCGCCGCTGGCGCGGGCGCTGGCGAAGTTGCAGTTGCGGGCGTCGATCTTCGTGGCCACCGCGTCGTGCAGCTTCTTCAGCGTGATCGCGTCGGCGCCCAGGTCGCGCGCGCGCTCGAGCAGCCCCGAGCGCGTGAGCTGGCCGAAGTCCTCGCCGCGCAGCTGGTTCAGCACCAGCACGTAGCGCACGCGCTGCCCGAAGCCGTCCAGCAGCCGGGCCAGCAGGTCGACCGAGTCGCGCCCGGCGTCCATCACGTGCCAGTAGTGGATGCCCAGGCCCGACAGGTCGGCCATGTCGAGCACGCCCGACTCGTCCATCCAGCGCACCAGCGGCTCGTGGGTCTGGGCCGCCAGGTCCACCAGCACGCGGCGGCCCGGCTGCTCGATCGCGCTCTCGACGATGCGGTCCAGCGCCTCGTAGCGGTCGACCACCACCGGCTGTGCGTGCGCGCCATAGAAGCGTGACAGCGTCGCGTGCGAGCGGTCGGTGTCGAACGCGGTGAAGGGCATGCCCTGGTCGAGAAAGTACTGCGCCAGCAGGCGCGACAGCATCGACTTGCCGACGCCGCCCTTCTCCCCGCCGACGAGGTGGATCTTGGAGACGGTGGTCGGGGCGAGGACGGGCGGTTCCATGGGCGGGTTCCGGGGACGCTGTGGTGGAGGTCGATTCTGCCGTGCCCCAACCGGGCGGACATGGCGGCGGGTATGCGCCCGGTGCCTGCGTGCCCCGGCCGCGCCCGGCTGCGCCGGATCAGCCCGCCGCGCGCAGGCGCCGCGTTCGCACCGCCTGCGCCAGCGTCTCCAGCGCCTCGACGCTCTGCTCCCAGCCGATGCAGCCGTCGGTGATGCTGCGCCCGTACTCCAGCCGGGCCGGGTCATCGCGGCCCGGGGTGAACTTCTGATTGCCGGCGACCAGATGGCTCTCGACCATCACGCCGAAGATGCAGCGGCTGCCCGCCGCGACCTGCCCGGCGACGTCGGCGACGACGCCGACCTGGCGCTCGTGCTGCTTGTTCGCATTGGCGTGGCTGGCGTCGATCATCAGCCGGCAGTCGAGCCGGGCCGCCTCGATCTCGGCGCAGGCAGCGGCCACGCTGCCGGCGTCATAGTTGGGCGCCTTGCCGCCCCGCAGGATGATGTGGCAGTCCTTGTTGCCCTTGGTCTCGACGATGGCGACCTGGCCGTTCTTGTGCACCGACATGAAGTGGTGGGGGCGCATCGCGGCCTGGATGGCGTCGATCGCGATCCGGATGTTGCCGTCGGTGCCGTTCTTGAAGCCGATCGGCGCCGACAGCCCCGAGGCGAGCTCGCGATGCACCTGGCTCTCCGTGGTGCGGGCGCCGATCGCGCCCCAGGCGATCATGTCGCCGATGTACTGCGGGCTGATCACGTCGAGGAACTCGCTTCCGGCGGGCATGCCCAGCCGGTTGATGTCCACCAGCAGCTGGCGCGCGATGCGCAGCCCCTCGTGGATGCGGTAGCTCTCGTCGAGGTAGGGGTCGTTGATCAGGCCCTTCCAGCCGACCGTCGTGCGCGGCTTCTCGAAGTACACCCTCATCACGACCTCGAGGTCGGCCGCGTGCCTGTCGCGCTCGGTCTTCAGGCGCCGCGCGTACTCGAGCGCCGCGGCTGGGTCGTGGATCGAGCACGGGCCGATGATGACGAGCAGCCGGTCGTCCTCCCTGTTCATGATGCGGCGGATCGTCTGCCGCGTGCCCGCGATCAGCGCCTCCACCGGTGTGCCCGCGATCGGGAAGAAGCGGATCAGGTGCTCCGGCGGCGGCAGCGGCGTGACGTCACGGATGCGTTGGTCGTCGGTCTGGCTGGTCTTCTCCGACAGCGCCAGGCGCTCGTCGACGGCGGAGGCTTGCTTGGGGCTCATGACGGCTGGTCTCGCTTCGGGTCGTGCAGGCAAGAAAAAACCGCCGGGGCTGCCGGCGGTTCGTCTGGGGTGCTTCGCTTCGCTTTCGCGTGCTCAGGGCTCTCCAGCCGCCGGGTGGGGCGAGATCCAAAAGTACGCAAAGTAGGTTGCGACGCGCATGACCATGGAATGTAGCACGCGATCCATGGCGCGCAAGCGGTCGTCGCCCGGCGCTGCGCCGCCGGCGCGGCCTCAGTACGCCGCGGCCTCGAACCCGGCGGCGGTCAGCCGGGCCAGCACGTCGTCGATGTGCGCCCGGTTGCGCGTCTGCAGCACGAGCTCGACCTCGACGTTCTGCGCCGACAGCGTCGAGAACGCGCGCTGGTGGTGCACCTCGTCGATGTTGGCGCCGGCCTCGGCGACGACGGCGGTGATCCGGGCCAGCACGCCGGGCAGGTCGCGCGCGCCGACGCGGATGCGCGCCAGGCGGCCGGCGCGCACCATGCCGCGCTGGATGATCGCGGCCAGCAGCAGCGGGTCGATGTTGCCGCCGCACAGCACCAGGCCCACCTTGCGGCCCGCGAAGCGCGCCGGCTCGCGCAGCAGCGCCGCCAGCCCGGCGGCACCGGCGCCCTCGACCAGGGTCTTCTCGATCTCGAGCAGCATCAGGATGGCCTGCTCGATGTCGCCTTCGTCGACCAGCATCAGGTCGTCGACGCGCCCGCGCACGATCGCCTCGGTGATGCGGCCCGGCTGCCCGACCGCGATGCCCTCGGCGATCGTGCCCGCACCCTGGGTGTGGCGCGTGCCCTTGATCGCGTCGTACATCGCCGGGAAGCGCTCGGTCTGCACGCCGACGATCCGCACCGAGGGCTTGAGCCTGCGCACGGCGGTGGCGATGCCGCCGATCAGGCCGCCGCCGCCGACGGCGATGACGAGCGTGTCGATCGAGGGCTGCTCGCGCAGCATCTCGACGCCGATCGTGCCCTGCCCGGCGATGACGAACGGATCGTCGAACGGGTGCACGAAGGTGAGCCCCTCGCGCGCGGCCAGCGCCAGGGCGTGGTCGCGCGCCTCGTCGAAGGTCGCGCCCTGCAGCACCACCTCGGCGCCGAAGCCGCGCGTGCGCTCGACCTTCACCGTCGGCGTGTGCTCGGGCATGACGATCACCGCGCGCAGCCCGAGGCGTGCGGCGTGGTGCGCGACGCCCTGCGCGTGGTTGCCGGCGCTGGCCGCGATCACCCCCCGCGGCCGCGAGCCCCCCTCGAGCAGCGCCGCCAGCTTGTTCAGCGCCCCGCGCTCCTTGAAGCTGGCCGTGAACTGCAGGTTCTCGAACTTCAGGAACACCTGCGCGCCGACGATCTGCGACAGCGTGCGGCTCTCCAGGCAGGGCGTGTCCAGCACCTGCCCGGCGATCCGGGCCGCCGCGGCCTCGATGTCGCCGAAGCCGATGTCCGCGACGGGCGAGGGCTCCTCGCGCGGCGCGTTCACGCCGTGCCGCCGACCGTCAGCCGCTCGATGCGCAGCGTCGGCTGGCCGACGCCGACCGGCACGCTCTGGCCCTCCTTGCCGCAGACGCCGACGCCTGTGTCGAGCTCGAGATCGTTGCCGATCATCGTCACGTGCTTGAGCGCCTCGGGGCCGCTGCCGATGATCGTCGCGCCTTTGACCGGGTACTGGATGCGGCCGTTCTCCACCCAGAAGGCCTCGCTGGCGGAGAACACGAACTTGCCGCTCGTGATGTCCACCTGGCCGCCGCCGAAGTTGGTGGCGTACAGGCCTCGCCGCAGGCTGGCGACGATCTCGTCGCGGCTGCGGTCGCCGGCCAGCATGTAGGTGTTGGTCATCCGCGGCAGCGGCAGGTGCGCGTAGCTCTCGCGGCGGCCGTTGCCCGTGGGGCGGGCTCCCATCAGGCGCGCGTTCAGGCCGTCCTGGATGTAGCCGCGCAGCACGCCGTCCTCGATCAGCACGGTGCGCTGCGTGGGCCGGCCCTCGTCGTCGACGTTCAGCGAGCCGCGGCGGTCGGGCAGCGTGCCGTCGTCGAGCACGGTCACGCCCCGGGCCGCGACGCGCTGCCCGATGCGGCCGCTGAAGGCGCTCGACCCCTTGCGGTTGAAGTCGCCCTCCAGGCCGTGGCCGATCGCCTCGTGCAGCAGCACGCCCGGCCAGCCCGGCCCGAGCACGACCGTCATCACGCCGGCCGGCGCCGGGCGGCTTTCGAGGTTGGTGAGCGCGGCGCCCACGGCCTTGTCGACGTAGCCGCCGATGACCTCGTCGGTGAACCAGCCCAGGCCGAGGCGGCCGCCGCCGCCGCCGGTGCCCACCTCGCGGCGGCCGTCCTGCTCGGCGATCACCGTCACCGACAGCCGCACCAGCGGACGCACGTCGGCCGCGCGCGTGCCGTCGGCGCGCGCGACGAGCACCACATCCCACTCGGCGGCCAGACCGGCCATCACCTGCACCACGCGCGGGTCCTTCGCGCGCGCCAGCCGCTCGACCTTCTCGAGCAGCGCCACCTTTTGCGCGCTGTCGAGCGTCGCGATGGGGTCGGTGGGCGCGTAGAGCGTCCGGCTGGCGGCCGGGCGCGGGCGGCGCGCCAGTCTCACGCGCCGCTGCTGGCCGGAGGCGGCGATCGTGCGCACCGTGCGCGCGGCCTCCATCAGCGAGGCCGCGCTCAGGTCGTCGCTGTAGGCGAAGGCGGTCTTCTCGCCGCACACGGCGCGCACGCCCACGCCCTGGTCGATGCTGAAGCTGCCGCTCTTGACGATGCCCTCCTCCAGGCTCCAGCCCTCGTGGCGCGTGGTCTGGAAGTACAGGTCCGCGTCGTCGATGCGGTGCTCGCCGATGGCGGCCAGCGCCCGCGCGACCACGGCCTCCGACAGGTCGAACGGCGCGAGCATCAGCTGCTCGGCGATGGCCAGGCGTTCGAGCGTGGGTTCGCGGGAGATCATCGCGGCGGTTCCCGGGACGGAAGGAAGCGACGGATTGTAGGAGGGGGGGTGCCGGGCCTCGGTGGCGCCGGGTGGCACCCGGGGCGGACGCCGCGGCTTCGTACATCTTTACGGCAGCTTCACGCTGCCCCGTGCGCGCCGCTCCGCGCGCCCGCGTCGACCCGTCACGACGCGCCGCTCCGGCGCTCGCGGGCCCCGGAGTCGACCGGGCTCGAAACCCCAGCCCCGGACGAAGGAGTCCCCCATGCTGCATCGCGTTGTTTCCGCCACCGCGCTCGCCCTCGCCGCCCTGGCCGCCTGCGCCCAGGCCGTACCGGCCCCCGCCGCCGCGGGCGCACCCGGCATCGACCAGCGCCAGGCCGCACAGGGCCAGCGGATCGACCAGGGCGCGGCCAGCGGCCAGCTGACCCGGCGCGAGGAACTGCGGCTCGAGCGGCAGCAGGCGCACGTCGACCGCGCCGAGAACCGGGCCAAGGCCGATGGGGTCGTCACGGGGCAGGAGCGCAAGCGGCTGCACGCAGCGCAGGACGCCGCCAGCGCCGACATCGCCCGCCAGAAGCACGATCGCCTGCGTAAGCCGGCGTCGAGCTGAGCAACTCACCAGTGCTGCAAGGGCGCCGGGCCGTTGCTTCACCGGTGCGGTCATCGGTGCCGTGACTGGTGCGACCCGGCGCGCCGGCCGGGTCGCTCCGCCGTCGGTCAGCCGCCGGGCACCGCGTCGTCCCGCGCGCCCTGCTCGCGCCAGGCCAGCGCCTGCGCGTAGAGGGCCTTGCGCGACGCACCCGCGATCTCGGCAGCCAGCGCCGCGGCCTGCCGCAGCGGCAGCTCGCGCAGCAGCACCCGGAGCGCGTGCAGGGCCGCCGGTGGCAGCGCGTCGGCCGCGGCCGCGGCGGGCGCGGCGTGCAGCACCACGACGAACTCGCCGCGCAGCCGGTTGGCGTCCTCGGCCAGCCATGCCGGCAGCGCAGCTGCGGCTGCCGTGTGCACGGTCTCGAACTGCTTGGTGAGTTCGCGCGCCAGCGTCACGCGTCGCGCCGGCATCCGCGCCGCCAGCCCGTCCGCCAGGGCGGCGATGCGGTGCGGGGCCTCGAACAGCACCGTGGTCGCCGGCTCCGCGGCCAGGGCCTCGAGGGCGGCGTCGCGCTCGGCGCCCCGGGCGGGCAGGAAGCCGACGAAGCGAAAGCCTGCCGGCGGCGGCGTGCCCGCGCTGCCCGCCGCCGACGGGCCGGCATCGCCGGCGACGCTGAGCGCGGCGAGCGCGCTGCTCGGCCCCGGCACGGGCACGACACGGTGACCGGCCGACCGCGCCGCCTCGACCAGCCGCGCACCGGGGTCGCTGACGGCCGGCGTGCCGGCGTCGCTGACCAGCGCGACCGCCTCGCCCTGCGCCAGCCGGGCAAGCACCGACTCCGCCGCGCTGCGCTCGTTGTGCGCGTGCAGCGCGAGCAGCGGCTTGTGCAGCCCCAGGTGCGCCAGCAGCCGGGCCGCGACGCGCGTGTCCTCGGCGGCCACGGCGACGACGCTGCCCAGCACGTGGATCGCGCGCAGCGTGATGTCGGCCAGGTTGCCGATCGGCGTGGCCACCACGTAGAGTGCACCCGGCTCGAAGCGCTGTCCGCCCGCGGCGGCGGCAGCGGCGGCCTGCAGCAGGGAGGAATCGATGTTCAAGCGGTGGCTGCCTTCGCGACGCGGGCCGGAGGACGCGCCGGCGGCGCCGGCGCCTGCGGGGCCGCGCACACCCCGCCAGCGGGCCGGCGATGCCGCCGAGACGATGGCGCTGGCGCACCTGCAGGCGCACGGGCTGCGGCTCGTGCAGCGCAATTATCGAGTCGCGCGCGGCCCGGCGGCCCGCGGCGGCGAGATCGACCTCGTGATGCGTGAGCGCGACGGCACGCTGGTCTTCGTCGAGGTCCGCGCCCGGGGCGGCGCGGCGCACGGCGGCGCGGCGGCCAGCGTCGGCGTCGCCAAGCGGCGCCGGCTGGTGTGGGCGGCGCAGCAGTACCTGCGCACGCTGCCGGCGCCGCCGCCCTGCCGCTTCGACGTGGTGGCCATCGACGACGGGCAGCTCGAGTGGTTGCGCGGCGCCTTCGACGCCGGGTGAGGCCCGGTCACCCCGGTGCCGATGCGGCGCGAGCCTTCACCGCCACTGAGCCGCGGCCGGCGCGGAACCGGCGCAGGCAGACCCCTGTCATATGATCCATGACCATGCTCGAGCAGCGCATCCAGCAGCATTTCTTCGACAGCGCTGACCTCAAGTTCCAGGCCGCCGAGCCGCTCGCGCGGCCGATCGCCGATGCGGCGCAGGCCCTGCTCGGCGCCATCACCGGCGGCGGCAAGGTGATGATCTTCGGCAGCGGCGCCGGCCGGCTGCTCGCGCCGCACCTGGCGCAGCTGCTGGTCGGGCGCTTCGAGCGCGAGCGCCCGCCGCTGGCGGCGCTGGCGCTCGGCGCCACGGCCGCCCGGGCCGCGCCGCAGGTGCGTGCGCTCGGCCTGCCGGGTGACGTGCTGCTGCTGCTGGACAACGGCGAGGGCGAGAGCGCGGGCGTGATCGCCGCCGCCCGCGGCAAGGACATGACGCTGGTCGTGCTGGCCGGCCGCGGCGCGGCCGAACTGCGCGAGCTGCTGGCCGAGAGCGACGTGCTGGTCGCGGTGCCACACGAACGTGCCGCCCGCGTGGCCGAAGTGCACATGCTGGTGCTGCATTGCCTGTGCGACGCGATCGACTTTCAACTGATGGGGGACCTGGAGCCATGATCGAACCACGCCACCGCGCCGCCGTGGCCCTCTCGGCCGTGCTGGCCGCGGCGCCGCTGGCAGGCTGCGCACCGCTGCTGGTCGGCGGCACCGTCGTCGGCACCGGGCTCGTCGTCACCGACCGCCGCACCGCCGGCATCCAGCTCGAAGACCAGTCGATCGAGCTGCGCGCGCGCAGCGTGGCGCGCGGCCTGAACACGCTGGGCCGCATCGAGGTCGACAGCTACAACCGGCTGGTGCTGCTGACCGGCGAGGTGCCCACCGAGGGCGACAAGGCGGCGGTCGAGAAGGCGGTGGCCTCGGTCGAGAACGTGCGCACGGTCGTCAACGAGCTCGCGGTCGCTGGGGCGGCGTCGTTCGGCGTGCGCAGCAGCGACAGCCTGCTCGCCGCGCGCGTCAAGACAGGCCTGATCGACGCCAAGGACCTGCAGTCCAACGCCTTCCGCGTGGTGTCCGCACGCGGTGTCGTCTACCTGATGGGCCGCGTCACCGAGCGCGAGGGTCGTCGGGGCGCCGAGGTGGCCGCGGCGGTGCCGGGCGTGCAGCGCGTGGTCAAGGTGTTCGAGACGATCAGCGAGGAAGAGCTCGCGCGGATCGCCCGCCCGGCGCCGACGCAGTAGCGCCGGCCGCGTTGCCCCGGCAGCTCGGGGTTCGAGAGGCCGTCCCCGGCAGCCGCTGAGGCCCGGGGGCCCTCGCTCCGTCTCAGTGCGCGGGTGGGTGCTCGTCCACTTCGAGCAGCGCGCTGCCGAAGGCGCGCGGGCGCTCGGATGCGGTGCAACGGTCGACCCAGGCCAGCAGGCGCGCGCGGCCCTCGGGCCCGGTGAACGGGCGGACGAGCGGCCCCGGCCTGCCGCCGGTGAGCGACTGCAGCTCGCACTCGACGCCGGTCACCACGACCAGCAGTCGCGAGCGGCCCCGCGGCCCGCCGGCGAGCATCCGCCAGCCCGGGCGCGGCAGGCACGATATCCGGCCGGCCTCGATCAGGTTGTCGCCGTCCATCGCGTTGGGAAACAGCAGGTCCAGCGATCCGTCCGAGCCGGCCTGCAGCAGGTGGACGCGTCCGCCGAGACCGCTGCGCACGGACAGCTCGACCGTATCGCGCCCGATCTGCAGCCGCGTGCGCGACAGCGTCGCCTCGACCGGGTGGGCCGGGTCGCGTCGCGCGTGCAGCTGCAGCAGCTGCTCGTGCATGGCGTCGGCGGGCGTGGCGGCTGCGGCGCCCGCGCGCGGCCGCGACAGCGCGTCGTCCCATGCCGGGACATGCCGGGCATGGGCCCGCTGCATGGTGCGCCGCGCTGGCGCCATCTCGTCGGCCCAGGCCCCGTCGAGGTCGAGCGGCCCGTCCTCGTCCAGAGGCATCCACTGCGATGGCCGGCCGAGCGGGCCGGATACGCCTTCGTTGCGCATGGGTCGTGCTCCTGCTCGCGTGAGGCCCGGTCCGGCGGGTGCGCCGGCAGCGGACTTCGTCGGGACGGCATCAGCCTCGCCCGGGACGATCGCGGCACTTCGGTTGTCGGCCGCTGGCGCGCCGACTTGAGGGCCCTTGCGCGCGGCGCGCTATCGCGCGCCGACGCCGGCGGCGTGCGCCTGCCGGTCGGCGTGGTAGCTCGAGCGCACCAGCGCGCCCACGGCGGCGTGCACGAAGCCCATCGCGCGTGCCTCGCGCTCGAACATCGCGAAGGTGTCCGGGTGCACGTAGCGCCGCACCGGCAGGTGGTGGCCGCTCGGGGCCAAGTACTGGCCGATCGTAAGCATGTCGATGTCGTGCGCGCGCATGTCGCGCATCACCTGCAGGATCTCGTCGTCGGTCTCGCCGAGGCCGACCATCAGTCCGCTCTTGGTCGGCACGCCGGGCACGCGCTGCTTGAACTTCTTCAGCAGCCCGAGGCTGAACGCGTAGTCCGAGCCGGGCCGAGCCTCGCGGTACAGCCGCGGCACCGTCTCGAGGTTGTGGTTCATCACGTCCGGTGGCGCGGCCTCCAGGATCGACAGCGCGCGCTCGTCGCGGCCGCGGAAGTCGGGCACCAGGATCTCGATCCGCGTGCCGGGCGACAGTTCGCGCGTGCGGCGGATGCACTCGACGAAGTGCGCCGCGCCGCCATCGCGCAGGTCGTCGCGGTCGACGCTGGTGATGACCACGTACTCGAGCGCGAGGGCCGCGATCGTGCGCGCCAGGTTCAGCGGCTCGTCGGCGTCGAGCGGGTCGGGCCGACCGTGGCCGACGTCGCAGAAGGGGCAGCGCCGCGTGCACTTGTCGCCCATGATCATGAACGTGGCCGTGC
The DNA here is from genome assembly GCA_020248915.1 of Rubrivivax sp. Classification (GTDB taxonomy): domain Bacteria; phylum Pseudomonadota; class Gammaproteobacteria; order Burkholderiales; family Burkholderiaceae_C; genus Rubrivivax. Next base: position 168,720 of record JADCGP010000003.1, on the reverse strand, counting down.
CCTTGCCGAAGCACTCGCCGATGTTCGGGCACGAGGCTTCCTCGCACACGGTGTGCAGCTTGTGCTCGCGCAGGATCTGCTTGATCTCGTAGAAGCGCGTGCTTGGGCTGCCCGCCTTGACGCGGATCCAGTCCGGCTTCTTCAGCACCTCGCCGGCGGGCACCACCTTGATCGGGATGCGCGCCGTCTTGGCCTGCGCCTTCTGCTTGGCGGTCGGGTCGTAGGCCGGGGGCGCGTCCATCGCGAGGGGTCCGTGACTGAGGGCAAACCCGCAGTCTACCCCTGCGGGCCTTCCCGCGGCGCCGCCGGGGCCGCCGGGGCCGGAGCGGGCATGCCCCGGGCCAGCAGGCGCGCCAGCGCCTCGGCCAGCGCCGCGGCGACGTCGGGCCAGGCGACGTGCACGCCCAGCGAGGCCAGGTCCACCGCGGCCAGCCCGCGGTAGCCGCAGGGGTCGATGCGCGAGAACGGCTGCAGGTCCATCGCCACGTTCAGCGCCAGGCCGTGATAGCTGAAGTGCTCGCTCACCTTCACGCCGAGCGCGGCGATCTTGCCCAGGCCGCGGAACGGGTCGGCGGCGTCCGGCTCGAGCCGTCCGTGGCCGAACGGATCGGCCAGGCGCACGTAGATGCCGGGGGCGCCGCGCACGCGGTGGCCGGTCACGCCGAAGCGCGCCAGCGTCTCGAGCACGGCCTGCTCGAGCCGGAACACGTACTCCTTGACGAAGATGCCGCGCCCGTCGACCCGGCGCAGGTCGACCAGCGGGTAGGCCACGACCTGGCCCGGCCCGTGGTAGGTCACCTGGCCCCCGCGGTCGGTGCGCACGACGGGAATCGCGCCGGCGTCGTGCACATGCTGCTCGCGCCCGGCCACGCCCTGCGTGAACACCGGGTCGTGCTCGACCAGCCACAGCTCGTCCTCGACGGCGCCGCCGCCATCGCGCACGCGCGCCCGACGCTCCTGCGTGAAGGCGCGCATCGCCGCCTCGACTTCGGCATAGGGCCGGCGGCCCAGCATCCTGTGCAGCATCGCGCCCGATCCTGGTGCGCCGCAGGCGCCTTCAGAAGGTGTAGCCGGCCTGCACGCGCGCGCCCGACAGCGGCTCGAGCAGCCCTAGCAGCGGCTTCAGTTCGGCGTAGCGAAGCGCCACCTTCGTCGCGTAGCCGAAGAAGCGCGGCAGGTCGCCGACATAGCGGCCCTTGCCGTCGCGATGCGCGAGGCGGCAGAAGATGCCGAGCACCTTGAGGTGACGCTGCAGCCCGGTCCACTCGATGTCGCGCCACATCGAGCCGAAGTCGCCCGGCACCGGCAGCCCGGCGCGCCGTGCCGCCTCCCACCAACGGATCGCCCAGTCGAGCTCGCGCTCCTCGTCCCAGCTGACGAAGGCGTCGCGCAGCAGCGAGGCGATGTCGTAGCCGACCGGCCCGGCCAGCGCGTCCTGGAAGTCGAGGATGCCCGGGTTGGGATCGGCCACCATCAGGTTGCGTGGCATCCAGTCGGCGTGCACCGCCACCCGGGGCTGGGCCAGCGCATGCGCGACGAGCCGCTCGCTGGTGCGCTCCCAGGCGTCGCGCTGGCTGTCGGTCCAGGCGACGCCGAACTCGCGCTGCACGCACCACTGCGGGAACAGGTCGAGCTCCGCGCGCAGCAACTCGCGCGTGAGCGGCGGCAGCGCCGCGGCCGGTACCCGCCGCTGCCAGCAGACCAGGGCCTCGATCGCGTCGCGCATCAGCCGGTCGATGGCCGCAGGGCCAGCCTGCCCGAAGGCGTCGAGGTACGGGAGGCGGCCCAGGTCGGTCAGCAGCAGAAAGCCCTGCTGCTCGTCGGCCGCGAGCACGCGCGGGCCGTTCAGCCCGGCCGCCTGGAGCAGCCCGGCCACGTGCACGAACGGGCGTACGTCCTCCAGCGGTGGCGGTGCGTCCATCACGATGCGCGAGCCGTGGGCACCCTGCACGCGGAAGTAGCGGCGGAAGCTGGCGTCGGCCGACGCCGGCGCGAGCGAGCCGACGTCGAGCGCGTGCGACGCGGCGACGCCCTCGAGCCAGCGCTCGAAGACGTCGCGACGGACCGCGTCGGGCCACGCGATGGCTTCCGTTTCGAGGCTCATGGCAGCGGAGCTGCGGGCCGCTCGCGCGGCGGCCCGGCTGGGGTGGAGTGCGGCTTGGCGCGGGCAGGCACGGACAGTCGCGTCCTCGCGCCAGAGCGGGCGGGGGTGCCGGAGGAGTTGCAGCTAACATTCTACGAAGCGACTGCGCGCGCCGCGGCCGACGACACCCGTGTCGTGGCTGGAGCGCCTGCGCCGCTCGCAGCCCACCCCGGCGCCCTGCGCGTCGCCCACCCGACCGCCCCGTGCCGCGCGTCCGCCACCGCTCCCAGCGACTGCAGGGCCCCACCGCGCCGCGGGCGACCGCGACGAACGCGTTGCTGCTCGCCGCGGCGGGGGCCTTGCTCGGCGCCAGCGCGGCGGCGCAGGCCGACGCCCCGCCGCCACCCGCCGCGGGCGCGGCCCCGGCGCCCAGGGCGGCAGCGGGGGCTCAGCCGTCGCCTGCAAGGGCCCTGGCGGCCGAGCCCTCGCGCGGCACGGCGACGTCCTCGGAGCCCCCGCTGCAGCCGAGCCCGGTGCTGGAGGCGCCGCCGCGGGGGGCCGCCGCGCGCCGGCTGCCCATCGTGCTGCAGGCGCGCACGCTGCAAGGGCAGCCCGGGCTGACGACGGTGGCCGAGGGCGAGGTCGAGTTCCGGCGCGGTGGCCTCGTCATCCGCGCCGACCGCATCGCCTACGACAGCGCGGAAGACCGCGCCGGCGCGGTGGGCGGCGTCCGCATCGAGACCCCGGCGGCGATCTACACGGGGCGCGAGCTCGACCTGCGCGTGCAGCGCTTCGAGGGCTTCTTCCTCGACCCTCGCTTCGAGCTGCCGGCGCTGGGCGCCGGCGGCAGCGCGGTGCGCATCGACTTCCTGGGGCCAGGGCGCTCGAGCGCGCTGCAGGCCAGCTACACCAGCTGCCCGCGCGACGGCACCGAGGGCGCGGTCGAGCCCGACTGGGTGCTGCGGGCCGACCGCGTGCTGATCGATGTCGACGCCAACGAGGGCATCGCCGAGGGCGCGGTGCTGCGCTTCCTCGGCACGCCCATCCTGGCGCTGCCCGCGCTGAGCTTCCCGCTCGGCGACACGCGCAAGACCGGGTGGTTGCCGCCGTCGGTCAACCTCGACAACCGCAGCGGCGTCGAGGTCTCCGTGCCCTGGTACTGGAACCTCGCGCCCAACCGCGACGCGACGCTCGCGCCGCGCCTGTCGACGCGCCGCGGGCTGGGCCTGGACGCCGAGTTCCGCTACCTCGAGCCCGTGTACCGCGGCGAGCTGCGGCTGGACCTGCTGCCCCACGACCGGTTGTACGGGCGGGCGCGCGGCGCCCTTGGCTGGACCCACGAGAGCCGGCTGCCCTGGGCGCTGGAGCTCGGCGTCGACGCCAGCCGGGTGTCCGACCGCGACTGGTGGCGCGATTTCCCGAGCCGCAGCCGCGGCCCGACGACGCGATTGCTGCCGACGCGGGTAGCCCTGGAGCGGCGCCTGGCGCTGGGCGGCGCGCCGGGCGGCGACGCTCCGGCGCTCGAGGTGCTGGCCTACGCGCGGCTGGCGCAGTGGCAGGTCCTGCAGGACGCCGACGCCCCGATCGTCGCGCCGTACCAGCGCAGCCCGCAGCTGGGCGTCGGTGCGCGCGCACGCTGGGGCGCCTGGCAGCTTGACGGCGAGGCCGAGTACAACCGTTTCGTGCGGCCCTCGACCGACGTGGCCGGCAGCGGCCGCCTCGCCGGCGAGCGGCTGCACCTGCTCGGCACGCTCGCCCGCCCGTGGCGCGAAGGCGGCGTGTGGCTGGTGCCGCGGCTTTCCGTCAACGCGGCGGCCTACGGCGGCGACGCCGTCGCGGCCTCGGTGGGCCGCAGCCATCGCGCGCGGGTCGTGCCGACCCTCAGCGTGGATTCGGGGCTCGAGCTCGAGCGCAGCACCGAGGCCTTCGGCCGCGCGCTGCGTCAGACCCTCGAGCCACGGCTGCTGTACGTGTACACGCCCTTCCGGCGTCAGGACGACCTGCCGAACTTCGACGCCGCCGCCAAGGACTTCAACTTCGTCTCCATCTACGCCGACAACAGCTTCTCCGGCATCGACCGCGTGGCCGACCTGCACCAGGTCACGGCCGGCGTGACGACGCGGCTGGTCGATGTCGCCAGCGGAGCCGAGGCGCTGCGGCTCGGGCTGGTGCAGCGCTACCGGCTGCGGCCGCAGCGCGTCGCGCCGCAGGCCGACGGAAGCCCGGACGGCGCGGCGCAGAACCAGCGTTTCTCCGACGCGCTGCTGCTCGGGTCGACCAGCGTGCTGCCCGGGTGGTCGCTCGACGCGGCGCTGCAGTACAGCCCCGACATCCAACGCGCGGTACGCACGATCCTGGGCGCGCGCTATGCGCCGGGCCCGTTCCGCACGGCCAGCCTCACCTATCGGTTCACGCGCGGCCTGGCCGAGCAGTACGAGCTCGCCTGGCAGTGGCCGCTCGCCGAGGCGCCGCCGCGCGCGGCTGCGGCTGCCGGCGGCTGCCGGGGCTCGTGGTACTCGGTGGGCCGGCTGAACTACAGCGCCAAGGACAGCCGCATCACCGACTCGATCCTCGGCGTCGAGTACGACGCGGGTTGCTGGATCGCGCGTGTCGTGGCCGAGCGGCTGTCCACCGGCCGCAGCCAGGCCACCACGCGGCTGCTGCTCCAGCTCGAGCTGACGGGGCTGTCTCGGCTCGGCTCGAACCCGCTCGGGGTCTTGAAGGACAATATCCCCGGCTATCGGCTGCTGCGCGAGCCGCAGCAGCCCTGACGCCCACTTGCCCCGCGGCCGCCGCGCCCCCGCACGCCCCTGCTCCCGCCCCGACCCTGCCGCATGCATCCGTTCCGCCGTCTCGCGTTGCTGGCCGCCGCCGCACTGCCCCTGCTCCCCTGCGGCGCCCAGGCCCAGCTGCGCGCGCCGCTGAGCGGCGACTGGATCGCTGCCGTCGTCAACCAGGAGCTCGTCACCGCGGGCGAGGTCGAGCAGCGGCTCGCACGGGCGCGCGCCGAGGCCTCGCGCGCCGGCCTGAGCCTGCCTGCCGACACCGAGCTGCGGCGCCAGGTCTTCGATGCCCTGATCGACGAGCGTGTGATCATCACCAGCGCGCGCGACAGCGGGGTGCGCGTCGACGACACCGAACTCGACCGCGCGGTGCAGAGCGTCGCGGCGCAGAACCAGATGACCGTCGAGGTGCTGCGCGACCGCCTGCGCACCGAGGGCCTGGACTTCGCCCGTTTCCGCGCCAACCTGCGCGACCAGATGCTGGTCGAGCGGTTGCGCGAGCGCGAGGTCTACCAGCGCATCCGGATCACCGATGAGGAGATCGACCGCTACCTGGCGCAGCAGCGCGAGGCCGCTGCGGCGAATGCCGAGCTGAACCTTGCGCAGGTGCTCGTCGCCGTGCCCGAGGGTGCCGACGAGGCCACCGTCTCCGCGCGGCGGGCCCGCATCGACGGGGCGCTCGCCCGCATCCGCGCCGGCGAGGACTTCGCGCGGGTCGTGCGCGACGTGTCCGAGGACGGCAACCGCGAGCGCGGCGGCGAGATCGGCCTGCGCCCGGCCTCGCGCCTGCCCGACCTGTTCGTGGAGGCGGTGCGCACGCTCAAGCCCGGCGAGGTCAGCGCGCCGGTGCGCTCCGGCGCGGGCTTCCACGTCATCAAGCTGCTCGAGCGCCGCGATTCCGGCCCCGACCGCGTCACGCAGACGCGGGCTCGGCACGTGCTGCTGCGCAGCTCGCCCCAGTTGCCCGTGCAGGTGGCGGCGCAGCGGCTCGCGGAGTACCGCCGGCAGATCGAGTCCGGGCAGCGCAGCTTCGAGGACATCGCGCGGCAGTTCAGCGAGGACGGCAGCGCCGCGGGCGGCGGCGACCTCGGCTGGTCCGCTCCCGGCACCATGGTGCCCGAGTTCGAGCAGGCGATGGACGCGCTGCCGGTGGGCGGGCTGTCCGAGCCGGTGGTCTCGCGCTTCGGCGTCCACCTGATCCAGGTCATCGAGCGGCGCCAGGTCACGCTCGAGCCGCGCCAGCAGCGCGAGCAGGCCCGGATCGCGCTGCGCGAGCAGAAGTTCGAGCAGGCCTACATCGACTGGACCCGGGAGCTGCGCTCGCGCGCCTACGTCGAGCTGCGGGACCCGCCCTGAGCGGGGCGCGGCGGGCCACCGCGTTGAAGCCGCACGTCGCGCGCAAGCGCTTCGGTCAGCACTTCCTGGTCGACGACGGCGTCGTCGACGCGATCGTGCGCGCGATCGACCCGCAGCCCGGGCAGCGCCTGGTCGAGATCGGCCCGGGGCTCGGCGCGCTGACACGGCCGCTGCTGCAGCGCGCAGGGGCGCTGACGGTCATCGAGCTCGACCGCGACCTGGCGCTGCGCTGGCGCGGCGTGCCCGGTGTCGAGGTGCTGCAGGCCGACGTGCTGAAGGTCGACTTCGCGGCGCTCGCCGCGGCCCCGCCCGGCGGCGCGCTGCGGATCATCGGCAACCTGCCCTACAACATCTCGACGCCGATCCTGTTCCACCTGCTCGGCGTGGCCGCGAGCGTCGCCGACCAGGTCTTCATGCTGCAGAAGGAGGTCGTCGCGCGGATGGCGGCGGCGCCCGGCGGACGGGACTACGGCCGCCTGTCGGTGATGCTGCAATGGCGCTACGCGATCGAGATGCTGCTCGACGTGCCGCCGTCGGCCTTCGACCCGCCGCCCGCGGTGGACTCGGCGGTGGTGCGCATGGTGCCGCTGGCCGCGCCGGCGCTGGCCGACGCGGTGCTGCTCGGCGAACTGGTGACGGCGGCCTTCTCGATGCGGCGCAAGCTGCTGCGCCACTCGCTCGGCCGCTGGCTGCAGGCGCGCGGCGCGACAACCCCGTTCGACCTGCAGCGGCGCGCCGAGGAAGTGCCGGTGGCGGAGTACGTCGCGCTGGCCGCATCGCTGGCAGCGGCGCCGCGCTGAAAAAGCGCAGGGCGGCCTGCAGGCCGCCCTGGCACTGCCGCGGCGCGGCTCAGGCCGCGGCCTTCAGCCAGGCCGCGGTGTCGAAGGCGCTCACCATCTTCGGCATGTTGACGCCGAAGTTCGGATTGGCGCCGTTCTTGGGCACCGCCACCTTCACCGGCGGCTTCGGGACGATACCGTTGCTTCCTTGGGCCCCTTCCGCAGCCCGCTCCCATGACCCGTTTTCCTGGGAGCGGGCTACAGAAAAGAATAGAAACACCGGAACGGTATTCGCCTCTCGCCCCAGAAGTCGGCGGCGTCGCGGAACACGTCGAGCAGCTGCTCGCGCGCCTCGCGGTCGAAGCGCGGTCCGTCAGGGAGCTGCTCGAGCACGACGACGAACCCAGGCTGCTGCCCCGACTTGTGGACCAGGTCGGTCATGCAGTCGTAGAGCGCGTCGAGGTTCTTGCCGAAGTGCGGCGGGAACGTGAACGCCCGGGCGATCGCCTCGAGCACGTCCGGCTTGGATTGCGCCTGCGAAAGGTTGGCGTACAGGAAGTGCTGGCCCGCGTCGGCCGCCGCCTGCATCAGGTCGCTGACGCGGTAGGCGCGGATCGCCTGCACGATGTTCGGTCGGATGGACTGCAACTGCATGGTCGCTTTCCTCTCCATTTCTCTTCTGGGGCTGGGGGTGAGATTCGTCCTGACGCCGAAGTTCACTGCACGATGCGGCGGAAGCTCGCGTAGTGGTCGGCGGTGTAGTAGCAGACGTCGGGCCGCTCCGGCGGATCGCCCCCGCAGACGATGCGCCGGGCGCCGCGGTCGCGGGAGCCGGGGGTCTCGACGGTGTACTCGCGGTAGTGGCCCCGTGGCTTGGGCGGCAGCAGCCGCTCGCGGTTGAAGAACACGGTGCCGTCCTTGCGGTAGGGGAACGGCCCGCCCTGGAGGATCAGCCGGTGCGTGGCGCGGGCCTGCGGCGGAAGGTCGGCCAGCGCCACGGCCGCCACTGCCGCCGGCGACTCGGGCGTCCGGGCCCGGGCCTCCGGCAGGCCCACCCCGCCAGCGAGCACCACCGCCGCACCGAGCGCCGCGGCCCGTCCCAGCCTGCGGAGAGCGCTGCGAAACGGATGCCCGGACGGGGGACGGCCGGCCTGAAACACGGGTTAACCCTGGAAAAATCAATCCGCAAGTCTACCCGACACCCCCCTTGAACTCAAGGTCGCGCCCAGGGTTGGGGCGGGATTGCAATCGAGATTGCGCGCGCTCACTTTCGTCTATGGCCCTGTGCAGAGCCATCCGGGACTCCGGCGAGAGCCCCAAGGATCGCAGCGGCGGGACGCGACCCGCGCTGCCGCGGCCCGCCGGGTCGCCCAGCGCCGGATCTGTCCGCGACTTCTCAGGCGCCTGGGATGGCCTGGCGGCCCGCTTCGGCGTCGGCGACCGTCAGCGCGGTCATGTTGACGATCCGGCGCACGGTGGCCGAGGGGGTGAGGATGTGGACCGGCTTCGCCGCGCCGAGCAGCACCGGGCCGATGGCGATGCCGCCGCCGGCGGCAGCCTTCAGCAGGTTGTAGGAGATGTTGGCCGCGTCGATGTCGGGCAGCACCAGCAGGTTCGCGTCGCCGCTCAGCGTGCTGCGAGGCATCAGCTTGCGCCGCGCCTCGGCGTCCAGCGCCACGTCGCCGTGCATCTCGCCGTCCACCTCGAGCCAGGGCGCCTGCTCGCGCAGCAGCGCCAGCGCGCGACGCATCTTCAGCGCGCTCGGGAGGTCGCTGGTGCCGAAGTTGCTGTGCGACAGCAGCGCCGCCTTGGGCGTGATGCCGAAGCGCATCATCTCCTCGGCGGCCATCACGGTGATCTCGCACAGCTCCTCGGCGCTCGGGTCGGCGTTGACGTGGGTGTCGACGATGAACACCTGGCGCCCGGGCAGCACCAGCCCGTTCATGCAGGCGTAGACGCGCACGTCCTGCGTCGTGCGCGGGCTGCCGCCGGCGCGCTTGCCGATCACCTGGTCGATGTAGTGCAGGTGCGAGTGCGTCGTGCTCCAGGTCCCGCACAGCAGCCCGTCGACGTCGCCCTTGTGCAGCAGCATCGCGCCGATCAGCGTCAGGCGCCGGCGCATCTCGATCTTGGCCACCTGCACCGTGACGCCCTTGCGCTCGGTCATCCGGTGGTAGGTGGTGAAGAAGTCGCGGTAGCGATCGTCCTGCTCGACGTTGACGACGTCGTAGTCCACGCCTTCCTTCAGCCGCAGCCCGAAGCGCTCGACGCGCTGCGAGATCACCGCCGGGCGCCCGATCAGCGTCGGGCGCGCCAGCGCCTCGTCGACCACGATCTGCGCCGCGCGCAGCACGCGCTCGTCCTCGCCTTCCGCGTAGGCCACGCGCCGCGCCTTGGCGCGCTTGGCCAGAGCGAAGATCGGGCGCATCGTCTGGCCGGATGCGTAGACGAAGCTCTGCAGCTTCTCGGCGTAGGCGTCCCAGTCGGAGATCGGGCGCCGCGCGACGCCGCTGGCGGCCGCGGCGCGCGCCACCGCGGGCGCGATCTTGATCATCAGCCGTGGGTCGAACGGCTTGGGGATCAGGTACTCCGGGCCGAACGCGAGGGTCTGGCCCGCGTAGGCTGCAGCCACCACCTCGCTCTGCTCGGCCTGCGCCAGCTCGGCGATCGCGTGCACCGCCGCGATCTCCATCGCGTCGCTGATCGTCGTCGCCCCGCTGTCCAGCGCGCCGCGGAAGATGTACGGGAAGCAAAGGACGTTGTTGACCTGGTTCGGGTAGTCGGTGCGCCCGGTGGCGATGATCGCGTCGTCGCGCACGGCCTTGACCTGCTCGGGCAGGATCTCCGGCGTCGGGTTGGCCAGCGCGAAGATGACCGGCCGCGGCGCCATCGCGCGCACCATGTCCTGCTTGAGCACGCCCGCGGCCGACAGGCCGAGGAACACGTCGGCGCCGCCGATCACCTCGGCCAGGGTGCGCAACGGCGTGGGCTGGGCGAACTGCGCCTTGTCCTCGTCCATCAGTTCGGCGCGACCCTGCCAGACCAGGCCGGCCAGGTCCGTCACCCAGACGTTCTCGCGCCGCACGCCCAGCTTCAGCAGCAGGCCCAGGCAGGCCAGCGCCGCCGCGCCGGCGCCGCTGGTGACGAGCTTGATCTCGTCGATCTTCTTGCCGACCACCTTCAGCGCGTTCAGCAGCGCCGCGCCGACCACGATGGCGGTGCCGTGCTGGTCGTCGTGGAAGACCGGGATCTTCATGCGCTCGCGCAGGCGGCGCTCGACGTAGAAGCAGTCCGGTGCCTTGATGTCCTCGAGGTTGATGCCGCCGAAGGTGGGCTCCAGCGCCGCGATGACGTCGACCAGGCGGTCCAGGTCCTTCTCGGCGACCTCGATGTCGAAGACGTCGATGCCGGCGAACTTCTTGAACAGCACCGCCTTGCCTTCCATCACCGGCTTGGCCGCCAGCGGCCCGATGTCGCCGAGGCCCAGGACCGCGGTGCCGTTGGTGACGACCGCCACCAGGTTGCCGCGCGCGGTGTAGCGGAAGGCGTTGGCCGGGTCGGCGACGATCTCCTCGCAGGCCGCGGCGACGCCGGGGCTGTAGGCGAGTGCCAGGTCGCGCTGGTTCAGCATCTGCTTGGTGGCGCTGATGGCCAGCTTGCCGGGCGTCGGCCGCTCGTGGTAGTCGAGCGCCGCGCGACGCAACTCCGCAGCCCGGTCGTTGCCACGCGCGCCGGCAGTCGGATCGGCAGCGGCTGGCGTGCCGTGGGGGTCGCTGGCGGGCATGGCAAGACTCCTGGGGGATGCGGCCCGGTCGGCGTGAGGGCCCGACGAGGGAATGACGAGGAAGGACCGCGGGGGGCCAATTGTAGGAAGCCGATGCCGGAATCCGCTGGCGGCAGGGCCGATGCGCAATACTGCGCGGGCCGGCCGCGGCGCCCGCGTCCATGCTCCGGTGCGGCGGAGTGCCGTCGAACCCGTCTCCCTGCGACGGGTGCGTCGCGGCACCCGTGTCGACCACCGTGTCCGAACCCTCCCCGCCGGCCGCGTTGCCGCCACCGCCCTCGGCGCCGCCCGCCGGCCGCGCCACGGAGCGCATGCAGGACTGGCGGCGCTGGGGGCCGTGGGCCGCGCTCGGCCTGCTGCTGGTGGTGGCGCAGAGCGCGCTGCTGTGGCTCACCGCGGCCTACGAGTCCGGTCGCGCTCAGGACCAGGTCGAAAGCAGCGCCGCGGAGGCGTCGGCGGCGACGCGGCGCGAGCTGTTGCGGGTGCAGCAGGCGCTGCAGGCGCTTCAGCCGGCCGACCACGCCGATGCCGGGTGGACGGAAGCCGCCCGCCGGCTGCTGCCCGCGCATCGCGAGCTGCGCCACCTCGAGCGGCGCGACGGCGCGTTCTCCGTGACGGCATGGGCGGCCTCGCCGTACGGCCCGCCGCTGTTCGACCAGCTCGCGCGGGCCCAGGTCGGCGTCGAGGCCGAGGCGGCCTGTCGGGCCGCCGCGGCCAGCGGCGCGCCGGTGGCCTCCCGGAGCTACTACGTGCCACGTGCCAGCGGCCTGGGCGAGGAAGTGATCGACCTGTGCCTGCCGGCCCGCGCAACCGGCGACGAGGTCGGCTTCATGGTCGGCACGGTGGCGCTGGCGCCGCTGCTCGAGACGGTGCTGGCCGGCCTGCCGCAGCGCGGCTACGAGCTGTCGCTGGTGGAGGGCGACGGGGCCCGGCTCGCCCGCGCCGGCGCGGCGCGCGGCCGCGGCATCTTCGTCGCCACCCAGCCGGTGCCGCTGCCGGGGCAGACGCTGCTGCTGCGCGCCGACAGCACCGCCGGCCGGCCGGGCCTGGTGCCCAACCTCGCCGTGTCGCTCGTCCTCGGCCTGTCGCTCGCGCTGGCCGGGCTGGTGTGGCTGCTCGTGCGCGACGCCCGCCGGCGCGCCGCCGCCGAGGCCGCGCTGGCCGAGGCCTACGGCTTTCGCAAGGCGATGGAGGACTCGCTGTCCACCGGGCTGCGCGCGCGGGACCTCGACGGCGCCGTCACCTATGCCAACCCGGCGTTCTGCGCGATGGTCGGCTTCACGCTCGAGGAGCTGCGTGCGGCGCGGCCGCCGACTCCGGCGCCGTACTGGCCGCCGGAGCACGTCGCCGACTACGCGGCGCGGCAGGCGGCCCGGCTCGCCGGCCGCGGGCGCGCACCCGGCGAGCCGCGCGAGGGCTTCGAGACCGTGTTCGTGCGCCGCAGCGGCGAGCGCTTCCCGGTGATGATCTACGAGGCACCTCTGCGCGACCGGCAGGGCGCGCAGACCGGCTGGATGAGCGCGGTGGTCGACCTGAGCGACCAGCGCCGCGTCGAGGAGCTGTCGCGCCAGCAGCAGGAGCGCCTGCAGGCCACCGCACGGCTGGCCTCGGTGGGCGAGATGGCCTCGCTGCTCAGCCACGAGCTGACCCAGCCGCTGGCGGCCATCGCGAGCTACGCGCACGGGTCGCTGAACCTGCTCGAGGGCGGCGCGGCGCGCGAAGCCGGCGGCAACGAAGGCACGCCGGGGCTGCTGCGGCACTCGCTCGACCGCATCGCGGCCCAGGCCGAGCGCGCCGGCCGCGTGATCCGCAGCGTGCACGACTTCGTGCGCCGGCGCGAGCAGCCGCGCGAGAGCGTGGCCCCCGCGCTGCTGGTCGAGGCCGTGCTGCCGCTGGTGCGCATGCAGGCGCGCAAGAGCGGCGCCCGGATCGACATCGCGATCCCGGAGGCAGCGCCGCGGGTCCACTGCGACCGCACGATGGTCGAGCAGGTGCTGCTGAACCTGGCCCGCAACGGCATCCAGGCGATGGAACAGGACACGCCGCCCGGGGCCCGCGTGCTGACGATCGCCGTCGGGCCCGCCGGCCCGGCGCAGCTGCGCTTCGCGGTGTCCGATGCCGGGCCCGGCATCGCCCCCGAGGTCGCGGCGCGGCTGTTCACCCCCTTCTTCACCACCCGCGCCGAGGGCATGGGGCTGGGCCTGTCGTTGTGCCGCACGGTCATCGAGCAGCACGGCGGCCGGCTCGACTTCGCCCCGGGGCCGCTCGGGCGGGGCACGACCTTCGCCTTCACGCTGCCGGTCGCGGCGGCGGCCGACACCGGGGAAGTCCTGCCGGGAGCCCCGGTCCGCTCCGGCGCGGCGGACGAGGACAATCGAGCCGATGCAGGCCCGTAGCCGTCGCCCCGCCCGGGTGCACGGGGCGGATCCCCGACCATGACGCTCGCCCTCGACCCCGCGCTCGGCATCCCGGTCGTCCACGTCGTCGACGACGAGGAGGTCGTGCGCGAGGCGCTCGCCTGGCTGCTGCGCTCGCGCCGGCTGCTCGCCGAGGACCACCCGAGCGCCGACGCGTTCGAGGACTGGCGGCGCGCCCGCACGGCGCCGTTCCCCGACGCGCCGTCGTGCCTGCTGCTGGACGTCCGCATGCCGGGCAGCAGCGGCGTCGAGCTGTTCGAGCGCCTGGTCGCCGACGGCCTGACAGGCGTGCTGCCGGTGATCTTCCTGACCGGCCACGGCGACGTCCCGACCGCCGTGGCCGCGGTCAAGCGCGGCGCCTTCGACTTCGTGGAGAAGCCCTTCTCCAACAACGCCCTGGTCGACCGCATCGAGCAGGCGCTGACGGCCTCCGCGCAGGCGCTCGCGGCGCGCCGCGACCGCTGCGCCTTCGCGCGCGCGCTGTCCGAGCTGACCGAGCGCGAGCGCGAGGTGATGCGGCTGGTCGCGCTCGGGCGGCCGAACAAGCTGGTGGCCGACGCGCTGGACATCTCGGTGCGGACGGTCGAGGTGCACCGGGCGCGCGTGTTCGACAAGATGGGCGTGCGCTCGGCGGTGGAACTCGCGCACCTGCTGCGCGACCACGACGCGGCCCCGGGCGGCTGAGGACCTGGCCATGGGCGAGTTCGAGCTGATCGCGCGCCACTTCACCCGGTCGCCGCGCCGCCGCGACCGGGTCGCGCTCGGCGTGGGCGACGACTGCGCGCTGCTCGTGCCGGCACCGGGCCAGCAGCTCGCGGTGTCCACCGACATGCTGCTGGAGGGGCGGCACTTCCTGTCGACCGTGCCGCCGGAGCGGCTGGGCCACAAGGCGCTGGCCGTGAACCTGTCCGACCTTGCCGCTTGCGGGGCCGAGCCGCTGGCCTTCACGCTCGCGCTGGCCCTGCCGCGGGCCGACGCGTCCTTCCTCGCGCCGTTTGCGCAGGGGCTGTTCGAGCTCGCCGATGCGCACGGCATCGACCTCGTGGGCGGCGACACGACGGCCGGCCCGCTGGCGATCTGCATCACCGTGCTCGGGCAGGTGCCGCCCGGGCAGGCGCTGCTGCGCTCGGGCGCGCGCGCGGGCGACGAGGTCTGGGTCAGCGGCGCGCTCGGCGACGCGCGGCTCGCGCTGGAGGCCTTCCGCGGCCGCGTCGCTCTGGAAGGCGATGGCCTGGAGGTCGCGCGGCGCGCGATGGAGCGGCCCGAGCCGCGGGTCGGCCTCGGGCTGGCGCTGCGCGGCGTGGCCAGCGCGGCGATCGACCTCAGCGACGGCCTGGCTGGCGACCTCGGCCACGTGCTGGCCGCGTCGGGCGTCGGGGCCCGGCTGGACGTCGACGCGCTGCCGCGCAGCGTGCTGCTGGCCGGGCAGCCGCGCGAGCTGCAGCTCGAGTGCCTGCTGGCCGGCGGCGACGACTACGAGCTGCTGTTCACCGCGCCGGTCGCGCGCCGCCAGGCCGTACTCGCGGCCGGCGCTGGCGCGGGCGTGCCGCTCGCGCGCGTCGGCACGATCGAGGCCGAGCCCGGCCTGCGGCTGGTCGACCGGGACGGTCAGGCCCTGGCGGCCCGCTTCGCCGGCTTCGACCACTTCGCGGAGGACCGCCGGTGAGCGCCGCGCGGCCGGGCTTCGCCTTCCTGCGCCGGCACCCGGCGCACTGGGTCGCGCTCGGCTTCGGCAGCGGGCTGGCGCCGCGCGCGCCGGGCACCGTGGGCACGCTGTGGGCCTGGGCCGCGTTCGTCGTGCTGGAGCGCTGGCTGGACGACCGCGGTTTCGTGCTGCTGATCGCGCTGTCGCTGGCCGTCGGCCTCTGGGCCTGCACGGTGACCGCGCGCCACCTCGACGTCGCCGATCCCTCGGCGGTGGTGTGGGACGAGGTGGTGGCCTTCTGGATCGTGCTGTGGGTGCTGCAGCCGAGCGGGTTCTGGGGCCAGTTCGCCGCCTTCCTGCTGTTCCGCTACCTCGACGCCGCCAAGCCCGGCCCGGTGGGCTGGGCCGACCGGCTCTGGAAGCGTCGCCCCGGCGAGCCGATCGCGCTGCGGCACGGCGCGGGCATCCTGTTCGACGACCTCGTGGCCGCCGGCTGCACGCTGCTGTTCCTGGCGGTGTGGCTGCGAATCTGGAGCGCCTAGGCGTGGCGGTCATGGACGACGCCTTCGGCTCCCCGGCCCTCGAAGCCGACCTGCTGGCGCTGGCCTCCGCGCTGCGCCGGCGCGGCTGGATGCTGGCTGCCGCCGAGAGCTGCACCGGCGGGCTGATCGCGGGCGCCTGCACCGCGCTGGCGGGCTCGAGCGAGTGGTTCGAGCGCGGCTTCGTGACCTACAGCAACCAGGCCAAGGTCGAGCTGCTCGGCGTCGATGCGGCGCTGATCGCCGCGCACGGCGCGGTCAGCGGCGAGGTGGCGCGCGCGATGTGCGCCGGCGCGCTGGCGCGCTCGCGCGCGACGCTGGCGGTGGCGGTCACCGGGATCGCCGGCCCGGGCGGCGCGGTGCCGGGCAAGCCGGTGGGCACCGTGTGGCTGGCCTGGGGCACGACCGCCGGGATCGAGGCCGAGCGGCTGCAGCTCGCGGGCGAACGCGCGGCGGTGCGCGCTGCCACGGTGGCGGCGGCGCTGGCCCGGCTGCGGCGCGCGGCCGAGGCCGGATCGCCTCTCACCCCGTGAGCGCGATGCAGCTGCTGCTGGCGGGCGAGCTCGAACCCGGGGAACTGCGGCGTTGGCAGTCGGCGCTCGGGGCTGCACTGGCATCGGCGCTGCCCGCGGCGCGCTGGTGCACGCGCGAGGACGTCGACCGCGGCCGCGTCGATGCGGCGGCGGTGCAGGCGGCGATCGTCGCCAACCCGCCACCCGGAAGCCTTCGTGGGCTGCCGAACCTGCGGCTGATCCAGAGCCTGTGGGCCGGCGTCGACCGGCTGCTGGCCGACCCCACGCTGCCTGCCGGCGTGCCCGTCGCGCGCATGGTCGACCCGGCGATGAGTGCCGCGATGGCCGAGACCGCGCTGTGGGCGGTGCTCGCGCTCCACCGCGGCTTCTTCGCCTACCAGCGGCGCCAGCGCGAGGGGGTCTGGCGCCAGCACCGCCAGCGGCGCGCCGACGAGGTGCGCGTGCTCGTGCTCGGCCAGGGCGCGATGGGCGCGGCGGCCGGCGCCCGCCTGGCCGCCCAGGGCTACGCCGTCGAGGGCTGGCGGCGCGACGGCTCGCCGCTCGCGCCGCGGCTGGCCGCCGCCGAGATCGTCGTCAACCTGCTGCCGCTGACGCCGGCCACGCGCGGCCTGCTCGACGCCGCCTTCTTTGCCGCGCTACCCGCCGGCGCGTCGGTGGTCAACCTGGCGCGCGGCGCCCACGTGGTCGACGCGGACCTGCTGGCCGCGCTCGACCGCGGCCACCTGCGCCATGCCGTGCTGGACGTGTTCCACGTCGAGCCCCTGCCTGCCGGGCACCCGTACTGGGCCCACCCGCGCGTGACCGTGCTGCCGCATGCCGCCGCGCTGACCGACGAGCGCAGCGCCGCCGCGGTGGTGGCGGCCAACCTGCGTGCGCTGCACGAGGGGGCACCGCTGGCGCACCTGGTGCAGCGCGAGCGGCAGTACTGAACGAGCCGCGGACGCACTTGGCGCGCCCGCCCGGCACGGGTGGCGCCGGCGGGTTCAGGCCCGCAGCACCAGGGCGCGCCGGCCGCCGGCCTCGGCCTCGGCCTCGCGCGGCGCGACCGACTGCAGCAGCCGCAGCGCGAAGTGCCGCAGCGCCGGCCACGGGCCGGCCGGCCACTCGGGGTGCGGCAGGCCCTTGACGATGCCGTCGCAGACGGCCGCGCCGTCAAGCAGCCACGCCAGGCGCGCCGCCGACAGCCGCGGCAGCACGCGCTCGAACAGCCGCTCCTTCACGCCCCACACCCGCGCGGTGCGCAGCGCCATCGGCAGCGGCTGGCCGTCGTCGAGCAGGGCGCGGGCGCGCGCCAGCGCGCGCAGGTCCTCGGCCAGTGTCCAGTGCACGAACACGGCCGACTCGCCCTCGGCCTGCAGGCCGTCGAGCATGCGCAGCACGCGCGCCGGCTGGCCGGCCCAGACCGCCTCGGCGAGCTTGGCGACGTCGTAGCGTGCCACGTCGAGCACCGCGGCCTGCACCTGGTCGAACGACAGCTCGCCGGCCGGATGCAGCAGCGCGAGCTTGGAGATCTCCTGGTGCGCGGCGAGCAGGTTGCCCTCGACGCGGTCGGCCAGGAAGGCGAGCGTGCGCTGGCCTTCCTCGCCCGGCTTGGCGCGCTGTCCGTTGCGGGCGAGGCGCTGCGCCAGCCAGGCCGGCAGCGCATGGCGCTCGATCGTCTCCAGCCGCACCGTGGCGCCGGCGCCGTCGAGCGCGGCGAACCAGGCCGACCGGCTCTGCTGGAAGTCCAGCCGCGGCAGCGTCACCAGCGTCAGCACGTCCTCCGACAGCTGCCCGACGTAGCGCTGCAGCGCCTCGGAGCCGTCCTTGCCCGGCTTGCCCGAGGGGATGCGGATCTCGATCAGCCGGCGCGACGCGAACAGGCTGAGCGCCTGCGCCGCGCCGAGCACGGCGCTCCAGTCGAAGTGCGCCCCGGCCACCGTGAACACCTGGCGCTCCTCGAAGCCGGCAGCGCGCGCCGCGGCGCGGATCGCGTCGCCGCACTCCATCGCCAGCAGCGGCTCGTCGCCGTGCAGCGTGTACAGCGGGCGCAGTCCGCGCGCGAGCTGCGCGGCGAGCTGGTCGGGCTGGATCTGCATGGTCGTTGCCGGCGCGGCGCCTTCCCGCTCAGAGCCGGATCGCGGCCAGCCGGCGCAGCACCTGCTGGACGATGTCGGCCTGCATCTCGCGGAACAGCTCCTCCTCCTCGCGCTCCTTGGCCAGCGCCGCGGTCTCGCTGGTGCTCATGTCGCGCTCGAGCAGCAGCTGCGCGCGCGGCAGCAGCTCGCGGCCCCCCGGCGTGTCGACGCGGAAGGCGAGCCGCACGCGCAGCTGCACCTCGCGCACCTGCGCGGCGGCAGTGGAGGCGACGACGGTCTTGTCGCGACGGTCCTCCAGCGCCTGCAGCACGACCTCGGCGCGCGCGGGGTCGTCGACCACCACGGTGGGCGCCGCGATCGCGCGACGCAGCGCCAGCGCCATCGGCGAGCGCGGCCCGAAGCCGGTGAAGGCGATGCTCGCGAAGGCCAGCCGCGGCGGCTGTCGCAGCGCGAAGCCGCAGCCGGCCAGCAGCGCCGGGGCGACGGTCGCGCCGCCCAACAGCAGGAAGCGGCGTCGGGCGGCTGGCAGCATCGGGCGGCGGATCAGACGACGACGTTGACCAGCCGGCCGGGCACGACGACGACCTTGCGCGCCGGTCGGCCCTCGCCGAAGCGTGCGACCTCGGGGCTGGCCAGCGCCACCGCCTCGATCGCCGCGCGATCGGCCGCGGCAGGCACGCGGATCGTGCCGCGCGTCCGGCCGGCCACCTGCAGCACGAGCTCGACCTCGTCCTGCACCAGTGCCGCCTCGTCGACCTGCGGCCAAGGGGCATCGATCAGCTCGCCGAACCCGGCCGCATATCCGAGGCCTGCCCACAGCTGCTGGCCGATGTGCGGTGCGGCCGGGTACAGCGCGCGCAGCAGCAGCGACAGCCCTTCCTTCAGCACCGCGGCGTCGGCCGGCGTGGCGTCGGCCGCCTCGACGAGCCGGCTGTCCTCCAGCGCGTTGAGCATCTTCATCGCGCCGGAGACGACGGTGTTGTACTGCAGCCGCTCGTAGTCGTTGCCCACCTGCCGCAGCAGCAGGTGCAGCTCGCGCCGCAGCGTCGCTGCCGCGGTGCCGGCGCCGGCGGTGGAGGTGCCGGCCCGGGCCAGCACCGGCCGCGCCTTCACGCCGAAGTTCCAGACCCGGCGCAGGAAGCGCCAGCAGCCCTCGGCGCCCGAGTCGCTCCAGGCCGCGCTCTGGTCGGGCGGGCCGGCGAACATCGTGAACAGGCGCGCGGTGTCGGCACCGAACTTCGCGATGATGTCCTTGGGCTCGACGACGTTGTTCTTGCTCTTGGACATCTTCTCGATGCCGCCCAGCATCACCGGCAGCCCGTCGGCCTTGGCGCGCGCGCCCGTGGGCACGCCGCGCTCGTCGTAGTCGATGTCGACCTCGCTCGGGTAGAACCAGCGCTTCTTGCCGGCCGCGTCCTCGCGGTAGAAGCACTCGTTGAGCAGCATGCCCTGCGTGAACAGCCGGCGGAACGGCTCGCCGAACGACACCAGGCCGAGGTCGCGCATCGCCTTGGTCCAGAAGCGCGCGTACAGCAGGTGCAGCACCGCGTGCTCGATGCCGCCGATGTACTGGTCCATCGGCATCCAGTAGTCGTTGCGCGCGTCCACCATGGCGTCTGTGCTGTCGGGGCAGCAGTAGCGCATGTAGTACCAGGCGCTGTCGACGAAGGTGTCCATCGTGTCCGTCTCGCGCCGCGCGGGCTGGCCGCAGCGCGGGCAGGCGACGTTCAGGAACGACTCGCAACGGGCGAGCGGGTTGCTGCGGCCGTCGGGCACCAGGTCCTCGGGCAGCACCACCGGCAGGTCCTCGTCGGGCACGGGCACCGGGCCGCAGCCGGGCCGCTCGCGGCCCGGCTCGTCGCTGCCGTCGCAGTGGATGATCGGGATCGGCGTGCCCCAGTAGCGCTGGCGGCTGATGCCCCAGTCGCGCAGCCGCCAGGTCACCTTCTTCTCGCCGAGACCCAGTCCGGCCAGCGCCGTCGCCACGGCATCGACCGCCGCCTTGTACGGCAGGCCGCTCCAGTTGCCGCTGTTGACGGTGATGCCGCGCTCCTTGTCGGCATACCAGTCCTGCCAGGCCGTGTGGTCGTACTCGAGGCCGTCGACGTGGACGACCTGAAGGATCTCGATCCCGTACTTCCTCGCGAAGGCGAAGTCGCGCTCGTCGTGTCCCGGCACGCCCATCACCGCGCCGTCGCCGTAGCTCATCAGCACGTAGTTGCCCACCCACAGCGGGACCGGCTGCCCGGTCAGCGGGTGCGTGACGTGCATGTGCAGCGGCAGGCCGGCCTTGTCCTTCAGCGCGAGCTCGGCCTCGGTCGTGCCGCCCTTCCTGCACTCCTCGACGAAGGCCGCGACCTTGGGCTCGCGCCTGGCCGCCAGCTGCGCCAGCGGGTGCTCGGGCGCGACGGCGCAGAAGGTGACGCCCATGATCGTGTCGGCGCGCGTCGTGAAGACGTGCATGCGGCCGCCCTGCACGAGGTTGCCGTCGTCGTCGCGGATGTCGTGCGGGAAGGCGAAGCGCACGCCCTCGCTGCGGCCGATCCAGTGCTCCTGCATCAGGCGCACGCGCTCGGGCCAGCCTTCGAGGTAGTCCGGGCTCGAGGGATCGGCCACGCCGGCGAGCAGCTCCTCGGCGTACTTCGTGATCGCGAGGTAGTAGCCCGGAATCTCGCGCTTCTCCACCAGCGCGCCCGAGCGCCAGCCGCGGCCGTCGACGACCTGCTCGTTGGCGAGCACCGTCTGGTCGACCGGGTCCCAGTTGACGACCTGCGTCCTGCGGTAGGCGATGCCCTTGTCGAGCATGCGCAGGAAGAACCACTGGTTCCAGCGGTAGTAGCTCGGGTCGCAGGTCGCGACCTCGCGGCTCCAGTCGAAGGCGAGCGACAGCGGCTTCATCTGCGCCTTCATCTCGGCGATGTTGGCGCGCGTCCACGCCGCCGGCGCCACGCCGTTGTCGATGGCCGCGTTCTCGGCCGGCAGCCCGAAGGCGTCCCAGCCCATCGGCATCAGCACGTTCAGGCCCTTCATCCGCAGCCAGCGCACCATCATGTCGTTGATGGTGTAGTTGCGCACGTGCCCCATGTGCAGCTTGCCGCTGGGGTAGGGCAGCATGCTGCAGGCGTAGAACTTCGGGCGCGCCGCGTCCTCGGCCACGCGGTAGGCGTCGCGCGCCTCCCAGTGCGCCTGCGCAGCCGCCTCGACCTCGGCGGGTACGTACTTGTCGTTCATGCGCCGATTCTAGGCAGGGGGTCCGGGCGCACGGCCGCCGGCGGCCGCCCTCAGCGCGCGGGCTCGGCCTCGGTGACGAGCCCGATGCGGGTCAGGCCGGCCTCCTGCACCCAGCCGATCAGCTCGGCCACCCTGCCGTACGGCACGTTGCGGTCGGCGCGCAGCTGCACCTCGGTGGCGGGGTTGCGCTGGGCGGCGGCGCGGGCGCGCTCGACGATGGCCGCCCGGTCGGCCGGCTCCTCGCCGAGGAACAGCCGGCCCTGGGCGTCGATCGCAATGGCCACGGCGGCCGGCGCATCGCCGCCGCTGCCGGCCTCGGCCCGGGGCAGGTCGAGCTTCAGGCTCGAGCCGATCAGCGGCGCGGTCACGATGAAGATCACCAGCAGCACCAGCATCACGTCGATCAGCGGCGTCATGTTGATGTCGCTCATCGGCCGGGACCCGGCGTTGCGCTCGAGGCGGCCGAAGGCCATGGCGTCAGGCCCCGGGCGGGCGCGGCCCCGGGCCCAGCACCAGCTCGCGCAGGTCGTGGGCGAAGCCCTCGAGGTCGGCCTCACAGGCGGCGATCCAGTGGCCGAACAGGTTGTAGGCGAGCACGGCCGGCACCGCCACCGCGATGCCGGCTGCCGTCATCACCAGCGCCTCGCCGATCGGCCCCGAGACCCGGTCGATGGTGATCGTTCCCGCGGCGGCGATGCTCACCAGTGCGTGGTAGATGCCCCAGACGGTGCCGAACAGGCCGACGAAGGGCGCCGTGCTGCCCACCGAGGCGAGCACGACCTGCCCCCACTGCAGCCGCGCCAGGCCCCGGTGCAGCGCGTCGCGCAGGCGCCGCGTCAGCTGCGTGGCGCGCGCGGCGTCGGCCTCCAACGTACCGCCCGGCGCGGCCTGCAGCGCCGCATCGACCAGCGGCAGCAGCACGCCCTCGCGGTCGGCGGCGGCCAGCCGGGTGCGCCCGTCCTCGAGCGTGGCGGCATCCCAGAACGCCGGCACCGCGCGGCCGATGTCGTTGCGCGCGCGGCGCAGGCCCCAGGTCTTCCAGAGGATCAGCACCCATGCGGCCACCGACATCGCCAGCAGCAGCAGTGCCACCGCGCGGCCGACGGCGTCGCCGCGAGCCCAGAGGTCGGCCAGGTTCTGCATCGCCGGCGGAGAGCTGCGGGCGCGGCTACAGCCCGAGCACGTCGGCCATGCCGAACAGGCCGCGCGGCTGCTGCACGACGAAGCGCGCCGCGCGCAGGCTGCCGTCGGCGTAGTTGGCCCGGCTGGCGCTGCGGTGGCTGATCTCGAGCCGCTCGCCGGTGCCGCAATACAGCACCGTGTGCTCGCCGACGATGTCGCCGCCGCGGACCGTGGCAAAGCCGATGCTGCCCGCGCGGCGCTCACCGGTGTGGCCTTCGCGCGCATAGACCGCGGCATCGGCCAGGCCGACGCCGCGCGCCCGCGCCAGCGCCTCGCCCAGCGCGAGCGCGGTGCCCGAGGGCGCGTCCACCTTGTGCCGGTGGTGGGCCTCGACGACCTCGAGGTCGTAGCCCGCGCCCAGCGCGCGGGCGGCCTGCTCCACCAGCCGGAGCATCACGTTGACGCCGACGCTCATGTTGGGGGCGTGCACGATCGCGATGTCGGCCGCGGCGGCAGCCAGCGTCTCGCGTTGCGCAGGCGACAGGCCCGTGGTGCCGACGACCATCCGCACGCCGAGCGAGCGGCAGGCCGCGAGGTGGGCCAGCGTGCCCTCCGGGCGCGTGAAATCGATCAGAACGTCCGCGCCGGACAGGCCTGCTCCCAGGTCGGACGTGACAGGCACGCCGGCGGCCTTGCCGAGGAAGGCCGCCGCGTCCTGGCCGATCCAGGGGCTGTCCGCGACGTCGAGCGCGCCGCTCAGGCGCAGGTCGGGCGCCGCCAGCACGGCCTCGACCAGCATGCGCCCCATGCGGCCGGAGGCGCCGGCGATCGCGACCCTGGGCATGCGGGCGGCAGCGGCGCTCAGGAGCGCTCGAGCGGGGGGTAGCTGCGCACCGGGCCGATGGGCTCGGGCGCCGGCGCCTCACGCCGCGGCGGCACCGGCAGCGCGGCGCGCTCCTCGGCGCTCAGCTCCAGCCGCGGCGTGCGCAGCGTGCGCGGCCGCGTAATGCTGGCGACGAACTCGCGCTCGCTCGGCAGGTCGGGCGCCTCGATCGCGCGCACGACG
This sequence comes from Rubrivivax sp., assembly GCA_020248915.1. GTDB lineage: Bacteria > Pseudomonadota > Gammaproteobacteria > Burkholderiales > Burkholderiaceae_C > Rubrivivax. The sequence goes on along the minus strand of JADCGP010000003.1, from coordinate 145,304 downwards.
TCGCCGTCGAAGTGGACCACGACGCTGCGCCGCTGCAGCTCGGCACCGGGCCGGCGCAGCGTGAAGATGTAGTCCCAGCGGTTGGCGTGGAAAGGGTCGGCCACCAGCGGCGTGCCCAGCGCGTCGCGCACCTGCAGCCGCGTGCTGCCGGGCCGGACCAGCGCCGCCTGCTCCTTGGTGATCGCGTTGCCCTGCACGATGTCGATGCGGTAGGGCGTGATCAGGCCGAGGAAACTGTCGGTGCGCTGCAGTGCGCCGCAGCCGGCGAGCACGCTGGCGCAGGCGAGCAGGGTTACGGCGGCGATTCGGCGCATCGGCGGCGGGGCACCCCGGGCGCGCGCCGGCGGCGCGCGGGTGCTGGATATGATGGTCGCCGATTCTATCTGCGCCCCCGGCGCCGGCTGCGCCGGGGCCGGCGCGCCAGCGAGGCGGTCCCGATGACGCATGCCGAAGAACTGAAGAGCAGCGGCCTGAAGGCGACGCTGCCGCGCATCAAGATCCTCGAGGTGTTCCAGCGCGGCGCGCCGCGCCACATGACGGCCGAGGACGTCTACAAGGCGCTGCTGGCCGAGGGCTCCGACATCGGCCTGGCCACCGTGTACCGGGTGCTGATGCAGTTCGAGCAGGCCGGGCTGCTGACGCGCAGCAACTTCGAGAGCGGCAAGGCGGTCTACGAGCTCGACCAGGGCCAGCACCACGACCACCTGGTCTGCCTGGACTGCGGCCGGGTCGAGGAGTTCTACGACGCCGACATCGAGCAGCGCCAGCGTGCCATCGCCGCCGAGCGCGGGTTCGACCTGCAGGAGCACTCGCTGGCGTTGTACGCCCGCTGCGCCAAGGCGGGCTGCCCGCACCGCGGCGCCAAGTAGGGCGCGGCGGCCCGCGCCCGGGCCCGGGCGCGTTCAGCCGTCGCTGCCGGCATCCATCGCCGCCTGGTGGCGGCGGATGAATTCCTGGTAGGTGTCGATGCCGCGCAGCTGCAGCACCGTGTTGCGCACCGCCGCCTCCACCAGCACCGCCAGGTTGCGGCCGGCGTCGACCGCGATGACGACCTTGCGCACCGGGATCTCGAGCACGTCCTCGTACAGCGGCTCGTAGGGCAGCCGCTCGAAGTCGCGCTCCAGCGTCTCGCCGCGCACCAGGTGGACGATCAGCTGCAGCTTCATCTTCCGGCGCACCGCCGTCTCGCCGAAGATGGCCTTGATGTCCAGCAGCCCGATGCCGCGCACCTCCAGCAGGTTCTGCAGCAGCTCGGGGCAGCGGCCCTCGAGCGCCGTCTGGCTGGTGCGGTAGATGTCGACCGCGTCGTCGGCCACCAGGCCGTGGCCGCGGCTGATCAGCTCCAGACCCAGCTCGCTCTTGCCGAGCCCGGACTCGCCGGTGATCAGCACGCCCAGGCCCAGGATGTCCATGAACACGCCGTGACGCGTGGTGCGCTCGGCGAAGTGGCGCCCGAGGTAGCCGCGCACGACGTCGATCACGTGCCCGGCCGACTCGCGGGTCACGAACAGCGGGATGTCGGCGCGGTCGCACATGGCCACCAGCCGCTCGGGTGCGGCCTGCCCGTCGGCGACGATGATCACCGGCGGCTCGAGCGTGACGATGCGCGAGATCCGCCGCTCCTGGTCTTCCGGCCCGTCGCGGTGCAGGAAGGCCACCTCGCGCCGGCCGACGATCTGCACCCGGTAGGGATGGATGTAGTTCAGGTAGCCCACCAGGTCGGCGGCGCTGCGCGCATCGCGCACCGCGTCGTCGTCGAAGCGGCGCTCCGGGTGGGCGTGCCCGGCGATCCATTCCCAGCGCAGCGTGACGCGCTGGGCCTCGAACAGCGCCTCGGCGCTGATCGAGGTCGGCTTCATCGCGCGGGACTCCGGCCGCGTCGCAGTCGGGTGCGGCTCACGCCACCGACTTCAGCGGTTCCCAGTCGGAGATCAGCTTGTGCACCGCGGCGGCGTCGCCCTCGGTCTTCAGGCGCTCGCGCAGCTCGCGGTCGGACAGCATCTCGGCGATCTCGGACAGGATCTCGAGGTGCCGCTGCGTTGCCGCCTCGGGCACGAGCAGGAAGACCAGCAGCGCCACCGGCGCCTCGTCGGGCGCGTCGAACGGGATCGGCTGCTGCAGCCGCACCACCGCCGCGAGCGGGTTCTTCAGGCCCTTGACGCGGCCGTGCGGGATCGCCACCCCGTGGCCGAGGCCGGTGGAGCCGAGCCGTTCGCGGGCGAAGAGGTTGTCGGTGACCGTGCCGCGGGCGATCGAGTGCTCGTTCTCGAACAGCACCCCTGCCGCCTCGAAGACCCGCTTCTTGCTCGTGGCCTCCACGTTCACCAGCACGTTGGCGACAGGCAGGATCGCGGCAAGACGGTTCATGGCGGGGCTTGCTCCGCCGCCGCGCCGGTGCTCCCCGCGCCGCGTACGAAGTCGTTTCTGAGCGCCAGATCATAGACCCGGGTGTTGCGGCGGCGCAGCAGCCAAAGCCCCCGGGACGCGTGGGAAAGACGCCGCTGCGGCGCGCCGGCAACAAGCATTTCGTTTCGTGAAAACGCCCCGGGGTGCCGGGGCGTTGCGGGACGGGCGTCCGGCGGCCGGGCGCGCAGTCCGGGCTCTGCAGGGGCCGCGGGTCAGTCGACCTGGGCGTCCAGCCGCTTGGCGGCCGTGTGGTGGTGGTCCTGCAGCCGGTCCTTGTGGCGCACGACCTGGCGGTCGAGCTTGTCCATCAGCTGGTCGATGGCGGCGTACAGGTCCTCGTGGCTCTGCTCGACGAAGATGTCGCGGCCCTTGACGTGCAGCGTCACCTCGGCGCGCTGGCGTCGCTCCTTCTCCTTGAGCTTCTCCACGGTGAGCAGCACGGAGACGTCGACGACCTGGTCGAAGTGACGCGTGACGCGCTCGAGCTTCGTGAGCACGTACTCACGCAAGGCGGGTGTGACTTCGAGATGGTGGCCGCTGATCGTCAGGTTCATTGAATACCTCCTGGGCGTTGGACGCCGGGGTGGGCGGACGACGCGCCTGCCGTCGGGCGGGCGCGCAGGGAAGGGGTGGGGGGCGGCGGGCAGGGAGCCCTGGGGGCGGTGGGCCGGAGGGGAGGCACGGCGGGCGGTATCGGACGAGCCCACTATGCACCGGCCGATACGGAATTGACAAGCGCCGCCGCCGGAAGGCCGCGGCCTGCGCGTGCGATCCTTGCCCGGCGTCAACGAAGCCGCGCGCTTGGCCTATGCTGCCTGCTTCTTGCCGGCTTCCTGCCGGCTTCCCGCCCGTCCGCCCCAATGCGGCACGCGCGCCACCCCGCCCCGACATGCCCACCGCCGCCCCGCTGCTGATTCGTCGCGCCTGTCTGCCCGACGGCCGCCAAGACATCGACCTGCTCGCCGAGGGCGGGCGCATCGCGGCCGTCGGACCCGGCCTGGCGGCGCCCCCGGGGGCCGAGATCGTCGAGGCAGGCGGCTGGATGCTGAGCCCGCCCTTCGTCGATGCCCACTTCCACATGGACGCGACGCTGAGCCTGGGGCTGCCGCGCCTCAACGAGAGCGGCACGCTGCTGGAGGGCATCCGGCTGTGGGGCGAGCTCAAGCCGCTGCTCACCGAGGAGGCGATCGCCGGGCGGGCGCTCGCGTACTGCGACTGGGCGGTGGCGCGCGGGCTGCTGGCCATCCGCACGCACGTCGACGTCTGCGACGACCGGCTGCTCGCGGTGCGTGCGCTGCTCGAGGTGCGGCGCCGCGTCGCGCCCTGGATCGACCTGCAGCTGGTGGCCTTCCCGCAGGACGGCCTGCTGCGCAGCCCCACCGCGCTGGCCAACCTCGACCGCGCGCTCGACCTCGGGGTCGACGTGGTCGGCGGCATCCCGCACTTCGAGCGCACGATGGCCGATGGCGCCGAGAGCGTGCGGCTGCTGTGCGAGCTGGCCGCGCGGCGCGGCCTGCCGGTGGACATGCACTGCGACGAGAGCGACGACCCGCTGAGCCGCCACGTCGAGACCCTCGCCTGCCAGGCGCAGCGGCTGGGGCTGCAGGGCCGGGTGACCGGGTCGCACCTGACCTCGATGCACTCGATGGACAACTACTACGTGTCCAAGCTGATCCCGCTGCTGGCCGAGGCGCAGGTGCACGTGGTGGCCAACCCGCTGATCAACATCATGCTGCAGGGCCGCCACGACACCTACCCCAAGCGCCGCGGCATGACCCGGGTCCCCGAGCTGCTGGCCGCCGGGATCCACGTGGCCTTCGGCCACGACTGCGTGATGGATCCCTGGTACGGCCTGGGCTCGGGCGACATGCTCGAGGTGGCGTCGATGGGCCTGCACGTGGCGCAGATGAGTTCGCTGGCCGGCCAGCGGCAGTGCTTCGACGCCGTCACCTGCGGCGCCGCCCGGGTGCTCGGGCTGCAAGGCTACGGGCTCGAGCCCGGGTGCCGGGCAGACTTCCTGCTTCTGCAGGCCCGCAGCCCGGCCGAGGCGATCCGGCTGCGGGCGCAGCGCCTGCTCGTGGTGCGCGCGGGGGCGATCGTGTCGCGGATGGCGCCGGCGACGGCCGAGCTCTCGCTCGGCGGCCGCAGCGCCCGCGTCGACTTCACCAGCCGCCCCACGGGCAGCCCGCCCACGCCCTGAACCTAGAATCGGCACCGCTGTCGTCCGCCCCAAAGAGAAAACCAAGCGATGAAACTGATCGGTGCCCTGACCAGCCCTTACGTGCGCAAGGTGCGCGTCGTGATGGCGGAGAAGAAGCTCGACTTCCAGCTCGTGCTGGAGGACGTGTGGGCGCGGGACACGATCCTGCAGAGCAACCCGCTCGGCAAGGTGCCCTGCCTGGTGCTCGACGGCGGCGAGGCCGTGTTCGACTCGCGCGTGATCGTCGAGTACCTCGACACCCTGTCGCCGGTGGGCCGGCTGATCCCGCCTTCGGGGCGCGAGCGCGTCGAGGTGCGCACCTGGGAGGCGCTCGCCGACGGGTTGCTCGACGCCGCGATCCTCGCCCGCCTCGAGGCCCACTGGGCCGGCCGCCTTGACGGCGAGCGCAGCCGGGCCTGGATCGAGCGCCAGATGAGCCGTGTCGATGGCGCGGTCGAGGCGATGGGGCGGGGCCTGGGCGACAAGCCCTTCTGCGCGGGCAACCACTTCACGCTGGCCGACATCGCGGTCGGCTGCGCGCTCGGCTACCTCGATTTCCGCTTTCCCGACATCGACTGGCGCGAGCGCCACCCCAACCTCGGCAAGCTGCACGCCAAGCTGATGCAGCGGCCGAGCTTCGCCGAGACCGCGCCGCCGACCCAGGCGTAGCTGCGGCGCGGCCGCCGCGGTAGCCCGGCCCGGGCCCGCACTGCCAGAGCTGCCAGAGCTGCCAGAGCTGCCAGAGCTGCCAGAGCCGCCAGCGCCGCCCGGTCGGGCCGTCAGTCGGCGGCCGGCCGCTGCGAGCGGCGCCAGGTCCATGCCAGGCCGATGCCGCCGGACAGCCCGGTGCGCTGCTCGACCAGGGGGCTCGAGCGGTTGGCCGCGCCGGCCACCGTCTCCGCGCGCACGTAGCCGAACACCCGCCAGTCTTCGCCGATCGTGCGGCCGGCGCTGAAGGTCAGCCGGGTGGCGATCAGGCCGGAGCGCGCGTCGTAGGCCGGCCGGGCCGCGGTGGCCTGCGCCGGCGTCACCTCGTAGAAGGTGTCGGCGATGCGTTCGTTGCCCAGCAGCACGCTGCCGGCCACGCCGTAGCGCCAGCCGCCGCGCGCCGTGCGGCTCCACGACAGCGACGGCTCGAAAGTGATGCCGCGGTGCGCGAAACCGTCGGACAGGTCGAACACGCCGCGCAGCGGCAGCGCGGCGCCCCACCGGCCGCCGCCGGGCGCGCTGCCCAGGTCGATGCGAAGGCGCGGCCCGAACTCCACCAGCGTGCCGATGTCGGGCATGCCACGGCGAACGCGGTTGTCGCTGGCCGCCGAGCCGAAGGCGCCGGCGAAGCCGATGTCGAGCTCGGTGGTCGCGGTGCGCGCCGCGCGCAGGCCCACCGTGCCCTGGTCGGCCCGCAGCAGCGGGCCGCGGTAGACGAAGTAGGGCAGCACCAGCGTGGGCGTGACGCGTTGCGCCGAGCCCGGGTAGGCGAGCTGCGTGCCGGTGACGCCGAACAGGCCCAGCTCCCACAGGGGCGGTCGCGGCTCGGCCGCGGGCTGCGCAGCGGCGCCGCCGACCAGGGCGAGGTAGAGGACGAGGGTCGAGGGCAGGCGGGTCATGCGGCTGGCGTCCGATGGCGGGAAGTGGCGGGGGGTCAAGGGCAACGATGCGAACGAACGGTGCGACCGGTGTGGTCCGAGGGGTCCGAAGCGTCGAGCCGTCGGGAGCCGAACCGGAAAGAGACCGCAGCGTGCACCGCTGCGCATCGTAGGCGCTGGCTATACTTTGCGTCCACAGCGCCGATTTGTCCCGGATTGCGGGCGCTCTACAAATGCCGCTAAACAGGCCCACCAGCCCGGTGGCCGTGATGGCGGCCCCGGGCTGTTTCGTTCTCCGGCATGGCCTCGCTCGGCACCGTCCCCTCGCACACGATGCACTTCGCCGACCCGCTGCCGCTGTCCAGCGGCGCGCGGCTGCCGGCCTACGACCTCGTCTACGAGACCTACGGCACGCTCGACGCCGCGCGCAGCAACGCGGTGCTCGTGTGCCACGCGCTGAACGCCGGCGCGCACGTCGCCGGACTCGACGCGCGCGGCCAGCCCGGCTGGTGGGACAACCTGGTCGGCCCCGGCAAGCCGCTGGACACCGACCGCTTCTTCGTCATCGGCGTCAACAACCCAGGCTCCTGCTTCGGCTCCACCGGGCCGATGCACGTGAACCCCGCGACCGGGCGCGCCTGGGGCGCCGACTTCCCGGTGGTCACCGTGGAGGACTGGGTCGACGCGCAGGCGCGGCTCGTCGACCGGCTGGGCATCGACCGCCTGGCGGCCGTGCTCGGCGGCAGCCTGGGCGGCATGCAGGCGCTGGCCTGGACGCTGCGCCACCCGACGCGCGTGCGCCACTGCGTGGCCGTGGCCACGGCGCCGAACCTGAGCGCGCAGAACATCGCCTTCAACGAGGTCGCGCGGCGCGCCATCGTCACCGACCCCGACTTCCATGGCGGCCACTTCTACGCCCACGGCGTGGTGCCGCGCCGCGGCCTGCGCGTGGCGCGGATGATCGGGCACATCACCTACCTGGCCGGCGACGTGATGGAGCGCAAGTTCGGCCGCGAGCTCCGCAGCGCCGACGGGTCGCTCGGCTACAGCACGCAGGCCATCGAGTTCGAGGTCGAGAGCTACCTGCGCCACCAGGGCGACAAGTTCAGCGAGTACTTCGACGCCAACACCTACCTGCTGATCACGCGCGCCCTCGACTACTTCGACCCCGCGCGCGCGCACGGCGGCGATCTCGCGCGCGCCTTCGCGCACGACCCGGCCACGCGCGAGGTGCGGTTCACGCTGGTGAGCTTCACGACCGACTGGCGCTTTCCGCCGGCGCGCTCGCGCGAGATCGTCAAGGCGCTGGTGGACAACCGCATCGCGGCCAGCTACGCCGAGATCGGCGCCCCGCACGGCCACGACGCCTTCCTGCTCGACGACGGGCGCTACCACGGCGTGCTGCGCGCCACCTTCGAGCGCATCGCGGCCGAGGCGGCGTCGTGAGCGAGCGCCGCGACCTCGAGCTGATCGCCGACCTGGTGCCGGCCGGCAGCCGCGTGCTCGACCTGGGCTGCGGCAGTGGCGAGCTGCTCGCGCACCTGATTCGCACCCGCGGCTGCAGCGGCTACGGCATCGAGCTGGCCGACGCCAACGTGCAGGCCGCGCTGCGCCACGGCATCGACGTCATCCAGCTCAACCTCGAGGAGGGCCTGGCGCTCTTCGACGACCGCAGCTTCGACGTCGTGCTGCAGCTCGACACGCTGCAGCACCTGCGCAACACCGAGCACATGCTGCGCGAGACGGCACGCGTGGGGCGCATCGGCATCGTCAGCTTCCCCAACTTCGCGCACTGGCCCAACCGGCTGCGGGTGATGGGCGGCCGCATGCCGGTGACCAAGGCGCTGCCCTACGAGTGGTACGACACGCCCAACATCCGCGTGGGCACCTTCGCCGACTTCGAGGTGCTGGCGCGCAAGTGCGGGCTGGCGGTGACCGACAGCTTCGGGCTGCAGGACGGCGCGGTGGTGCGGCGCTGGCCCAACCTGCGCGCCAGCGTGGCGGTGTTCCGCTTCGAGCAGCGCTGAGAGGCGCTGCGCGGCCGCAGGGCGGTCCTGGCGCGCGGCCAAGCCTGCGCGACGCCGGGCAGGTCGGCCGCAAGGATGTCCGGATCCGCCCGCGGCCGGTCCGCATCCGGCGCGACGGCCGGCCGCCGCGTCGGCACGATGGCGCCATTCCCCACCCAACGGCGACACCCCATGAACAGCGCACTGATCCTCGTCGACATCCAGGAGTCGATCCGCCACCGCCCGTACTGGAACGCGGCCGAGGTGCCCGACTTCCTGGAGCGCACCAACGCCCTGCTGCGCGGGGCCCAGGCGGCGCGGGTGCCGGTGGTGAGCATCCTCCACAGCGACGGCCCGGAGACGGTGGACAACCCGTGGTCGCTCGCCTCCGGCCACGTGCGCCCGCTCGACGGCCTGGCCCCCTTCACGGCGGCGGCCGGGTTCCTGAAGCATCGCCACAGCGCGCTGGTGGGCACGGGCCTGCCCGTCTGGCTGCACCAGCAGGGCATACGGCGCCTGATCGTGGCCGGGTTCCGGACCGAGCAGTGCTGCGAGACCACCGCCCGCCACGCCAGCGACGAGGGCTGGGAGGTCGACTTCGTCACCGAGGCGACCCTGACCTTCGCGATCCGGCATGCCAGCGGGGTCGTGCTCGGCCCGGCCGACATCAAGCTGCGCACCGAGACCGTGCTGAGCGACCGCTTTGCCCGCCCGTGCACCGTGGAACAGGCGCTCGAGCGCGCACGGTCGATGTCCTGAAGCGGCGGCATACTGGTCCGCATGGATGCTCCCGCGGCCGTCGTCGATGCGGTGTTCCTCGTCCAGCCGCACGCGCTGCTGCTGGACCTGGCCGGCCCCGCCGAGGCGCTGCGGCTGGCCAACCAGGCGCTGCAGCGGCTTGGCCAGCCGCCGGCCTTTCGCCTGCGCTACGTGGCGGCGCAACCGCAGGCCACCAGCTCGGTCGACGTGGTCATTGGCGGGCTGCAGCCCCTGCCCGAGCGGCTGCCGCCGGGCGCCTGGCTGTTCCTGCTGGGGGTCCGCCACCCGCAGCCCGCCGACCCCGCGGCCGGCGCCGCCGAGCGTGCGGACCAGCTGCGCACGCAGCGCTGGCTGCATGCGGCGGGCTCGGGCCTGCTTTGCGAAGGCGGCCGCGGACGGCTCGTGTGCATCTGCTCGGGGGCGCTGCTGGCGGCCGAGGCCGGCCTGCTGCGCGGCGGTCTGCGCTGCACCACGCACCACGAGTTGCTGGACCCGCTGCGCCAGCGCGCCGCCGGCGCCGAGGTCGTGGACAACCGCGTGTTCGTGATCGACGGCCCGCTGGCCAGCAGCGCCGGCATCACCGCCGGCATCGACCTCACGCTGCACCTGATCCAGGCCCACTGCGGGGACGCCGTTGCCGCCAGCGTCGCACGGACGATGGTGGTGTACCTGCGGCGCACGCCGAACGATCCCGAGCTGTCGCCGCTGCTGGCGCATCGCCACCACCTGCATCCGGCCGTGCACCGGGTCCAGGACGCCATCTGCGCCCGCCCCGATGCGGAGTGGTCGCTGCCACGGATGGCCGCGGTGGCGCACGTCACGCCGCGGCACCTGAGCCGGCTCTTCGGTGCGCACGCCGGCACCACCCCGCTGCGCTACCTGCACGCCATCCGCCTGGCGCTGGCGGAGCGCGCCCGGGGCGAGGGCGCACGCCGCGCCGATGCTGCCCGGGACGCCGGGTTCAGCTCCGAGCAGCAGTGGCGCCGTACGCGCCGTGCGCTGGGCCGCCGATCGGCGGCCGGGCCGGCGGCCGGCTGAGCGGCCTCGATGCTCTGGCGGGTCGCGGGTCGCGGGGTCGCCGACCGGCCGCCGCGCTGCCTCAGCCCGCCTTCGGTGCCTTCTGTACCTTCTGCGGCCGCTTCCAGCCCGGCACCGTGACCGCCTTGGCGCGTGCCACCGTCAGCTGCCCCGCGGGCGCGTCCTTGGCGACGGTCGAGCCGCCGCCGATCGTGGCGCCCGCGCCGATCGTCAGCGGGGCCACGAGCACGCAGTTGCTGCCCACGTGCGCGTCGGCGCCGATCACGGTGCGGTGCTTGTTCGCTCCGTCGTAGTTGGCGGTGATGCTGCCTGCGCCGTAGTTCACGCGCTCGCCCACCGTGGCGTCGCCGAGGTAGGCCAGGTGGTTGGCCTTGGCGCCGCGCGCCAGCGTGCTGTTCTTGACCTCGACGAAGTTGCCCACGTGCACCTCGGGGCCGAGCTCGGCGCCGGGCCGCAGCCGCGCGAACGGCCCCACCAGCGCACCGGGGCCGACCCGGGCGCCCTCGAGGTGGCTGAAGGGGTGGATCACCGCGCCGTCGTCGACGCGGGTGTCGCGGAGCACGCAGTTCGCGCCGATGCGCACGCCCTCGCCCAGCGTCACCTCGCCTTCGAACACGCAGCCGACGTCGATCTCGACGTCGGGGCCGCAGGCGAGCGTGCCGCGCACGTCGATGCGGGCCGGGTCCGCCAGCCGCACGCCGGCCTCCATCAGCGCCTCGGCGCGCTGGCGCTGCAGCCGACGCTCGAGGTCGGCCAGCTGCAGCGGGCTGTTGACGCCCAGCACCTCGGTCTCGCCGCCGGCCGCGGCCGTGACCACCGGCACGCCCTCGGCCACCGCCATCGCGACGACGTCGGTGAGGTAGTACTCGCGCTGCGCGTTGTCGTTGGCCAGGGCCAGCACCCAGCGCGACAGCAGCGCGGTCGGCGCGGCCATGATGCCGGTGTACACCTCGCGGATCCCGCGCTCGGCGGCGCTCGCGTCCTTGTGCTCGACGATGGCGCGCACGAGCCCGGTGGCCGCGTCGCGCACGATGCGGCCGTAGCCGGTGGCGTCGGCCAGCGTCACCGTCAGCAGCGCCAGCTTCGTGCCGGCGCTCGCGGCCAGCAGCGCGCGCAGCGTGTCGGGGCGGATCAGCGGCACGTCGCCGTTGAGCACCAGCGTGGCGGGCAGCGCGGGGTCGAGCGCCGGCACCGCCTGCTGCACCGCGTGGCCGGTGCCGAGCTGCGGCATCTGGCGCACGCAGACCAGGCTGCCGGCGGGCCCCTGCCCGGCCACCGACGCCTCCACCGCCTCGGCCCCGTGCCCGGTGACGACGACGGTGCGGGCGGCCCCCAATCCGGCAGCGGCGTCGAGGACGTGTTGCAATAGGGACGTGCCGGCCAGCCGGTGCAGCACCTTGGGGCGGGCCGACTTCATCCGCGTGCCCTTGCCCGCGGCCATGATCACGACGTTGAGTGCCATGCGTGAGTGTCTCGTAGCGGCGGCCGTCGCGCGCGCCGGCGCGTGCCGGTCGACGATTATCCGCGTGCGCCTGTTCTTGCTCGGCCTCGCGGCAGCGCTGCTGCTGGCCGGCTGTGGCGCGCTGCGCCTGGGCTATGGCAACGGGCCGCAGCTCGCGTGGTGGTGGCTCGACGGCTACCTCGACGTGACGAGCGCGCACGCGCCGGCGGTCAAGTCGGCCATCGCGCGCTGGTTCGACTGGCACCGCGCCAGCGAGCTGCCGAAGACGGTGGCCTTCCTCGGCGGCGTCGCCGCGCAGATGACCGAGCCCACGACGCCGGCCCAGGTGTGCCGCCTGGGCGAGCAGGCCCGCGCGCTGGCCGACCCGGCGCTCGACCGCGCGCTGCTGCTCGGCGCCGAGGTGCTGCCCGGGCTGGGCGAGGCGCAGCTGCGCCACCTCGAGCAGCGCTATGCGAAGAACCTCGAGGAGCTGCGGTCCGAGTTCGCGCAGGCCGATCCGACCGAGCGGCGCCGCGCGGCCGAGAAGCGCGCCACCGAGCGCTTCGAGCGCGTCTACGGCCGCCTGAACGAGGCCCAGCAGAGGCTGGTCGCCGAGGGCCTCGCCGCCTCGCCGTTCGACCCCGAGCTGTGGCTGGCGGAGCGGCGCGCGCGCCAACGCGACACGGTGGCCACGCTGCGCCGGCTGCTGGCCGAGCGCGCCGACGCCGACGCGCGCACCGCCGCGCTGCGCATGCTCGCCGAACGCGGCACGGCCTCGCCGGACCCCGCCTACCGGGCGCGGCAGCAGCGGCTGGTGGAACACAACTGCGCGCTCACCGCGCGCGTGCACAACGCCGCCACGCCGGCGCAGCGGGCCCGGGCGCGCGACACGCTGCGCGGCTGGGCCGACGACCTGCGCTCGCTGCTCGAGACGGCCGGCGGGCCGGGCGCCTCCTCGTGAGCCCGCCGATGCGGCGGCGCGCGGCGCTGCTTCGCGCGGCCGTGCTTGCCGGGGGTGCGCTGGGCGCGAGCGTGCTCGGCGGCTGCGGGCGCGAGCGGGTGCGCGGCCGGCCGGTGCCGGCCGGCGCCACCGTGCTGGCGCTGGGCGACTCGCTCACCTTCGGCACCGGCGCCGCGCCCGAGGCCGCCTACCCGGCCGTTCTGGCCGCGCTCACGGGCTGGAACGTCGTCAATGCCGGGGTGCCCGGGCACACCTCGGCGCAGGCGCTCGAGCGCCTGCCCGCGCTGCTGGACGAGCACCGCCCCGCGCTCGTGCTCGTCAGCATCGGCGGCAACGACTTCCTGCGCGGCATGAACCCGTCAGCCACGCGCGCCAACGTGCAGCGCATCTGCGAGACGGCCCGCGGCGCCGGCGCGCAGGTGCTGCTGATTGCCGTGCCGCGGCCCAGCGCGGTGGCGGCGGTGGGTCTGCTGTCCGACCACCCGCTCTACGGCGAACTGGCCGAGGCGCTGCGGCTGCCGCTGCACCGCCAGGGCTGGGCCGAGGTGCTGGCCGACGAGGCGCTGCGCAGCGACCGCATCCACGCCAACGCGAAGGGCTACGAGGCTTTCGCGCGCGGGCTGCTGGCCACGCTGCGGGCGAGCGGGTTGCTCCGCTGAACCCGGTGAGTCGCGCGCGCATCAGCGCTGCGTCCACGGTGTGGCGCGGCTATGCTCGGCGCCCCTCTGCCCCATGCATGCCTCAGACATGGCCTACCCTGCTCGTTCGCTTCGGCTGTTCTCGATCGTCGCGCTGCTGACAGCGTGCGGCCAGACACCGCCGGCCGCCTACTCCGGCGCGACGGCCGCGGCCCCGGCCTCACCGGCATCGGCCACCGCCGCAGCTGGCGAGCGGGTGGTCTGCGAGGAGACCCCGCTCACCGGCTCGCGTCTGAACACGCCGCGGCGCTGCCGAACGATCTCCAGCACCAACGATCCGCAGCGCGGCGCCACCGGAGCGATCAACGAGGTGCGGCAGAACCAGGCGATGCCGCGCAAGTGACGCCGCGATCGCCACGCCCTGTGCGCCGGCTGGTTGCGCGCGCGGCCGGCTGATAGCGAGCGGCCTAGTCGGCCGCCCGCAGTCCGTAGCGCCGGCTCTTCTCCCACAGGGTCTTGCGCGAGATGCCCAGGGCCTGCGCGGCCAGGCCGACCCGGCCGTCGCAGCGCGCCAGCATGGCGGCGAGGTACTCCCGCTCGGCATCGGCGACGAAGGCCTCGAGCGTCGGCAAGGCCGCCGTCGCGGGCGCGGGCTCGCGCTCCTCGAACAGATCGCTCGCCTCGAGGCTGGCGTTCTCGCTCATCACGCAGGCGCGCTCCAGCCGGTTGTGCAGCTCGCGCACGTTGCCGGGCCACCGGCAGGCCAGCAGCGCGGCCCGCGCCGCCGGCGTCAGACCGCGAACCGCCTCGCCACGCTCGCTGGCCTGCTCGAGCAGGAAGCGGCGGGCGAGCCAGAGAATGTCGTCGGGCCGTTCGCGCAGCGGCGGCACGAGCAGATGCACGACGTGGATCCGGTAGAACAGGTCCTCGCGGAAGCGCCCCTGCTGCACGAGCAGCTGCAGGTCTCGGTGGGTGGCGCAGAGCACGCGCAGGTCCACGTCGATGGGCTGCTCGGCGCCCAGCCGCTGCACGCGCCGGTCCTGCAGCACGCGCAGCAGCCGCACCTGCATGGCCGGCGCGAGTTCGGCAATCTCGTCGAGGAAGAGCGTGCCGCCGTGCGCCTGCTCGACGTAACCGCGGCGCGGCCGGTCGGCGCCGGTGAACGCGCCGCGTTCGTGGCCGAAGAGCTGCGCCTCGATCAGCGTCTCCGGAATCGCGCCGCAGTTGACGGCCACGAACGGGGCCGCGCCGCTGCCGTCGGCCAGCCGGTGCAGGTGCCGCGCCAGCACCTCCTTGCCCGCGCCGCTCTCGCCGGTGATGAGCACCGTGCGCGCGCGCCGCGCCGCACGCGCGGCCTGGCCGGCCAGGTGGCGCATGGCCGCCGACGGACCGAGCGCCGCGTCCTCCGCGTCCTCCGCGGCGTCAGCGGCGGGCGCCGGCTCGGGCACGCCGACGGCGGCGCGCACCTTGCCCACCAGCGCGGAGATGTCGAACGGCTTGGTGACGTAGTCGCGGGCGCCGGCCTGCAGCATCGTCACCGCGCGGTCGACCGATGCGAAGGCGGTGATGAAGAGCCAGGGCGGCAGGCCCGCGGCCGCCTGCCGCCGGCGCTCGAAGAGCGCCTCGCCCGACCCGTCAGGCAGGCGCACGTCGCTCACCACCGCGTCGAAGGCGGCGGCCTCGAGCCAGCGTTCGGCCTGCTCCAGCGTGCGCGACCAGCGCACGACGAAGCCCTCGATCTCGAAGCGGTCGACCAGCGACTCGCCCATGATCGCGTCGTCCTCGATCAACAGCAGCTGCGGCACGGGATCATCCTTCCGGCATCGGATCGGGAACCGGCAGCGTGACCGCGACCCGCGTCCATTCTCCGTCGCTGGACGCATCGATGGTGCCCCCGAGCCGCTGCGTGATCTGCCAGCACACCCACAGCCCGAGGCCGCGCCGGTGCGCGCTGTCGCCGCCGTCGGCCTCGACGAAGGGTTCGAACATGTGGGCCAGGCGCTCGGGGGGCAGAGCGGGGCCGGTGTTGCCGACGACGATCGCCAGCATGCCGGGCGAGCGCGCCACCAGGAACTCGACCGCCGACCCCTCCGTCGGCGCCGCCTGCGCCGCGGCGCAGGCGTTGAGCAGCAGGTTCAAGGCGAGCTGCCGAACCTCGTGCGCCGGCAGGGCGGTGTCGACCGTCGCGGCCGGCTCGACCAGCCAGCGCAGCTGCAGCTGGCGGGCCGCCGCCTCGGGCTGGATCAGCAGCTGCAGATCGTCCCAGTCCTGGGCCGTCAGGCGCGGCGAATCGAGCCGCGCCTCCACCAGCAGCGCGCCCACGGTCGCCCGGATCTGCTGCAGTCCGCGCTCAAGCAGGCCCAGCGTCCTGCGCGAGACCGCATCGGGCTGGCCATGCCGGAGGGCGGTGTCGATGGCGTTGAGCATGCCGCCGAGCGGGTTGTTGATCTCGTGGGCGATCGCGGCCGACACGCGTCCGACGGCGGCCAGGCGATCGAACGCCATCACCTCGCGCTCCAGCGCCGCCTTGCGTGCCAGGCCGGCGAGCATCTGGCGGGCCTGCGTGGACAGCCGCCCCACCTCGTCGCCGCCTTCGGGCGGCAGCAACTCCAGCACGCGCTCGGGCGGCGCATCGCCAACGCGCGACAGCGCCTGGGCCATCTGCGCCAGCGGCTCGGCCAGGCGCTTGCCGGCGTACCAGCCCAGCGGCACCAGCAGCAACAGCCCCGGCACGCTCAGCAGCGCGACGTCGACCACCGCCGCGCGCAGCCGCTGGGCGTAGATCGCGCCGTCGAAGTCGAGCACCACGGTGCCCAGACGCGTGCCGTCGTCGGCCAGGATCGGCCCCGCGGCGGCCAGTTCGGGGCCGACCGGGCCGCGACCGAGCGCGAACTGGAAGCGTCCGTCGCTCGCGGCGCGGGCCGTCACGCCGGCCAGCGGCTCGGGCAGCACGGCCGCCGGGGTGAGCACCGGCAGCCGCCGCGGGTCGCTGGCCACGAACACCTGGCGCGCCGCATCCAGGACCACGACGCCCTGCAGCGGGCTGTCGTTGCGGCGCGCGGCCAGGGGCGCGGAGATGACCTCGAAGGCCTGCCACAGATCGTCGCGCAGCAGCGGGTCGCGCAGCGAGCGCGCCAGCAGCCTCGTCATGCTCTCGGCGGTGGCCTCGAGATCGCGGCGCGCGTCCGCCAGGGCCCGCGTGACCAGCAGCGTCGTCACGACGACCTCGGTGAGGACGATGACGGCGGTGATGGCCAGCGGCACCTTGAGCCGCCAGCTCAGGTCGCGCAGTCTCACCCGCCGCCGCTCTCGGCGCTGCGCTGCAGCGCGCGGATGCTCTCGAACTGGCCGACGCGGGGTTCGTCGAAGCCGTCGATGTTCAGTCGCTGCAGGATCTCCCGTCCGGACGCGGTGTCCGACATCTCGCGCAGCGCCCGGCCGAGTCGCTGCGCGTCGGCACCGGCCCAGCTGCGGCGTGCCACCACCGGCGGAAAGCCGTGCGGGGCCGAGCGCCACGCCACGCGCAGGCCTTCGACGCTGCGGGGCTGCTGGGCGGCCATGGTGTCCCAGACGTAGCCGTCCACCGCACCGCCGTCGGCCAGACCTGCGCGCACCGCCTCGACCACCTTGCGGTGGCTGAAGGTGAAGAACGTGCGCCGGAAGAAGCTCGCCGGCCGGCCGCCGCCGGCGGCGATCTCCGCTCGCGGGATCAGGTAGCCGCTGTTGGACAGCGGGTCGCTGTAGGCGAAGACGCGGCCTCGCAGGTCGAGCACGTGGCGCGTCGTCGAGTCGACGGACGGCACGATGAGATGCGAGCGGTACAGCGGCTCGCCCTGGTAGCGCGGCACGGCGATGACCGCCAGCTTCGCCTCGTGCAGCACGAAGGGATGCCCGCACAGCCACGCCGCCTCGACCGCATCGCCGAGCAGCATGTCGACGATCTCGCGGTAGCTGCCCCGCTGCACGAACAGCAGTGGGCGGCCGAGCTGCCGCTCGAGATGCAGCTGCCAGCGCTCGAGCAGCGCGATCTGCTCGTTCAGGAACACCGGCGTCGTGCCGAAGCGCAGCGGCGCCACGGCGCGCGCACTGCGCGGCGGAAGCGCGCAGCCGAGGCAGGCGGCTGCGCCGAGCGCCATCACGGCGCGGCGGTTACGCGGACGTAACGGCTGGACAAGCCGATCGGGGCGGGTCATTACGCGCGGTTCCCGTTTGCGGCGGTATCGCAGGGGATCGAGGTGGCTCGCATCTTGCGGACAAGCATCTGCCGGGCCACACGCGTTTACCCGAGTCCGGATCCACGAGCAGGAGACATCATGGCAGCACAGCAGCAGCAGGCGCAGGAGCGCGCCCTCGTCGACGAGGCGCTTCGCATCGGGCCGCAATCGGACCGGCGCCGGTTCTTCGTGTCGGCAGCGGCCTTCGGTGCCGCTGCGGCGGCACCCGCACTCGCCCAGGCCCAGGCCGCCCCCGCCGCCGCGCCGGCTGCGGCGCCGGCCGCCGCGCCAGCGCGACGCGTGCTGGTGAAGGACGACTCGCGGCTGCTGAACATCGGCGCCACGGTGCGCAGCGGCAACTACTGGGACTTCAGCACCTTCATCACGCCGGTGGAGGAGTTCTACGTCCGCAACCACTACCCGACGCCGCTGGTCGAAGCCAAGCCCGTGCTCGACCCCAAGCAGTGGCGCATGAAGATCCACGGCAACGGCCTGGAGCGCAGCATCGAGATCGGCTATGACGATCTGATGAAGATGCCCTCGCGCACCATCATCGCCACGATGGAGTGCCACGGCAACGGCCGCACGCTGTTCTGGGAGCAGCAGGACCAGATGCAGGTGGCCGGCGGCAACTGGGTGCTCGGCGCCATCGGCCAGGCCGAGTGGCAGTACGTGCCGCTGTCCCACATCTTCGGGCTGGTGGGGCTGAAGAAGGACGCCAAGTCGGCGCTGTTCTGGTCCGGCGTCGATGGCGGCGACATGGGCCGTCCGATGCCGGTGGCCGACATCCTGAGCCGGGCCGACGACATGGGCATCTGCTTCAAGATGAACGGCAACCCCCTGACGGCCGACCATGGCGCGCCGGTCCGTCTGGTGGTGCCCGGCTGGGGCGGCACGGCGTCGATCAAGTGGCTCACCGAGATGCGGGTCGACACCCACCAGCACTGGTGCCGCCTCAACACCCGCGGCGAGGTGTACATCGGCCCGGCGTACGCCGCGCCGGCGGTGGGCGCCACCGACGAGTTCATCGGCGGCATCACGGCCGCCGACGTGAAGGGCCCGATGGTGACCTGGATGCCGATCAAGACGCTGATCACGGTGCCGCTGGTGCTGGAGAAGAGTCCGTCGGTACCGGCCAACTACCCCCTCAAGCGCGGCGAGTGGCCCCGCATGAGCGCCGGCCGCCAGCTGGTTCGCGGGTACGCCTGGGCGCCGCAGTACGGCATCCGCGATGTCGAGTACCGTGTCGACGGCGGTCCGTGGCAGCGTGCCCACATCCAGGGCCCGAACCTCGGTCGCTACACCTGGGTGCGCTTCGACTTCCACTGGGATGCGCGCCCGGGCGACCACGTGATCGAGACGCGCGGCATCGACATGGCCGGCAACGTGCAGCCCGAGACCGTGCCGTTCAACCAGCTCGGCATGGCCAACGGTGCGATCCCCAAGTTCCGCATCCGCGTCGCATGAGGGATCGTCTTGGCAGGGTGGCCGCCGCGGCAGCGGTGGCGCTGGGCGTCGCGGCTACCGGTGCGGCCGTGGCGCAGGAGCCGCCGCCGCCCCCGGCCGGCGCCAGTGCGCAGGTGCAGCTGGGGGCCCGGCTCTACCAGCAGCACTGCGCGCTGTGCCACGGGGTGCGCGGGCGGGATGCCAGCGTCTTTCCGAGGCCGATCTGGGGCCCGGGACACGACATCGCCAAGTTCGGCACCGCCAAGGGCCTGTTCGAGTACGTGCAGATGCTGATGCCGTTCGACAACCCGGCCAAGATCGACGACGGCGCCAAGACGGCGATCGTGGCTTACATGCTGGTGCGCAACGGCAATGTCGAGGCCGGACGGCAGCTGCCGGCCGGTGGCGACCAGACGGCGATCAAGTGACGGTCGGCGCGGCCGGGCCGAGTCGGGGCGACGACGCGCTCAGCGCGCCGCCTCGGGCGGCGTCACCGTCACCCGCCGCGGATTGACGCCGAGTTTCGGGAAGTCCATCAGCGCGGCTTCGAACATCAGCGCCAGCGTCTCGCTCGTGCCGGCGGTGCCGCCCTCGCTGCTGGCGCGGGCCTCGAAGAGCGGCTTGCCGCTGGCACGGTCGCGGATCAGCACGGCGACCTCGCGCTCGTAGCGCTGGGCGTCGTAGCGCGCCTGCAGGCTCCACGCCGGCCCGGGCCAGGGCCCGTGCCGCCACGGCCCGAAGCCGCCGCGCCACCAGAACGGGTCGGCCCAGGGGTTGACCTCGGTGCGCGTCAGGCGCGCACCCACCTGCACCAGCACGTCGGGCTCCTGGCCCGTCTCGGCGGGCCGGAAGCCGGCCTTGGCCAGCGCCGGGCGCGCCGCCGCCTCCAACGCCTCCGCGTCGGCGGCGCGCGCCGCCTGCGATGGGAGCCGCTCGAAGGCGTAGCTTCCGGGCTTGCGCTCGGCCGGCCACTCGCCGAAGCTGGAAACGTCGCTCGTCACGCTGCGCATCGCGGCGCAACCCGAGAGCAGCACGGCGGCACCGGCCGCCACCAGCAGCATTCTGCGTCGGTCCATCGTCATTCCTCCGGTTCGGGGCGTGGCATCCAATTCACGGCCGCGGCGCCCGGGACGGCGGAGGCCACGGCCATGGTGCCGTCGCCGCCGGTGCAGGGCTCGTCATCGAACGCCACGTCACCCCCTGGCTCGGGGCTCCCGCTCGGTTGGAGCGTCGTGAAGGGGTACAGGTTCCGGTCCATCAGGTGCGAGGGCACGAGGTGCGCCATCGCGCGCAACATGTTGTCGCTGCGCCCCGGGTACTGGCGCTCCCACTCGCGCAGCATCTTCTTGACCTGCACGCGCTGCAGGTTCTCCTGGCTGCCGCACAGCGTGCACGGGATGATCGGGAACCGGCGGATGCGTGCCCAGCGCTCGAGGTCGGTCTCGGCCACGTAGGCGAGAGGCCGGATCACCACGTTCCTTCCATCGTCGGACACCAGCTTGGGCGGCATGCCCTTCATGCGGCCACCGAAGAACATGTTCATCAGCAGCGTCACGACCATGTCGTCGCGGTGATGGCCGAGGGCGATCTTGGTGGCGCCGAGCTCGCCCGCCACGCGGTACAGGATGCCCCGGCGCAGCCGCGAGCACAGGCTGCACATCGTCTGCCCCTCGGGCACGAGCCGCTTGACGATGCTGTAGGTGTCCTGCTCCTCGATGCGGAACGGCACGCCGCGGCTCGCGAGGTACTCGGGCAGCACGTGCGCGGGAAAGCCGGGCTGCTTCTGGTCGAGGTTGACGGCGACCAGGCTGAAGTCGACCGGCGCGCGCGCCTGCAGCCCGAGCAGGACGTCGAGCAGCGCGTAGCTGTCCTTGCCGCCCGACAGGCAGACCATCACCTTGTCGCCGGCCTCGATCATGCGGAAGTCGGCGATCGCCTGGCCCACCTGGCGGTGCAGCCGCTTGGACAGCTTGTTGGCCTCGTGCGCGGCCTTGCGCGCCCTGGCGGCATCGGACAGGTCGTTCACCGCACCGACTCCTTGAGGACGAAGACCTCGACGCCCACGGCGTCGCAGTCCGGGTAGACGTCGGCCTTCTCGCCGGCCACGCGCACGGCGCGCACGAGCGGGTGCGCCAGCAGCTGCGCCGCGACGTGGTCCACCAGCGTCTCCTGCAGGCCGATGTGGCCGACGGCCACACGACGGCGGATGACCTCGCGCACGAAGTCGTAGTCGACCACCTCGTCGATGTGGTCGCGGCCCGGCGTGGTGGACTCCAGCGGGACGTACAGGTCGACGTTGAAGCGCATGCGCTGAGGCGCGGCCTGCTCGAAGTCGTGGATGCCGATGCGCACCGGCAGTTCGTAGTCGCGCAGGAACAGCCGCCGGCAGCCGGCGAGGGCGGGGTGGAGCAGGTCGGAGGGCATGTGGTTCAGGCGCTGCCGCGCGCGAGGAACATCACGTCGCGCCGTTGGGGCGACAGGTGCTGGCCGCCGTCGACCAGCAGCGTCGTGCCGGTGATCGCGGGCGACTCGAGCGCGAAGCGCACCGCGCGCGCGACGTCCGCGGGCGTCGAGCTGCGGCCGAGCGGCGTCATCCGGTGCGAAGCCTCGAACTCCGGGTCGCTCATGTCGCCCGACAGCAGCGTGACGCCGGGCGCCACGCCCACCACGCGCACCGCCGGCGCCAGCGCCAGCGCCAGCAGCGTGTTCGCGCTCTCCAGCGCCGCTTTGCTGAGCGTGTAGCTGAGGTGGTCGGGGTTCGGGTTCCACAGCTTCTGGTCGAGCAGGTTGACGACCGCGCGGCCGCCGGCCGGCGCCGCCGGGGCGCCGGGCGCCGCGGCGGCCCGGTGCAGCGCCCGCGCCAGCACCAGCGGCGCGGCCGTGTTGGCGCGCCAGTGGCGCTCCAGCACGTCCCAGCGCAGGGTGTCGATCGTGTCGTGCTCGAACAGCGAGGCGTTGTTGACCACCGCGTCGATGCGCCCGAAGGCCTGCGCCACCGCCGGCACCAGTGCCTCGGCCGCGTCCTCCTGCGCCAGGTCGGCCACGAAGGCGAGCGCCTGCGAGCCGGCGGCCGCGATCGCCGAGACCGTCTGCGCCGCCTCTGCCGCCGAGCGCCGGTGGTGCACCGCGACGCGCCAGCCGGCCGCGGCCAGCTCGAGCGCGATCGCGCGCCCGATGCGCTGGGCGCTGCCGGTGACGAGGACGACGGGACGCGGATCCATGGTTCAGAATGCCCGGACCATGTCGACAGCCCAACGCGGCGGCGTCGCCGCGAGCGCGCCAACGCCGGCCGCTCCCGGTCCCGGGGAAGACAGTGTATCGGCCGCCCTGGCCGGGCTGCTGCGCGGGGAGATCGCGGCCGCCGGCGGCTGGCTGCCTTTCGAGCGCTTCATGGAGCGTGCGCTGTACGCGCCGGGCCTGGGCTACTACGCCCGCGAGGCGCCGCTGTTCGGCGCCGGGCCCGCTGCCGGCAGCGACTTCGTCACCGCGCCCGAGCTGTCGCCGCTGTTCGGGCGCGCGCTGGCGCGGCAGCTCGCGCAGGCGCTCGCGGCGCTCGGCGGGCCGGGCGGTGCGGACGTGATCGAGTTCGGCGCCGGCAGCGGGGCGCTGGCCGAGCAGCTGCTCGACGCGCTGGAAGCTCTCGGCATGCCGCCGCGGCACTACGCCATCGTCGAGCTGTCGGCCGCGCTGCGCGCGCGCCAGCAGGCCAGGCTGGCGCGCTTCGGGACGCGGGTGCGCTGGCTCGACGCCTGGCCGGCGCGGATCGAGGGCGTGGTCGTCGGCAACGAGGTGCTGGACGCGATGCCAATCATGCTGCTGGCCTTCGATGGCGCGCGCTGGCTCGAGCGCGGCGTGGCCTGGCGCGGCGACGGCGCTGGCGGCGGGCGCTTCGCCTGGGAGGACCGCCCGACCGCGCTGGCGCCGCCCGCGCCCGGGCCCTTCCCCCCTGGCTACGTCACCGAGCTGCACCGGCAGGCGCAGGCCTTCGTGCGGACGCTGGCCGGCGTGCTGGTGCGCGGCGCGGCCTTCTTCGTCGATTACGGCTTCCCCGAGGCCGAGTACTACCTGCCGGCGCGCCGCGGCGGCACGCTGATGTGCCACCGCGCGCACCGCGCCGACCCCGACCCGCTGTCCGACGTGGGCCGCAAGGACATCACCGCCCACCTGGACTTCAGCGCCCTCGCGCTGGCCGCCCAGGAGGAAGGGCTGCAGGTCGTCGGCTACACCTCGCAGGCGCGCTTCCTGATGAACTGCGGCCTGCTCCCACTGCTGGCCGGGGCCGACCTGCGCGCCCGGGCGGCGGCGCAGAAGCTGCTCACCGAGCACGAGATGGGCGAGCTGTTCAAGGTGCTGGGCCTGGCGCGCGGGCTCGACTTCGGCCACGACGGGCCGCTTGGTTTCGCCGCGGGCGACCGCACCCACACGCTCTAGCCGCGCCGCGCCCACACTGCACCGATGCGCTGGCTGCTCGTCTTCCTGCTCGCCTGCCTGCTGTTCAACGTGCTGCAGGGCTGGATGGCGAAGATCGGGCTGGGCAAGCTGCCCGGCGACTTCCACTTCCGGGCCGGCGGGCGGGAGTGGTTCGTGCCGCTCACCAGCTCGATCGTCCTGACGGTGCTGATGGCCCTGGTCGGGTTGTTGCTCTGAGGCCCTGGTCGCCCCGGGGCGAGAGGGGCCGGAAGCGTCAGGCGCGCGCGCCGAAGATCGCGCTGCCCACCCGCACCAGGGTGGAGCCCTCCATCACCGCGGCCTCCAGGTCGGCGCTCATCCCCATCGACAGCGTGTCCAGGGCCAGGCCCTGCGCGTTGAGCGCATGCACCAGCGCCGCCAGCGCCCGGTGCGGCGCGCGCTGCGCCTGCAGCTCCGCGGCCGGCTCCGGGATCGCCATCAGGCCGCGCAACCTCACCCTCCCGCCGGGGAGCGCGGCCACCGCGTGCGCCAGCGCGGGCAGCTCCCCCGGCGTCACGCCGCTCTTGCTGGCCTCGCCGCTGATGTTGACCTGCAGGCACAGCTGCAGCGGCGGCAGGCCCGGCGGGCGCTGCGCGGCCAGGCGCTCGGCGAGCTTCAGCCGATCGATGGTGTGCACCCAGTCGAACGCCTCGGCCACCGGACGCGTCTTGTTGCTCTGCAGCGGGCCGATCAGGTGCCACTCGAGCGAGGCCCGCAGGTCGGCCAGGCCGTCGATCTTGGCCAGCGCCTCCTGGACATAGTTCTCGCCGAACGCGCGCTGGCCGGCGGCGTGGGCCTCGCGCACCGCCGCGCCGTCGAAGGTCTTGCTCACCGCCAGCAGCGTGACGGTATTGGCATTGCGGCCGCTGGCGGCGCAGGCGGCGTCGATGCGCCGCTTCACTTCTTGCAGGTTGCTTCCGATGCTGCCCATAATCATTCGCAGCTTACGCGCGGCGGAGCCGTGCCTCCAGATGGACATCACCCAGCTCCTGGCCTTCTCGGTCAAGAACAAGGCCTCCGACCTGCACCTGTCGGCGGGCCTGCCCCCGATGATCCGGGTGCACGGGGACGTGCGCCGCATCAACGTCGAGCCGCTGGACCACAAGTCGGTCCACGCGATGGTCTACGACATCATGAACGACGGGCAGCGCAAGCACTACGAGGACACGCTCGAGTGCGACTTCAGCTTCGAGATCCAGGGCCTGGCGCGCTTCCGGGTCAACGCGTTCAACCAGAACCGCGGCGCCGGTGCGGTGTTCCGCACGATCCCGAGCAAGATCCTGACGCTCGAGCAGCTCGGCGCGCCCAAGGTCTTCGCCGAGCTCGCGCTGCGCCCGCGCGGGCTGGTCCTCGTCACCGGGCCCACCGGCAGCGGTAAGAGCACGACGCTGGCGGCGATGGTCAACCACCTCAACGAGAGCACCTACGGCCACGTGCTCACGGTCGAGGACCCGATCGAGTTCCTGCACGAGAGCAAGAAGTGCCTGCTCAACCAGCGCGAGGTGGGCCCGCACACGCTGTCGTTCGCCAACGCGCTGCGCAGCGCGCTGCGCGAGGACCCCGATGCGATCCTGGTCGGCGAAATGCGCGACTTGGAGACCATCCGCCTGGCTCTGACCGCCGCCGAGACCGGACACCTGGTGTTCGGCACGCTGCACACCTCGAGCGCGGCCAAGACGGTGGACCGGATCGTGGACGTGTTCCCTGCCGCCGAGAAGGAGATGGTGCGCTCGATGCTGTCGGAGTCGCTGGTGGCGGTGATCTCGCAGTCGTTGTGCCGGCTCAAGGACGGCAGCGGCCGCGTCGCCGCGCACGAGATCATGCTGGGCACCAGCGCCATCCGCAACCTGATCCGCGAGAACAAGATCGCGCAGATGTACAGCGCGATCCAGACCGGGCAGAGCCTGGGCATGCAGACCCTCGACCAGAACCTCGCCGACCTCGTGCGCCGCAACCTGATCAGCACCGCCGAGGCGCGTACCAAGGCCAAGGTCCCGGAGAACTTCCCCGGCTAGACGGCCACGGCGGCCCCGCCGGACCGGCCCGCGGCCGCCCGGCCCCGCCCTACGGAGAGAGCAGATGGAACGCGACCAGGCCTCCAAGTTCATCAATGACCTGTTGCGCGTGATGAACAGCCGCAACGGTTCCGACCTCTTCCTGACGGCCGACTTCCCGCCCGCGATCAAGGTCGACGGCAAGATCACGAAGGTCAGCCCGCAGCCGCTGACCGGCCAGCACACGATCGCGCTGGCCCGCGCGGTGATGAACGACCGCCAGGCCGCGGAGTTCGAGAGGACCAAGGAGTGCAACTTCGCGATCAGCCCCCAAGGGCTGGGCCGCTTCCGCGTCAACGCGTTCATGCAGCAGGGCTTCGTCGGCATGGTGCTCCGCACGATCCCGCAGCAGCTGCCGACGATCGAAGGCCTCGGGCTGCCCGCGGTCCTGAAGGACGTCGCGATGACCAAGCGCGGTCTGGTGATCTTCGTCGGCGCCACCGGCAGCGGCAAGAGCACCTCGCTGGCGGCGATGGTCGACTGGCGCAACGAGAACAGCCACGGGCACATCATCACCGTCGAGGACCCGGTCGAGTTCGTGCACCCGCACAAGAACTGCATCATCACGCAGCGCGAGATCGGCATCGACACCGACAACTGGGGCGCCGCGCTGAAGAACACGCTGCGCCAGGCGCCGGACGTCATCCTGATGGGCGAGATCCGCGACCGCGAGACGATGGAGCACGCGGTGGCCTTCGCCGAGACCGGCCACCTGTGCATGGCCACGCTGCACGCCAGCAGCGCCAACCAGGCGCTGGACCGCATCATCAACTTCTTCCCCGAGGAGCGGCGCCCGCAGCTGCTGATGGACCTGTCGCTGACCCTGCGGGCGATGGTCAGCCAGCGCCTGGTGCCGCGCGAGAAGACGCGCGGCCGGGTCGCGGCGGTGGAGATCCTGCTGAACACGCCGCTGGTCAGCGACCTGATCTTCAAGGGCGAGGTCGCCGAGCTGAAGGAGCTGATGAAGCGCAGCCGCGAGCTCGGCATGCAGACCTTCGACCAGAGCCTGTTCGACCTCTACGAGGAAGGCGTCATCAGCGCCGAGGACGCGCTGCGCAACGCCGACAGCCTGAACGACCTGCGGCTGCAATTCAAGCTGCAGAGCAAGCGCGCCCGCAGCCGCGACCTGGCCGCCGGCACCGAGCACCTGAAGGTCGTCTGAGGGCGACCGCGCGCGGCGGCGGCCGCCCGTTGTTGGCATCATCGGGGGCATGAGCACCAGCCCCCGCAGCTACGAACCGCAGGCCCCGCGCCGCGTCGCCTTCCTCGGCCTCGGCGTCATGGGCCACCCGATGGCCGGCCACCTGGCGCGCGCCGGCCACCGGGTCACCGTCTACAACCGCACCGCCGCCAGGGCCGCCGCCTGGGCCGGCGAGTACGGAGGCAGCCACGCACCGACCCCGCGCGAAGCGGCCGCCGCCGGCGGCGGCGCCGACTTCGTCTTCGCCTGCGTCGGCAACGACGACGACCTGCGCGCCGTGGTGCTGGGTGCGGACCTGGGCAACGGTGCCCGCGGCGCCGACGGCGCCTTCGCCGGCATGAAGCCGGGAGCCGTGTTCGTGGACCACACGACGGCATCGGCCGAGGTGGCGCGCGAGCTGCACGCGGCGGCGCGCGCCCGCGGCCTTCACTTCGTCGACGCGCCGGTCTCCGGCGGCCAGGCCGGCGCCGTCAACGGCGCGCTCACCGTCATGTGCGGCGGCGACGGCGAGCCCTTCGCCGCGATGAAGCCGGTGGCGATGGACTTCGCGCGCGCCGTCACCCGGGTGGGGGCCAGCGGCGCCGGCCAGCTCGCGAAGATGGTCAACCAGGTCTGCATCGCGGGCCTGGTGCAGGGCCTGTCGGAGGCCCTGGCCTTCGGCCGGCGCGCGGGCCTGGACATGCCGCTCGTGCTCGACGTGATCGGCAAGGGCGCGGCGCAGAGCTGGCAGATGGACAACCGCGGCAGGACCATGCTCGATGGCAAGTTCGACTTCGGCTTCGCCGTCGACTGGATGCGCAAGGATCTCGGCCTCGTGCTCGACGAGGCGCGTCGCAACGGCGCCCAGCTGCCGGTGACGGCACTGGTGGACCAGTTCTACGCGGAGCTGCAGGCCATGGGCGGCGGCCGGCACGACACGTCGAGCCTGATCCGGCGCCTGAAGGCCTGAAGGCCTGACGGTCTGACGGGGCCGGAGGCCCGCGCCGCCCTCAGCCGCACAGCGCGCGGATGTCCTCGGGGACGGGAATGGCCTTGATGCGCGTGGCGTCGGCCGGGTCGCGCACGACGAAGGCACGGACTTCGGTGCCTTCGCACAGCACGGTGTCGCCGCGCCGCACGACGTGGCGGTGCCGGAAGGTCTTGGCGGCCCACTCCTCGATCGAGGTGTGCACCTCGAGCGCGTCGCCATAGCTGGCCGGGCGCAGGAACTTCGTGTGGATCTCGAGCAGCGGCGTGCCGACGATGCCGCGCGTGCGCTCGAGCTCGCGCCAGGGAGGCAGGCCGCAGGCGACGAAGAAGGCCATCGAGGCCTGATCCATCCAGCGGCTGAAGTTGGGGAAGAAGACGATGCCGGCTGGATCGCAGTCGCCCCAGTGCACGGTGACGCGATGGACATGGGTCTTGCTCATGGCGGTGCTCCGTGGCCTCTCGCCCCGTCAGGCGGCGGCCGGGTTCTCGAGCAGCAGCGCGATGCCCTGGCCGCCGCCGACGCAGGCCGAGGCCACGCCGAAGCGCGCGCCGATCGCCTGCAGCTGCCGCGCGACGGTGATCGTCAGACGCACGCCGGTGGCCGCCAGCGGGTGGCCGAGCGCGATCGCGCCGCCGTGCACGTTGAGGCGCCCGAGGTCGAGGCCGAGCTCGCGCGCGACGGCCAGCGTCTGCGCGCCCTGTGCCTCGTTGACCTCGAAGCGCGCGACGTCGGCGAGCGCCAGGCCCGCGCCGTCGAGCAGACGGCGGATCGCCGGCGCCGGCCCGATGCCCATGATCTCGGGCGGCACGCCGACCACGGCCGCGGCCACGAGCCGCGCCAGCGGCGCGCGGCCGCTGCGCCCGGACCAGCGCGCCGCCGCGGCCCCGTCGGCCACCAGCGCCGCCGCGGCCGCATCCACCAGCGCCGAGCTGTTGCCCGCCGTTTGCACGCCCTGCGGGTACACCGGCCGCAGGCCGGTCAGCACCTCGGGCGGCGTCGGGCGCGGGTGGGTGTCGCGGTCGGCCAGCCGGGCCTTGCCGGCGAGCTTCAGGCCGCGCGCGGCGTAGCCGTCGAGCTCGAAGCGCATGCTCTCCACGGGCGCGATCTCGCCCGCGAACCAGCCCGCCTCCTGTGCCGCCACGGCGCGGGCGAACGAGCCGGCGGCGAAGGCGTCGACCTCGGCACGCGTGATGCCGTACTTGCGCGCGAGGTTCTCGGCGGTCTGGATCATCGTGATCGCCGGCGCGGGGTCGACGAGCGCCTCCCAGAGGTAGTCCTTGAAGGCCACCGGCGCGCCGAGCCGGAAGCCGCCGCGGTGGTCGAACGCGGCGATCGGGTTGCGCGTCATGCTCTCACTGCCCACCAGCAGCGCGAGCGAGGCAATGCCGGCGCCGAGCTGCTCGCCGGCCTGGCGGAACAGCTCGAAGCCGGTGCCGCAGATGCGTTGCACCATCAGCGCCGGCACCTCGTGCGGCACGCCGGCGTACAGCCCCACGTGGCGCGGCAGCATGTACTGGTCGAAGCCGCCCGGCGCCATGTTGCCGGCCAGCACCGAGTCGACCTCGGCGCCGCTGACGCCGCAGCGCGCCAGCACCGCGCGCGCGGCGTGGATGCCGAGGTCGATGGGGTTGGCATCGGCGAACGCGCCCTGGTAGTCGACCATCGGCGTGCGCACGCCGTCGAGCACCCAGGCCGACTCGAAACGCTGGAACAGACCCCTGGCCGGGGTGCCGGGGGCGCTCATGACCGGGCCACCTTGGCCGCCTTGCCGGCAAGGAAGGCGCGCACGCGCTCCTTGGCCGCCTCGTCGCCCTGGGCGATGGAGGAGATCAGGCTCTCCATGAACAGGCCCTCGGCCGGCGCCAGCTCGGCGATGCGCGGCAGCGCCTGCGTGATCGCGTAGTTGGACAGCGGCGCGTTGGACGCGATCTTCTCGGCCAGCGCCGTGGCCCGGGCCAGGCCCTGGCCCTCGTCGACCAGGTAGGTGGCCAGCGCCAGCGCGTGGCCTTCCTCGGCGTCGAGCACGCGGCCGGTGAGCATCAGGTCGGTCATGCGCGCCACGCCGAGCAGGCGGCTGATGCGCACCGAGCCGCCGCCGCCGACGAAGATGCCGCGGGTGCCCTCGGGCAGCGCATAGAAGGTGCTGCGCTCGGCCACGCGCACGTGGGCGCTGGCGGCGAGCTCGAGGCCGCCGCCGACGACCGCCCCGTGCAGCACCGCCACCACCGGCACCGGACCGTACTGGATGGCGTCGAAGCAGGCGTGCCAGGCGCGCGAGTGCGCCATGCCCTCGGCGACGTTGCGCTCGCTGACCTCGCTCAGGTCGAGGCCGGCGCAGAAGTGCTCGCCGGCGCCCGAGAGCACGACGGCGCGCGTGCCCCGGGGCAGGTGAACGAAGGCGGTGTGCAGCTCGGCCAGCAGCGCGTCGTTGATGCTGTTGCGCTTGGCCGGGCGGGCCAGCCGCAGGTGCAGCAGCGGGCCGCGCTCGGCAACCTCGAGCAGCGTCAGCGCGCCGAGCGCGCCGCCGCCTTGCCACGGCTGCCAGGGATGGGGATCTGGGTGGGTCATGTCGGTTCTGCTCGCAATCACAGGACGACCACGTCGGGCTCCGCCGTGCCGCGCGGCGCGGCGTGCAGGCGCTCGACCTCGGCCGCGCGCCGTGCCAGCACGAGGCGCTGGTTAACGTAGCCCTTGTCGGTGATCTCGCCGGTGGCCAGGCTCGGCGCGTCGGGCAGCAGCAGCGCGCGGCCCGGCGCCTTGCTGCTGCCGCCGGCCTCGTCGTGCAGGGCCTGCAGCCGGGCGCGGACCAGGCCGCGCAGCTCGTCCGGCGGGTGCCGCCGCCCCGCCTCGCCGACGAACACCAGCACGCCGATCCCGGCGCGGTCGTGGCCGGTGACCACCACGTCCTGCGCCAGCGGAGCCAGCGCCGTGACCACGGCCAGCCGCAGCGTGCCCACCGACACCCAGGTGCCGCTGCCGAGCTTGAAGTCCTCGGCCACGCGGCCGTCGAACACCACGCCCGACAGGTCGTCGGCCGGGTCGAGCAGCCGGCCGGCATCGCCGATGCGGTAGTAGCCGTCCTCGTCGAACGCGGCCCGGGTGGCCGCCTCGTCGCCGCGGTAGCCCGGGAAGACGTTGGGGCCGCGCACGCGCAGCTCGAGCTTGTCGCCGTTGGGTACGAACTTCAGCTCGGCGCCCGGCATCGGCAGGCCGATCACCCCCGGGCGGTCGAGCTGCCAGTTGGCGAACGTGACGGCCGGTGCGGTCTCGGTGCTGCCCCAGGACGTCGTGAACCAGACCGGCTCGTCGCGGACCTTCGCGGCGACGGCCTCCAGTCGCTTCCAGATGGCCACCGGCATGCCGGCGCCGGCGTAGAACACCATCCGCATCTTCTCGAAGTAGCGGCGCGCGAGCTCGGCGTCGGACTCGAGCGCCGGCAGCAGCATCTCGTAGGCGCGCGGCACGTTGAACTGGATCGTCGGCTGCACGTGGCGCAGGTGCGCGACGGTCCGCTCGATCAGCCCCGGCAGCGGGCGCCCGTCGTCGATGTACATCGTGCCGCCGGTGCGCAGGATCATGTTGACGTTGTGGTTGCCGCCGAAGGTGTGGCTCCAGGGCAGCCAGTCGAGCAGCACGGTGGGCTCGTGCTGCGTCCAGCGCATCGTCTGCGCCATCATCTGCTGGTTGGCGCACAGCATGCGCTGCGTGTTGATCACCACCTTCGGGTGGCCGGTGCTGCCCGAGGTGAGCAGGTACTTGGCGTGGGTGTCGGGGCCCACGCGCTCGAAGGCGCGCATCACGGCCGGCGTCTCGGCGGCGCCGGCCAGCGCGTCGAAGGCCAGCGCGCCCGGCACGTCGGCCGCGCCGCGGCTGAAGACGAGCGGCGCGCCGCGGGCGGCGGGCGTCGATGTCGCCTGCGTCATCGCTGCGGCGTAGACGCCGGCGTCGGCGGCGTACAGCAGCGCCGGCCCGAGCTGCTGCAGGATGCCGAGCAGCCGCGTGTAGTCGCCGCCGGCCAGCCGGGTGTAGCCGCTGCTGACCGTGCACACCGGGCGCCCGACGTGCATGCAGGCGAGCTTGAGCACGAGGTGGTCGAGCGCGTTGTCGGACAGCACCACCACCGGCGCGTCGGGCCGCAGGTCGAGGTCGAGCAGGGCTTGGGCGACGGCACCGGTGCGCCGGCGCAGCGCGGCCCACGACAGCGTGACCCAGGCGCCGCCGGTCGTGTCGCCCGGCGCGGGCTCGGCGAAGGCCGGCGCGTCGGGCGTGGTCGCGGCCCAGTGCTCCAGCCAGGCGCCGGCGGCCCGCGGGTAGGGCCCGAGCGGCTCCGGGTTGCGCAGCACGAAGGCGCCGCCGGGCAGGTTCTCGCGCACTGTCTGGCGCGGCGCCAGCAGTCGCGGATCGTCGAAGAACGAGGTCATCGGTCACCCCCGGCCGGAATCGGCGCGGCTCCGGCATCCATACAGTGGTGTATGGATGCGTGCGGATTCTGGGCGCCGCGGCGCCCGGCTGCATCGGGGACGACCCTGATTTCCATACACTGCTGTACGGTCAACATCGGGCCTGCTGCCGCCGGCGGCGATCCCGCCGTCGACCCGACTGCCCCACCGTCCGCCCGCCCGATGAACACCGCCGTGCCGCGCCCCCGCACGGTCGCCGCGAAGTCGTCCGCCGCGCCGCGGACGCAGCTCTCTCCCGAGGCCTGGATCGACGCCGCCACCGCGGTGCTGGTCGACCGCGGCATCGACCACGTGCGCGTGGACGTGCTGGCCGGGGGGCTGGGCGTCACGCGCGGCAGCTTCTACTGGCACTTCCGCGACCGCGAGGACCTGCTGCGCCGCGTGCTCGCGGCCTGGCGGGAGCGGGCGACCGAGCAGCTCACCGCGCGACTGGCGCAGGCGCACGACGACCCGCGCGAGCAGCTCGCCGATGCCAGCACGCTGCCGTTCCGCGGCCGCGCAGCGACGCGGGCCGCGCGCATCGAGCTGGCCATCCGCGCCTGGGCGCGCCGCGACGCGATGGCGCGCGAGGCGGTCGACGCGGCCGATGCCGCGCGCATCGGCTACCACGAGCGGCTGTTCGCCGCCCTCGGCTTTGCCGCCGGCGAGGCGCACGCGCGCGCCTTCGCGCTCTACGGCTACGAGGTCGCCGAGTCGCTGCTGCACCGCCAGGGCAGCGCCGAGCAGCGCGCGGCGCGCCGCCGCTTCGTGCTGGCGCTGCTGCAACAGCCGCTGGCGCGCTGCTGAAGCCTTGCCCCGCGCCGACGACGAGCGCGCGCTGCTGCACCGGGGCGGCGCGCCGGGCGACTGGGGCAACCTGGGGCTGTGGCCGCCGGCCGGCGGCCGGGCCAGCGACGCGGGCCGCGCCGGCCCGGCCGGTCACGACATCGACTACGCCACCGCGGCCGCGGCACTCGCGCGCGCCGTCGGCCGCGCGGCCGGCCTCGGTCCGGGGCAGCGCGTGCTCTCGCTTGCCTGCGGCGCCGGCGCCGAGCTCGTGCTCTGGGTGGGCGAGTTCGGCGTGGCGCAAGCTCTCGGCATCGACCGCGACGCGAGGCCGGGGCCGGCGGCGCGCACGCCGCGCACCGAACTGCGCCGCGGCGACGCGTGCCGGCCCGAGGTCGCGGCCGGCGCGTTCGATGCCGTGCTGTGCGTCGACGCCGCCTACCACCTGTCGCCGCGCGCGGACTGGCTCGCGGCGGCGCGGCGCACGCTGCGGCCGGGCGGGCGCCTTGCCTTCACCGACCTCGTGCTCGACGCCCCAGGCCGTGGCATCGGCCGGCTGCGGGCCCTCGTCGCCCCGCTGGCCCGCCCGCTGCTGCGGCGGGGTGCCGATGCGGCCGGCATCGCCCTCGACGACCTGGTCGACCCGGCGCGCGCCTGCGCGCGCGTGGCTGGGGCCGGCTTCACCGATGTGCGGCTGGATCGGCTCGACGAGGCCGTGCTGGCCGGCTTCGCGCGCTTCGTGGCCCGGCAGACGCGGCGCCTGGGCGACGACGCCGGCTCGCCGGGCTGGCGGCGCGCACGCGCCACGGCCGCCCTGATCGGCCCCTGCCGCGCCGCCGGCCTCGGCTATGCGCTGCTGAGCGCGACCGCGGCCTGAGGCGCCGGGCGCGATCCTCCGTCGTGTCGCCCCGGTGCGCCGGCGATGGCCTGTGCCGCCTGCCAGGCCGAGCGCACCGCGCTCTCGAGCAACGGCACGCCGGACTCGGCATAGGAGCCGCAGAACCAGACGCGCCGGTCGGGCTCGGCGTGCAGCGCCGCCAGCTCCGGCAGCGCAGCCGCGCTGCGCGCGCTGACCAGCGGGCGCTGGAAGGCAGCCTCGGCCACGACCAGCTCGTCGCGCGGCGTACGCGCCGGCAGCACGGTCTGCAGCACCGGCGCGGCCGGCCCCGGGCCGGGCCGGCGCGGCAGCGTCGGCATCACGCGGTCGATCCAGATCGTCGATTCCGGTGCCGGATGGTCCGGATGCACGAACAGGTTCACGGCCGACCAGTCGCGCCGGTCGCGCGGCAGCAGCGCGGTGTCGTGGTGCATCAGCACGCGCAGGTCGGCGTAGTCGAAGGCGCCGAGCCAGGCCGCCTCGCGCGGGCTGGCATCGGCAAGCAGTGCCCGCGCCTGGTTGGCCTGCGTGGCCAGCAGCACGTGGTCGAAGCGCTCGGCGCCCTGCGGGCCGCAGACGACCGCACACGCGCCGTCGCGCGTCACCGCGTCGATGCGGGTGCCGCAGCGCACCTGCGCGAGCGGCTGCAGCAGCCGCTGCGCGATGTCGTCGGCGCCGCCGCGGGCGCGGCGCACCGGCTCGCGGGTGATGCCGCCGAGCAGGTAGCCGGCCACCACCGAGGCCGGCATCGCGCGCGCGGCGGCGTGGCTGCAGGTGGCCACGGTGCCGATGGCGGGCAGCAGCAGGCCGTCGACGAAGGCGGGGTCGAAGCGGCCGGCATCGACGAAGGCGCCGATGCTCGGGCCGGCCGGGGTGGCGGCGATGGCGGTGATGGTCGTGGTGCCAAGGGAAGCCCCGGCCGCCCTTGCCACCCCGGCCGCCGCGCGGGCCTCGGGAGCCGCGAGCGAGCCTTCGTCCAGCGCCCGGGCGATCGCGCGCGCGAAGCGGCGCGCCTCGAGGGCGATGCGCCGTGCCCGGCCGTCGGCGGGCCGCAGCAGGTCGGCCAGCGGCGGCACGGCGATCGACCAGCCGCCCAGGCGCAGGTTGCGGTAGCGGAAGTAGGCGCGCGGGCCGCCGTCATGGAAGCTGCTGGCGTAGCTGACCGGCTCGCTCTCCACGCCGGCCTCCGCATACAGGCGCGCGAGCGTGGGGTAGTAGCCCGGGTAGAAGACGCGCAACGGCACGTCCACGCGCGGCGCCTGCTCGGGCCAGCCCGGCAGCCGCACCGAGTGGGCGACGAAGCCGGGCTCCGCGTGGCGCTCGAAGAGCGTCACCTCCAGGC
Organism: Rubrivivax sp.; assembly: GCA_020248915.1. Lineage (GTDB taxonomy): Bacteria > Pseudomonadota > Gammaproteobacteria > Burkholderiales > Burkholderiaceae_C > Rubrivivax. The sequence continues at coordinate 110,491 of JADCGP010000003.1, read as the reverse complement.
CGGCGCGCGCCAGCCACCAGCCGGCGGCCAGGCCGGCGATGCCGCCGCCGACCACGGCGACGCGGCCCCGCGGCTCAGCCGTCGATGCGCCAGACATGCTGGCAGCGCCGGCAGCGCACCTGCACGCTCTGGCCGTCGGCGTCGGACTGCAGCAGCTCGAGCCGGCCGTAGGCCTCGCACTGCGGGCAGTCGGCCTGGTTGGCCACCGCCTCGGCGTGCGACAGCAGGAACAGGTAGCGCCGCAGCGCCCACAGCCCGGTGGCTGCGCACAGCAGCAGGGCGGCCACGTCGCCGGCCTGGTCGGCCAGCGAGCGGAAGCGCGTGATGCCCTCGAAGGCGGCGAACACGCCGATCAGGCACAGGAAGGTCAGCGCGAGGTGGGCGTGGCTCTGCAGGAGCTCGCGCTCGTACCACTTGCGGAAACCGTGGCGGCGGATGCCTTCGGCCAGCTTCATCGGGGGTCGACCCGGCAACGACGAGGCCCGATGGTGACACGCGCCGGGGCGCGGCGCCATCGCCGGCCGCGGGCGGCGGCGCCGCATCGAGCGGCCGCGGGCGGCGGCGCCGCATCGAGCGGCCGCCCTTGCCGCCCTTGCCGCCCTTGCCGCCCTTGCCGCCCTCGCTCTCGGACCGGCTCGTCCGCCTGTGCGCCGGAGTCGGGTCCCGACCCCGGACGCGGGCGCCGGCACTCGCCAGCGCTGTCGGGGTGGTTGCTGTCGCGCCCGGGCCTAGGTCGATGCCGTCGCGCCGCGCCCGCCCCCGGCCGGCCCGGGAAGCGCCGCCCCCGGCTCCGTCGCCAGGGCCGCGGCGACCGCACGCTCGCGCGCCTGCCTGACGGCGGCGCCCACCGCGGGGCCGCGCGCGCCGGCCGCGGCGGCAGCGGCGGCCACGGGCGCCGTGTCCACCGCGCGCGCCGCGGCCAGAAGCGGCGGCAGCCGGCGGGTCGGCGCGTAGGCGCTGTCGGCACGGCCGCCGCGGCCGCGGGCGTCGCACTCGCAGGCCTGCAGCAGCTCGCCGAAGCGCTCCGGGCGGCGCAGCGCGTCGCAGCGCTCGAACAGGCGGACCAGCGCCGCCGCGCCCAGGCCGCCGCTCATGTGCAGGTGCACGTGCTCGCGCGCGGTGAGCTCGGCCAGCTCGCGGCACTCGACGGGCACGCGCAGGCGCTCGGCCACGCGCCGGGCCAGCGTCACGCCGCGCTGCTCGTGCCCGATGTGACGCGGCAGCAGTTCCGCGGGCGTCGTCGCCTTGCCGAGGTCGTGCATCAGGCAGGCCCAGCGCACGGCCAGCGGCGCGGCCAGCCGCGCCGCCATGTCCAGCACCATCATCACGTGCTCGCCGCTGTCGACCTCGGGATGGTGCTCGGGCGACTGCGGCACGCCCCACAGCGCGTCGACCTCGGGCAGCAGCCGGGCCAGCGCACCGCACGCGCGCAGCAGCTCGAACAGGCGCCGCGGCGCCGGCTCCATCAGCCCGCGCGCGATCTCCTGCCAGACGCGCTCGGCCACCAGCGCGTCCACCTCGCCGGCATCGACGATCTCCCGCAGCAGCGCCATCGTCTCGGGCGCCACCGTGAAGTCGGGCCAGCGCGCGGCGAAGCGCGCCACGCGCAGCAGCCGCACCGGGTCCTCGGCAAAGGCCGGCGAGACGTGGCGCAGCACCTTCGCCCGCAGGTCGCGCTGGCCGCCGAAGGGGTCGACCAGCGTGCCGTCGGCGGCGCGCGCCATCGCGTTGATCGTCAGGTCGCGGCGCGCCAGGTCCTGCTCGAGCGTCACGTCGGGTGCGGCGTGGAAGACGAAGCCGTGGTAGCCGGGTGCGCTCTTGCGCTCGGTGCGCGCGAGCGCCACCTCCTCGCGCGTGACGGGGTGCAGGAACACCGGGAAGTCCTTGCCCACCGGCTGGTAGCCGAGCGCGAGCAGCTGCGCGGGCGTGGCGCCGACGGCCACCCAGTCGCGGTCCTGCACCGGCGCACCGAGCAGCGCGTCGCGCACCGCGCCGCCGACCTCGTACAGCTGCATGACCGCACTGGCCCGTGGCCGGTCCGTGGCCGGTGCCGCGCTCAGCGCGCCGCGCGGTACGGTTCGTCCTCGACGACGAACTCGCGTTCCTCGAGCGCGTCGGCGATCCACGCCGCCGGGCCCGGCGCCGCGAGCAGGCGATCGCAGTAGGCCCGGGTCGTGTCCGACACCGGCAGCGAATAGGTGCGGATGCGCAGCGCCACCGGCGCGAAGTAGGCGTCGACCGCGCCGAAGGCGCCGTGCAGGAACGGTCCGCCGCTGGCCTGCAGCGCCTCGGCGAAGATCGCCTCGATGCGCGCCACGTCGGCCCGCACCGCGGGCCGGTCGCGCCAGACGATGCGGCCGATGTCGGGCAGCGAGGCCTCGATGTTCATCGGGCAGGCCGAGCGCAGCGCCGAGAACCCGGCATGCATCTCGGCGCAGGCCGAGCGCGCGCGCGAACGCGCCTTCGGATCGGCAGGCCAGACGCCGGCGGCCGGGAACAGCTCGTGCAGCGTCTCGGCGATGGCCAGGCTGTCCCAGACCGCGAAACCGTCGTCCAGCAGCAGCACCGGCACGCGGCCCGCGGGGCTGTAGGGCTGCACGGCGGCTGCGAACGGCGCGCCCAGGCCGCCCGCGAAGCTGAGCCTGACTTCCTCGAACGACAGCCCGAGCCCTCGCATCAGCGCCCACGGCCGCATCGACCACGACGAGTAGTTCTTGTTGCCGATCACGAGCTTCATCGCGCACTCCAGCGGGGACGAAAGGTCCCGATGCTACGGCGCTGCCCAGGCGCCGTGCCGTGCGCCGCGCCTGGGCGACTCCGGCCGCACGCTCAGCCGCGCGTGGGCGGCGGCGGGCCGAAGCGGCGCTCTGGCTTGGCGGCGGCCTCGAACTGCGGCATCACGCCAGGCAGTTTGCCTTCGATCTCGCGGATGCGGGCCTCGCCGGCCGGGTGCGTGGACAGCCACTGCGGCGGGGCCTTGCCGCCGGTGGCCTCGCCCATCTTCTGCCAAAGCCGCACGCCGGCACGGGGGTCGTAGCCGGCGCGCGCGGCCAGCACCAGGCCGAGCCGGTCGGCCTCGGTCTCGTCGTCGCGCGAGAAGCGCAGGCTCAGCAACTGCGCGCCGTACTGCGCGCCAACGTCGCCGAGGTTGCCCAGGCCGAGCAGCGCCGCACCCACCCGCAGCCCGACCGACGTGGCGGTGCTCTTGGCCATGCGCTCGCGCGCGTGCTCGAGCAGCGCGTGCGCGACCTCGTGGCCCATGATGACGGCCACCTCGTCGTCGTCGAGCTGCAGCTGGCTCAGGATGCCGCTGAAGAACGCAATCTTGCCGCCGGGCATGCAGAAGGCGTTGATCTGCTTGCTGCCCAGCAGGTTGACTTCCCAGCGCCAGCCCGCCGAGCGGTCGTTGCATTCGGTCGTGAACGGGATGATCCGCTGCGCCACGTAGCGCAGCCGCTGCACCTGCGGGTGGCTTGCGGGCGCGAGTGCGCCCTGCCCCTGGGCCTCGCGCAGCATCTGCACGTACTGCTGCCCCGCGGCACCCTCGACCGCGTCGGCCGGGACGAGCTTGGCCGCGCGCGAGCGCCGGCACTCGGGCGTGACCGCCTGCGCCGGCGCGCTCGCGGCCAGCGCGGTCAACCCCGCCAGCGGCGCGGCCGCGGCCGCGGCCAGCAGCGCCGTGAAGCGCCGCCGCCCGTGCGCGCGGCAGGGGCAGCCGTACGGGGCATGGAACTGCGCGTCGTCGTTCATCGGGTGCGATCTTGGGTCATTCTAGGAATTCCCAACGTCGCCGGGGCGCGGGCGGTGCACCGCCCGCGGCCGCAGCCCGGCGCACCGGCCGGCCTGCCGCGCCGCTCTCCCCCTCAGTCGTCGGCGGCCGGAGCCCGCGCGGGGGCCTCCAGAGCGCGCACGCTGGCGCGCAGCCACCACAGCAGCACCAGCGCCGGCACCGCCAGCACGGTGCTGAGCACGAAGAAGGCGGGCCAGCCGATGGTCTGCGCCAGCACACCCGCCAGCGGCCCGACCCAGACCCGCCCCACCGACGCGAAGGCCGACAGCAGCGCGAACTGCGTCGCGGTGAAGCGCTGGTTGCACAGGCTCATCAGGAACGCGACGAAGGCGGCGGTGCCCATGCCGCCGGAGATGTTCTCGAATGCCACGACCATCAGCAGCCCGCCGTCCACCGGCGTCGGCGCGGCGAGCCGGACGAAGCCCCAGTCGAAGGCGGGGATCACCGTGCCGGGCAGCACGCCCTTGCCTTCCGGACCCAGCGTCGCCAGCCACCAGAAGCCGAGGTTGGAGACGAGCTGCAGCAGGCCGAAGACCATCAGCGCGCGCCACAGCCCGAGCTTGAGCATCAGCACCCCGCCCACCAGCGCGCCGCCGATCGTCAGCCACAGCCCGAGCACCTTGTTCACGACCCCGACCTCGGCCGACGTGTAGGCCATGCTCTTGAGCAGGAAGGGTGTCAGCAGGCTGCCGGCGAACGCGTCGCCGAGCTTGTAGAGCACGATGAAGACCAGGAAGCCGGCTGCGCCGGGCGTCGCGAAGTAGCTGCCCAGGCCGGCGAGCAGGGTCTCGAAACGCGCCCGGCGCGCCGCCCAGGCCGCCAGCGGCAGCGTGAAGGCGATGCCCAGCAGCAGCGTCGCCAGGTCGATCCAGCGCTTGCGCAGGGCCTCGGGCAACGTGCTGCCCTCGAGCAGCGGGCCGACCAGCGCGCCGGCCACCGGCGGGCCGAAGCGGTCGGTCAGCACCACCCCGACGGCCACCGCGGCCAGCACGGCGGCGAAGCCGACCAGGTCGTGGCGCGCGGCGCTGGTCGGCCGCGCTGCCGCCGGCAGCCGCGGCAGCGCGAAGGCGGAGAAGAGCGCCGCCACCAGCATCAGGCCGGCCATCAGGCGGTAGACCTCGGGCCATGCCCAGCCTCCGCCCTGCGCGGCGTCGGTCCAGATCAGCGCGATGCCGCCCGACAGGATCATCGCCAGCCGGTAGCCCATCACCCCGAGCGAGGCGCCGAGGCCGCGCTCGGCCGGCCCCAGCAGCTCGGTGCGGTACGCGTCCACCACCACGTCCTGCGAGGCCGACACGAAGGCCACCAGCACCGCCAGCAGCGCGAAGACGCGGATCGCATCTTTGGGCGAGGTGGCCGCCAGCGCCAGCAGCACGCCGGCCAGCGCCAGCTGGGTCAGCACCAGCCAGCCGCGCCGCCGCCCGAGCCACGGCAGCTCGAAGCGGTCCATCAGCGGCGCCCACAGGAACTTGAACGTGTAGGGCAGGCCGACCAGGCTGAGGAAGCCGATCGTCGCCAGGTCCAGGCCCTCGACCGTCAGCCACGCCTGCATCGCCTGGCCCGTGAGCGCCAGCGGCAGGCCGCTGGCGAAGCCCAGCACGGTGACGACCAGCAGCCGCCACAGCGCCGGCAGCGTCGGCAGCCGGCGGGCCGGGGGCGCGGCCGTGCCGGACGCGGTGGCTGGATCGGGGGCGTTCATGGGCGGTGCGGGCGGGACAGGCGGCGCGGGCGCCTGGTGCGGGTCGTGCGTCTCGTACGGCTCGTGCGGACCGTGAAGTGCGCAGGGTCTTGCGGCGCGAGCGCGGGCATCGTACCCGCGCTCGCGGGCTGTCAGCGGCCGGGCGCCGCGACCCAGGCCCGGTGCCGGCCCGGGCGGCCGCGCTTGAAGGGGCTGCGCGCGGCCCCATCATCCGGCGATGGACGACGTTCGCGTGCACGTGCGCTGCCCCGGTTGCGGCGCCACCAACCGCCTGCCCGCCACCCGGGTCGACGACCAGCCGGTCTGCGGCCGCTGCGGCGCCGAGTTGCTGGACGGCACGCCGCTCGAGCTCGGCGAGGCCGAGTTCGACGCCTTCGTCGGCGCGACGAGGCAGCCGGTGCTGGTGGACTTCTGGGCCGCCTGGTGCGGCCCGTGCCGGGCGATGGCGCCGGCCTTCGCGCAGGCCGGGCGACAGCTCGCGGGCCGCGCGCTGTTCGTCAAGGTCGACATCGACGCCAACCCCGCACTGGCGGCGCGGTTCGGCATCCGCAGCATCCCGACGCTGGTGCGGCTCGAGCGCGGCCGGGAGACGGCCCGCCACAGCGGCGCGCTGCCGGCGGCGGCGATCGCCGCGCTGGCCGCCTCGGCCTGACGCCGGCACAGGGGAACCCCTGCGCAGAGGGGCCCTGGCGCCCTGAGCGCACGCCGCCACCCGATGGGCGGCACGTCGTTGCAGACCCCTGCAGTCGCTACCATCGGGCATGCGCCCCACCCCCCGTCTGCTGCACTACCAGCGCTGGCTGCAGGCGCAGCGCGGCCTGTCCTTCCCCGACTACGACACGCTCTGGCGCTGGTCGGTCGATGACCTGCCGGCGTTCTGGCAGTCGATCTGGGATCACTTCGACATCCAGTCGCCCACGCCGCACGAGTGCGTGCTCGACCGCGAGGTGATGCCCGGCGCGCGCTGGTTCGAGGGCGCGCAGGTCAACTTCGCGCATCAGGTGTTCCGCCACGCCGACGCCGCACACGCCGCCGGCCACCCGGCCATCGTCTTTGCCGACGAGGAACTGCTCGCGCGCGGCGGGCTGCGCGAGGTCTCCTGGCCGGGGCTGCGGGCCCAGGTCGCCGCCTTAGCGCGCGCCTTGCAGCGTCTGGGTGTCGAGCCGGGCGATCGCGTCGTCGCCGTGCTGCCCAACACGCCGCAGACGGTGGCGGTGTTCCTCGCCGTGGCCAGCCTGGGCGCGATCTGGAGCATCTGCTCGCCCGACATGGGCCCGGTGGCGGTGCTCGACCGCTTCCGCCAGATCGAACCCAAGGTGCTGCTGGCCTGCGACGGCTACACCTGGGCCGGGCGGCACCACGACCGGCGCGCCCACGTCGATGCCCTGCTCGCCCAGCTGCCCACCGTGCGGCACGCGATCCGCGGCGAGCGCATCGACGCGCTGCTGGCCGGTGCGGACGACCCCTTGCCGGGCGCCCCGCTGGAGCCGCGCTGGCTGCCCTTCGACCACCCGCTTTGGATCGTCTACTCGTCCGGCACCACCGGGCTGCCCAAGCCCATCGTGCATGGCCAGGGTGGCATCCTGGTCGAGTTCCTGAAGGGCACGCTGCACAACGACCTCGGCCCCACCGTCGAGACCGCAGACCGCTTCCACTGGTTCAGCAGCACGGGCTGGATCATGTGGAACGCGCAGCTCGCCGGGCTGCTGGCGGGCACGACGATCTGCGTCTTCGATGGCAATCCGGGCGGCCCGGCGGCGGCACCCGACTGGACCACGCTCTGGCGCTTCGCCGGGCTCGCGCGATGCACGTTCTTCGGCGCGGGTGCGGCGTTCTTCGCCAGTTGCCTGAAGGCGGACGTGCATCCGGCCCAGGCAGCCGACCTGTCGGCGCTGCGCGCCGTCGGCTCCACCGGCTCCCCGCTGTCGGAGGAGTGCCACGACTGGATCTGGCAGCGCTGTCCCCCGGTCGACGGCGGGCCGGTCTGGATCGACGCCATCAGCGGCGGCACCGACTTCGCCGGTGCCTTCGTCGGCGGCAACGTGTTGCTGCCGCAGCGCCGCGGGGTGATGCAGTGCCGCTGGCTCGGGGCCGCCGTCGAGGCCTGGAGCGAGGACGGCAGGCCGCTGGTGGACGAGGTGGGCGAGCTGGTCTGCACCAGGCCGATGCCGTCGATGCCGCTCCGCTTCTGGAACGATCCGGGCGACGCGCGCTACCGCGAGAGCTACTTCGAGATGTTCCCGGGCGTCTGGCGCCACGGCGACTGGATCCGCATCACCCCCGAGGGCGGCGCCGTCATCTACGGCCGCAGCGACGCCACGATCAACCGCCATGGCGTGCGCATGGGCACCGCCGAGCTCTACCGCGCGGTGGAGGCGCTGCCCGAGGTCGTGGACAGCCTGGTCGTCGACCTCGAGATGCTTGGCCGCGAGAGCTGGATGCCGCTGTTCGTGGTGCTGCGCGAGGGTCTCGTGCTCGACGCCGCGCTGGACGCGCGCATCCGCCGGGCCATCCGCGAGGCGCTGTCGCCGCGCCATGTGCCGAGCGACATCCACCAGGTCGCGGCCGTGCCGCGCACGCTGTCGGGAAAGAAGATGGAACTGCCCGTGAAGAAGCTGCTGCTTGGCGCCGCGCCGGAGAAGGTGCTCAACCGCGACGCGATGGCCAACGCCGACTGCGTCGACTGGTACGTGGCGTTCGCGGCGCGGCGCGCGGCCGGCCCGGCGGCGTAGCGCGCGTGCTCAGAACGCGCAGTCCAGCCCCAGGCGCCACACCGGCTCGCGCAGCCAGGCCTCGCGCGCCCGGTAGAGCGCCGGCGTTCCGGCCTCGAGCACGCGCACCGACTTGACATCGACATCGTCCGTGGCCGCCAGCTGCACGACCGACAGGCGCCAGGTCTGCCGCGGTTGCGGCTGCCAGGACAGACCTGCGCTGAGGCTGCGCCGTGCCAGGCCCTCGACGCGCCGGCTGCTGGGCAGGTCGGCCAGCGCCGCGCCGCGCGCCTCGAGCCCCAGCTGCGCCGTCCACCCGGCGGCCAGGCGCTGGGTCAGGTCGAGCTTGACCTGCCAGGGCGCTTGCCCGGGCAGGGCCGGCCGGGCACCGGCCACGTCGTCCAGCCGGGAGCGCATCAGCGACAGGCTGGCTTGCCAGCGCAAGGGCGCGCCGGCCACCAGCGCATGCGGCGCCTGCCCTCGCAGCTCGGCCTCGAGCGCGGCGCTCCAGGCCCGGCCGCCGTTGAAGCGCTGCAGCAGCCACGGCGCGTTGGGCACCCCGGGCTGCGCGCTGAGCTGGTCGAGCATCACGTCGTCGATGCGCCGCAGCGCCGCCGACAGCACCAGCTCGGCGCCGAGTGCCGACCACCGGTCCTGCCAGCTGCCGTCCAGGCTCCAGGCGCGCTCGGGCCGCAGGTCCGGGTTGCCAACCTGCGCCGGCGAGGTGGGCGAGACCTCGATCGGCACGTAGCGGCGCGGCATGACGTCGCGCGGGGCGGGGAGCTTGAACCCGCGCGACAGACCGAGCTTGAACGTGCCGGCGCCGGCACCTGGTCGCATCGACAGCCGCAGCACCGGACCGACGAGGCGCTGCGCCTGTCGCACGCGGTCGAAGACGTTGCCCTGGCTGTCGGTGACCAGCTGCTCGACGCGTACGCCGAGCTGCAACGCCGTCGCATCCCGCGGCGACCACTCGTCCTGCAGGTACAGCGCCCGGCGCTGCACGCGGGCGTCGTAGCGCTCGTCCAGGTTCTGCGGCGGCAGCCCGAACGGCAGGCTCTGCTCGATCTGCACCCGGTCCTCGCGGCGGCGTGCGCGCTCCCACTCCACGCCCATGTCCAGCCGGTGCGTCGCGCCCAGCGGGCGCTGGTGGTTGAGCTGGAACACCGCCGACTGGTCGATCGCCAGCCCGTCCACCGACGTGTCCTGCACCAGCCGCGACGCGAAGTCGTAGCCGAGAACGCGCGCGCGCTGGTCGCGGCTGGCGTGCGTGATGTTCAGGCGCGCCTCGGTCTGCGCGCCGTCGGCGTTGCGGCGCAGGGCCTGCGCCCGGCCGCGCCAGAACAGGCGCCGGTAGTCGAGCGTCATGTCGCTGTGCTGCTGGGCCGGCGGCGGCCCGGAAAGGGGTTCGCGCCGGTCGGCCACGCCGCCGCGGGAGACCGCATGGCGCAGGCTGTGATCGGTGCTCAGCTGCCAGCGGCCGCCGTCGTCCTCGTCGTGCTTCCAGGCCAGGCGCGGGTTCAGGCTGACCGCCTCGGTGCGGTCGCGCTCGCGCTTGTCGGTCCGGGCGCGCTGGGTCGGGGTTTCGTCGGAGCCCTCGAGCCGTTCCTGCACGAAGCTGGCCGGCCAGAGCTGGTTCTCGTGGCTCAGAACCAACCCGACACCCCAGGTCGTCGCGCCCGCGCCGCCACCCAGGTTGAGCGACGCGGACGCCTGCGGGCGGCCCCACTGGCTGGCGGCCTGCAGCTTGGCCTCGCGCGTCGTCGCCGCGGCCGGCCGGCGCGTGACGAGATTGATGCTGCCGGCGATGGCCTGGGACGACTGAACCGTGGAGCCGCGGACGATCTCCACCCGCTCGATGCTGTCCAGCGCGATGCTGTCGAGGCTCGTGCCGCGGGGCAGCGGCTCGCCGTTGAGCAGCACCTGCGTGTAGCCCCCTCCCAGCCCGCCCAGCTTGAGTTCGGTGCCCTGGCCGCGGTTGTCCACCGTGATGCCGGGCACGCGCTGCAGCGCGTCGGCCAGGCGCGCGTCGCCGTGCCGCAGCAGCTCCGCGCGACCCACCACCTGGCGTCCGGCCACGTCCGCACGGCGCTGGTCGGCGGCGTTCGAGCGGATCTCGACGCGTTGGTCGGGCGCCGGCGGCGCCCCGTCGGCTGCCGCGGCAGTTCCCGCAGCCAGCAGCGACAGCGCCTGCACGCCCGGTGCGATGCGTCGTGGCCAGCGCAGGCGGGTGGCGGCACGGCGGGTGGGCGGTGGCGCGGTCATCAGGGTCTCGACTCGGGCGGATGTCGATGCGATGGAGCGGCAGGCGAGGCGTCCGCCGTGCCGGGGCAGCGACGCCGCCCCGGCGCTGGACACCGGCCCGGATTGCACCCACCCTGGGCACAATCGTCAATCTTGATCAAGTCGATCAACTTGAGAGGCCCGTGACGCTGTCCACCCCCCGTTCCACCGGCGAGCTGCTCGGCGCCGACGAGGCCGCGGCCCGCCTGGGCGTGCGCAAGGCCACGCTGTACGCCTATGCCAGCCGTGGCCTGCTCACCGCGATTGCCGACCCGGCACGGCCGCGATCCAGCCGCTACTCCGCATTCGAGGTCGAGCGGCTGCTGCAGGGCGCGCGCGCGCGCCGGCGTGCCGCCGCAGCGCCGCCGGCCACGCTGTTCGAGGGCCACCCGCTGGTGGACACCGAGCTGACCGGCGTCGTGGACGGCGAACTCGTCGTGCGGGGGGTTCCTCTGGTGGCGTGGTCACGCCGCGCCAGCGTCGAGGAGACGGCTGCGCTGCTGTGGAACACCAGCACCGAAGCCGCCTTCATGGCAGCGGTCCCCGAGCTGCCGGCGCTGTGGCACCGCACGGCCGAATCCATGCAGGAAGCCGACCCGGTGGCGCGCGCGGTGACGCTGTGGAGCCTCGCACTGCCGCAGCTCGGCGGCGGCGCGGACCTGGAGGGCGACGCGCTGGCCGCGGCCCTCGGGCGTCACCTCCGGGTGGCCTTCGCCTGCTGGCTGGCCCGCGCGCCGAGCGTGGCGCCGCTGCACCTGCAGGTCGCCCAGGCCTGGTCCCTGCGGCCCGAGGGCTGCGAGGCGCTGCGGCAGGGCCTGGTGCTGTGCACCGACATCATGACCAACCTGATGAGCCTGTCGGGCCGCATGCTCGCGTCGGTGCAGGGGAGCCTCGGCGCCTGTCTCCTGGCAACCATGGGCTACGGCTTCATCCGGCTGAGCGGTGGCGAGTTCGAGGCCGTCGAGGCCCTGTACGACGAGGTCGTGGAAGCCGGCAGCCTCGAGGGCGTGGCCGGGGCGTGGCGCGCGCGCGGCGAGACGCTGCCCGGGTTCAACCACGACCTGTTCGTGCGCGGCGACCCGCGGGCGGCGGCGCTGCTGGAGCTCGCGACCTCGCTCGGCTCGCCAGCCGCCGGCTGGCTGACCGCCGCGCCCGAGGGCCGCGCGATGCACCCGACGCTGGACTTCGGCCTCGTCGCGTTGCGCCGCGCGCTGCGCGCCCCGCGCCACGCCGCCCTGACGCTGGCGCACGCGGCGCGCAGCGCCGGCATGCTGGCGCAGGCCGTCGAGCAGCGCCAGCATGGGCGGCGGATGTGGGTGCAGTCGCGCTACGTCGGACCTTCGCCGCCGGCCGCTGCCGGCGGGCGTGCCCGCACCTGACGACGCGCCCGACGCCGTCCGCGGCTGCGCGCCCGGCACGCCGCGCCCGGTGCTGGCTGCCGAGGCCCACCCTTGGCGGGCAGGATCCCACCCTCTCACCCGGCCCGATCGCCGGGATCGACGTCGATCCAGCGCCACCAGTCCTGGTTGAAGGGATGCCGCAGCGCGCCGCGGACGTGCGGGTGCGCGAGATCGTTCGTGATCTCGTGCAGGTGCGCGATGTAGGGCACGTAGGCCAGCATCAGGCGCGTGGCCCGGTGCATCAGCGCGAGCCGCTCGGGGCCGTCGGGCAGCACGCGCTGGCGCTCGTACAGGCGGTCGAACGCGGCGAGCCTGAAGCGCGCGTCGTTGCTCTGGTCGGCATTGGGGCCGTAGGCCAGGCCGAGGAAGAAGTCGCCGTCGGGCCCGCCCTGCCACGAAAAGCCCCACATCATCAGCTGCCCGGCCAGCGAGCGCCGGATCAGCTCGCCGAACGGTGCCACCTCGAACCGCGTGCGCAGGCCCACCGCCCGCATGCGCTTGAGCCACAGCTCGCTGATGCGACGCGAGCGCTGGTCGGGCGGGAAGGCGATGCGCAGCTCGAGCCGCTCGCCCGCGGGCGTCTCGCGGAAGCCGTCGCCGTCGCGGTCGACGTAGCCGTGCATCTCGAGCAGGGCGCGGGCCCGCGCCGGGCTCGGGCGGCTCATCTCGGTGGCCAGCGCCGGTTCGGCCCCGTAGCAGTCGGGCGGGATCATGCTCTGCGCGGGCAGGCCCTGCCCGCCGCGCGCGACGCGGATCTCCTCGGCGCTGTCGTAGGCGAGCGCGATGGCGCGGCGCAGCGCGACCTTGTCCGGGCCGTAGCCCCCCACGACCGGGTTGTCGAAGTTGAAGAAGGTGTGGGCCACCGACGAGGCCACCTCGCGCTCGTGGCGGATGCCGCGCCGGGCCAGGTAGGGCGCCAGCTGCCCGTCGGGCACGGCCAGCGCCGACAGGTCGCTGGGCACGGCCACCGCGTCGTGCTCGCCGTTCAGGAAGGCGAGCCAGCGCGGCTGCGACTCCTCGACGACGTCGAGCTCGATGCGGTCCACCAGCGGTGCGCGCGCCCCCTGCAGGCGGCGCGCCTCCGCCTGCGCCGGCGCGTCGTCCGGCGCCGGTCGGCCCGCGAAGCGCTGCTCGCGGAAGCGCGGGTTGCGCACCAGCACGATCCTCGAGGCGCGGCGCCACTCCTTCAGCATGAAGGGCCCGGTGCCCACCGGGTGCGCCTGCGGGTCGTCGGCGTAGCGCTCGATCACCTCGCGCGCCACGGCGCCGGCCAGCGTGCGGCTAGCGAAGTGGTCGGCCAGACGCGGCGCGGGCCGCGCGAGCCGCACCTCGAAGCGGTGGCGGTCGAGCGCGCGCAGCCCCGGCACCTCCTCGTCGTACGGGAAGGCCGCCTTGCTCGCCAGCACGCGCCGGCGCAGCTCGGACAGGCCCAGCAGGCCGGCGTTCTCCCACTGGTACAGCCACTCGCTGCGCAGCGCCGGATCGTAGAAGCGCTTGATCGTGTAGACGAAGTCGGCCGCCACCAGTTCGCGCGGCCGGCCGCCGAAGGCCGGGTCGTCGGCGAAGAAGATGCCGGGCCGGATCGTGAAGACGAAGCGGCGGAAGTCGTCGTCGACCTCCGGCATCGCCGCCGCCACCAGCGGCACCAGCCGCACCGGCCGCGCGAGCTCGTCGTAGGTGAGCGGCGACTCGAAGATGTGGGCGAGCACGCGGATCGAGCTCTGGTCCGACACGCGCGGCGGGTCGAAGCCCGTCTCGGCGGTGTTCAGCGCGTAGCGCAGCACCTTCACGCCGGCCGCGCCCGGCCGCCGGCTGCCCGTCGCCGCCGCGGGCAGCGCCGCGACGCCGCCGATCAGCTCGCGCCGGCGCAGCATGACCCTGCCTGCGCGAGCGGCGCCGCGCACCGGCGGCAGGTCCCGTGGCGCGCGACCGGGCGGCCGCTGCGGAACCGGCCCTGCCGTGCCGCCTTCGGTGGGGAGCCCATCACGCCCGGCCCGGCCCCGGCTCGACGTCGACCATGTGCCACCACTCGTTCCAGAACAGCGGCCGCCGGTAGCCGACCACGCCGGGGTGCATCAGGTCGGCCACGATGCGGTGCACGTGCAGCTTGTAGGGCATGTAGGCCACCGCGAGGCGCTTGGCCTCCTCGAACAGCTTCAGCCGCTCGGGCCCGTCGGGCAGCACGGTCATCCGCTCGTGGATGTCGTCCAGCGCCTTCAGCTTGAAGCGGGCGATGTTCTGGTTGCCGCCCTGGGGGCCGAAGTAGCGGGTGATCATCCCCTGCCCGTCGCCGCCGCTCGCGCCCGAGGCCAGGGCCCACATCTGCAGCTTGCCGGCGCGGCCGGCCTTCAGGTTCTCGGGCCACTTGGCGGCCTTGAACTCGATGCGGATGCCGAGCGCGTCCATGTTCTTCTTCCACAGCTCGTTCATCTGCCGGCTCTGCTGGTCGGGCTGGGTCGCCAGCGCCAGCACGAGCGGCTTGCCGTCGGGCGTCTCGCGCCAGCCGTCGCCGTTGCGGTCGACATAGCCGTGCAGCTCGAGCAGCGCCTTGGCGCGCGCCGGGCTGTACTCGCTCATCTCGCTCTTGAACGCCGGGTCGTAGCCGCTCAGGTGCGGCATCACCGGGCTCTGCGCCGGTATCGCCATGCCGCGGCGCACCAGGCGGATCTCGCGCTCGACATCGGTGCCCAGGCTGATCGCGCGGCGCAGCGCCACCTGGTGCGGGGCGTAGCCGCCGACCACCGGGTCGTCCATGTTGAAGTAGGTGAAGGTGACGTCGGAGATCAGCGTCATCTGCCCGCGCACGCCCTGGCGCGCTAGGTTGGGCGCGACCTTGCCGCCGGGCATCGCGATCTGCGCGAACTCGTTGGGCAGCCGGTCGAGGAAGTCGTGCTGGCCGTTCAGGAAGGCCAGCCAGCGCGGCTGGGCCTCCTCGATGATCGAGATCTCGACGCGGTCCAGCAGCGGCAGCCGGCGCCCGCGCAGCCGCGCCGCGATGGCCTGCGCCTCGGCGTCGTCGGCCGCCGGCTCGCTCTGCCAGGTGCGCTCGCGGTAGGCCGGGTTGCGCTCGAGCACGATCAGCGAGCTGCGCCGCCACTGCGCCAGGCGGAACGGCCCGGTGCCCACCGGGTGCTCGGCGATCTTGTCGCCGTAGCGCTGCGTGACCTCGCGCGCGACGGCGCCGAACAGGTCGCTGACCGCCATGTTCGACAGGAAGCGCGGCTGCGGCTCGGCGAAGCGGAACTGCACCGTGTGGCGATCGAGCGCGCGCAGCCCCTCCACCGGCGCGTCGTAGTCGAACGGCGTCTTGCGGTCGAGCGCCTCCTTGCGCCGGGCGGCGAGGCCGAGGATCTTCCAGTTCTCGACGCTCGCCCACAACGGGCTCTTCACCGCCGGATCCGCGTAGCGCTTGATCGCGAAGACGAAGTCCTCGGCGACGAGCTCGCGCCGCTGGCCCTTGAAGGCGGGGTCGTCGGCGAAGAAGATGCCTCTCTGCACCTTGAAGGTCCAGGTCTTGTAATCGTCCTCGACCACCGGCATGCCGTCGGCCGTGAGCGGCACGATCCTCGCCGGCCGCGCCAGGTGGTCGTAGGCGTAGAGGGCCTCGAAGACGTGGCAGGTGACGGTGCGCGAGAAGGTGTCGCTGATCTGCGCCGGGTCGAAGCCGCTCTCGGCCACCGGGAAGGCGTAGCGCAGCACGCGCGCGCCGGCGCGGCCGTTGCCATCGGCGCGGGCGGCCCAGGCCGGGGCCGCAGCGGCCAGGCTCGAGGCGGCGGCCAGCGCCAGGCCGCCGGCGGCTGCCGCGCCGGCCAGCGCACGGCGGCGCGCGGGGTCGGGGTGCCGTGTCTGCCGTGCCATCAGGGCGCTCCCGGCGCCTCGGCGCCATCGGGGGTGGTCATGTAGCGCCAGTAGTCGCGGATGAACGGATGCGGCACGTAGCCCACCGCGCGCGGGTGCGTCAGCCAGCTCTGCACCACCCAGCCGGTGGCCTTGAGCGGCATGTAGGCCACCGACAGCCGCAGCGCGCGCGCGATGACCGCGTCGCGCTCGGGGCCGTCGGGCAGCATGCGCTGCTCTTCGTACAGCGCGTTGAACGCCGGCAGGTCGAAGCGCGCGTGGTTGGCCTGCCCCTTGTTGGGGCCGTACAGCACGTCGAGGAAGTAGCCGCCGTCGGGCAGCGCGGCGCTCCACCCGGTGCCCCACATCGGCAGCTTGCCGGCGCGGCTGGCCTTGATGTTCTCCTGCCACGTGCCGGTGCGCACCACCAGCCGCACGCCGACGGCGGCCAGGGACTTCTGCCAGTTCTCGGCCAGCTGGCGGGACAGCTGGTCGGGCTGGGTCGTGAACTCGACGGCTAGCGGCCGGCCCTCGGGCGTCTCGCGCCAACCGTCGCCGTCGCGGTCGCGCCAGCCGTACAAGTCGAGCAGCGCCTTGGCGCGCGGCGGGTCGTGCTCGGCCATCTCGGAGCGGAAGCCGGGGTCGAAGCCGCTCACCTCCGGCGGCAGCACGCTGTGCGCGGGCACGGTGAGGCCCTTGCGGATCAGCTCCACCTCGCGCGGCACGTGGTAGGCGAGTGCCAGCGCACGCCGCAGCGCCACCTGTGCCGGCGCGATGCCGCCGAGCACCGGGTGTTCCGCGCCGAAATAGGTGTACATCGTGATCGGCTGCACCGCCCGGTGCAGCCGCACGCCGGCCTTGGCCAGGTTGGGCGCGACCTGCCCACCGGGCGCCGCGAGCTGCGCGAACTCGCTCGGCACGGTGAGCATGTCGAGCTCGCCGTTGAGGAAGGCCAGCCAGCGCGGCTGCCCCTCCTCGATGATGGCGAACTCGAGCCGGTCGACCAACGGCATCGGGCGGCCGCGCAGCCGCAGAGCCAGCTCGCGCGTGGCCGCGTCGACGCTCGGGTCGGACGGGTCGGGCGCCTCGTCGTAGACCGAGCGGTGGTTGGGGTTGCGCTCCAGCACGATGCGCGAGCGGCGCTTCCACTCCGCCAGCCTGAACGGCCCGGTGCCCACCGGCCGCTCCATCGTCTTGCCCGCAGCGGCCTCGATGACCTCGCGCGCCACCGCGCCGCTGATCGGCGGCGTGGCGAACACGTAGGGCAGCCGCGGCGCCGGGCGCGAGGTGCGCACCTCGAAGGTGTAGCGGTCGAGCGCGCGGATGCCCGCGACCTCGGTGTCGTACGGGAACGGCGTCCCGGTCGCGATGGCCACCTTGCGCAGCTCCGACAGGCCCAGCAGCCCGGCGTTCTCGTAGTGGAACAGCGTCGGGCTGCGGGTGGCCGGGTCGTAGAAGCGCTTGACGCTGTAGACGTAGTCGGCCGCGGTGAGCTCGCGCTTGTGCCCCTTGAACGCGGGGTCGTCGGCGAAGTGGATGCCCGGCCGGATGCGGAACACGAAGCGCGTGTGGTTGTCGTGCACCTCGGGCAGCGCCGCGGCGGTGCGCGGCTTCAGCCGCGCCGGGCGCGCGAACAGGTCGTAGGTGAGCGGGCTCTCGAAGATGCTGCCCACCAGCGCCGCGGAGACCACGTCGCTCACCTGCGCCGGGTCGAAGCCGTTCTCGCTGCCGGCGAAGGCGAAGCGCAGCGTGCGGGGCGCTGCGGCGGCGGCAGCGGCGGCCAGCAGCAGGACGGTGGCGAGGGCAAGGCGCAGGGCGGGCACGGCTGGCGGTGGGGGGACGGAAGGACGGCGGTGCCGCCGGGGTGACGCGGGGATGACGCGGGGATGACGCGGACGGCGGCAAGTCTAGGGCGCCACCCGCGGGCGCGCAGCGCGGCGAACCCGAGCCGGCCGGCCGTGCGCGGGCACCGGGGCAGGCCCGGGGGGGAAAGCCCCGCGTCCGGCTCGGAAAACCGGCCCCTACACTCGCGCCTTTGCAAAATGGCGCCCCGCCCGCGAAGTGCGCGCAGCGGCGGCGAGGAGAGACGCCGCGATGACGGCCTACTTCCTGCGACGGCTGTGGCAGATGGTGCCCACGCTGGCCGGCGTGGTGCTGCTGGTCTTCTTCCTGTTCAAGTATTTCGGCGGCGACCCCGCCGAGGTGCTGGGCGGCCTGAACGCGAGCCCCGACCAGATCAAGGCCATCCGGCAGCAGCTCGGCCTGGACGAGCCGGTGTGGGTGCAGCTCTGGATCTTCGTCAAGCAGATCGTCACCTTCGACTGGGGCAAGAGCTGGGCCACCAACGAGGCGGTGAGCAACCTGTTCGCGACCCGGCTGCCGGCGACGCTGACGGTGATGGTGCCGATCCTCGTGCTCGAGGTGGTGCTGGCGATCCCGATTGCGATGTGGGTGGCCTACCGCCGCGGCTCGCTCACCGACCGCACGATCATGGTCGTCACGACGATCGCGCTGTCGATCAGCTTCCTGGTCTACGTGATCATCGGCCAGTACGTGTTCGCCTTCCAGCTCGGCTGGTTCCCGGTGCAGGGCTGGAGCGACAGCCTGCTGAACAACCTGCTCACCTACGCGCCGCTGCCGGTGCTGCTGGCGGTGGCGGTGAGCCTGGCGCCGCAGACCCGGCTGTACCGCAGCTTCTTCCTCGACGAGCTCGGCCACGACTACGTGCGCACCGCGCGCGCCAAGGGCATGACCGAGGGCACGGTGCTGTTCAGGCACGTGCTGCGCAACGCGCTGATCCCGATCCTCACCAACGTCGGCCTGCTGCTGCCCGGCATCTTCGTCGGCAGCTTCCTGATCGAGGTGTTCTTCTCGATTCCGGGCCTGGGCCGCGAGGTGCTGCTGGCCGTCAACCGCAGCGACTTCCCCGTGATCCAGGCCGTGACCATCTACCTCGCGGTGCTGACGATGGTGATCAACCTGCTCACCGACCTGGCCTACAAGGTCGTCGATCCCCGGGTGGTGCTGAAATGACGCCCCCCCGAAGCGCCTTCGGCGCCTCCCCCCCGGGGGGGCGCCGCCAGCGGCCCGGCCAAGCCGGTTCCGCGGCGGCCACCGGGCAGCGCCGTGACGGGGACGCGGACGCCTCGCGCGGGCGGCGTCCCCGCGGAGAGTCCCGATGAGCGCGGTGCTGAGTGCCGACGGGCGTCCGGAAGACGCCCAGCAGAAGAGCGAGGGTGTCTGGCACGCCGCGTGGCGCCGCTTCAAGGGCGACCGCGTGGGCTTCTGGTCGATGGTGATCGTGCTCGGCTTCCTGGTGCTGATCGTGCTGGCCGCGCTCGGCGTCGTGGCCGACGAGTGGCAGAAGGAGGTCGGCGTGCCCAACGCGCCGCCGACGCTGCTGGGGCCGAAGGCCGCGCAGTCGGTGGGCGCGATCGAGGCCCCCAAGGGCCCGAACGTCGACCTGTCGGACATCGACCCGCTGGCGCCGCGCTACAAGGAGTGGGAGGAGAAGGCCCGGCAGTACCAGACGCAGGAGACGCCCAAGAGCGAGACGCTGGCCTTCGGCGGCGACCGGCTGGGCCGCGACGTGCTGGCCAAGGCGATCAAGGGCACCGAGATCTCGGTCTTCGTCGGCGTGATGGCCGCCATCGCCGCCACCACGCTGGGCACCCTGCTCGGAGCCCTGGGCGGCTTCTTCGGCGGCCGGGTCAGCGACTTCCTCGAATGGGTCTACAACGTCTTCGAGAGCATCCCCAACATCCTGCTGATCTTCGCCTTCGCGGCGGTGGTCGGGCGCGGCGTCGAGAGCGTGGTGATCATCCTCGCCCTCACCGGCTGGACCGGCATGTACCGGCAGGTGCGCGCCGAGTTCATGAAGCACCGCTCGCGCGAGTACGTGCGCGCGGCCGAGGCCATCGGCGCCAGCACCGGCAGCCGCATGTTCCGCCACATCCTGCCCAACGTCAGCCACGTGATCCTGGTGCGCATGGGCCTGCTGGTGGTGGGCTTCATCAAGGCCGAGGTGATCCTGTCCTACCTCGGCCTGGGCGTGCGCGTCGACCAGGTCAGCTGGGGCACGATGCTGGCCGAGGCCCAGAGCGAGCTGATCCTCGGCCACTGGTGGCAGCTGGCGACGGCCACGCTGTTCATGGCGGTGTTCGTGACCGCCTTCTCGCTGATGGCCGACGCGTGGCGCGACGCGCTCGACCCCAAGCTGCGGGGACTGGAGTGATGAGCGCCGCCGGGCCGTTGCCAAGGCGCTCGCTCCCCCTCGGGGAGACGGCGCGCAGCGCCAAGGGGGAGCGATGACCATGCTGCTGAGCATCCAGGACCTGCGCGTCGCCTTCCGGATGGGCAAGGGCGTGCGCGCCGAGGCCGTCAAGGGCGTGTCCTTCGACATCCCGGAGAACGCCACCGTGGCGCTGGTGGGCGAGTCGGGCTCGGGCAAGAGCGTCACGGCGATGAGCGTGCTGAACCTGCTGCCCGACAACGCCGAGCGCAGCGGGGCGATCCTCTGGCAGGGGCGCGACATGCTGGGCATGCCGCTGGGCGAGTTGCAGAAGATGCGCGGCAAGGAGATCGCCTGCGTCTTCCAGGACCCGATGAGCTCGCTGAACCCGGTGTTCGACGTCGGCACGCAGCTCGCCGAGCCGTTGCGCAAGCACCTGGGCCTGTCGCGCAACGCGGCGACGCAGCGCGCCGAGGAGCTGCTGGCCGAGGTGGGCATCCCCGAGCCGAAGCGGCGCCTCGCCAGCTACCCGCACGAGCTCAGCGGCGGCCAGCAGCAGCGCGTGATGATCGCGATGGCGCTGGCCTGCGAGCCGCGCCTGCTGATCGCCGACGAGCCGACCACCGCTCTCGACGTGACGATCCAGCGCCAGATCCTCGAGCTGCTCGCCCGGCTGAAGGCCGAGCGCCGGATGAGCGTGCTCTTCATCAGCCACGACCTGGGCCTGGTGGGCGAGATCGCCGACCACGTGGTGGTGATGCGCAACGGCATCGTGCGCGAGCAGGGCGCCGTGGCGCGCATCTTCGAGGCGCCGCAGGACGACTACACGCGGGCGCTGCTGGCCTGCCGGCCCAGTCTCGAGGCCAACCCGTCGCGGCTGATGGTGATCGACGACCACATGGCCGCGGCGCGCGGCGGCCCGTCCGACGCGCCCGCGCGCCCGGGGCACAAGCCCAAGGACCCGGCCGCGCCGGTGGTGCTGGAGGTGAAGTCGCTCGCCAAGAGCTTCTGGCTTAAGCAGGGCGTGTTCGGCAAGCGCGAGTTCAAGGCCGTGCGCGACGTCAACTTCCGGCTGCGCAAGGGCCACACCCTCGGCGTGGTGGGCGAGAGCGGCTCGGGCAAGACGACGATGGGCCTGACGCTGCTGCGCCTGCACGAGCCCACCAGCGGCGAGGTGCTGTTCGACGGCCGCAACCTGCTGACGCTGTCCGACCGCGAGCGCCAGGCCATGCGCCGGCGCATCCAGATCGTGTTCCAGAACCCGTACGCGAGCCTGAACCCGCGCTTCACGATCGGGCAGGCGCTGATCGAGCCGATGACGATCCACGGCATCGGCAAGGACACGGCCGAGCGCGAGGCCCGGGCGCGCGCGCTGCTCGAGAAGGTGGGCCTGGACGGGCGCGCGTTCGGCAAGTACCCGCACGAGTTCTCGGGCGGGCAGCGCCAGCGCGTGGCCATCGCGCGCTGCCTGACGCTGGAGCCCGAGGTGGTGGTGCTCGACGAGGCGGTCAGCGCGCTCGACGTCAGCGTGCAGGCGCAGGTGCTGAACCTGCTGAAGGACCTGCAGGACGACCTGGGCCTGTCCTACGTCTTCATCAGCCACGACCTGGCGGTGGTGCGGTTCATCAGCGACGAGGTGCTGGTGATGAAGGACGGCGAGGTGGTCGAGCAGGCCAGCGCCGAGCAGATCCTGGCCGCGCCGCGCGAGGAGTACACGAAGCGGCTGCTGGCGGCGATCCCGCGGGGGTACCGGCCGGCGGGTTGACGGCGGGCAGGCTGCGCGTTCTGCGCGTTCTGCGGATCGCTGCATTGCTGGATCGGTGCATGGGTGTATCGGTGCATCGCGCCGGTCGGCCCCCGGGCGGGGCGCCCGATGGCGCGGTCGGCCCGGAGGGCCGACTCCCCTGCGGTGCTCGCCCCGGGGCGGCGCGCCGAAACTCACTGCGCTCGCTGCGCTCGCTCCGTTCAGACAGTCGGCGCGAGCATGTTCACGAAGCGCGCTTGCGCACGCGCAAGCGCGCCCGCCCCGAGGCTGCGCTCCTCGGCACGCCATAGGGCGCCCCGCCCGCGGGCCGACCGGCGCTCCAGGACGTGCCGTCGATCCGCGCCTCCCGGCCGCATCGCCCGCACGGGTTGTTCCGCCCCATGTCGGCACGCCGGCAATGCCACTTGCACAGCCCCGGGCCGCAGCCGGCTTGAGAAGCAGCTTGAAGCGGGCTCGGTCCATCCCCGCTCGCGCGGGGAACACTCGCGCGCTTGGCCTGCCACACCCTGACGAACATCGGTCCATCCCCGCTCTCGCGGGGAACACTACATCGTGAGGAGGAAGCGATGAGACGCCGCCGGTCCATCCCCGCTCGCGCGGGGAACACCGTAACGGTCTGCAGCGCGAGGGCTCGCTTGTCCGGTCCATCCCCGCTCGCGCGGGGAACACGCGGCAGGCTCGGGGCTCGCCTTGGCCGCTGCCCGGTCCATCCCCGCTCGCGCGGGGAACACAGGGCGCAACGCGCGGCACAGCTTCTGCTTCTTCGGTCCATCCCCGCTCGCGCGGGGAACACGACACGGTAGCCGTCGATGTTCTTCGCTACGTACGGTCCATCCCCGCTCGCGCGGGGAACACGCGGCCGGCCTGCACGCCGCGGGTGACGTTGCTCGGTCCATCCCCGCTCGCGCGGGGAACACCTCGAGGTGCGCCGCTTCATCGGCGGCGGGGTCGGTCCATCCCCGCTCGCGCGGGGAACACGGCCGCCGCCGGCAGCCCAACGCCCAGCGTGAGCGGTCCATCCCCGCTCGCGCGGGGAACACGAGTTGCTTCACGGCCCGTTGGAAGACCTTTTTCGGTCCATCCCCGCTCGCGCGGGGAACAACGCTGATGCACGGCCCGCACCCTGGCAACGTCCGGTCCATCCCCGCTCGCGCGGGGAACACGCACGTTCCTCCCCCGCCAGCGTCGGCGGCTTCCGGTCCATCCCCGCTCGCGCGGGGAACACGCTTTATGGGGCCGCAACTGGCGTCAATGCACTCGGTCCATCCCCGCTCGCGCGGGGAACACGAACGCAAAGCTCTCGGCCATGCGCTCGGCCTTCGGTCCATCCCCGCTCGCGCGGGGAACACTGACGGCACCCCACACTGGCATGCGCTGCTGTTCGGTCCATCCCCGCTCGCGCGGGGAACACGTACGACCAAGCCACCATTGACGCTGCGTTGAACGGTCCATCCCCGCTCGCGCGGGGAACACCCTTGAGGGCGTATCCAGCGGCACGACCGACGACCGGTCCATCCCCGCTCGCGCGGGGAACACGGCGGCTACTGCGGTCGGTCACGAGCCACGCGGCGGTCCATCCCCGCTCGCGCGGGGAACACGGCGGTCTGCACGGCCGGGGCCGACGGATCGTCCGGTCCATCCCCGCTCGCGCGGGGAACACGGCCTGCAGGTGCAGAAAGGCGGGCACGAGGTCGGTCCATCCCCGCTCGCGCGGGGAACACGGGCCTGGCGCACGCGCTCTACTGGCCGGCCTTCGGTCCATCCCCGCTCGCGCGGGGAACACGTCCGTCAGCAGCAGGATCGGCTGCTCGCCAAGCGGTCCATCCCCGCTCGCGCGGGGAACACCTACAACAGAAGAGCTACGAGCGAGAGATCATGCGGTCCATCCCCGCTCGCGCGGGGAACACCACCGACTGGCGCTTGAACTCCTCGCTGGCGGCCGGTCCATCCCCGCTCGCGCGGGGAACACTCCACTGCACGCGGCCTGCGGCAAGCTCGCGGGCGGTCCATCCCCGCTCGCGCGGGGAACACTGCGTCGCGCCAAGCGCTGGTTGGGGCTTCCGGGCGGTCCATCCCCGCTCGCGCGGGGAACACGTTGTAGGTGCCGCCGCCCGGCTGCGTGAAGTCCGGTCCATCCCCGCTCGCGCGGGGAACACCGATGACCCGCCGGATGTCGTCGTGGTCTTGGGCGGTCCATCCCCGCTCGCGCGGGGAACACGATGCCGAGGCGCTTCTCGTTCAGCGCGTCGCGCGGTCCATCCCCGCTCGCGCGGGGAACACCACAAGCTTGCGCCATTGCGCCGTGATCGAGTCCGGTCCATCCCCGCTCGCGCGGGGAACACACTTTGGGAAATCAACAACTTACCGCGAAAACAGCGCCCGAAGCCCCCGCCGCACCGTATGCGTTGTCAGGCGGGCGGGATGAGTTTGAACCGCTCGGCTGCCTCGGCCCAGGCGGCGTCGCGCACGGCCATGAAGTGCAGGCCGTCCACCGACACGACCTGGCGGTCGCGTAGGTTGTGGGTGCGCATCGCAAAGCCCTGCTCACCCTGGGTGCGCCAGATCTGCACGACACGTCCGTCGCCGGCCTTCGCCACGGCTGCGTCCCACAGCAGCGCGCGCACCTCGGCGCTGACGCGGCCCACGAACACGGTGCTGTCCACCGGCATCAGCCACCGGCTCAACTCGCCACGCAGTGCCGGCGGCACTACATCAAGCAGCATCACCACCATGCTGCACACCCCCAGCCACCGGGCCCTCGGGCGACCACAAGGCCCCGGGCGCAGCCCCGTCGCTGTCGAACGGCGCCTCTTCGGTGGCGCCGAACAACTTGCCCAGCGTGGCCTCAACGCGGGTTGGCAGCCCCTGCTCGTGCGCCAGCACCCTGAAGTGCTGCCGCGCGCGCGCCTCCACGCCGGCGGCGCCAGCCGCAGCCGCCTCGAATGCGGCGGGCACAGTGAGCTCCAGCTTGAACACGTCGGCGAGGTCGTAGACGAACGACAGTTGCTTGCCAGTGTGGATGAAGCCCAGCGCCGGGCTGTAACCTAGCGCGTGCAAGCCGGCCAGACACACCGCGTAGAGCGCGGCGTTGGCGGCCGATAACGCACGGTTCACGGGGTCGGCAGCGGCCCAGGTCTTGCGCTCGTACTGTCGCCCACCCCAAGCCACGCCCCAACGCTGGGCCGCTGCGGCGTAGGCGTCCCGCACCCGCGCACCCTCGCGGCCGCGGATCTGCTGCAGCGTCAAGCCGGCAGGCAACACCTCGCCGAACCGCAGGCCGTAAAGCCGGCGCACGATGGCCTCCCGCATCACCGGGTCGGCCCATAGGCGGCACTGGCGCTCCATGCTGGCGCTGCTGCGCGTCTTTGCCTGGCCCGCGGCATAGAAGCGCAGCCCGTCCTCCCCTACCCAGGCCACCGTGCACCCCGACTGGGCCAGCACGGTAATGGCGGCATGCGTGATGCGCACACCGGGGCCCAGCAACAGACTGCTCAAACCCGCGGCCGGCAGACTGATGCGGCCTTCGGCCGTGAAGGCGGCCACCGAGCTGTCCTCCCGTTCGATGACCGCATGCTCCAGGTACAGGAAGCCGATGCTGTCGTCGAACCGCGCCAGGGCCTTGAGGTTCGGCGTCATGTCGCGGTCGGCGCCACCGACAACAGACCCAGGCCCATCATCTTGGCGTGCCCCAGCCCGCTGGCGATGGCCTGCTCTGCTGCTGCGGGGTCGGCAACGCGCACATCCCCCTCGAACAGAACCGCATGCACGGTGACCTGTGCGGCGCCCCCCTTGCGGCGCTGGCCCATGAGCTTGCCGCTCTCCACCACATCGGCCTGCAGCGGCACGTACCCGTGCCGCCCCAGCTGGCGGGCGAGCCACGCCAGCTGTTCATCACGCTGCAGCAGTGCCCGGCGCTTGCCCTGCTGGGTGATGCAGGGGTTGGCGCGCAGCCTGAAACGCAGGCCGAGCCCGGCACGCAACACCTGCCCAGGGTGCCATGCGCGCGTGTCGATGCGCTGGGCCCATCCCGGTTTGGCCGCCTGCAGGGCTTGCCAATCGCCAGCTTGGGGGGATTGCACGAGTACCTGCGGCAACTCGCCATCGCGCAACGGCTCCTGACGCCACAGCCACCGCGCAGGCGCTGCCCCGTATGGCGTGGCAAAGGCCCTGGCCAGACTGCTGTGCAGCTCGTACGGATCGGCCAGATCCTGGCGGGCATGGCGATCGGCCGGATTCAAGATGATGCGGGCGAGTTCCATGGTGCGAAGGTGGTGCGCACACGGCGGTGGCCGAAGTGCCGGTTGTCGAAGTTGCCGAGGGGCTGGTCAGGCCGGAACTGGGGGCCTTCGGGGTCCTCGATCACGCAGTGCATCTGCGCCGCGGCCGCTTGGGCAGTGAGTGGCGGGTGCGCAGCCAAGGCGGGTTCCAGTGGCAGTGGCAGCAGACCGCCGGGCAGGTGCAGCGGCACGCTAGGCACGCATGACTTGCGGCCGAGGAACACCGGCCAGCGCGGCTCCCGCAGCGCCTGGTGCACCACGCGCAGCAGGGCCGCGTCGCCCTCCAGGCCGCAAAGGAAAGTGGCATCGGCCAGGTACCAGCGGTGGCTCACCACGGTGGCCAGCGGGCCCCCGGCGGCGGCGGCCACGTCGAGTGCGGTGTGGTAGTCGCGCACCAGCACGCCGGGGCGGTCGACGCGCACGCCCATGCGCAGCGCGGCCAGGTCGGCCACGGGCTGGGCCCGGTCACGCCCCAGGGCGGCGCATAGCAGCCCGAGCACGCCGCTCTTGCTCGGCTCGGCCGCGGTGTGGCGGTGGTCGAAACGCGAGTCCAGCCCCCAGCACTGCAGCGGAGCCACCAGCGGTATCAGCAAGGTGGCGGTTGCCATTACCGGCCTTCCGAAGCGGCCGTGTAGGCGCCGAGGGTCGCCTGCACCAGGGCCTCCACGCTGGTCAGCCGCGCATCGCCTTGCCAGACGCCGGTGAGATCCAGCACACGCAGGCTGTTCGGGTCGATGTCGAAGGCCTGGCCATACCCTTGCCACCGCGCCTGCAGGCGTTTGACCGAGGCCGCCGTAAGGCCGGCATCCGACTCCCCATGGTGCACGGGCTTCTCGAACGCATTGGCCAGGTTCATCGGCTCACCGCGGCGGATGGCCGCACCGATGAACTCGGGCGGGTTGTGCGCCGCGAACGTGTTCTGCTTGCCCGAGGGCACGGCGGCCACCAGTCCACGCAGGAAGGCTTCCAGCGCCGCGCCCATCAGCGCTGGCGCATCGGCACCCAGGTTGGCACGCAGCAGATCGAGGTTGATGACCGCATAGCGGTAGAAGCACGAGGAGTTGAACTCGACCGTGCCCAGCATGCCGGAGACCGCCTCCGACCCCGCGGCCAGGTCGTCCACGGCGGTGAAGAAGTCGACGTCGCGATCAACCCGGTGGGTGCTGATCGCGTGGGCCACCTGCGCTGCAGCATCGACGTTGAAGTTCTTGTCATCGGCCAGCATGCGACCGAACAGCGCCACATCCACCGCACGGGCGCTGCCGATGCAGGCCAGCAGGCTTGCCTTGGTGTTCTTGCCCGGCTTCTCCTTGACCAGTTCGTCGAAGCCCTGGTCGATCGCATGGGCCAGCGCCTTCACCTCGCCGTCGCCAAGGAACAGCAGGTACTCGGTGTGGCCATGCACCTCGTCTTTCTTGGGCTTGACCTTGAGCTTCAGCTCGCCCAGCGCAGCGGCCACGGCCCTGGCCAGCACGGCCTCGTCCTCGGTGTGGTGGTGCGCCGTGCGCAGCAGCTCGCACAGGCGGGCCTGGATGCGCAGGGTGCGCACGCCAAGGGCCGCGCTGTCGATCAGCCCCTGACGCGCAAAGTGCAGGCGCACGGCACGCTTGACGCACTGGCTGCTGATGCGCGCACGGCGCACACCGCCAAAGACGGCGTCCTTCGGGGCGCCGGTGTCGTCACGGTTCAGGTTGCTGGGGGCGAAGTTCTGCAGCAGGTGGAATTCGGCGAGCAGGGCCACGGGGATCCTCCTTGATGTGGATGAGATGGATGAGACGGGCCGCGTCATTCGGCCGCGTCGAGGGGAGCGGGCGCATCGGGGTGCGCGGCTGGCACGCGCCAGTACTGGCGCGCCCACCGCTGCTGAACCCGACGCTCGGGGTGTTGCCAGGCCAGCAGATCGGCCAGCAATGCGGGCCAGTCGATGCTCACGCCTTCGCTCGCCACGAGCTGCACCAGGTGGCGCAGGCGCCAGACGAGTTCGTCCGCATCGGCGTCGAGCAGCGCCACGAAGCGCTGTTCAACACTCTTGCTGTCGCGCTGCCGGGCCACCTTCTGCACGGCGTCCACAAGGCCTGTGGGTGCGCCCTGGCCGCGCCGCTGGCCCGTGGCCCATAGGCCGGCGGCCAGGTAGAGGGTGCGCCGGGCCGCCTCATGCAAGCCGCCTGCATGCGGTTCGACCAGCGGAAAAGCGGGCGCGTACGTACCCGGTGCCTCGGCCAGAGAACGACGCAGCGTGGCGATGACGCTGGTGTCCGCCTGGGCGCGCCGCTCCATTGCGTCGAAGAATGCTTTGGGGTTCATCAGTCCTCCTTGCCAAGTTGTCGGGCAATGGCCAGGGCGCGCGCAAATTGGCCCTGTGCCTTGGCAGCAGCCGCCAGGGCGCGCGCCGAGCTGCCGAGCTGGCCCACGGTCACGCGCCAGGTGTCACGCACGGTGCCGGCCAGCTGTTCCGCCCAGGCCTGCATCGCGGCATCAGGTGCACCGCCCTGGCCCAGCGCATCGGCCAGTGCCCAGAAGCGCGGCTCCAGGGCCTGCCAGTACCGGGGCATGCCGCCCAGCTGAAGTGCCAGTGCCTGCACATCGCTCTTGCGGGGCGGGCGTGACGGGTCGGCCTCGAGCCAGTGCCGGCAGGCCTGCCACAGCGCATGGTCGAGCTGGCGCGCGGCGCGCTCGGCCGCCTCTATGGCTGCGTGCAGGTGCGCCGCCATTGGCTGACCGCCAGCCAGCAGCAGCGGCGCAATGCGGCGTTCCTCTAGCCGCCACAACAGCAGCTTCGCCTGATCGGCCAACAACCCGCCGGCCAGCAGGTCGAGCGGCGTGTAGTCAGCGCACGCCTGGCGAATACCCAGGGCGGTCAGCACCGTGGCGGGTGGGTGGCCGCCCTCGGCAGACAGGGCATGCAAGTCGCGCCAGAACGCCCGGTCCTCACGCAGCAGCACGGGCCAGAGCCCCTTCTCGCTGGGCCGCTGGGCGGCCATGGGATCAGGCACGGGCGAGTCGCCCAGCGCCAAACCCTCGGCATACGCGCGCACCTCGCTGCACGCCGCTCCAGGCGGGCCCAGCCAAACCGCGCGGCTCAGGAACGTGTAGCGCTGCGCAGGTCCTGCAGGCACGACCTCCTGCCCCGCCGAGAGCGCCGAGATGGCCGGCTCATCCTGCTCCCAGGCGGCCAGATCCGCGCCGTACTCGGTCGGCGACTGCGGCACCAGGTTCAGGACCAGCGTCTGCTGCAAGCTGGCCCCCAGCACCAGCACACACAGCAGGCTGCAGGCAGGGCCGCGCGAGCCCGATGTGCGCATGGCCTTGACCAGCCCGCCCGGCACGAACTGCAAGTGCGCCATGAGCTGGCGCGCGAGCTCTGCATCGCTGGCCGGTGGCACGGCACGGTCCACTGTGTGGTCGAACAAGGTGCGGTTGTTGCCGGAGGCCCGCTCGGGGGCCAGCAAGGTCCAGGGGCGCGGCTTCAGCTTCTCGACAGCCGCCAGCGCAGCCACCTGGAGGAAGGGACGCACCGGATCGCGAAGGTGGAACCGGTGGGCCCAAGTTTCCAGGTAGGCCGCCACGCGTGCTCGCGGCCACTCGTCCAGCAGGTCTGCGCGGTCTTCCAGGCGGCCAGCACCGATCGCGCGGTGCGCGATGGCCAGCATCAGCCGGTACAGCGCCAAGGTTTCGGTGGGATGGGTGCTGTCGATCGCCT
Organism: Rubrivivax sp.; assembly: GCA_020248915.1. Lineage (GTDB taxonomy): Bacteria > Pseudomonadota > Gammaproteobacteria > Burkholderiales > Burkholderiaceae_C > Rubrivivax. The sequence continues at coordinate 80,798 of JADCGP010000003.1, read as the reverse complement.
TGAAGCGGTGCGGCTCGCACAAGCACGCACGCAGGCCGACCCGGGCGGTGTCGCCTTCCGTGGTGCGCATCGGCAGCCACGGCTCGTCAAGCAGGCTGTAGTGGGTTGGGGGCAATGCGTTGTCCTCCTGATGGAGTTGGTCAAGGCACGGGTGTTGCCGCGGGCGCATCGGGCAAGTCGCCGATGACGAGGCCGAACAAGGGGTCCAGACGCACACGCAGGCCGGCCACATGGGCACACCCTGCGCTATCGAGGCAGAGCGGCCGGTGGCCGGCCAAGGCCGGGTGGCGGTCCCAGCCTGGCGGGACCGGCTTAGCTGCCAGGGTAGACACCAGCCGCGGGTGGGACAGGCGCAGGTAGCGTTGGGCCAACTGTTCGGCGAGTGCATCGCCGATCGGCACGCCGGCATCGAAACCGGGTGCGACAGGACGGGCATGCCATCGGCCGTCCACCAGATGGATCGGGATGACGCTGAGAGACGGCTCGCCGATTCGCGTACCGAAACGGGCCAGCCCCTCGGCAGCGAGCGCATCGTCCATGGCCGCGGGCGGCTGGCCGGGCGGCCAGTCGGCCGGCGCCGGCAAACCGGCCTGCCGTGCCTGGAGCCCGCGCTTCTCGTTGTCGGCTTGCCACTCGGCAGCGGCAGCCGCGTGCCGCGCGATGAACGCAGGATCTGTCCGGCTTGGTGGCGCATCGCCGTACACGTGCTGGACCAGGCGATCGATGTCGTCAGGCAACTGGAGCTCGGTGCATGCCGCCAGCGCTGCTGCCGTGCGCAGCACTGGTAGCGGGTGGTAGACGGGCTTGAACGCGCGCTCATCGACGTCGCCGACTTCTGACAACCCGGCGACATGCACCACGGGCTGTGCCGCGCAAACCGGTCTGGGCCGCTGATGGCGATGCATGCGTCCGATTCGCTGCAGCAGCAGGTCGATAGGCGCGAGGTCCGAGATCAGCAGATCGAAGTCCACGTCCAGCGACTGCTCGGCGACCTGCGTAGCCACGACCACCGACCGTGCGCGGCGCCCATCGCCCGGGCCGAAGCGGCCGACGACGTCACGCTCGATGGCCAAGCGCTCCTCCATCGGGAACCGGGCATGAAAGAGGCTTGGCTCAATCCCGGGCTTATCCGCCAGTGCCTGGAACACAGCCTGCGCGCGGCGCACAGTATTGGCCACCACCAAGACGGCAGCGCCCTGACCGGCAGACTCGGCGGCCAGCGCGGCGATGTCGGCGGGCTCCGCACTGACGCACCGCACCTGGACGCGCTGGTGTCGCGCCGGCAGCAAACGCACGGCGGCGGGTGAACGCCCTGATTGGACGAGACACACGCGTGGGTAGCCTGGATCGGGGCACCCTGCAGTGGCACCATCGAAGGCAGCCACCAGGGCCGCACGCCGCTCGGCTGGCAAGGTGGCGCTCATCACCACCACGGTGCAGCCGCAGGCCTTGAGCCAACGCACCAGGGCCTCTATCAGCCCGCCCGTGTAAGCATCGTATGCGTGCACCTCATCGAGCACCACCACCCGGTTGGCCAAACCAAACAGGCGTACGAAGTGGTGCTTGGCATGCAGAATGGCGACCAGAGCCTGGTCCACCGTGCCGACGGCGTTGGCAGCGAGCAGGGTGCGCTTGGTCCCAACGAACCAGGAGGTGGCGCCGACGGAGGCATCACCGCTGCCGAAGCCCACATCGCGCAGGCGCAGCCGCATGGCCTCCAAGGTGGCGCTGCCGTGCGCGAGCTGCAGTTCGACCCGCTGTTCGGGGAACAGGCGCGCTAGGTAGGCCGCCGCACGCGTGAACAGCGCGTTGCTGGTGGCCTGCGTGGGCATGGCGAAGTACGCTCCGCGCGCCGCGTGCGCTGCCCGACTCCAGGCGTCAGCGATGAAGGCAGCTTCCGTCTTGCCCTCCCCCATCGGCGCTTCGATGACCAGCATCGCCGGGGCGGCTTCCGCGCCAGCCAGGAGATCGGCCACGGCCTGCTGCAGCGGTCGCGCAGCCGCGCCCGGTGGCAGCGCGGCCGATAACCACGCCTCGACCGTGTCCTGACCAGGTCGCGCCTGCTCGGCCAGCCCAAGCAGCTGCAGCACGCTACGCGCGATGCGGCGGCTGTGCGCATAGTGGCTGGCAGCACTCTCCCAGGGCCGGCCGTGCGGAAAGTGCCCGTCGCTGGAGCCGATCCAATCACTTGCAGCGCACAGTCCTGCGAGCAGCATCAGGGCGGCCGCCTGGGCACCCTGCTCGCCGCCAAGGCGGGGTACAGGGGAGCCAGCCACCAGCGTGTCGAGCACGGTCACCGCCAGCCGGTTCGCGGCGTCACCCCATACGAAGCCCGCCTGGAACAAGGCTACTTGCTGGATGGCGGTGGGGGGCACCTCGAATCCGTGGTGCGCCGCAACTGCGCGAGTCAGCTTGACAGCCGATGCCTGATCGAGTCCGCGGGCCCTCAGCACACGCGGCAGCAGGTACGCCGTTGCTGCATCGTGGCGGTCGGGCGCACCTCGGGGGAAGTCGAAGCCGCCCGCCGCTGCTCGTTGCTGACCGGGCGCCCACTTGGCCTGAAAGCCAGGTGTCGCCTTTCCGAGGTCATGCAGGCCGCAGATGGCTGCAGCCCAAGCTGGCACGTCGTGTGTGGCGATCTGGAAGCTACCCGCTAGCCTGGTCAGAACCGGCTCTGGCAGAAGCAAGGCCCACTCGTGGGCAACTGCCGCCACATCCAGCAAGTGCTGAATCAGCGGGTGCCCGCCGGACGCCGAGCTCTTGGCCCAGAGCAGCATGGTCACATCATCGTTCTGCATGGATAGCAAGATGCGTCGCCTACCCTTCAGGGCACCTGATCAGCAAGCTGACTCAGCCGCACGCACCCCAAGCAGAGGGCAAGGAACGGCCTGAGAGGCGGCGCGAGACAGCCTTCGGAGGATGGTTCGCAGGTCGAAGCGGCGGTTGAAGAGGTATTGCACTTGGCCGAGATAGCGATGGGCGTACTTCCGGAAGCCGAAGGCGTGGTAGGTGCCGGCCAGCGAGGGCTTGATGTTGCCCAGCACCGTGTTGACGGCCAGGAACGACGGATGCCTGGCGCTGGCGACGCCGCCGCCCGTGACGTGAGCCTCGTGCAGGAGGCCGGTTCCCTGCACGGCGGTCCAGCACCCCAGGCCATCGGAGACGAGCGTGGCCGGCCTTGCCGCCGTGGACCTCGCCACCGAGGTAGGCGTCGTCGATCTCGACGCGGCCGGTTAGCTGGCAGTCGGCCTCGCGCAGCGTCATCACTTCCATGATCTTGTGCTCGAGCAGCCAGGCAGTGGGGTAGGACACGCCCAGGTGGCGCTTGAGTTCGAGGGCCGAGACGTTGTTCTTGGCCTGCGTCATGAGGTGCATGGCCAGGAACCAACCGGTCAGCGGCACCTTGCCGGACTCGAAGACGGTGCCGGCGACCAGACTGCACTGGTAGCGGCAGCCGCTGCACTGGAAGTACAGACGCTGCTGGCGGCGGAACTCGCTGTGCCAGCCCCCCCTGGCAGCGCGGGCAGACGAAGCGCCCGGGCCAGCGCCGGGCGCGTAGAGATCCTCACACTGCTCCTGCGACCCATGCTGATCGAAGAACTCCGGGAGCGACAACCCCCGCTGGTATTGCGCCGCGTTCCGCGTCATCACGACCTCCTGCAACGGTGTTCGCATCGTCGCAGCCAGATGGCTCAGAAAGTGAGCTACCCGCCCCGGTGGGGTGATCATCTTGCTGATCAGGCGGGGCAAAACCCGTCGAATTGCCGGCTCTTGCCTAACGATACAGCCCGCCTAGTGTCCCGTCCTAGAAATGCGCTTCGCGATTCTCTAGCTCCTCTGGAGTATTGAATCGGCGGTGGCCACACACTGGAACGGCGAGGCGTCGGTGTTATGGCGTTGCATGAACAGATCGAATTGTTGCTTGAGCTCGCGCACGCTGGTTAATGAATTGCGCCAAATGGCGCGCTCTGTGACGAGCGCAAACCGACGCTCGATCTGGTTGAGCCAAGAGCTGAACGTGGGCGTGAAATCAAAATGAAAGAGCGGGTTGCGCGCCCACCGTGCCTTGCCCTTGCCATGCTTGTGGGGGACGTGGTTGTGCACGATCAGGCGGCGGTCCAAGTCGGGCGGCGTCTGCTTGCCGACCTGACGTAGGAAGTCCTGGAACTCCTGGTACCGATGGTGCTCGCGAACCCGCGAGATCACCTTTCCATTGGCCACGTCGAGCGCGGCGAACACAGTCCTGGTGCCATGGCAGACATGGTGGTAGGTGACGCCCTCGACGTAGCCGAAGCCAGTCGGCAGCAAGAGCTACGTGCGCTCCAGCGTCTGGATTGGGTTCTTCTCATCGCCGCACAGCACGACTCCCCTGCGGTGCTCGCCCCGGGACGGCGCGCCGAAACTCACTGCGCTCGCTGCGCCCGCCCCGAGGCTGCGCTCCTCGGCACGCCATAGGGCGCCCCGCCCGCGGGCCGACCGGCGCTCCAGGACGCGCCGTCGATCCGCGCCTCCCGGCCGCATCGCCCGCACGGGTTGTTCCGCCCCATGTCGGCACGCCGTCAATGCCACTTGCACAGCCTCGGGCTGCAGCCGGGCGGGCGTGGGGCGAAATCGGCGCCCCGGAGCGCAGCGGAGGGGTCCGCCCGGCGACCGCGAGGTCGGCGGGCGGAAGGCTCGCGGTGCATCCGCGAGCCGTCATCCTTGCCGTGCCGAAGGCGCGGCAAGGACGCCGCACCTTTCGCCCCACGCCCGCCCGGCTGCGGCCCGGGGCTGTGCCCGCAGCCGCATCGGCCGCATCGGCCGCATCGGCGGCATCAGCAACAGCCGCCGCAACACGCCGATGCACACGGCGGCCCGGTGAGGCTACTCCCAGCCCGCCTTCCCCCGCCCCGACTTCACCTGCGCCCGCACCGCCTTCTCCTTCAGCCGCCTGAGCTTCGAGCCGTGGGTCGGCGCGGTGGGCCGGCGCGGCCTGGGCACCTCGGCCGCGGCATCCACGAGCGCCTGCAGCCGCGCCAGCGCCGCCGCGCGGTTCATCGGCAGGCTGCGGTGCTCCTGGGCCTTGACGACGAGGACGCCCGCCTCGGTGAGGCGCTGGTCGGCGCGTGCCAGCAGGCGCTGCTTCACCGGCTCGGGCAGCGACGACGCGGGCACGTCGTAGCGCGCCATCACCGCGTTGCTGACCTTGTTGACGTTCTGCCCGCCCGCGCCCTGCGCGCGGATGGCGCTGAACTCGACCTCGGCCGGGTCGATGCGCGGCACGGCCGGCCCCGTCAGTCCACCGCGCGCGTGGGCACGCGCGGCGCCAGCGCGCACATCAGCTCGTAGCCGATCGTGCCGGCGGCGTGCGCCACCTCGTCGATCGGCAGCACGCTCGTGCCCGGCCCGCGGCCCCACAGCGTGACCTCGCTGCCGATCCCCGACTGCGGCAGGGCCGACAGGTCCACCGCCAGCATGTCCATCGACACCCGGCCCACGGTGCCGCTGCGCGTGCCGTCCACCAGCACCGGCGTGCCGGTGCCGCAGTGACGCGGGTAGCCGTCGGCGTAGCCGCAGGCGGCGATGCCGATGCGCATCGGCCGCTCGGCGCGGAAGGTGCTGCCGTAGCCGACCGTGTCGCCGGGCGCGAGCGACTGCACGCCGATGACGCGCGTGCGCAGCGTCATCGTCGGCAGCAGGCCCCAGTACGCAATGTCGTGCTCGGGGAAGTCGGGCGCGCTGCCGTAGCCCAGGATGCCGGCGCGCACCCAGTCGAAGGCCACCGCGCCATGGCGCAGGATGGCCGCGCTGTTGGCCACGCTGCGCTCGCCGGGCAGGTCGCGCGTGGCCGCGTCGAACACGGTCATCTGGTGTGCGATGCCGCGTGCGCCGTCGGCGTCGGAGAAGTGCGTCATCAGCGTGATCGCGTCCACCTGGGGCAGGGCTGCGAGGCGCGCCCAGGCGCTGCGGAACTCGTCGGGGCGGAAACCCAGGCGGTTCATGCCGCTGTTCAGCTTCAGGTGCACGTGGTGCGCGCGCCCGGTCTTGTGCGCGGCGAGCCAGTCGACCTGCGCGCTGCAGTGCACCGCGTGCTGCAGTCCCAGGCGCGAGCACAGCTCGAGGTCGCGCGGCTCGAACACGCCCTCCAGCAGCAGCACCGGGCCGCGCCAGCCGAGTGCGCGCACGCGCTCGGCCTCGGCCAGGTCCAGCAGCGCGAAGCCGTCGGCGCCGGCCAGCCCCGGGTAGGCGCGCTCGATGCCGTGGCCGTAGGCGTTGGCCTTGACCACCGCCCACAGCCGCGTGTCGGGCGCGGCGGCTCGGGCGCGCCGCAGGTTGTGCGCGAGGGCTTCGCGGTGGATCAGCGCTTCGACCGGGCGCGGCATAGCCGGACGATTCTGCCAGCCCGTCCCGTCGCAGGTCGCGTGCTATAACGACCCGCACACCAAGACGGAGACAAGGCAGCGCGCAGCGCGCCCGCGGGGCAGCGCGCGCCGGCACGATGAAGAAGGGCTTCTCCACCATCATGTCGGCGCAGTTCTTCAGCTCGCTGGCCGACAACGCGCTGTTCGTCGCCGCCGTCGAGCTGCTGCGCAGCGATGGCGCGCCCGAGTGGCAGCGCGCCGCGCTGGTGCCGATGTTCGCGCTGTTCTACGTGGTCCTCGCGCCCTTCGTCGGGGCGTTCGCCGACTGCATCCCGAAGGGCAAGGTCATGTTCGTCTCGAACACGATCAAGGTCGTCGGCTGCCTGATGATGCTGTTCGGTACCCACCCGCTGGCGGCCTACGCGATCGTCGGGCTGGGGGCCGCGGCCTACTCGCCGGCCAAGTACGGGATCCTGACCGAGCTGCTGCCGGCCTCGCAGCTGGTCAAGGCCAACGGCTGGATCGAGGGCCTGACGATCGCGTCCATCATCCTCGGCGTGCTGCTCGGCGGCCAGCTGATCGGGCCGAAGATCGCGCCGCTGCTGCTCGGCATCGACGTGCCCTCGATCGACCTCGGCATCGACACCGCGCCCGAGGGCGCGATCGCCGCGATCGTGCTGATCTACGTGGTCGCGGCGCTGTTCAACCTGTGGATCCCGCGCACGACCGCGCCGCTGATGCGCTTCGATCCCGACCTGCGGGCGCTGGTGCGCGACTTCGCGGCCTGCAACTCGCGGCTGTGGCACGACCGGCTGGGCCAGATTTCGCTGGCGACGACGACGCTGTTCTGGGGCGTGGCCGGCAACCTGCGCTACATCGTGCTGGCCTGGGCCGCGGCCGCGCTCGGCTACTCGACGACCCAGGCCTCGAGCCTGGTCGGCGTGGTGGCCATCGGCACCGCGGTCGGCGCGGTGGTGGCGTCGGTGACGATGAAGCTCGACCGCGCCACGTCCGTGATCCCGCTCGGGATCGGCATGGGACTGCTGGTGATCCTGATGGTGGTCATCGACGACGTCTGGGTCGCGGCGCCCTTCCTGACGCTGCTCGGCGCGCTGGGCGGCTTCCTCGTCGTGCCGATGAACGCGCTGCTGCAGCACCGCGGCCACAACCTGATGGGCGCCGGGCGCTCCATTGCGGTGCAGAACTTCAACGAGCAGGCCTGCATCCTCGCGCTCGGCGCGTTCTACGTCGCGATGACCCGCTTCGGCCTGTCGGCGTTCGGCGCGATCGCGATCTTCGGCATCGTCGTCGCCGGCACGATGGAGTGCATCCGGCGCTGGCACCAGCGCAACCTGCTGCGGCACCGCGCCGAGGTCGAGCACCTGCTGTCGATCGCGCGCACGGACGGGCACTGATGAGACGGGCGCCGACGACACGCCGCCCTCGCGGCCGCCGCACGCCCGCCCGGGCGCGACGGCCGGCGCGCTGAAGCCATGTCCGACGCTCGCCTGCGGGTGCTGGCCGCGCTCGCGCTGACCTTCAACGCCTTCACCTGGGGCGTGAGCTGGTGGCCCTTCCGCCAGCTCGAGGGCCAGGGGCTGCACGCGCTGTGGGCGACCGCGCTGATCTACTCGGTGGCGGTGCTGGCGATCACGCTGGCGCGCGCGGTGGCGTGGCGGCAGCTGCTCGCCACGCCCAGCCTGTGGTGGCTGGTGCTGGCCTCGGGCGCCACCAACGCCGCGTTCAACTGGGCGGTGACGATCGGCGACGTCGTGCGGGTCGTGCTGCTGTTCTACCTGATGCCCTTGTGGGCCGTGCTGCTGGCGCGCTGGCTGCTGCGCGAGCCGCTGACGGCCGCCGCCGCGCTGCGCGTGGGGCTGGCCCTGGCCGGGGCGGCCGTCGTGCTGCGCCCGGCCGACGGGGGCTGGCCGGTGCCGCACACGCTGGCCGAGTGGCTGGGCGTGGTCGGGGGCGTCGCCTTCGCGCTCAACAACGTGCTGCTGCGGCGCGAGGCGCACCGGCCCGAGGCGGCGCGGGCGCTCGCGATGTTCGTCGGCGGCGCGCTGGTGGCGCTGGTGCTGGCGCTCGTGCTGGGTGCGCAGGGCAGGGTGCCGGCGCCGCCCGCTCCGGCCGCGGCGTGGATGCTCGCCACGCTCGGGATGGGCCTTTGGTTCCTGCTCGGCAACGTCGCGCTGCAGTTCGGCGCCGCGCGGTTGCCGGCCAACGTGACGGCCGTGGTGATGATCACCGAGGTGCTGTTCGCCGCCGTCTCCGCCGTGCTGCTGGGCGCCGGCGCGCTGACGCCGCAGCTCGCGCTGGGCGGGGCGCTGATCGTCGGCGCGGCGCTGCTGGCCGCCCGCGGCTGAGCGCCGCTGCCGACGCGCTCAGGACGCCGGGTCGACGTCGGCCCGGCCGATGCCGTGCCGCGCCAGCAGCGCGGCGAGCTCGGGATCGGCCGGCGGCTTGGCCAGCAGCGCGTCGCAGCCGGCGAGCGTGGCGCGCACGCGGTCGACCTCGCCGATGCGCGAAGCCAGCGCGAAGACCGGCAGCGGCGGCACGCGGGTCTCGTACTCGGCGCGCACCCGCCGGGCCAGCGCGAGCCCGTCCAGCGGGCTGGCCGGGGCGAGTTCGGCGTCGATGAAGACCAGGTCGGGATCGAACCGCTGCAGCAGCGACAGCGCCTCGGTGCTGTCGCGCGCCGTCCGGCTCGCCACGCCCAGCCGCGCCAGCCGGGTCTGCAGGAAGCGCAGCGCGATCTCGCTCGGGTCCACCAGCAGCGCCTGCGGCGCGCCCGGGGCAGGGCTCGCGTCCGGACCGTGGCTGCCGGTCCTGGCGCCGCCGGCATCGGCCATGGGGCGGGCCTCCGTCCGGTCGAGCGCCGCTTCGATCGTCGATCGGCGTGGCTCCGTCGGGTCGGCCCCGCGTGCGGTCGCAGCCCACGGCACGGGTCGTGCTGCTCCTGCCGCTCCCGCGAGGCCGTGCCGGCCGAGCGCGCGCGCCGCGGCCAGCATGTCCAGGCTGCGCAGCACCTGCGACGGATCGACCGGGCGCGGCAGCGAGGCGGCGGCGCCCGGCAGCGGCCGGCGGCCGACGAGCACGGTGTCGGGCAGCCGTCCGCTGTCGAGCACCTGTCGCGCGGACAGGTCGTCGTCGGCGTCGGCCACCATCAGGTCGGCGTGGTCCGCCAACTGCACCTGCTCGTACCGCGGCACCCGGTGGGTGACCAGCCGGAAGCAGCCGGCGAGCGCACTGCGCTCGGGCGCAGAAAACCCCAGCAGGGCGACGCGGAACAACAGGCTCATGCAGGGTCGTACGGCACGGCGGGGGGCCGCGAGCCCGGGACGGGCCGGGCGGATGGATCGGGCCAACCGGGCCGGCGGATGCTGCGGACCCGCCTGCCGGCTGTCAATGCCGCGACCGCTAAGATTCGCGCCTTCCTCCTCTTCCCGGGCGCGAACGATGGCCGCCAGCAGCATCTACGACTTCGAGGCCTTGTCCATCGACGGCAGGCCTGCCCACCTCTCCAGCCAGCGCGGCAAGGTGCTGCTGATCGTCAACACGGCCAGCCGCTGCGGCTTCACGCCGCAGTTCGGCGGCCTGGAGAAGCTGTGGGAGGACTACCGCGGGCGCGGGCTCGTCGTGGTCGGCTTCCCGAGCAACGAGTTCGGCGCCCAGGACCCGGGCAGCAACGACGAGATCGCCGGCTTCTGCCAGCGCAACTACGGGGTGAGCTTCCCGATGATGGCCAAGGTGGAGGTCAACGGGTCGCAGGCGCATCCGCTGTGGCAGTGGCTGAAGAGCGAGGCGCCCGGCGTGCTGGGCACCGAGGGCATCAAGTGGAACTTCACCAAGTTCCTGGTCGGCCGCGATGGCCGCGTGCTCAAGCGCTACGCACCCAACGACGCCCCCGACGCGCTGCGCCCCGACATCGAGCGCGCGCTGGCCGCGCCGGCACCCGGGGCGTCGCAATGAGCGCAGGCTCGGGCGGATTGTCGAGCGGCGGGCCCGGCGGCCAGGTGGGCGGCGCCGCGGGCACCGCGCCCCGCACGGTCTTCGGCCATCTCGAGCCCTACGCGGGCGATCCGATCCTGAGCCTGAACGAGGCCTTCCAGGCCGACCCGCGCCCCGACAAGGTCAACCTGTCCATCGGCATCTACTTCGACGACGCCGGCCGCATCCCGGTGCTGGACTGCGTGCGCCGCGCCGAGGCGCAGATGCTCGAGGAGAGCGGCCCCAAGCCCTACCTGCCGATCGAGGGCAGCGCGGCGATGCGCAAGGCGGTCCAGGGGCTGCTGTTCGGCGCGGGCCACGAGGCGGTCGCCTCGGGTCGCGTGGCCACGCTGCAGACCGTGGGCTCCAGCGGCGGCCTGCGCGTGGGCGCCGACTTCATCCGGCGCTGGCTGCCCGGCGCGCAGGTGTGGATCAGCGACCCGAGCTGGGACAACCACCGGGCGATGTTCGAGGGCGCCGGCCTTGCCGTGCACGCCTACCCCTACTACGACGCGGCCACCGGCGGCGTGCGCTTCGACGCGATGCGCGACACGCTGGCCGGCCTGCCGGCCGGCAGCATCGTGCTGCTGCACGCCTGCTGCCACAACCCCACCGGCGTCGACCTGAGCCGCGCGCAGTGGGAGGCGCTGGTGCCGCTGCTGCGCGAGCGCGGCCTGATCCCCTACCTCGACCTGGCCTACCAGGGCTACGGCGACGGCATCGAGGAGGACGCGTTCGCGCTGCGGCTGCTGGCCGCCGCCGGCCTGACCTTCTTCGTCGCCAACTCCTTCTCTAAGAGCATGAGCGTGTACGGCGAGCGCGCCGGCGCGCTGTCGGTCGTCTGTGCCGACCGCGCCGAGGCCGAGCTCGTGCTCGGCCAGCTCAAGGCCACCGTGCGGCGCAACTACTCGAGCCCGTCGATCCACGCCGCCGGCATCGTCGCACGCGTGCTCGCCGACCCCGTGCTGCGCGCGTCGTGGGAGGCCGACGTGGCGGCGATGCGCAGCCGCATCCAGGCCATGCGGCGCGCGCTGCACGACGTGCTGGCCGCCAAGCGGCCCGGCCGCGACTTCGGCTACTTCCTCACCCAGCGCGGCATGTTCAGCTACACCGGCCTCGCCGCGGCCCAGGTCGACCGGCTGCGCGAGGAGTTCGGCGTCTACCTCGTGCGCTCGGGCCGCATCTGCGTGGCCGGGCTCAACAGCGGCAACGTCGAGCGCACCGCGGCGGCGATCGCGGCGGTGGTCGCCTAGGAGGACGCCCAGCACGGAGGGCGCAGCGCAGGCGCGCCGGGTGCCCGCCCAGCCTTCTGCTCAGGCCCGCACCGCCACGACGACGATGGCGCTGTCGGCCTGCGCGCCGGAGCGGTCGGTGGCGCGGGCGAACACCTCGAGCGTGGTGCGCCCGTCGGCGGGCACCGGCACCGTCCACTCGTAGGGGGCCTGCCGGTCGGCGCCGAGGAAGACCCAGCGGCCGCCGTCGCGACGGTAGAACGCCACCTCGTCGATGCCGTCGGCGTCCGCCGCGGCAGCCGCCACGGCCAGCGTGCCGCCCGCCGCCACCGGGCCGGCAGCGGCCGCCAGGCCGACCGACGGCTTGCGGCCGTCGCCCTCGCCGTCGCCGAAGCCGATCCAGATGCCGCCGCCGCAGGCCGCCAGCAGGCAGCACCCGAGACACGCCGCCGCCGCGGCCGAGCGCCGGCCGGTCCGAGGGGCTCGGGCAGGCGCGCCCATCAGATGCAGCGCCCCCCGTCGACCTCCATGCACACGCCCGTGATCATGCTGGCCTCGTCGCTGGCCAGGAAGCAGGCGGCGTTGCCCAGGTCCTCCGGCTGCGAGAAGCGGCCGATCGGGATGGTGGAGAGGAACTTCGCGCGCATCTCGGGCGTGTCCTCGCCCATGAAGCTCTTCAGCAGCGGCGTCTCGCCGGCCACCGGGTTCAGCGCGCACACGCGGATGCCGAACGGCGCCAGCTCCACCGCGCTCGCGCGCGTGGCCGTGATCACCCAGCCCTTGCTGGCGTTGTACCAGGACAGGCGCGGCCGCGGGCTGACGCCGGCCGTGCTCGCCATGTTGACGACGACGCCGCGGATGCCGTGCGGGCCCGGCGCCCGGGCCTTGAAGCGCGGCACCACCTCGCGCATCGCGTAGTAGATCGCCTTCATGTTGACCGCGACGACGCGGTCGAAGTCGGCCTCGTCCACGTTCTCCAGCGGCGCGGGCAGATGCGTCACGCCGGCGTTGTTGACGAGGATGTCCAGGCGCCCGAAGTGCAGCTCGGCCGTCTCCATCATCAGCGCCACCTGGGCCGGGTTCGTGACGTCCACGCGCAGCGCGCGCGCCGCCGGCCCGCAGGCCGCGGCGACGTCCATCGCGGCCTCGAGGTTGACGTCGGCGATCACCACCTGGGCCCCCTCGGCCACGAACTTGCGCACGATGCCGGCGCCGAAGCCGCTGCCGCCGCCGGTGACGACGGCCACCTTGTCCTTCAGTCTCATCGCGATGTCTCCTGTGGGGTGGGCGGAGGGCGCCGCCCGTCGTGCGATCCGTGATGCCGTCGGCCGTGCCGTCCGTCGTGCCGTCAGTCGTGCTTGATGGCCACCGTCTTCAGCACCGAGAAGCCGTACAGCGCCTCGAAGCCCTTCTCGCGCCCGTGGCCCGAGTGCCTGACGCCGCCGAAGGGCAGCTCGATGCCGCCGCCGGCGCCGTAGTTGTTGACGAACACCTGCCCGCAGCGCAGCCGGCGCGCGAGCCGCAGCGCGCGGCTGCCGTCGCGCGTCCAGACGCCGGCCACCAGGCCGTAGGGCGTGCCGTTGGCGATCTCGAGCGCCTCGGCCTCGTCGGTGAACGGGATCAGCGCCTGCACCGGCCCGAAGATCTCCTCCTGCGCGATGCGGTGCGCCGGGTCCACGCCGGCCACCAGCGTCGGCGGCACGTAGAAGCCGCCGGCCGGCAGCGTGGCCGGCAGCGGCGCCTGGGCCGCCACGTGCAGGCCGCCCGACCGGACGAGCTCCAGGTAGCCGGCCACCAGCTCGCGCTGGCGCGCCGAGATCAGCGGCCCGACGTCGAGGTCGTCGATCGCCGGGCCGACGCGCAGCGCGCGGTAGCGCCCGGCCATCCGCTGCACCACCGTGTCGAACACGCCGCGCTGCACGAGGATGCGGCTCGCCGCCGAGCAGGTCTGGCCGGCGTTCTGGATGCCGGCGTTGACGAGGAAGGGCAGCGCTGCGTCGAGGTCGGCGTCGTCGAACACGAGCTGCGGGCTCTTGCCGCCGAGCTCCAGCGTCACCGGCACGACGTTCCTCGCCGCCGCGGCCTGGATCAGCCTGCCGACGGCCAGGCTGCCGGTGAAGGAGACGTGGTGGATGCCGGGGTGCGCCGCCAGCGCCGCGCCCGCCTCCTCGCCGAGGCCCGGCACGACGTTGAGCGCGCCGGCCGGCAGCCCCGCTGCCTCGGCGATGCGCGCGAAGGCCAGCGCCGTCAGGCAGGCCTCCTCGGCGGGCTTGAGCACGCAGGCGTTGCCCATCGCCAAAGCAGCGCCCACCGAGCGGCCGATGATCTGCATCGGATAGTTCCAGGGCACGATGTGCGCGGTGACGCCGTGCGGCTCGCGCAGCGTCAGCGCGGTGTAGCCGCTGGCGAAAGGGATCGTCTCGCCGAGCACCTTGTCGGCGGCGCCGCCGTAGAACTCGAGGTAGCGCGCCAGCGCCACCGCATCGGCGCGGCCCTGCCTGAGCGGCTTGCCGACGTCGAGCGCCTCCAGCCGTGCCAGCTCGTCGGCCTGTTCCAGCACGAGGGCGCTCATCCTCGAAAGCACGCGGCCGCGCTCGGTGGCGCTGAGCGCGCCCCAGGCGCCGCGGCCCGGCGCCGGGCCGTCGCCCCTGCCGTCGTCCCGCCCCTCGCCCAGCGCCGCCTGCGCCGCCGCCACCGCGGCATCCACGTCGGCCGCGCCACCGCGCGCGATCTCGGCCAGCGGCGAGCCGTCGGACGGGTTGGCGAGCGGCAGCGTCCGGCCGCCCGCGCAGGGGCGCCACTGGCCGCCGATGAAGACCTGGGTGGTGTCGAAGCCGATCGGCGCACCGTGCCGTGTCATCGCCTGTCTCCTTGCGGCCTCGCGGGGCCGCGCGCTTGCGGCATCATTGTCCGCGATGGGTCCGTTCCTGCTGCGGCGGCTGGCCACCTTCGTCGCCACGCTGGCCGTGGCCTCGGCGGTGGTGTTCGCCGTGCTCGAGCTGCTGCCGGGCAACGCCGCCGAGGTCATCCTCGGCGAGAGCGGCACGCCCGAGGCGGTGGCGGCGCTCGAGAAGAAGCTCGGCCTGGACCGCCCGGCGCTCGAGCGCTACCTGGTCTGGGTCGGCGGTCTCGTGCGCGGCCAGACGGCCACCAGCATCAGCTACGACACGCCCACTGCGGAGCTGATCGCCGAGCGGATGCAGGTCACGCTGCCGCTGGCGCTGATCGCGATGGCCATCACGGTCGTGCTGGCGCTCGGCCTCGGGCTGTACGCCGCCGCGCGCCACCACCGGCTGGGCGACGTGACGGTGATGACGGCCAGCCAGCTCGGCATCGCGATCCCCAACTTCTGGTTCGCGATCCTGCTGATCCTCGTGTTCGCGGTGCAGCTGCAGTGGGTCGGCGCGGGCGGCTTTCCGGGCTGGCGCGAGGACGACGGCGGCGGCCTCGTCGAGGGGCTGAAGGCGCTCGTCCTGCCCGCGATCGCGCTGGCGCTGGTGCAGGCGGCCATCCTCGCCCGCGTCACGCGAAGCGCGGTGCTGGAGGTGATGCGCGAGGACTTCGTGCGCACCGCGCGCGCCAAGGGCCTGAGCCGCCGCCAGGCGCTGTTGCGCCACGTGCTGCGCAACGCGATGATCCCGGTGCTCACGGTGGCCGGGCTGCAGTTCGCCAACCTGATCACCGGCACGATCGTGGTCGAGAACGTGTTCGTGCTGCCGGGCATCGGGCGCCTGGTGTTCCAGGCCATCGCCAACCGCGACCTGGTCGTCGTGCGCGACGTCGTGATGCTGCTCGCGGCGGTGGTGGTGCTGGTCAACTTCGTGGTCGACCTGCTGTACGCGGTGGTCGACCCGCGGCTGCGCCATGGCTGACGCGCCCGCCCCCCTGGCAGCGGCCCGCGCCGGTGCCGGCGCGGGCTTCTGGCGCCGCGCCTGGCGCCACCCCAGCTTCGCGGTCGGCGCGCTGCTGACTGCGGCGCTCGCGCTGGCGGCGCTGCTGTCGCTCGTGTGGTCGCCCTACCCGCCGGCCGAGATCGACATCCCGAACAAGCTCGCGCCGCCCGGAGCCGCGCACTGGCTGGGCACCGACAGCCTCGGCCGCGACATCGCCTCGCAGCTGCTGGTGGGGTCGCAGAACAGCATCGTCGTCGGCGTCGTCGCGGTGGGCATCGGCCTCGTGCTGGGTGTCGCGCTCGGCTGCCTGGCGGCCGCCCACGCGGCCGCGGGCGGCCGCTGGGTCGACGAGCTGGTGATGCGCGGCTGCGACTTCACGTTCGCCTTCCCGGCGCTGCTGACGGCCATCATGCTGACGGCCATCTACGGGCCGGGGCTGCTGATGAGCATCGTCGCCATCGGCATCTTCAACGTGCCGGTGTTCGCGCGCATCGCGCGCGGCAGCGCGCAGGTGGTGTGGGCGCGCGAGTTCGTCACCGCCGCGCGCGCCGCCGGCAAGGGCCCGTGGCGCATCACGCTCGACCACGTGCTGCCAAACATCGCCAGCCCGCTGGTCGTGCAGGCGAGCATCTCGTTTGCCACCGCGATCCTGGCCGAGGCGGCGCTGAGCTACCTGGGCCTGGGCACGCAGCCGCCGCAGCCGAGCTGGGGGCGCATGCTCAACGAGGCGCAGACCCAGATGTTCCAGGCCCCGCTGCTGGCGCTGTGGCCCGGCCTGGCGATCATGGCCAGCGTGCTCGGCCTCAACCTGCTGGGCGACGGGCTGCGCGACCTGCTCGACCCCAAACTCTCGCGCCGAAGGTGAATGCCATGCTGAAGATCGAAGTCGTCTCGGACGTCGCCTGCCCGTGGTGCGCGGTCGGCGTGCACGCGCTCGGCAAGGCGCTGGACACGCTGGCGGCCGAGGGCGTCGCGTTCGAGCTGTCGTTCCAGCCCTTCGAGCTGAACCCCGACATGCCGCCCGAGGGCCAGGCCATCGGGCCCTACCTGGCCGAGAAGTACGGCATCGACGAGGCGCAGATCCGCCGCAACCAGGCCCTGCTGCGCGAGCGCGGCGCCGCGGTGGGCTTCGCGTTCGGCGAGCGTGGCCACGTCTGGAACACGTTCGACGCGCACCGGCTGCTGCACTGGGCCGGCGCGGAGGGCCCCGCCGGCGCGCAGCACGCGCTCGCGCTCGCGCTGCTGCAGTCCTACCACGGCGCGGGGCGCAACCCCTCAGACGCGGCCGTGCTGCTCGACGCCACGGCGCAGGCCGGCCTGGACGTGGAGCGCGCCCGCGCCCTGCTCGGCAGCGACGAGTTCGCGAGCGACGTGCGCGCCGAGCAGGTGGCGTGGATGGAGGCGGGCATCGACTCGGTGCCCTCCGTGGTGGTCAACCGGCGCCACCTGATCCCGGGTGCGCAGGAGCCCGAGGTGTTCGCGCGCGAACTGCGCCGGCTCGCCGCCGAGGCGCCCGCCGCCTGACCGCTGTCGGCGGCCCCGGCAGCGCCTGCGCGGGCTGCAGCGGTCGCGCAACGATCCTTGACGAAGTAAAGGGCGGCGGCGCGAGTCCGCCGCGCGCGGGCGCGCGACGTTGAACCGGTCATCGAAGGAGACGGCGATGACCTCCGGACGGCGCCCATCGGAACCACTCCCGCACCTGCCGCCGACGCAGGCGCCATTCCCGGCGGCAGCGTGGCCGCCACGCCGCCGCGCGTTCGGCCTCGCGGTGCTCGGCGCGGTCGCGCTGACCGGCTGCGTGATCGCGCCGCTGCCGCCCGCGGGTCCCTGGCGCAGCGACGAGGGCCCGGTCGTCGATGCGCCGCCGCCGCCTCCGCGCTACGAGGCGGTGCCCGTGGCCCCGGGTGTCGCCTACGTCTGGATCGGCGGCCACTGGGCCTGGCAGGCCGGCCGGCACGTCTGGATCGGCGGGCGCTGGGCGCTGCCGCCTGCCGGCCACGCGTGGGTACCGGGCTACTGGGGCCGGCACGGCCCCGGTTGGCGCTGGCACGGTGGCTACTGGAGGCGGCGTTGACCCGCTGAGCGCTCCGCCTCGGCCAGGACCAGCGGGATCCGTTCGGCGAGGAAGTCGAACGTGCGGCGCACCAGCGCGCTGCCGCGGATCTCGCGGTGCACGGCCAGCCAGCAGGGCAGCGGGGGCACCCGCAGCATCGGCAGCACCGGCACGACGCCGCTCAGCCAGGGCAGGTTGTAGGCGGCGACGAAGCCGACGCCGGCGCCGGCGGCCACCAGCCGGCCATAGGTCACCTGATCGTCCGTGCGCAGCGCGAACTGCTCGCGCCCGATCGGCAGTCCGAGCGCGGCGAAGCCGCGCAACATCGTGTCGTCGCTGTCGTAGCCCACCAGCCGGTGGTGCACCAGCTCCTCGGGCCGGCGCGGGATGCCGGCGCGCGCGAGGTAGCTCTCGTGCGCGCAGGCGGTGACGGCGATGTCGGCCAGCTTGCGCGCCACCAGCGAGGCCTGCGCCGGCCGCACCATGCGCACGGCGATGTCGGCCTCGCGCCGCAGCAGGTTGGCGATCTGGTTGGATGCGACCACCTCGACCTGGATGCCAGGCTCGGCCTGCTGCAGCGCGGCCAGCACCGGCGGCAGCAGGTAGCAGGCGGCGATCTCGCTCGTGGTGATGCGCACGGTGCCGGTGGTGCGTGCGCGCTGGCGCGTGAGCCGCTGGCGCAGCCGGTCGGCGCCGGCCTGCATAGCGCGTGCGTCGTCGGCGATGGCCAGCGCGAGCGCGGTGGGCGCCACGCCGCGCCCGGTGCGCTCGAACAACGGCGCACCCAGCTGCGCCTCCAGCGCCGCCACCTGGCGCGACAGCGTCGGCTGCAGCGCCCCCAGCTGCTTGGCGGCGCCGCTCAGGCTGCCGGCATCGAGCACGGCCAGGAAGCTGTGCACCAGCGCCCAGTCGAAGTCTCCGCCCGATGCTGCCGTGGCGCCTGCCGGGCCTGCCGGGCCTGCTGCGCCTGCTGCGCCCAATGTGGGGGCCTCCGCCACTGTTCCCGCCATGCGTAAATGTATGCCATCATTACTCACATCAGCAATTGCGGAATGGATGGTCCCGGCGCACAGTGTGGTCATCGCGGCCCTCGGCCGAGCCTCTCGCGGAGTCCTTCATGAGCCATCGCACCGTTCTCGTCCTGGGCGCCACCGGCCGCCTCGGCGCCGCGGTCGCTGCCGCCTTCGCCGCCGCCGGCTGGCGTGTGCTGGCGCAGTCGCGGCGCGCGCCGGCGTCGCTCCCGGCCGGCGCCGCCCATCTCGGCGTGGCCCTCGAAGACACCGCGGCGCTGGTGGCCGCCGCCGCCGGCGCGGATGTCGTGGTCCACGCGGTCAACCCGGCCTACACCGACTGGGAGCGGCTGCTGCTGCCGCTTGGCCGCCTCGCGCTCGATGCCGCCGAGCGGCTGGGGGCGGTGTTCATGCTGCCGGGCAACGTCTACGGGTTCGGCGAGCAGATGCCCGCCGTGCTGCGCGAGGACACGCCCGAGCGGCCGACCACCAGCAAGGGCCGGCTGCGCGTGGCGCTGGAAGCCGAGATGCGCGACCGCGCCGAGGCCGGGCGGCTGCGCGCGGTGGTCGTCCGCGCCGGCGACTTCTACGGCGCCGGCCAAGGCTCGTGGCTCGACCTGGCGGTGGTCAAGTCGATGCGCGAGGGCAAGCTCGTCTATCCGGGCCCGCTCGACCGGCCGCATGCCTGGGCCTATCTGCCCGACCTGGCGCGCGCGTTCGTCGCCGTGGCCGAGCGCGCCACCGGCGGCGCGGCGACGGCCGCGCCCGCCTTCGAGACGCTGCACTTCGAGGGCCACACGCTCACCGGCGCCGAACTGCTCGACCTCGTGCAGGCCACGGCCGCCGACATCGGCCTCGCACCGGCGCGCGGCTGGCGCCGCGGCGGCATGCCCTGGGCGTTCATCCGCGCCATGGGCCTGTTCGTGCCGATGATGCGCGCCATCGCCGAGATGAGCTACCTGTGGCGCGTGCCGCATGCGCTGGACGGAACCCGCCTGGCCGCGCGCGTGGGCGCGCTGGCGCAGACGCCGCCGCGCCAGGCCATGCGCCAGGCGCTGCTCGACCTGGGCTTCGGCGCTGGCGCACCCTCTGCCGCGGCCGCGCACTGAGCGCCAGCCGTCGCCCCTCCGGTCTCCCGCGACCGAATGGATCCCGCGATGCCGCGATGAAGACCTCGGCCCCGGCCTTGCCTTAACCCGGCACCGATGCCGCGCTGCCCGCCCCGGCGCGGGCACGGGTGCTCGGCGCGCTGCTGATCGCCCAAGGCCTGCTGGTCCCGGCGCCGATCGCGGCCGGCTACGGCGTGTAACCGCTGTACTCGGTGCTGCTCGCGCCGGTGCTGCCCGTCTTCGGCGGCCCCGACGTCATGCCGAAGGCCGTGGCCGTGGGCCTGCTGTCGGCCTGGATGATCGCGACCGGGGTGCGGGCGCTGTGGGGCGGGGTGTTGCGCTGAGCCCGCGCGGGGCCCGGCGGCGCGAGCTATCGTCGCGCCTCCGGCCCTGCGCCCGCCGCCGCCCGTGCCTCTCCTCCAAGTCACCGACCTCCGCGTCACGCTCCCCACCGCCCGCGGCCCGGCGGCGGCGCTGCGCGAGGTGGGCTTCACGCTCGACCGCGGGCAGACGCTGGGGCTGATCGGCGAGTCGGGCTGCGGCAAGAGCATGACCGCGCTCGCGCTGATGGGTCTGCTGCCCGAGGGCGCGCAGGTGCAGGGCTCGATCCGCTTCGACGGCACCGAGCTGACGACGCTGCCCGAGGCCGACTGGTGCCGGCTGCGCGGCAACCGCATCGGCATGGTGTTCCAGGAGCCGATGACCGCGCTCAACCCGCTGCACACGGTGGGCCGGCAGATCGCCGAGCCGCTGCGGCTGCACCGCGGCCTCGACGCCGCCGCGGCGCGCGCCGAGGCGCTGCGGCTGCTCGAGCGCGTGCAGCTGCCGCAGGCGCGCGCCCGGCTCGATGCCTGGCCGCACCAGCTCTCGGGCGGGCAGCGGCAGCGCGTCGTGATCGCCATCGCGCTGGCCTGCAAGCCCGACCTGCTGATCGCCGACGAGCCGACCACCGCGCTCGACGTGACGATCCAGCGCGAGGTGCTCGACCTGATCGGCGCGCTGGTGCGCGAGTCGCGCATGGCGCTGCTGCTGGTCAGCCACAACCTGGGCGTGATGGCCGACCGTGTCGAGCGCGTGGCCGTGATGTACGGCGGGATGGTGGTCGAGAGCGGGCCGACGGCGCGCGTGTTCGGCGAGCGCGCACACCCCTACACGCAGGGCCTGTTCGCGGCCCGGCCTCGGCTCGGGCTGGCGCGCGGCACGCGGCTGGCCACCATCACCGGCCGCGTGCCCGAGCTGGCCGACCTGCCGGCGGGCTGCCCGTTCGCACCGCGCTGCGCCCGCGCCGGCGACGACTGCCGCGCGGCGCTGCCGGCCGCCGGCACGGCGGGGGCCGCCGACCACGAGGTGCGCTGCCTGCGCCCGGGCGCGGCGGCCCCGGCGGCCGCGGAGGTGCCGGCGTGAGCGGCGAGCCGCTGCTGGCGGCCGAGGGCCTGGGCAAGCGCTACCGGCTGCCGCGCGAGCATCTGTTCGCCGCGGCGCCCGAGGTGCAGGCGCTGGAGGACGCGAGCTTCACGCTGCACGCCGGCCGCAGCCTGGGCATCGTCGGCGAGTCGGGCTCGGGCAAGAGCACGCTGGCGCGGCTGGTGATGGCGCTGGAGCGGCCGAGCGCGGGCCGGGTGCTGCTGGAGGGCCGCGACCTGAATGCGCTCGACGCCGCCGCGCTGCGCGCCGAGCGCGCCAGGATGCAGATGGTGTTCCAGGACCCGTACGGCTCGCTCGACCCGCGCCGCACGGTGCTGCAGACGGTGGCCGAGCCGCTGGCCGTGCTGCACGGTGCCGGCCGCGCCGAGCAGCGCGAGCGCGCCGCCGAGGTGCTGGACGCGGTGGGGCTGCGCGCCACCGACCTGCCCAAGTACCCGCACGAGTTCAGCGGCGGCCAGCGCCAGCGCATCGCGATCGCGCGGGCGCTGGTCACGCGGCCGCGGCTGATCGTCGCCGACGAGCCGGTGAGCGCGCTCGACGTCAGCGTGCAGGCCCAGGTGCTGAACCTCATGCAGGACCTGCAGGACCGCTACGGCGTCACCTACCTCTTCATCAGCCACGACCTGGCCGTGGTGGACCTGGTCTGCGACGAGGTGCTGGTGCTGCAGGCCGGGCGGATCGTCGAGCGCGGCCACCCCGACCGGCTGTTCCGCGCCCCCGAACATCCCTACACGCGGCGGCTGCTCGAGGCCGTGCCGGGCGCGGCGCGCCCGCTGGCCGGATGATCCGCCGGCGCGTCACAATGACGCCACCACCCGGTAGCCCACGCCAGGAGAGCCCCCGATGAGCTTCCAACGTCGCCACGTCAACGCCCTGCTCGCCGGCATCCCGCTGGCGGGTCTCGCGCCGCTCGCCCACGCGCAGTCGCGCCGCGACTCCGTCGTGCTCGGCATGGTCCTCGAGCCGCCCGGCCTCGACCCCACCAGCGGCGCTGCCGCCGCCATCGGCGAGATCGTCCACTACAACGTGCTCGAGGGCCTGACGAAGATCGGCATGGACGGCTCGGTGACGCCGCTGCTGGCCGAGAGCTGGCTGCTCGGCCCCGACGGCAAGACCTACTCCTTCGTGCTGAGGAAGGGCGTCAAGTTCAGCGACGGCAAGCCCTTCGACGCGAGCGCGGTCAAGTTCAGCTTCGAGCGCGCCAAGGCCCCCGGCAGCACCAACAAGGCGAAGAAGGCGCTGTTCGACAACATCTCGCGCGTCGAGGTCGTCGACGCGCACCGCGTGATCCTGGTGCTCGACAAGCCCGACGCCGCCACGCCGTTCCGGCTGGGCGAGAACACGGCCGTGATCCTGCACCCGGACAGCGCCGCGCAGGCCGCGACCAAGCCGGTCGGCACGGGGCCCTTCACGGTCGAGAACTGGGCCAAGGGCAGCGCGGTCACGCTGGCGCGCTGGGACGGCCACCGCGACGCGTCCAAGGTGCGGCTGAAGAAGGTGACCTTCCGCTTCATCAACGACCCGGCGGCCCAGGTGGCCGCGCTGCTGGCCGGCGACATCGACGGCATGCCGCGCTTCGGCGCGCTGCAGGCCCTCAAGCAGTTCCAGGCCGACAAGCGCTTCACGGTGGAGATCGGCTCCACCGCCGGCAAGGGCATCATGGCCATCAACAACCGCAAGCCGCCGTTCAACGACGTGCGGGTGCGGCGCGCGCTCAGCCACGCCATCGACCGCCAGGCCTTCATCAACGGCGCCCAGGAAGGCCTGGGGCGCCCGATCGGCAGCCACTTCGCGCCGACCGACCTCGGCTACCTCGACCTCACCAAGACCTACCCGCACGACCCGGACAAGGCCCGGGCGCTGCTGCGCGAGGCCGGCGTGACGACGCCGCTGAACGTGACGCTGACGCTGCCGCCGCCGCAGTACGCGCGCAAGGGCGGCGAGATCATCGCCGCGCAGCTGGCCAAGGTGGGCATCAACGCCAGGATCGAGAACGTCGAGTGGGCGCAGTGGCTCGCCGGCCCGTTCAAGGGCAACTTCGACCTGACCATCATCAACCACGTCGAGCCGCTCGACTACGCCACCGCCTACGCCGACCCGAACTACTACTTCGGCTACGACAGCGCGCGCTTCCGCGGCATGGTGGCCACGCTGGCGGCCACCAGCGACCAGAAGGAGAAGGCGCGGCTGTGGCGCGAGATCCAGCGCCAGCTCGCCGAGGATGCGGTCAACGTCTTCATCTGGAACCCGGCGCAGGTGGCGGTGTTCCGGCGCGGGCTGCGCGGGCTGTGGAACAGCTCGCCGATCTTCGCCAACGACATGGCCGCGGTCAGCTGGGCGCCGGCCGGCGCCTGAAGGACTCCCGGGCGCGCCCGCGCGCCGCGGGCGCATACTCGCTGCGATGGGCAAGCAGACGATCGAGCGGCTGTACGCGGCCTTCTCCAACCTCGACGGGGCGGGCATGGAGGCCTGCTACGCCGAGCGCGCGCGCTTCGAGGACGAGGCCTACGTGTTGTCGGGCCGGCGCCAGATCGGCGCGATGTGGCGCATGCTGTGCGAGGGCGCGCGCATGCAGGGCATCGCCCACTGGCGGCTGGTGGTGCGCGACGTGCGCGCCAACGCCGCCAAGGGGCGCGCCCACTGGGAGGCACACTACCTCTACGGGCCGGGCCGGCGCGAGGTCCACAACCGCGTCGACGCCGAGTTCGAGTTCGACGACGACGGCCTGATCCTCCGCCACCGCGACCGCTTCGGCATGTGGAGCTGGTCGCGCCAGGCCCTCGGCCTGCCGGGTCTGCTGCTCGGCTGGACGCCCTGGCTGCGGGCCAAGGTGCGCTGGCAGGCCGGGCAGCAGCTGCAGCGCTACGTCGAGAAGCGGCGCTGATGGATCGGCAGCTCGACGGGGCCGGGGACGAGGGCCGGGGCGCACTGCACGCGCTGTCGGCCGCTGCGCTCGGGCGCGCCTACGCCGCAGGTTCGCTGTCGCCCTGCGAGGTCGTCGATGCCGTGGTCGCCCGCGTCGAGCGCCTGGAGCCGCTGGTGCAGGCGCTGTGGGCCTTCGACGCCGGTGCGGCGCGCGCGGCGGCACGCGAGTCCGAGGCGCGCTGGCGGCAGGGCAGGCCGCTGTCGCCGCTGGACGGCGTGCCGCTGACGCTGAAGGAGAACATCGCCACGCGCGGCACCCCGATGCCGCTGGGCAGCGCGGCGACCGAGCTCGTGCCCGCGGCCGACGACGCGCCCCCCGCCGCGCGGCTGCGCGAGGCCGGCTGCGTGCTGCTGGCCCGGACCACGATGCCCGACTACGGCATGCTGAGCTCGGGCCTGTCGAGCTTCCACGGGCGCGAGGGCCGGCTCACCCGCAACCCCTGGGATCTGGCCACCAACCCCGGCGGCAGCAGCGCCGGCGCCGGCGCTGCTGCCGCCGCCGGCTACGGCCCGCTGCACCTGGGCACCGACATCGGCGGCTCGATCCGCCTGCCCGCCACCTGGTGCGGCATCGTCGGCTTCAAGCCGAGCAACGGGCGCGTGCCGATCAAGCCGCCATACATCGGCCGCGTGGCCGGCCCGATGACCCGCACGGTGCAGGACGCGGCGCTGATGATGGGCGTGCTGGCCCGCCCCGACTGGCGCGACACCACCAGCCTGCCGCCGCAGCCCATCGCCTGGGACGATCTCGACGTCGACGACGACCTGCGCTGGCTGCGCGGGCTGCGCCTGGGCCTGTGGCTCGACGCCGGCTGGGGGCTGCCGCTGGACGGCGCGGTGCGCGCCGCGGTCGAGGCCGCGGCGCGCCGCTTCGAGGCCGCAGGCGCCATCGTCGAGCCGCTGCCGCCCTTCGTGCAGCGCGAGATGGCCGACGGCATCGACCTGTTCTGGCGCATGCGCAGCTGGATGGACATCTCGGCGCTGCCCCCGGCGCGCCGCGAGCGCGTGCTGCCGTACATCCGCGAGTGGGTCGCGCCCGGCGCGCGCTACAGCGCCGCGCAGCTGTTCCACGGCTTCAGCCAGATCGGCGTGCTGCGCGAGGCCACGGTGGCCGCGACGCAGCCCCACGACTTCGTGCTCGCACCGGTGGCGCCGCTCACCCGCTACCCGGCCGCGCACGCCAGCCCCACCAACGACCCCGCGCGCGCGATGGAGCACATCGGGTTCACGCTGCCGTTCAACATGAGCGAGCAGCCGGCCGTCAGCGTGCCCTGCGCGCACGACGCCGACGGCGCGCCGGTGGGCCTGCAGATCATCGGCCGCCGCCACGACGACCTCGGCGTGCTGCGACTGGCGCGCGCCTGGGAGCGGCTGCGCCCGGCCGACGCGCTCGCGCCCTGGCCTCTCACGGCCTGAGCCCCCGGGGGCGCGCGCTACAGTCTCGTCATGAGCGCCCGCGGCCCCAGCGACGCGCGCGGCAACCCGAGCGGGAGCCGCAGCGCCGACGCGCGCGGGCACGCCGAGCAGGCGCTGTGGCGGATGATGTCGTCGTACGACGATCCGCTGGCCGAGTTCGACGCGGCCATGTCCGCCGACCCGGGCTGGGCGCTGCCGCACGTGATGAAGGCCGGCTTCCTGCTCGGTCGCGCCGAGCCTGCGCTGCTGCACGAGGTGGCGGCGCACCTGTCGCACGCCCGTGCGCTCGCCGCCGGGGCCCCGGCGCGCGAGCGCGCCCACCTCGACGCCGTGCAGCAGGCCGCCGAGGGCCGCTGGCACGCCGCCAGCCGCACCTGGGACGACCTGCTGGTCGAGCACCCGCGCGACGCGCTCGCGCTGCACTGGGCGCAGCAGTGCGACCTGCTGCGCGGCGACGCGGCCGCGCTGCGCAGCCGTCCCGCGCGTGCGCTGCCGGAGTGGGACGACGCCGACCCGCTGCACCCGCACCTGCTGGGCCTGTACGCATTCGGCCTCGAGGAGTGCAACCTGCACGCGCAGGCCGAGGAAGCCGGCCGGCGCGCGCTGGCTGCCGACGCGCGCGTGCCCTGGGCCGTGCACGCGGTGGCCCACGTGATGGAGATGCAGGGCCGCTTCGAGGAGGGCTCGGCCTGGCTGCGGCAGCATCAGGCGCAGTGGGCCGAGGGCACCCTGCTCGCCGGCCACCTGTGGTGGCACAAGGCGCTGTTCCGGCTCGAGGCGCTGGACGTGGCCGGGGTCATGCGCATCGTTGACGCCCATCTCGACGGCGCGGCGCTGCGCGGCACGCTGCAGCGCGTCGACGCCACGGCGCTGCTGTGGCGGCTGCACCTGCTGGGCGAGGACGTCGCCGGCCAGGCTGCCGCGCTGCTGCACGACTGGGACCTGCCGGCCGAGCACGCCGGCCACCACGCCTTCTTCGACGTGCATGCGGTGATGGCGATGCTGGCGGCGGGACGCGCCGGCTGCGCCGAGCGCCACGTCGCGCGCTGCGCCGAGCGCGCACTGGCGCCGCAGGACGCTCGGCGCGCCAACCACCAGACCGCGCGCGAGGTCGGCCTGCCGCTGATGCGCGGGCTGCTGGCGTTCGCGCGCGGCCAGCACGCGGCCGCCTGCGAGTTGATCCACCCGGTGCGTGCGCTGGCGCCGCGCCTGGGCGGCAGCCACGTGCAGCGCGACGTGGTCGACCTCACCTTGCTGGCCTGCGCGGCACGCGGCGGCCCGGCCGCGCTCGGCCGCGCCCTGCTCAACGAGCGCGTGATGGCAAAGCCCGTGACCCCGCTGACGCGGCGCTGGGTCGAGGCGCTGGGCGGCGGCGTCGCCGCCCGCGCCTGAGGGGGCCGGCCGGTGAGCGACCCCCGCGCCGACCGCGAGCGGGAGCGCGAGCAGCGGCTCAAGCTGCTGGAGGACGACATCGGCCGCCACCTCGCCGAGAGCGCGAAGAGCGGCGAGCTCGCGCGCGCGCCGAGCTTCGGCAAGCCGCTCGACTTCGGTGACGGCTACGACGAGACGCCGGCCGAGCTGCGCATGGCGATGAAGGTGCTCAAGGACGCCGGCGTCGTGCCGGCCGAGGTCGAGGCGATGCAGCGCATCGCGGCCTTGCAGGCCGAGCTCGACGCGCTGGCGCCGGATGCGCCGGCCGCCGGGCCGTTGCGGCGCCGCATCGCCGACCTGCGCATCGCGCTGGCGTTGCGGCTCGAGGGCTTGCGGCGCAGCGGCCAGCTCTGAGCGGTCGGCCCTGAGCGGTCGGCCCTGAGCGACCGCCGCCGGAACCCGCCCGGGGCCCCGGCGTCGGCGCCGCCGGGCCGAGACACCCAACGGTCACTGCTCCGTCACCGCGCTTTCATGCGCGCCGCGGACAGTGCGGCTCCATCTCAACCTGGAGCTGTGCATGAACGACCGCGTCGAATCCGCCTTCCTCGGCCACGGCGAGGAGGACTCCAACACCTCGTCCAACCCCACCTTCGACAGCGTCGTGCAGGCGCGACTGTCGCGGCGCAGCCTGCTGCGCGGCGGCGTCGGCACCGCGGCCACGGCGCTGCTCGGCGGCCTGTCGCTCGCGGCCTGCGGCGGCGGCGACGACGAGCCGGCTCCCGCCGCGGCGTCCACCGGGACGCTGCTCGGCTTTGCCGCGGTGGCCAAGTCGCTCGACGACCGCATCACCGTCCCCGCCGGCTACACGGCCAGCGTGCTGCTGGCGCTGGGCGACCCGCTGGCCGCGGGCGTGTCCGCGTTCCGCAACGACGGCACCGACAGCGGCTACGACCGGCGCGTCGGCGACGACCACGACGGCATGGAGTACTTCGGCCTGTCGACCACCGGCTCGCCCGACCCGGCGAGCAGCGCGCGTGCGCTCCTGGGCATCAACCACGAGTACATCAACCAGCTGTTCCTGCATCCGAACGGCCCGTCTCCGAACCCGCGCCCGGCCGGCGAGACCGACATCGAGGTCGATGCCCACGGCGTCTCGATCGTCGAGATCGCGCGCAGCGGCAGCACCTATGCCTACGTCCAGAACTCGACCTTCAACCGCCGCATCACGGCGGCCACCGAGATCCAGTTCTCGGGCCCGCTGCGCGGCCACCCGCTGCTGATCACGAAGTTCTCGCCCGACGCCACGAAGACGCGCGGCACCGTGAACAACTGCGGCACCGGCAAGACCCCCTGGGGCACGCTGCTCACCGGCGAGGAGAACTGGACCGGCTACTACTTCCGCGCTGCCGGCGACCAGGCGCTGCGCACCGCCAAGGCCAACACCGCGCTCGCGCGCTACGGCCGCAACGTCACGGGCACCGCCGCCGCGGCCAGCCGCTACGGCTGGGAGACCGCGGGTGCGGCCGACAAGTACGCGCGCTGGAACACCAGCGTCACCGGCGCCACCCCGGCGGACGACTACCGCCACGAGATCAACGGCCAGGGCTACATCACCGAGATCGACCCGTACGACCCGGCGTCGGTGGTCAGGAAGCGCACCGCGCTCGGCCGCATGGCGCACGAGAACGCGGCCTTCGGCAAGCCGGTGGCCGGCAAGCCGCTGGCCGTCTACCTGGGCGACGACGCGCGCAACGAGTACATCTACAAGTTCGTCAGCACCGACAACTGGGTGGCGGCCGACGCCACCGCGCCCAACCGCATGGCCACCGGCGACAAGTACCTCGACCGCGGCAAGCTGTTCGCGGCGAAGTTCAACGCCGACGGCACGGGCCAGTGGATCGAGCTGTCGATGGCCAACCCGACGGTGGCCGGCTTCGCCGGCTACGCGTTCGCCGACGACGGCGACGTGCTGATGCACGCCCGCCTGGCGGCCGACGCGGTGGGCGCGACCAGGATGGACCGCCCGGAGTGGTGCGCGGTGGCCGGCAGCGGCGAGGTCTACTTCACGCTCACGAACAACAGCAACCGTCGCCTGGGCACGGTGACGGGCTCCCAGCTCAACCCCGATGCCGCCAACCCGCGCGTCTACACCGACATCCGCGGCGCCAGCACGGTGCAGAGCGGAAACCCCAACGGCCACGTGATCCGCCTGCGCGAGAACGGCGGCGAGCCCGCCGCCACCGCCTTCGCCTGGGACATCTACCTGTTTGGCGCCGAGGCCGGCTCGCCCACGAACGTGATCAACCTGTCGGGCCTGACCAGCGACAACGACCTGTCCAGCCCCGACGGCCTGGTCTACACGCCGAGCACCGGGCTGCTGTGGGTGCAGACCGACGACGGCGCCTACACCGACGTCACCAACTGCATGATGCTGGCCGCGGTGCCCGGCACCGTGGGCGACGGCGGGCCGGTGACGATCGACTACGGCGCCAGCGGCACCGTGACCACGCGCGCGGGCAGGAAGCAGACCGCGACCACGCTCAAGCGCTTCCTGGTCGGCCCGGTCGACCAGGAGATCACGGGCCTGGCCGAGACACCCGACGGCAAGGCGCTGTTCCTGAACGTTCAGCACCCGGGCGAAGAGACGCCGTTCTCGGCGATCGGCGACCCGAGCAAGTACACCAGCCACTGGCCGGGCAACGCCGGCTACGGCCCGGGCGGCGCCAACGCGCGCCCCCGCTCGGCCACGGTGGTCGTGGTCAAGAACGACGGCGGGCGCGTGGGGACCTGAGGGCGGCAAGGGGCAGAGGGCAGAGGGCAGGGCGGGCAGGGCGGGCAGGGCGGGGGAGGGGGGGCAGGAGGGCGCGCTGCCGAGGGGCTGGAAGCAGGCCGGCGCCGCGTCCACAATCGGCGGCCCGGCTCCTGCCGCACCACCCGCCCCCGCATGCCCACCACCCACCTCGAGACCCGCCACCACGAGCTGCGCAAGTCGCGGCTCGTGATGGTCGACGGCAACCTGATCGGCAACCTGCGCAGCGTCAGCGCGGGCGTCAGCGCCCGCGCCTACGCCGACGGCTACTGGGGCTTCGCCTCGGCGCCGGCCGACGGCGCGGAGGTGGCTGCGCGCGTGCAGCGCGAGGCGCTGGCCAACGCCCGCGCGATGGCCGGATTCGGCCCGCGCGCGGCACGGGCGCTGCCGGGCGCGCACCACGTCGGCGAGCAGCGCCGCGCGGGCCGCGCGCCGCTGGCGGCGGCCGAGGTCACGGCGCGGATGGCCGAGCTGCACGCCTGGTGCATGGAGCGCTTCCCGGGGCTCGAGAGCACGCGCGTGCTGGCCACCGACGAGGACCACGTCAAGCAGCTGCACACCGACGGCGGCGCCCGGACGCTGGCGCGCATCCAGCGCGCCGCGGTCTACGTGGTGATGGTGGGCCGGGACGCGGCGGGCGAGCCCGTCGAGCTGATGGAGTCGGTGTCGGGCATCGGGAGCCTGGCCGACATCGACTGGTCGGTCCAGGCGCTGGCGGCCCGGCTCGACGCGATGCACGGCCACCTGCAGGCCAAGCGCCACGCGGTGCCGGCGCGCGGCGGCGAGCACACGGTGGTGCTGTCGGCCGACCTGGCCGGCATGCTGGCGCACGAGGCCATGGGCCACCCCTGCGAGGCCGACGCGGTGCTGGCCGGCGCCGTCACGGCCGGCCTGCGCGGCCAGCGCGTGGCCAGCGAGCTCGTCACGATGGTCGATCTCGCGCACCACTACGGCGACCAGGAGGTGCTGTGCCCGGTCTACGTCGACGACGAGGGCACCCCGGCGGTGGACGTGACGCTGATCGACCGCGGCGTGCTCAGCGGCTTCATGCACAGCCGCGAGACGGCGGCCCGCCTGGGCCTGGCGCCCACCGGCAGCGCCCGCGCCTACGGGCCCGACGACGAGCCGCTGGTGCGCATGCGCAACACCGCGATCCTGCCCGGCACGCAGACGCTGCAGCAGCTGGTCGAAGGGGTCGAGGACGGCTACCTGCTGCTGGACACCTCCAACGGCCAGGCCGACAGCACCACGGAGTTCATGTTCGGCATCAACCTGGGCTACGAGATCTGCGACGGCAAGCTCGGGCGGGCCATCCGCGACACCACGATCTCCGGCTCCGCGCTGAAGGTGCTGTCGGCGGTGGACGGCGTTGGCAGCGAGATGAGCTGGGACTGCAGCGGCTACTGCGGCAAGAAGCAGCCGATGGTGGTGTCGCTGGGCGGGCCGGCGCTGCGCACGCGCGCGCACCTGGGGGGCGAGTGATGGCGGCGCAGCAGACGCCGGCGCCGCCGGCGGCCGGGCTGCACGACCTGGCCCAAGGGTTGCTCGAGCGGCTGCGCCGGCGCGGCTTCGAGCACGCACAGGTGCACGCCACCGAGGAGCGGCGCTGCGAGCTCAACCTCGCGCACAACGAGCCGAGCCTGCTGCGCAGCAACCTCGCGCGCAGGGTGGCCGCGAGCGCCATCGTCGACGGCCGGCGCGCCTCGGCGCAGGGCACGGACCTGACGGACGAGGGCCTGGCGCGCTTCGCCGACGAGTTGTGGGGCGCCGCCCAGGCCGCGCCGCAGGACGAGGCGCATGCGGTGTCGGCCGGGCAGCGGTTGCAGCTTGTGCGCGGGCCCGCCGATCCCGACCCGCCGGCGCTGACGCGCGCCCTGCGCTCGGTGCTCGACTGGCGGGCCGAGCACACGCCGACGATGATGATCGAGGAGGGCCTGGCGGCGCACCGCCGCGTGCGCAGCGTCGTGCTCAGCAGCGGTGACAGCCGCATCGAGACCGACCTCGGCTGGATCGAGCTGTCGGTGTTCGGCCTGGCGCGCGAGGGCGAGCGGACCAGCTCGTTCAACCATGCCGGCGGCGCGGCGCACGAACTGCCCGACCTGCCACAGGCCTTCGGCCTGGCGCGCATGATGCAGGACCTCACGCGCCAGGTGCACACGCGGCCGCTGGGCGAGCGCTTCGTCGGCGACGTGGTGCTCGCGCCGGGCGCGGTGACCGACCTGCTCGAGTGGCTGGCGGGCCAGATCGGCGACTCGCGGCTGATCGATGGCAGCTCGCTGTACCGACACAAGGTCGGCCAGCCGGTGGCCTCGCCGCTGCTGACGCTGCAAAGCCGCTACGACGCGCCGGGCTGCTCGCCCGTCACCGCGGATGCCTTCGTGGCAGCGCCTTCGCGGCTGCTGGACGCCGGCCGCCTGACGCAGCTCGCGCCGAGCCTGTACGGCAGCCGCAAGACCGGCGTGCCGCACACCCCGCTGGCCGAGGGCTGGGAGCTGCTGCCGGGCACGACGCCGCTGGCCGGGCTGATCGCGGCCGTGCCGCGCGGCGCGCTGGTGGACCGGCTGTCGATGGGCAACCCTGCGCCCAACGGCGACTTCTCGGGCGTCGTCAAGAACAGCTTCCTGATCGAGGACGGGCGCGTCACCGACGCGCTGGCCGAGACGATGATCAGCGGCAACGTGGCGCGGATGCTGCTCGACGTGACGGCCGTCAGCGCCGAGCGCATCGACAGCGGCTCGCAGGAGCTGCCCTGGGTGCGCATCCCGGGGCTGCACTTCAGCTGAGGGCGCCCCACCCGCAGCGTCGACACCGCCCGCCCCGGCCGCGCCCTCGCAGGAGCCCGCCATCGACACCGTCACCACCCCGGCCGGACCGGTCGGCCCGATCGGCCCGATCGGCCTGATCGGCCTTGGCGCCATGGGCAGCGGCATGGCCGGCTCGCTGCGCGCGCGCGGCCATGCGCTGCGGGTGTGCGACGCGCGCCCCGGCGTGGCCGAGGCCTTCGCGGCCGCGGGCGGCACGGCCTGCGCCGATCCGGCCGCCCTGGCCGAGGGCTGCGACGTCGTCGTCTCGGTGGTCGTCGATGCGCGGCAGACGGAGCAGGTGCTGTTCGGCCCGCGCGGCTGCGCGGCCGCAATGGCGCCGGGCAGCGTGTTCGTCATGTGCTCCACCGTCGACCCCAACTGGTCGGCGGCGCTGGAGCAGCGGCTGGCGGCCCTGGGCCTGCTGTACCTGGACGCGCCGATCTCGGGCGGCCCGGCCAAGGCGGCCAGCGGCCGGATGACGATGATGACCGCCGGCGCCCCGGCCGCCTACGCCAGGGCCGGGGCGGTGCTCGACGCGATGGCGGCCAAGGTCTACCGCCTCGGCGACCGGGCCGGCGCCGGCAGCAAGGTGAAGATCATCAACCAGCTGCTGGCGGGCGTGCACATCGCCGCCGCCGCCGAGGCGATGGCGCTCGGGCTGCGCGAGGGCGTCGACCCGGCCGCGCTGTACGACGTCATCACGCACAGCGCCGGCAACAGCTGGATGTTCGAGAACCGCATGGCCCACGTGCTGGCCGGCGACTACACGCCGCTGTCGGCGGTGGACATCTTCGTCAAGGACCTCGGCCTCGTGCTCGACCTGGCGCGCGCCAGCAAGTTCCCGCTGCCGCTGTCGAGCACCGCGCACCAGATGTTCATGCAGGCATCGACCGCCGGCTTCGCGAAGGAGGACGACAGCGCCGTGATCAAGATCTTCCCCGGCATCGAGCTGCCCGGGCGATGAGCGGCACCATGAAGCTGGGCTGCATCGCGGACGACTTCACCGGCGGCACCGACCTCGCCAACAACCTGGTGCGCGCCGGCATGCGCACCGTGCAGTGCGTCGGCGTGCCCGCGGGCCCGGTGCCCGACTGCGACGCGGTGGTCGTGGCGCTCAAGTCGCGCACCGCCCCGGCGGCCGATGCGGTGGCGCAGTCGCTGGCCGCGGCGCGCTGGCTGCGCGCCGCAGGCGCCGCGCAGCTCTACTTCAAGGTCTGCTCCACGTTCGACTCCACGCCGCAGGGCAACATCGGCCCGGTGGCCGAGGCGCTGATGGACGAGCTGGGCGCCGGGTTCGCCGTCGTCACGCCGGCCTTCCCCGAGAACGCGCGCACGGTCTACAAGGGGCATCTGTTCGTCGGCGACGTGCTGCTGTCCGACAGCCCGATGCGGCACCACCCGCTGACGCCGATGACCGACGCCAACCTGGTGCGGGTGCTGCAGGCCCAGCTCGACCCGGCGCGCGGGCGCCGCGTCGGTCTGGTCGAGCACCGCGTCGTCGCCCAGGGCGTCGACGCCGTCGCCCGCCGCATCGAGGCGCTGCGCGCGGACGGCGTCGCGCTGGCCATCGTCGACGCGCTGGGCGACGACGACCTGCGCACGCTGGCCCGCGCCGCCGCGGCGCTGCCGCTGGTGGTGGCCGGCTCGGGCCTGGCCATCGGCATCCCCGCGTTGCACGGCCTGCGGCCCGACGACCGCACCGCGCAACTGCCGCCGCCTGACGGCGCGCGCGCGGTGGTCGCGGGCAGCTGCTCGGCCGCCACCCGCGCGCAGGTGGAGGCCTTCCTTGCCGCGGGCGGCGCCGGCTTCGCGATCGATCCGCTGCAGCTGGCCGCCGGCCGCGACCTGGCTGCCGAGGCGCTGGCCTGGGCGCGACCCAGGCTGGGCGCGGCGCCGGTACTGGTGTACGCCACCGCCGAGCCGGCGGCGGTGCGCGCGGTGCAGCAGCAGCTGGGCGCCGCGCACGCCGGCGCGCTGGTGGAGCAGGCGCTCTCGCGCATCGCCCGCGGCCTGGTGGAGTCCGGGGTCGGCCAGCTGGTCGTGGCCGGCGGCGAGACCGCGGGCGCCTGCGTGCAGGCGCTGGGCATCACGCAGCTGCGCATCGGCCCGCAGATCGACCCCGGCGTCCCCTGGTGCCACGCGGCCACGCCGGCGCGCGCGGCCGGTCTGCACCTGGCGCTGAAGTCGGGCAACTTCGGCGCAGTCCGGTTCTTCCACCACGCCTTCGGCCTGCCGTGAGCGGCGACGAGCGTCGATGGACGACGAGGCGACGACATGAACGAAGAAGCGACGCACGACGAGGCGATGCGCAGCGAAGCGTTCGCGCGCGACGAGATCTGCCGTGTCGGCCGCTCGCTGTACGAGCGCGGCTATGCGCACGCGAGCGCCGGCAACATCAGCGTGCGGCTGGACGACGGCTTCCTGATCACGCCCACCGACGCCTGCCTGGGCACGCTGCAGCCGCAGCGCCTGGCGCGCATCGACGCCCGGGGCCTGCAGACCGGCGGCGACCGCGCCAGCAAGACGCTGGCACTGCACCGGCGCATCTACGACAGCGCGCCCGGGGCGCGCTGCGTGATCCACACCCACGCCACGCACCTGGTGGCGCTGACCCTGCAGGGCGCGTGGAGCGAGGACGACATCCTGCCGCCGATCACGCCCTACTTCGTCATGAAGGTCGGCCACGTGCCGCTGATCCCCTACCACCGCCCCGGCGACCCGCAGGCGGCCGAGCAGGTGGCCGGGCGCATCGGTGCGATGGCCGCGCGCGGCACGCCGATCCGCGCGGTGATGCTGGAGCGCCTGGGTCCCACCGTGTGGCACGCGAGCCCGGCCGAGGCCAGCGCGGTGCTGGAGGAACTCGAGGAGACGGCGCGGCTGTGGCTGCTGTGTCAGCCGCGGCCGCAGCCGCTGGACGCGGCGCGCATCGAGGAGCTGCGGCGCGCGTTCGGCGCATCCTGGTGAGGGCGGCGGCGCCGACGCGGCTCGGCGGCGGGAGATGAGCCAGCCGCTGTCCGCGTCGATCCCGGCCCTGCCGCCTGCGTGGTGCTGTCGCGCGAGCCAGACGGCCGCCGAGCGCGGCACTCCTGCGCGCACCCTCTGACCGCGGGCGCGCCGCGCGCCACCCCGCACAGCCGCCCCTGCCGATGATCGCCGTGGGGTTGCCGCGGCCGGGCTCCTGCTGGCTGTCGATGCACCGTCGGGCCTGCTCGTGGCTCAGCCTGCCCGAGCGGCCTCGAGTGGTGAGCCGCAGCCCAAGTCATCCGTGACAGCCGACCTCGATGGCGGTTCCGCGTGACCGCTGTCGATGGCGCATTCCAAGGACGATGTTCGCGCACGGTTCCGGGCCCGTGTCCTGGAAGACAGCCCTCGTGGTGGCGCCGTCCAATGGCATCGTGATGGTCACCGCCGCCCGTTCGCCCCGGATCGCAACACCCGTGCCGCCGCCGCCAGCAGCAGCAGCCAGCCGGGGCCGGCCGCCCCGCCGCCGGGCTCGGGCGGCGGGCTCGCCGCGGCCGGCGGCGCTGCAGGCGGCGCGGCCGCTGGCGCCACGCCGAGCCCGAGCAGGCGCATCGTCGGCGGATGGGTGGCCACGGCCGCGATCTCGACCGTGCCTTCCGCGCGCTCGGCCAGCGTAGGGCTGAAGCCGATCTCCAGCGCGCAGCGGCCGCGTGCCGGCACGCGCGCCAGCGCGACGCACTCGCCACCGAGCGCGAAGCGCGCCGCGTTCGGACCGCCGGCCCGCACCCGCTCCAGCGGCACGTCGATCGGCTCGTCGTTGACGAGGTCCAGCGTGCGGCGCACGGTCTGCCCGAGCGGCACCGCGCCGAAGTCGGTAAGCGAGGCGGTCGCGGACCAGCGCAGCCGCGACGGGTGCGCTGCAACGCCGAGGCCCGCCAGCGTGGCGCTGCGCAGCACGTTGCCCGACGCGTCGGTGATGCGCAGCGTCGCGCCGGCCGGCCCCCGCCCCGCCGGCCGGAACGCGACGCGCGCCCGGCACTGTCCCTGCGGCGGCAGCGCGAGCGGGCAGTCGTGCGCGAGCACGAACTGCGCCGGGTCCGACACCAGCAGGGCGCCGAGCGTGATCTCCCCGGTGGGCCGGGGGTTGCGGATCGCCACCTCGTGGGTCGGGCTGTCGGTGCCGGCCAGCACGGTGCCGAAGTCGACGGCGGTCGGCCAGGGCGCGGGCAGCTGCGCCAGGTCTGCCGCCGGCGCCACGGTGGCGAGGTAGGCGGAGATGTCGGCCAGGTCGGCCTCGGTCAGCACCTGCCGCAAGTAGCCCATCGCGCCGACGGCCACGATGGTGCGCGCGATCCACTCGCCGCCGACCGCGCCGCGCAGCACGCTGTTGCGGTTGTTGAGCGGGTCGCCGTGGCAGGACGCGCATGAGCCCAGTGCGGAGCCGCCCGGCAGCGCGGCGTACAGCGCGGCGCCGCGCTGCGCGTCGGCGGCCGCGGTGGCGAGGCCGTGGGCGGCGGCCACGGCCACGGCCAGCAGCGCCCTGGCACACGCCTGCCGCGGGCCCCGCCACTGCGCGGAGGCGGCCGCGGCCGGCATCGGGCGTGGGTGTCGCATGGGCCCTCCTTGTAGGCCCCGGCGGTGACGGTCCGGTGACGCGGCCGCGCCCGCTGCAGGGCCACCCGGCGGCGCCCCGCCCGCCGATCACCGCGCGACGACCGCCTGCGCGTCCTCCAGCGCGTGCACCAGCAGCCGCTGCCCGAGCGTGCTGACGTAGCGCTCGCCGGCGTTCAGCACGATGTCGCGGGCATCGCCGTCGTGCGTCAGCCACAGGCAGCCCTGGCGGCACTCGACCGTCACGCCCGCCGGCCGGCGCACGGCGGGCGTGGCCCCCTTGGCCAGGGATCGCGGCGGGGCGGACGCCGGGGCGCTACGCCGGCCGCAGAGGGTGTCGGGCTGGGGCAGGCGGAACCAGGGGGTCAGCGCGGTGTTCATCACGGTCTCCGGTGCGTTCACGATGGAGACAGTGTCGGCCGCGCCGCCGGCCGGCGGCAGTGTGCGGATCACGGTACCGGGGCGGCCCCGGCTACGGCAGCCGCTACCGTAATCAGTCGTGCAGCAGGCCGCGCTGCGATGCGGCGTGGACGGCCTCGGCGCGGGTGGCGCAGCCCAGGCTGCGCAGCGCGCCCGCCGCGTGCATCTCAATGCGTGGCGCACCTCGCGCGCGGGCGATCCCCGCCGGCCCGCGGCGGGCGCGTCGCGAGATACTGGCACATCGCTGGCCGCGCGGGACTGCGTCCGCTCGTCCGCGCCCTCGTCCGCGGCCTCGTTCGCGGCCTTGTTCGCGGCATCGTCCACCCGATCCATCCAAGCTGCCCATGCACCGCATCGCCCGCCGCCAGTTCCACGCCTTGGCGCTGTCGCCCGCGCTGGCCGCGCTCCCCGCCGCGCGCGCGCAGGGCGCCGGCGCGCTGCCGCCAGCGTCGGCGTTCTTCGACAGCGAGGTGTTCTCCGGCGCCACGCTGAGCCCCGACGGGCGGCGGGTGGCTTTCCTGTCGGGGGGCAAGGACAGGCGGCTGCAGCTCGGGGTCATCGAGCTGCAGTCGATGCAGCCGCGGATGGTGGCGGCGTTCAAGGACGCCGACATCGGCCGCGTGGCCTGGGTCGGCGACACGCGGCTGGTGTTCGACCTGTCGGTCACGCTCACCGGCCCCGGGCTCGCCGACCGCGGACAGGGCCTGTTCGGCGTCAACGCCGACGGCAGCGATCTGCGGCAGCTCGTCCGCACGACCCGCGTGTTCGTCACCGCGGGCGACGCCGACCCGGACCTGCTGCCCTGGTTCATGAGCCTGCACACGGTGCCCGCACGCCGCGACGACGACTCCGTGATCGTCGTCGGCGTCGAAGGCGTCGAGGGCAAGGAGGCGAGCCACCTGTCGGTGCGCCGCATCGAGACCCGGCGCGGCCGCGGGCGCGAGATGGAAGTGCCGACGCACACCAAGGAGCTGCTGTTCGACCGCCGCGGCGAGCCGCGCGTCGTCGTCACCGCGCGCGGCAACGAGCGCCAGGTGCAATGGCGCAACCCGCAGGGGGCCTGGGAGGTCATCGACCGCAGCAGCCGCTTCGACAACGTCTACTTCCAGCCGCTGCTGGTCGACGCCGAGGACAGGCTGTGGGTGAGCAGCCGCGGTGCCGATGGCTTCGACGTGCTGCACACCTACGACCCGGCCGCACGCCGGCGCAGCGACAAGCCGGCGCTCGCGCTGGCGGGCTTCGACGTGCGGCCCGAGTTCGTGCAGACGCACGACAAGCTGCTCGGCGTGCGCACCGTAACCGACGCGGAGGTGACGGTCTGGTTCGACCCGGCGATGAAGGCCCTGCAGGAGTGGCTGGACCAGCGGCTGCCCGGCACCACCAACCGGATCTCGGTGCCTTGGCGCGCGGCCACGCCGTGGCTGCTGGTGGAGAGCGAATCCGACCGCGACCCCCCGCAGACCCTGCTGCTGCACGCCGAGACGCGCCGGCTCGTGCGCCTGGGCAGCGCGCATCCGCAGCTGCAGCCCGCGCAGCTCGGCCGCATGGACTTCCACCGGATCAAGGCGCGCGACGGGCTCGAGATCCCGGCCTACCTGACGCTGCCGCCGGGCGCCGCCGCCGGCAAGCGGCTGCCGCTGGTGCTGCTGGTGCACGGCGGGCCCTACGTCCGGGGCTGGCGCTGGCGCTTCGACGCCGAGGTGCAGTTCCTCGCCTCGCGCGGCTACGCCGTGCTCGCCCCCGAGTTCCGCGGCTCCACGGGCTTCGGCGACAGGCACTTCCGCGCCGGCTTCAAGCAGTGGGGCCTGGCGATGCAGGACGACCTGGCCGACGCGGTGAAGTGGGCCGTCGCGCAGGGCGTGGCCGATGCCGACCGCGTGTGCATCGCCGGTGCCAGCTACGGCGGCTATGCGGCCCTGATGGGCCTGGTCAACGACCCCGGGCTGTACCGCTGCGCCATCAGCTGGGTCGGCGTCACCGACATCGGGCTGCTGTTCGAGGCGTCCTGGAGCGACCTGAGCGACGCCTGGCGCACGCACGGCATGACCGCGCTGATCGGCGACCCGAAGGACGACGCGGCCCGCTTCGCCTCCACGTCGCCGCTGAGGCAGGCCGCGCGCATCAAGGCGCCGGTGCTGATGGCCTATGGCCGCTACGACGTGCGGGTGCCGCTGGTGCACGGCGAGCGCATGCGCGACGCGCTGCGCGGCCACGGCAACGCGCCCGAGTGGGTGGTCTACGACGAGGGGCACGGCTGGCAGTCGGCCGAGACGCGCATCGACTTCTGGACGCGGGTCGAGCGCTTCCTCGCCCGGCACCTGGCACCGGGTCAGCGCTGAGGCGGCTGGCCGCCGTCAACGCCCCGCTCGGCGTCAAGCCGGGTGCCGAGCCGGGCGTCGGCCGGCCTCAGCGCCAGCCGTACATCATCCGGCGCGCCAGCAGCGCCTTCAGCGGGGGCGCGGCGGC
The DNA here is from genome assembly GCA_020248915.1 of Rubrivivax sp. GTDB lineage: Bacteria > Pseudomonadota > Gammaproteobacteria > Burkholderiales > Burkholderiaceae_C > Rubrivivax. Next base: position 40,962 of record JADCGP010000003.1, on the reverse strand, counting down.
AAGCACGGCGAGCCCGGCGCCGCGCACGGCCGCCAGGCCCGGCAACTGCCAGGTGAAGGCGCGCGCGAGCAGGTCGGTGGCGGCAATCATGCTCCAGCGGTCGGGCGCACGCGCCCACTCCACGCGGCCGAGCGCGCTGTCGATGTCGTGGGCGTCGCGCAGCGTGACGACGAGCTGGTGCGCGTCGCGCAGGCCGAGGTTCAGGCCCTGGCCGGCCACCGGGTGCAGCGTCTGGGCCGCATTGCCGATGCGCACGATCCGCCCCGCGCCCGGCGCGGAGCCGGGCGCGGGCCCATCGACCAGCGTGCGCTCGGCGTTGAGCCCGAGCGCGAAGTGCTTCAGCGGCGTGATGCCCACCACGCGCCCCGCCTCCGGCGGCAACGCGGCGTTGATGACGGCCATGCGCTGCGCGTCGTCGAGCGCGGCGACCGGGTCGCGCGCGCTCGCCACGCACCACACCAGGGCGGCGCGTCGCAGGCCGGCCTCGCGGGCGGGCAGCGGCAGCAGGGCGAGCGGCCCCTCGGCGGTGAAGCGCTCGAAGGCGGTGCCGGCGGGCGCCATGGGCGCGCCCTGCGGCCCTTGCGGGCCCTGCAGCGTCACCTGGCCCACCCAGGCCGTCTGGCCGTAGTCGCGCACCAGCGCCTTGCGCGACTGCTCGGCGAACACGCCGCCCTCGGCCACCACGGCGAGGTCGAAGGTCTCGGCGATGCCGGCGTCGACCTCGACACCGTCGTCGACGTGCTTGAGTTCGCGCACGGGCGTGCCGAAGCGGCTGGCCAGGCGCGCCGGCTCGGCGGCCGCGGCCTCGAACCACGTGGCCTGCAGCGGCGCGAGCAGTGCGCCATAGGCCAGCACCACGCCCAGGTGCGGCACGCCCTGCTCGGCGGCGTCGATCGACACCGCCGGCTGCGTGCCCACGCTGGGCAGCGGCGGCCAGGCCGGCGCGAGCTGAGAGACGTGCACGCGCCGGATCGGCATGGCCGTGTCGGCGGGCACGCGCGGCCAGACGCCCAGGCGCTCGAGGAACATGACGCTGCCGCGCGCCAGCGCCAGCGTGCGCGGATCGGCGGCCACGTCGCGGTCGGCCGGCCGGGCGTCGAACAGCGTCACCCGGGCCTGAGGCAGCAGCGCGCGGGCGTGCAGCGCGAGCGCCAGGCCCACCGGGCCGGCGCCGATCACGGCGATGCGCCATGCGCGTCGTGTCATCAATTCCTCGAATCGTCCCCGCCGCGCGCAGGGCCAACCCGTATTATTCGCTGGCGCCCACGGGGGCGAGGAGATCGCAGCATGGCCCTGATGGACTTCATCAAGAAGCAGTTCATCGACATCCTCGAGTGGACCGAGTCGGGCGACGGCACGCTCGCGTGGCGCTACCCGATGGCGGGCAACGAGATCCAGTACGGCGGCTCGCTCACCGTGCGCGAGAGCCAGCTGGCGGTGTTCGTCAACGAGGGCAAGCTGGCCGACGTGTTCGGACCCGGCATGCACAAGCTGACGACGCAGACGCTGCCGGTGCTGACGTACCTGAAGAACTGGGACAAGCTGTTCCAGAGCCCGTTCAAGAGCGACGTCTACTTCTTCAGCACCCGCCAGCAGCTCGACCGCCGCTGGGGCACCGCGCAGCCGGTCACGATCCGCGACAAGGACTTCGGCGCCGTGCGCGTGCGCGCCTTCGGCAACTACGCCTTCCACATCGAGGACGCCAGGCTCTTCCACACCGCGATCAGCGGCACGCGCGACCGTTTCACGCTCGACGACCTCGACGGGCAGCTGCGCGGGCTGATGCTTCAGCACATCAGCGACGCGGTCGCGCAGAGCGGCATCCCCTTCCTCGACCTGGCGGCCAACCAGGTGGAGTTCGCCGCCCAGCTCAAGGCGGCGGCCACGGCCGAGTTCGGCAAGCTCGGCCTGGCGCTCGACGCCGTCACGGTGCAGAGCGTCAGCCTGCCGGAGGAGCTGCAGAAGATCCTCGACCAGAAGATCGGCATGGGCATGGTCGGCGGCGACATGGGCCGGTTCATGCAGTACCAGACCGCGCAGTCGATCCCGAAGTTCGCCGAGCAGGCGGCCGGTGCCGGCGGCGGGGGCGGCGGCATCGTCGGCGACGCGATGGGCCTGGGCGCCGGCGTGGCGCTGGGCCAGGTGATGGCGCAGCAGCTGCAGCAGGGGCTGCAGGGCGGTGCGAACGCGGCCGCCGCGATCGCGGCACCGGCGGCGGCCGCGGTGGCGGCGCTGCGGCCCGACGAGATCATGGCCACGATCGAGAAGCTGGCCGAGCTCAAGGGCAAGGGCATCCTGACCGAGGACGAGTTCGCCGCCAAGAAGGCCGAGCTGCTGAAGAAGCTGGCCTGACGCTCGCGCCGCCGCCGCGTGGCGACGTCTCCGCAGCGGGCCTACCGCGCCGCCTGCCCCAACTGCGGCGCGCCGGTTGAGTTCGCCTCCGCCGCGTCGGCCAGCGCCGTCTGCAGCTTCTGCCGCAGCACGCTGGTGCGCGATGGCGAGGCGCTGCGGCGCATCGGCGTCAGCGCCGAGCTGTTCGACGACCACTCGCCGCTGCAGCTCGGCGCCAACGGCCAGCACCAGGGCGTCGCCTTCACGCTAGTGGGTCGCCTGCAGTACGGCTACCCGTCGGGTCCCGCGGCCACGGCTGCGCCGACGCCCTCCGCCGGGGGCGCAGGGCCGGGCGGCGGCGCGGCAGCGGCCCTGGGCGGCACCTGGAACGAGTGGCATGCGCTGTTCGACAACGGCCGCTCGGCCTGGCTGTCGGAGGACAACGGCGCCTACGTGCTGGCCTTCGACGCCCCGCTGCCGCCCGACGCGCCGCCGCTCGACGGCCGGCTCGCGGCCGGCCAGCGCGTGCTGGCCGGCGGCCGCGCCTGGGATGTCGCCTCGGTCGCGCGCGCGCGGCTCGTCGCTGCCCAGGGCGAACTGCCCTCGCCGCCGCGGCTGGACGGCGACTTCCTCGTCGCCGACCTGCGCAACGCCGCCGGCGACGTGGCCACGCTGGACGGCAGCGACCCGCGCGCCGTGCACTGGAGCATCGGCCGCTCGGTGCTGCTGGCCGAGCTGCGCCTGCAGGGCCTGGCCGACGTGCGCGAGAAGACGCTCTCCGCGCGCTCGATCGGCTGCCCGAGCTGCGGCGCCGCGCTCGAACCCCGGCTCGCGACGACGCAGAGCCTCACCTGCGGCCAGTGCAAGGCGGTCGTCGACATCTCGCGCGGGGTCGGCGCCGAGCTCGCCTTCCACGCCCAGAGCAACTCGGGCGACAGCGGTTTCGAGCCGCAGATCCCGCTCGGCCGCACCGGCACGCTCGCCCTCGGCCCCCCCGGCACCGCGCCGGCGCCGTGGCAGGTGGTGGGCTACCTCGAGCGGTGCGACATCCCCGACGACCCCGAGGAGGACACCACCTTCTGGCGCGAGTACCTGCTGTACCACGCGACGCTGGGCTTCGCCTTCCTCGTCGACAGCGAGGACGGCTGGAGCTGGGTGCGGCCGATCACCGGCGCGCCCGAGCGCCGCGGCGACGGCGCGCGCTGGCAGGGCGTGGACTACCGCCGCACCTACTCCTACCGTGCCAAGGTGACCTGGGTGCTGGGCGAGTTCTACTGGCGCGTCCGGCGCGAGGAGGAGGCGCTGGTCAGCGACTACGTCGGCACGGGCGCGGCGAGCGACCGGCGCCTGTCGCGCGAGCAGACGCACGGCTCCGCCGGCACCGAGGTGGTGTGGTCGGCCGGCGCCACGCTCGACGCCGCCGCCGTGGCCCAGGCCTTCGGCCTGGCGTCGTCGACCCGCGCGGCGCTCGAGCGCAAGCCGAGCCCCGACGTCAGGCCGGTGTCCGACCTCACCGGCAGCGCGGTGCGGATGGTGGCGCTGATCATCTTCATCCTCGTGATCGTGTCGATCCTGTCGCAGTGCGGCGACGACGACTGCGACTCGGTGCGCACCACCTTCGGCGCCAACAGCAACGAGTACCGGCAGTGCCTGGCGCAGCGCGGCTCGGGCACCTCGGGCCGGGTGGGCGGCGGCAGCTACGGCGGATGGAGCAGCGGCGGCGGCCACAAGTAGAGGCCCCGCACACGGCGCGAGGGCCGGGGACGGACGACTGGAACTTGGCGGGCCCGCGGGCCCAGGAGGTGAGTGATGCTGGGAATCGAGTGGCTCAAGCCCGGGGTGTTCTTCGGGTCGATGCTCTTCGCGCTGATGGGCGTGGCGATCTTCTGGATCTGCTTCGTCATCATCGACAAGCTCACGCCCTACGACCTGTGGGGCGAGATCGTCGAGAAGCGCAACATGGCGCTGGCCATCGTCGTGGCGGCGATGTGCATCGCCATCGGGCTGATCGTCAGCGCCGCGGTGCATGGCTGAGGCCGCCGGCGCGGCCGGGGCGGGGGACGCGGCCGGCTCGCCGCCGGCGGTCCCGCGCGTCGCGCCGGCCGAGCTGGCGCTGCTGGCCAGCGTCTTCGTCGTCGCCGCCTGCGGCCTCGTCTACGAGCTGGCCGCCGGGGCGCTGGCGAGCTACCTGCTCGGCGACTCGGTGCTGCAGTTCAGCACCATCATCGGCGCCTACCTGTTCGCGATGGGCATCGGCTCGTGGCTGTCGCGGTACGTCGAGCGCCAGCTCGTCGCGCAGTTCCTGCGCATCGAGCTGCTGGTCGGCCTGATCGGCGGGCTGATGCCGGCGGCGCTGTTCGCCGCGCACAACCTGCTGCCCGCGGGCCACGTCGGCGTCTTCCGCGTGCTGCTGTACGGGCTGGTGCTGGTGGTGGGCGTGCTGGCCGGCCTCGAGATCCCGCTGGTCATGCGCATCCTCAAGCGCCACTTCAGCGAGCGCTACGCGCTGCGCGACCTGGTCTCGCAGGTGCTCACGTTCGACTACCTCGGCGCGCTGGCGGTGGCGGTGGCCTTTCCGCTGCTGTTCGTGCCGCACCTGGGCATCGTCCGCACGGGGCTGTTCTTCGGGCTGCTGAACGCGGCCGTCGCGGCCTGGGCGCTGTGGCTGTTCCGCGGCGAGCTGCGCGCGCTGCGCGCGCACGTGCTGGCCTGTGCGGCGGTGATCGCCGTGCTGCTGGCCGGCTTCGTCTTCGCCGGCAAGCTCACCACGTGGGCGGAGGACCAGTTCTACGGCGACGCCATCGTGCTCAGCGAGAGCAGCGACTACCAGCGCGTCGTCGTCACCTCGGGTGCCGGCGGCGTGCGCCTGTACCTCAACGGCAACCTGCAGTTCCACTCGCGCGACGAGTACCGCTACCACGAGGCGCTGGTGCACCCGGCGCTGGCCGGCCATGGCGCGCCGCGCAAGGTGCTCGTGCTCGGCGGCGGCGACGGCCTCGCGGTGCGCGAGATCCTCAGGCACCCGGGCGTCGAGCAGGTGACGCTGGTCGAGCTCGACCCGCACATCACGCGCCTGTTCGCCAGCCACCCGGCGCTGGTGGCGCTGAACGCCGGCGCGCTGGCCAGCCCGAAGCTGAACATCGTCAACGCCGACGCCTTCACCTGGCTCGAGGGCAACCGCGAGGTCTTCGACGTCATCGTCGTCGACTTCCCCGACCCCACCAACTTCTCGCTCGGCAAGCTGTACACGACGAGCTTCTACCAGCGCGCCGGGCAGGCGCTGGCAGCGAGCGGGTTCCTCGCCGTGCAGACCACGTCGCCGCTGGTGGCACGCCGCAGCTACTGGACGGTGGTGACCACGCTCGAGGCCGTCGGCCTGCAGGTCACGCCCTACCACGCGCACGTGCCGAGCTTCGGCGAGTGGGGCTTCGTCATCGCCGGGCGTCGGCCCTGGCCGGGCGTGAAGTCGCTGCCGCCGGGGCTGCGCTTCCTGACGGTGGAGGGCATGCCGGCGCTGCTGCAGTTCCCGCCCGACATGGCGCGCGTGACCACCGAGGTGAACCGCCTCAGCAACCAGGTGCTGGTCAGCACCTTCGAGGACGAGTGGGGCAAGGTGCACCGCTGAGCGAGCGCGCCGCGGCGACGACGCGGCGCACGCTCCTCGCTGCCGCGGGTGCGGCCGCCGGCACTGCGCTCCTGGCGGGCTGCGGGCGCGACACGCCCGAAGCGGGGACGCGGCCGCTCGCCGGCGGCTGGGTCGGCGCCAGCCAGGACCGCGGGCACCGGCTGCGCGAGACCGTGGCCGCGCTGCCCGAGCCCGCCGTGACGCATCGCACCGCCGTGCTGGTGGCCGGCGGCGGCATCGCCGGTCTTGCCGCCGCGCGCGCGCTCGGGCAGCACGGCATCGACGACTTCGCGCTGCTCGAACTCGAGGACCGCCCGGGCGGCAACGCGCGCGGCCACGTGCTCGGCGGCATCGGCTGCCCGCTCGGCGCGCACTACCTGCCGCTGCCCGCGCCGGAGGCGCGCGAGGTGAGCGAGTGGCTGCACGAGATCGGCCTGCTGCGTACCGAGGCCGGCCGCGAGGTGGCCGACGAGCGCCACCTCTGTCACAGCCCGCAGGAGCGGCTCTTCGTCGACGGGCAGTGGGTCGAGGGCCTGCTGCCGCCGGTGGCGCCGGGGTCGCGGCTGCACGCGCAGCTCGGGCGCTTCGCGGCGCGCGTGAACGCGCTCGCCAAGACCGCGCAGGGCGGACGTGCCTTCGCCCTGCCGGCGGCGCGCTCGCCCTGGGGCGCCGTGCACGCCGCGCTCGACGCCGGGACCTTCGCCGCGTGGCTGGCGCGCGAGGGCTTCGACGATCCGGCGCTGCTGGCCTACCTCGACTACTGCTGCCGCGACGACTACGGCGCCGGCCTGGCGGTGGTGTCGGCCTGGGCCGGCGTCCATTACTTCGCCTGCCGCCACGGCTTCGCGGCACCGGGCGAGAACGATCACGAGCGCGACGCCGTCTTCACCTGGCCCGAGGGCAACGGCTGGCTCGTCGAGCGCCTGGCCGCACCGCTGGGCGCGCGGGTGCACACCGGCCGCACCGTGCTGGCCGTCGCCGAGCAGCGCCATGGCGTCGAGGTGCTGGCCTGGGACGAGGCCCGCGGCCGGGCCGAGCGCTGGCAGGCCGCGGCCGCGGTCGTTGCGCTGCCACTGCACGCCGCGGCGCGCGTGGTGCGCCCGGCGGCGCCGGCGCTGCGCGACGCGCTGCGCGAGGCCGCGGCGGCGGTCCCGCACGCCCCCTGGCTGGTGGCCAACCTGCTGCTGGACCGACCGCCCCTCGACCGCCCGGGCGCCGCGCCGGCCTGGGACAGCGTGATCGCGCGCCCGGTGGGCGCAAGCGGACTCGGCTACGTCGACGCCCAGCACCAGAGCCTGCGGCCCGACGCACGCAGCTCGCGGCCCACGGTGCTGACGGCCTACCACGCGCTGCCGGCGGCCGAGCGTGCCGCGCTGGCGACGCCCGACTGGCAGCCCTGGGCCGAGCGCGTGCTGGCCGACCTCTCGACCGCGCACCCCGACCTGCGCGCGCGCGTGCAGCGCGTGGAGCTGGTGCGCTGGGGGCACGCGATGGCGGTGCCGGTGCCGGGGCTCGTCCGCCACCCTGCGCTGGCGGCGCTGCGCGGTGCCGGCGGGCGAATCCGCTTCGCGCATGCCGACCTGGCCGGCTACTCGGTGTTCGAGGAGGCGTTCACGCTCGGCCATGCCGCAGGCGCCGCGATCGCCCGAGCTGGCGTGCAGGCGCCCACGGCCGCGAAGCGGTAACCTCGCGCCCCTTCCGGGCCGCCCTCGTCGAACCCTGCCGTCAACCCGTCAAGCCCACCGCCATGCCCATTGCCATGCCCACTGCCATGCCCACTGCCATGCCCACTGCCATGCAATACCGCCGCCTCGGCCGCGCCGGCCTGCGCGTCTCCACGCTCTCGCTCGGCTCCTGGGTCACGTACCACAACCAGGTCGACGTGAAGTCGGCCGCCGAGATGCTGGCGGCGGCGTTCGACGCCGGCATCAACTTCTTCGACAACGCCGAGGTCTACGCCGGAGGCCGCAGCGAGGAGATCATGGGCGCCGCGCTCAGGCAGCTCGGCTGGCCGCGCCTGAACTACGTCGTCAGCACCAAGTTCTTCTGGGGCCTGGACCGCAGCGGCGAGGGCATCAACCGCAAGGACACGCTGAACCGCAAGTACCTGATGCAGGCCATCGACGGCAGCCTGGCGCGCATGCAGCTCGGGCACATCGACCTGGTCTACTGCCACCGGCCCGACCCGGCGACGCCGGTGGAGGAGACGGTGCGCGCCATGAACGACATCATCGTGCAGGGCAAGGCGCTCTACTGGGGCACCAGCGAGTGGCCGGCCGACGCGATCCGCGCCGCCTGGGAGGTGGCCGAGCGCCACGGCTGGCACAAGCCGGTGATGGAGCAGCCGCAGTACCACCTGTTCCACAGGAAGCGCGTCGAGCAGGAGTACGCGCGCCTGTACGACGAGTGCGGCCTCGGCCTCACGACGTGGAGCCCGCTCGCCTCGGGCCTGCTGACGGGCAAGTACCGCGCCGGCATCCCCGAGGGCAGCCGCGGCGCGCTGGAGAACATGGCCTTTCTGCGCGACGGCCTCACCGACGCCCGGAAGAACGCCGCGGTGGCGGCGCTGGAGCCGATCGCGGCCGAGCTCGGCGGCACGGTGGCGCAGCTGGCGATCGCCTGGGTGGCGTCGAACCCGCGCGTCAGCAGCGTGATCACCGGGGCCTCGAAGCTCTCGCAGCTGCAGGACAACCTCGGCGCGCTGGCGCTGCTGCCCAAGCTGACGCCCGAGGTCAAGGCCCGCATCGACGAGATCGCGGCGCCGCTGGCGCAGTGAGCGGCGTTCCGCCGGCGCAGTGAGCGGCACCCTGCCGCGGGCGCTGCGGCCGGGCGCGTGCTTCAGTGCCGCGGCCCGAGCCCGAGCGGCGGCGGCAGCCGGTTCAGGATCAGCTGGAACAGCTCGCGGTAGTCCTGCCCGGGCTCGTGGCCGGTGAGCGGGTCGCGGTTGGCCGCGAACGCGGCGTCGAGCTCGGCGCGGTCTGCCGCGTCGAGCACGCGCTGCGCCACCGGCAGCACGTCGGTCTCTTCCGCAGCCATGTGCTGCAGGTACGACAGCACGTAGCGCTCGGCGGCCGCCTCGAAGGCCTCGCGCCGGGGCGTCCCCATCACCTCGAACGCGAGCAGCGCGTGTTCGAGCTCGCGGATCGCGCGCTCGCCGTGCGCGTGCTCGGCGTCCAGCCGGTCGAGTACGGGGCCGATCTCGGGCGCGCGTTCGCGCAGCCGCGGGAACAGCAGCGCACTCTCCTTGGCGTGGTGCAGCCGCTCCGGGAACTCGTCGATGTAGAACAGCATCGCGCGCAGCACGTCGAAGTCCGGCAGCCGCTTCTCGCGCCGGGCCTGGGCCAGCATCAGCATCAGCGTGCGCAGCATCGCCGCGAGCGCCTGGTGCTCGTCGCGGATCACGTCCAGGGCATGGGCAGGCATGGGTCGTTCCGGCGGTCGAAGCCGCCGTGGTGGCACGGGCGTGCAGCGTGGCACCGCGGCGCCCGCGCGCCCTTGCGGGAGGTCAAGCCGGCGCGATGCCGGGCGCAACGCCTGGGGCATGCGCCAGCGCGCCCCGCCGCAAGCGCTGGTGCTCGCTGCGCGCCGGCGCGAACGCCGCCTCCAGCGCAGCCAGCAACGCCTCGGCGCGCGGGCCGTTGTCGGCGCTGAGGTTGCAGACGTAGACATCGAGCGTCGCGGCGCCCAGCTCGGGCCACGTGTGCAGCGCCAGGTGCGACTCGGCCAGCAGCACGACGCCGGTCACGCCGGCGTCGGGGCCGAAGGCGTGGAACAGCTCACCCACGGGCGTCAGGCCGGCCGCGCGCACGGCCGCCAGGGCCAGCGTGCGCAAGGTCGCCGCGTTGCTGCGCACGGCCGCCCCGGAGCACCCGTGCAGGTCGGCCGTGAGCTGCCATCCGTCCACGGCGGGGATCATAGGCGGCACGGTGGCACGCGTGCCGGGCGCGGCGGCCCGGGCCGCGGGGCGCGCCGGGGTCGGGCAGGGTCGCCACCTAGAATTCCGGCTCCGCTGCCTTGCGGCAGTCCTGCCCGCCCCCCCCGCACGCCATGGCCGTCGACCGACCCGAACAACAATCCCTGATGGCCAACGCGATCCGCGCGCTCGCGATGGACGCCGTGCAGCAGGCCAACTCCGGCCACCCCGGCGCCCCGATGGGCATGGCCGAGATCGCGGTGGCGCTGTGGGGCGGCCCCGCCGCCCCGCTGCGGCACGACCCTGCCGACCCGCGCTGGCCCGACCGCGACCGCTTCGTGCTGAGCAACGGCCACGGCTCGATGCTGCTGTACGCGCTGCTGCACCTCACGGGCTACGAGTTGCCGATGAGCGAGCTGCGCCGCTTCCGCCAGCTGCACAGCAAGACACCGGGCCACCCCGAGGTGGACGTGACGCCTGGCGTCGAGACCACCACCGGCCCTCTCGGCCAGGGGCTGGCCAACGCGGTGGGCATGGCGCTGGCCGAGAAGCTGCTGGCCGCCGAGTTCAATCGCCCGGGCCATGCCGTGGTCGACCACCGCACCTGGGTCTTCCTGGGTGACGGCTGCCTGATGGAGGGCGTCAGCCACGAGGCCTGCGCGCTGGCCGGCGCCTGGAGGCTGAACAAGCTGGTCGCCATCTACGACGACAACGGCATCAGCATCGACGGCCGCGTCGAGCCCTGGTACGTCGACGACGTGCGCAAGCGCTTCGAGGGCTACGGCTGGAACGTGATCGGCCCGCTCGACGGTCACGACGTGGCGGCGGTGCGGGCGGCGCTCGCGGCCGCCCGGGCCGAGGCCGCGCGGCCGACGATCGTGATCTGCAAGACCACCATCGGCAAGGGCAGCCCCAACCGCGCCGGCAGCGCCAAGGCGCACGGCGAGGCTCTGGGCGTCGACGAGGTCAGGCTCACGCGCGAGGCGCTGGGCTGGACGCACGAGCCCTTCGAGCTGCCCGAGGCCGCCTACCAGGCCTGGGACGCGCGCGCCGCCGGTGCCCGCGCGCACGCGCGCTGGCGCGAGGCGCTGGCCGCGTACCGCGCGGCGCACCCGGCGCTGGCTGCCGAGCTCGAGCGGCGCCTGGCCGGCGTGCTGCCCGAGGGCTTCGCGGCCACCTGCGCCGCGGCGCTGGAGGGCATGCACGCCAAGGCCGAGACGGTGGCCACGCGCAAGGCGAGCCAGCTCGCGCTCGAGGTACTGACGAAGGCGCTGCCCGAGATGCTCGGCGGCAGCGCCGACCTCACCGGCAGCAACCTCACCAACACCAGCTCGACGCCGGCGCTGCGCTTTGCCGACGACGGGGCGCCGAACGGCGGCCGCCACGTCAACTACGGCGTGCGCGAGTTCGGCATGGCGGCCATCATGAACGGCCTCGCGCTGCACGGCGGCTTCATCCCCTACGGCGGCACCTTCCTCACCTTCAGCGACTACAGCCGCAACGCGATCCGCATGGCGGCGCTGATGAAGCGGCGCGTGATCCACGTCTTCACGCACGACAGCATCGGCCTGGGCGAGGACGGCCCCACGCACCAGAGCGTGGAGCACGCGGCGAGCCTGCGCCTGATCCCCAACCTCGACGTCTGGCGCCCCGCCGACACCGCCGAGACGATGACGGCCTGGACCGCCGCGATCGCCGCCGCCGACCGCCCGAGCGCGCTGTTGTTGTCGCGCCAGAACCTGCCCTACTGCCCCAAGCCCGTGCTGGCCGACATCGCCAGGGGCGCCTACGTGCTGGCCGAGCCGGCCGAGGTGGGCCTGAAGAAGAAGCCGCGCGCGGTCGTGCTGGCCAGCGGCAGCGAGGTCCAGCTCGCGCTGCACGCGCAGGCCGCTCTGGCCGCCGAGGGCATCGCGGTGCGGGTGGTCAGCGTGCCCAGCACCACCGTGTTCGACCGCCAGCCCGAGGCCTACAAGCGCAGCGTGCTGCCCGACGGCGTGCCGCGCGTCGCGGTGGAGGCCGGCGTCACCGACGGCTGGTGGAAGTACGGCTGCGCGGCGGTGGTGGGCATCGACCGCTACGGCGAGAGCGCGCCCGGGCCGCAGCTGTTCCAGCACTTCGGGCTGACGGCGGGCAACGTCGCCGATGTCGTGCGGGCGGTGCTGCGCCGCGGTTGAGACGCGCCTTGGCCGGCACCACCGTCGTCCGCTGCCTCGCGACCCTGGTCGTCGCTGCCGCCGCGTGCGCCGCCGCGGCGTGGCCGGCCGCGGCCCGCGCGCAGCAGTCCGAGGCCGAGCCCTCGGCGGCGGCACGCTGCCTCACGCCGGCCGGCAGCCAGCGCGCCGAACCCGAATACCCGTTCGATGCGCTCAAGGCCAACCGCGGCGGGCGGCTGAAGGTCGAGCTGGTGTTCCGCTATCCCGACTGGGCGCCGGACGTGGTGGTGCTCGAGTCGGAAGGCGGCCAGGAGTTCGTCGATGCGGTGCGCGAGCACGTGCGCCGCTTTCGCGTTCCCTGCCTGCAGCCCGGCGAGGCGCCGGCGCGGCTGCGCCAGGAGTACGTGTTCCTGCCCGACAACCGGGCCGCCTACAGCACCGACCCGTCGGACGCCGACGCCGCGCGCTGGAGCTCGCTGACGGCCTGCCTGCGGCACGTGAGCGGCGCCTGGCACCCGGAGTACCCGCTGCGGGCACGGCAGACGGGCGCGATGGGCCGTGTCATCGCCACGCTTCGCTTCTCGGCGCCGGACCAGCCGCCGGAGCAGTTGCTGTACGCCCGCAGCCCCGACGGGCCGCTCGTGAAGTCGGTTCGTGACTGGGTCGCGGGCTACCGGCTGCCTTGCCTCGAGGGCGCGCCCATCACGGCGTCCCTCACGTTCGTCTTCCTCCTGAGTGAAGGCGCCCGGGACCCGGCCCAGTACGGCTTCAAGCCGCTGACGCTGCGGCAGTGGCTGGCCACCGTGCGCAACGTCCGCCAGCAGCCGCTGAAGCTCGACACCACGCAGATGGGCTGCCCGTTCGACCTGAGGGTGCAGTATCGCCAGCCCCACCTGCCCAACCGCGTGGACCAGCTGGGCGAATGGCGCCCCGAGCGCGAACCGCTGCTGCGATGGCTGCGCGGCACCCAACTCGACCTGCCCGCAGGCGCCCTCGACGCCGTCTACGGTGACATGGCCACCGTCACCGTGCCATGCCTGCGCATCGACATCGACCCTTCCCGGACCAAGGAGTGAACCCGTGACCATCAAGGTTGGCATCAATGGCTTCGGCCGCATCGGACGCATGGTGTTCCGTGCCGCCGCGAAGCACTTCCAGGGCGACATCGAGATCGTCGGCATCAACGACCTGCTCGAGCCCGACTACCTCGCCTACATGCTGCAGTACGACAGCGTGCACGGGCGCTTCCGGGGCGACATCCGGGTCGAGGGCTCGACGCTGATCGTCGACGGCCGGAAGATCCGGCTGACGGCCGAGAAGGACCCGGCGGCGCTGAAGTGGGGCGACCTGGGCGTCGACGTCGTCGTCGAGAGCACGGGCCTGTTCCTGACGCTCGACACCTGCCAGAAGCACCTCGACGCCGGCGCGAAGAAGGTCATCCAGAGCGCGCCGAGCAAGGACGACACGCCGATGTTCGTCTACGGCGTCAACCACGCCAAGTACGCGGGCGAGAGGATCATCAGCAACGCCAGCTGCACCACCAACTGCCTGGCGCCCGTGGCCAAGGTGCTGAACGACTCGTTCGGCATCAAGCGCGGCCTGATGACGACGGTGCACGCCGCCACCGCGACCCAGAAGACGGTGGACGGTCCGAGCAACAAGGACTGGCGCGGCGGCCGCGGCATCCTCGAGAACATCATCCCCAGCAGCACCGGCGCGGCCAAGGCGGTGGGCCGCGTGATCCCCGAGCTGAACAAGAAGCTCACCGGCATGGCCTTCCGCGTGCCCACCAGCGACGTCTCGGTGGTGGACCTGACGGTCGAGCTCGACAAGGCCACCAGCTACGAGGCCATCTGCGCGGCGATGAAGGCCGCCAGCGACGGCCCGATGAAGGGCGTGCTCGGCTACACCGAGGACAAGGTGGTGGCCACCGACTTCCGCGGCGAGAGCTGCACCAGCGTGTTCGATGCCGACGCCGGCCTCATGCTCGACCCGACCTTCGTCAAGGTGGTGTCCTGGTACGACAACGAGTGGGGCTACTCGTGCAAGGTGCTGGAGATGGCCCGGGTCATCGCCCGCTGAACGGGTTCGCGGCGCGCCGCGATCGTCAGGACCGTCACGCACGGCGTCGGGCCGTGGCGCCTAAACTGCGGCGATGAGCGCATCGCATCCCTGCACGACGGGCCGGCGGCCCGCCCTGGCGGCGTGGTGGGGCGCGGCGGTGGCTGCCGCCGCGCTGGCCCTGCCGGCCGCTGCCGCAACGCCGCCGTCGCAGCGCACGGCGGCTGCAACCCCGGCCCCGGGCGCGGCGGCCGACGCCGGGGTGATCGTCGGCTTCAAGGCGGACGCCGCCCTGCTGCGCCGCCACGCGCTGGCCGAAGGCGACGGTGCCACCGCGCTGCAGCGCGCGCTGCTGGCCCGGGCGCAGGTGCTCGGCCAGCGCCGCGGCCGCGTGCTGGAAGCCGGGCCGGCGGTCGGCCTGCGGGCGCAGGTGATGCGCGCGCGCGGGGTGCCGGCCGCCGAGCTGGCGCGCCTGCTCGTGGCCGACCCCGAAGTCGCCTACGCCGTTCCGAACGGCCGCATGCGCCGCCTGACAGCCCCGGGCGCCCCGACCGACCCGCTGTACGCCGCGTCCTCGGCACAGCAGCGGCCCAACGGCCTGTTCCAGCAGAACGGGCCGCAGGCGGGCCAGTGGTACCTGCGCGCACCGGACGCCACCTTCCGCTCCGCCATTGGCATCGAAGGCGGATGGGCCCGCACGCGCGGCGTCGCGAGCGTCGTCGTGGCCGTGCTCGACACCGGCGTGCGTGGCGACCACCCCGACCTGCAGGGCCGGCTGCTGCCGGGCTACGACTTCGTCGACGACCCGGTCGTTGCCAACGACGGGGGCGGTCGCGACGCGGATCCGAGTGATCCGGGCGACTGGGTCACCAGCTTCGAGGCCAGCCGGGCGCCGTTCAACGGCTGCGAGGTGTCGCCGAGCAGCTGGCATGGCACCGCGACGACGAGCCTGGTCGGCGCCGCCACCGACAACGGCGTCGGCATGGCCGGCGCGGGGCCCGGCCTGGGCGTGCTGCCGGTGCGTGTGCTCGGCAAGTGCTTCGGCTTCGACAGCGACATCATCGCCGGCATGAAGTGGGCGGCGGGCATCGTCGTGCCCGGCGCGCCGGTCAACCCGAACCCCGCCAAGGTCCTGAACCTGAGCCTGGGCGGCGGCGGCGCCTGTTCGCCGGCCTACCAGGCCGCCGTGGACGAGATCACGGCGCGCGGGGTGATGATCGTGGCCGCGGCCGGCAACAACGACGGCGGCCCGGTGGGGGCGCCGGCCAACTGCAAGGGGGTGGTCGGGGTGGCGGCGCTGCGCCACGCCGGCACCAAGGTGGGGTTCAGCGATCTCGGCCCCGAGATCGCGATCGCCGCGCCGGGCGGCAACTGCGTCAATGTCTTTTCTGGCCAGCCCTGCCTGTACCCGATCCTGGCCGCGACCGACGCCGGCAGCCAGGGCCCGGTCAGCTCGCGCTGGAGCGACAGCTTCAGCATCACGGTGGGCACCAGTTTCAGCTCGCCGCTGGTGGCCGCGGTGGCCGGGCTGGTCTGGTCGCAGCGGCCCGGCCTGACGCCCGCCCAGGTGTTGGGTATGCTGCAGTCGACCGCGCGGCCGTTCCCGACCAGCGGGGCCGACAACGGCCCGGACGACCCGTCCCCGGTCCTGGCATGCCAGCCGCCGCAATCGGGCGTGGCACAGCCGCAGTGCTACTGCACCACCGCCCTGTGCGGCGCCGGCATGATGGACGCCAGTGCCGCCCTCGCAGCCGCCTCCGGGCCGTTGCCGAGATTCGCCGTGCAGCCCGAGGCGCCGCAGGCTGGCACCACGGTGACGCTCGACGCCGCCGGCAGCCTGGCCGGCGTCGGTGCCGCGATCACCGGCTATGCCTGGACGCTGGTGGACGGCGGCGGCATCGCCACCGGCTTCAGCAGCGCGTCCAATGCCGCCACCGCGACGCTGCAGCCCACCGGAGCGGGGACGCTGCGGGTGAGGCTCACCATCACCGACAGCAGCGGTGCCAGCGCGAGCGCCGAGCGCTCGGTCACCGTCTCCGCGGCCCCTGGCGGTGGCGGTGGCGGTGGCGGTGGCGGTGGCGGTGGCGGTGGCGGTGGCGGTGGCGGTGGCGGTGGCGGTGCCATCGACTCCGGCGGCGGTGGCGGCGGCGGCGCGCTCGGGCTCGGCTGGCTCGCGCTGCTGGCGCTGGCCGTCGTCGCGCTGGGCGCGCCCTGCGTCCGCGCACCCGGCGGCGCCCGGGCCGACACGGCGCGCCGCGACGGCTGAACCGACGCCGATCCCGCCGAAGCAGGCCCACGCGGCCGCTGCGCCCGCCCGGTCCCAACGGGCGGCCCCCGGAGTGCGCATTCCTTCCCGGACTCGCGCTTCGTTACAAGGCTCTCCCCCGCGCCGCGGGGGGACGCCCCGGCGCGGGCCAGTCCTACGATCGGTTGCAGTCGAGGTGCGCAGCCGCGAGCCGCGCCGGCATGGCCGGCCTGGCGCGGCGGGCACCCCGAGCTGCTGCCAATGCGCCCGAATCCCGACGCCCCGCCAGAATCCGCCGTTGCCCCCGTGCCGGGCTGGACGGCCGAGGCAGCGCCGCCCCTGCCGGGGTATCTCGAGCCGTCTTGCAGCGGGCGCCGGATCGTCCGCGGTGCCGGCCTCTTCACCGTCTGCGTGGCCATCCTCCTCGCTGCCGCTGCCTCCGGGGCCGCCAGAGCCGCGACAGCGCTGGAGCGATTGCCCGCCGAAGGCCTGATCGTGCGTCTGAAGGGCTCGCCCGAGCACTGGGAACTGCGCCGAGACGCGACGGCCGCCCAGGCCGCGGGCGAACGCTGGCGGGCCCTGCTCGTGCGCGAACCGGGTCGGCCGCAGCCGACCGCCTGGCGTGCCGTCGGGCGCGACCAGGTGCTGCTCGGCTTCGAGCGCGCCCTGACGGCCGCCGAGGCCGAGGCCGCTGCCGCACGGCTGCGCAGCCGGCCCGACGTCGAGTGGGTGGCACCCAACGTGCGCGAGCCGCTGCACCAGGCGGGCGACCCGACACCGGCCGACCCGATGTTCCCGCAGCAGTGGTGGCTGCAGACGGTGCAGGGCAGCAACGCTCAGGCCCAGGCCGACCGCCGGCGCGGCGTGCCCGGCTTCCTCGACACCTGGGCGTCGGGGCTGCCGGGGGCCTTCGGCGCACCCGGCGCCGTGGTCGCGGTGCTGGACACCGGTGTCACCCGCCACCCCGAGCTCGAGGGCCGGCTGCTGCCCGGCCGCGACTTCGTGCGCGACGACACGCACTCCGCGGACGGCCAGCCCGGCCGCGACGACGACCCGACCGACCCCGGCGACGGCACCGACGGCGCCACGGCCTCCGCCGGCTGCGCCGCCGCGAGCACCTGGCACGGCACGTCGGTGGCCGGCCTGCTGGTGGCCCGCAGCGACAACGGCTCCGGCGTGGCGGGCGCGCTGCGCGAGGGCCGCGTGCTGCCGGTGCGCGTGGCCGGCCGCTGCGGCGCGACGGTGGCCGACATCATCGACGGCATGCGCTGGGCGGCGGGCCTGGAGGTCGACGGTCATCGCAACCCCTGGCCGGCGCGCGTGATCAACATCAGCTTCGGCGGCACCAGCGCCTGCGGGCGCGAATACCAGGACACGATCGACGAGCTGCGTGCGCTGGGGGTCGTCGTCGTCGCCGCCGCCGGAAACGAGCCGGGGCGCGTGACGCGGCCGGCCAGTTGCCGCGGCGTCGTCGGCGTGGTGGCCCTGAACCGGGACGGATTCAAGACCCGCTACTCCGGCTTCGGCCCGGAACTGGCCGCCAGCGGCATCGCCACGGTGGGCGGCGACGACGCCTCGGGCACCTGGGGCAGCCTCCTGGGCGACGGCGGCCTGGTCACCCTGGGCAACACCGGCCGCGTGGCGCCCGGCGAGCCCGGCTACGTGGCCGTCTACGGCACCAGCTACGCCGCGCCGCTGGTGGCGGCCACCGCGGCGCTGATGCTCGCCGTCGACCCGGGGCTCGGGGTCGACCAGGTCGTGGCCGGCCTGGGCGTGAGCGCACGGCCGCACCTGCAGTCCACGCTGCTGCCGGCCTGCTCGGCGGCCGAGCCCGGGCGCTGCATCTGCGACCGCATGCAGTGCGGCGTGGGCGTGCTCGACGTGCGCCAGGCGCTGCAGTACGCGCAGGGCCCGGCCAGCTACGTGCCGGTGGCCTGGCCCCACATCGAACTCGCCGCCGGGGCGCTGGAGACCGCGGTGGCGCTGGGCCCGGACGGCGGCGTGCAGCCGGCCGCCTTGGTTGCACCGGCCGATCCGCCCGATGCCGGCGGCGGAGCGCTCGCCCCGTGGTGGCTGGTCGGCCTGCTGACCGCGGTGGCTGCGCTCAGGGTGGGTCGGGGCAGGGCCTGAAGCCGCGGTCCGTGCCGCGCAGACGGGCCTGGGTCGCGGCATCGGCCGCCGGGACCCGCAGCCACTGCTGTGGCGGCGGCGCCGGCAGGGCGACGATCGTCAGCCGCCGGACCGGCCTGTCGGCCAGCGCGGCCAGTGCGGCCTCGGCAGATGCCAGGCTGGCGTGGCGCGAGACGACCAGCCCGCCGGCGATCTCGGGCGGCGACTGCACCAGCTGGTAGGCGAGGCCGGCGCGGCGCAGTTCCGCCTCGCGCGCGCGACGTGCCGCGGCATCGCCGGGGCGACCCGCGAACACCACCCACGACGGCGAGCGTTCCACCTGCTCGCGCTGCCAGCTGCCGGCGGCCAGGCCGGCGGCCAGCAGCGCGGCCTCGGCCGCCGCGAGGTCGGCATCACCGAACGGCCCCGCCTCCAGGCAGAGGCGGCCGGCGCGCCGGGCCGCCGCGGTGGCGGCGGCGGCCGCGGCCGCGTCCAGCACGACCACCGCTTCGGGTCGCACCTGGGCGTCGATGCGCCCCGGCTCGCGCTCGCCGCCGCGGGGCGCCGGCAGCAACGGCGCGAGCCAGCCCTGGGTCCAGGCCAGGAACAGCAGGTTGGCTGCCACCAGCAGCACGAGCAGGGTGCGCAGCATCGGCGTCAGCGCGGGCCGGCGGTCTGCACGTCGGGATGCGGGGCGCCTTGCGCGGCGCGCGCGGCCAGATCGCCGGCCTCACGGAGCCGCACGCTGACCTCGCCGCTCAGCACGCGGACGGCCGGCGCGCCGGGCTGCGGCCGCACCAGCAGCGCGCCGTCGGCATCGACGCCGTCGGCCAAGCCCTCGGCGGGCGCCGGGGCGGTGGTTGTGACGGGGCGGCCGCGCAGCAGGTCGCGCCGCGCGTAGCGGGCGGCGCAGGGCGCGAAGCCCTCGCGCTCGAAGCGCAGCAGCGCGCGCACCAGCGGCCCGGCCACGCGCTGCAGGGCCTCGGGCGCGCCGAGCGCGGGGTCGAGTTCGCCCAGGCACGCCGCCGGCTGGGCCAGTCCTTCCCAGTGCTGCGGCAGCACGTTCAGGCCGATGCCGACCACCACCGTGCGCCCGCTGCCCGCGCCCACCGTCTCCACGAGGATGCCGCCGAGCTTGCGCAGGCGGCCGCCGGCGTCGGCCAGGGCCAGGTCGTTGGGCCACTTCAGCCCGAGCCGCGGGGCGCTGCCGTCGGCCGCCGGGTCGAGCGCCTCGGCCAGCGCCAGCCCGACGGCCAGCGACAGCCCGGACCAGTCTGCGGGCGCGAGCGGCAGCGCGAGCGAGAACGTCAGCGACGCGCCGGGGCTGCTGAGCCACGGCCGGCCCATGCGGCCGCGGCCGCCGGTCTGCCGCTCGGCGACGAGCAGGCAAGGGCCTGCGCCGGGACGGCGCGCGCGATCGAGGAGCTCGGTGCTGGTCGAGCCGCACTCCGCGCGCACGTCGACCTCGAGGCCCGGCAGCAGCGGCCCGAGCGCGCGCCGCAGCCGCTCCGGGTCCCAGCGCAGGCTGCCCGGCGTGTCCATCGTGGTTGCGCGCGCTCGGACCCGGCCGGGTGCGCCTCAGCGCTTGCGGCCGAGCATCGTGCGGCGGCAGCGCGGGCTGCCGCAGCGGCATTCGTACTGCTTCTTCAGCGTCGGCGTGTAGCGCTCGTCGATGATCAGCCCGTAGTCGTAGAACAGCTCCTCGCCGGGCGCGATGTCGCGGATCGCGTCGATGAAGATGCGGCCCTCCTCCTCCTCGGCCTTGCAGTTGGGATCGCAGGCGTGGTTGATCCAGCGCGCCGCGTTGCCGCCCACGGCCGCGTCGATGACGTGCTTGTCGTCGACGTGGAAGAAGAAGGTGTGGTTCGGGTCGCTCGGGTCGTGGGGGTGGCGCTTCTGCGCCGCCTTCCAGGTGAGTACCTCGCCGACGTACTCGATGATGCGCTCGCCCTTGGCGATGGGTTGCAGCGCGAACACGCCCTTGCCGTGCACGCCGCTGCGGCGCACCTGGATGCGGCGCCCGCCGGCGCGTGGCGCCTGCGCCGGGCGCGGCGGCTTGCGGGCATCGGTGTGGCGGGCCGCGGCGTGGCGGTATCGGCTGGGCGCTTGCGCTGTCTTCTTCATTCTGTACATTGGAATCATGCAGGCGCGCGCGTGTGCACGCACGTGCACACGCGCCTGCGCGCGAGGCAGGCGGCATTGTAGGCACGCCCCGGGAACGCACAGGACATGAGCAAGACCATCATCATCGCGGAGAAGCCGAGCGTGGCGCAGGACATCGTGCGCGCGCTCACCCCCGTGGCCGGCAAGTTCGACAAGCACGCCGACCACTTCGAGAACGACCGCTACGTCGTCACCAGCGCGGTCGGCCACCTGGTCGAGATCAAGGCGCCCGAGGAGTACGACGTCAAGCGCGGCAAGTGGAGCTTCGCCCACCTGCCGGTGGTGCCGCCGCACTTCGAGCTGGCGCCGATCGACAAGGCCAAGACCCGGCTCAACGCCGTCGTCAAGCTGGTCAAGCGCAAGGACGTGACGGACATCGTCAACGCCTGCGACGCCGGGCGCGAGGGCGAGCTGATCTTCCGGCTGATCGTGCAGTACGCCGGCATCGGGAACCCGGACGCGAAGGGCAGGAAGGGCGGCGACAAGCCGATCCGCCGCCTGTGGCTGCAGAGCATGACGCCGCAGGCCATCCGCGACGGCTTCGAGCAGCTGCGCAGCGACGCGCAGATGCAGGGCCTGGCCGATGCCGCGCGCAGCCGCAGCGAGGCCGACTGGCTGGTGGGCATCAACGGCACGCGCGCGATGACGGCCTTCAACTCGCGCGACGGCGGCTTCTTCCTCACCACCGTGGGCCGCGTGCAGACGCCCACCCTCAGCATCGTCGTCGAGCGCGAGGAGAAGATCCGCCGGCACGTCGCGCGCGCCTACTGGGAGGTCAAGGCGCAGTTCGTCGCCGCCGCCGGCAGCTACGAGGGCAAGTGGTTCGACCCCAGGTGGAAGAAGAACCCCGACGACGCCGAGGCCCGTGCCGACCGCCTGTGGACCGCCGCCGAGGCCGAGGCCATCGCCGCCGCGGTGCGCGGCGGCAGCGCCGCCGTCACCGACGAGGCCAAGCCGAGCACGCAGGCCAGCCCGCTGCTGTACGACCTGACCACGCTGCAGCGCGAGGCCAACGGCCGCTTCGGCTTCAGCGCCAAGACCACGCTCGGCCTGGCGCAGGCCCTGTACGAGAAGCACAAGGTGCTCACCTACCCGCGCACGGACTCGCGCGCGCTGCCCGAGGACTACCTCGCCACCGTGAGGAAGACGGTGGCGATGCTGGCGCAGGAAGACCTGCCCGGCCCGCTGCGCACGCTGTCGCAGCACGCGCGCAAGGCGCTCGACGAGGGCTACGTGAAGTCGACCAGGCGCGTGTTTGACAACAGCAAGGTGTCGGACCACTTCGCCATCATCCCCACGCTGCAGGCGCCCGGCTCGCTCACCGAGCCCGAGGCCAAGCTCTACGACCTGGTCGTCAAGCGCTTCCTGGCGGTGTTCTTCCCGAGCGCCGAGTACCTCGTCACCACCCGCATCAGCATCGTCGCGGGCCACCACTTCCAGACCAACGGCAAGGTGCTCGTGCAGCCAGGGTGGCTCGCGGTGTACGGCAAGGAGGCCCAGGACGAGGACGCCAACCTCGTGCCCGTGGCCGAGGGCGAGAAGGTGAAGGCCGCCGACGCCGAGGCCATCGCGCTGAAGACGCGGCCGCCGGCGCGCTACACCGAGGCCACGCTGCTGTCGGCGATGGAGGGCGCGGGCAAGCTGATCGACGACGACGAGCTGCGCGAGGCGATGAAGGAGAAGGGCCTCGGCACCCCGGCCACGCGCGCGCAGACCATCGAGGGCCTGATCGCCGAGAAGTACATGCTGCGCGAGGGCCGCGAGCTGGTGCCCACGGCCAAGGCCTTCCAGCTGATGACGCTGCTGCGCGGCCTGGACGTGCAGGACCTGACCCGGCCCGACCTGACCGGCCAGTGGGAGCACCAGCTCGCCGAGATGGAGCACGGGCGCCTGAAGCGCGAGGCCTTCATGGCCGAGATCGCGAAGATGGCCGAGCGCATCGTCAGGAAGGCCAAGGAGTACGACCGCGACACGATCCCCGGCGACTACGCAACGCTGGCCGCGCCCTGCCCGCACTGCGGCGGCGTCGTCAAGGAGAACTACCGGCGCTTCGCCTGCACCGGCGGCGAGGGCGGCGGTGGCGAGGGCTGCGGCTTCAGCATCACCAAGATCCCGGCCGGCCGCGCCTTCGAGGTGGCCGAGGCGGAGGCCTTCCTGCGCGACAAGCGGATCGGCCCGCTGGAGGGTTTCCGCAGCAAGGCCGGCTGGCCGTTCACGGCCGAGCTGAAGCTCGTGCACGACGGCGAGCTCGGCAACTGGAAGCTCGAGTTCGACTTCGGCGAGGCCGAGCGCCAGGCCCAGGCCGATGGCGAGCCGGTGGACTTCACGGGCCAGGAGCCGCTCGGCGCCTGCCCCAAGTGCAAGGGCCGCGTCTACGAGCACGGCACGAACTACGTGTGCGAGCACAGCGTCGGTGCGCACCAGACCTGCGACTTCAAGAGCGGCAAGATCATCCTGCAGCAGCCGGTGGGCCGCGAGGAGTTCGCCAAGCTGCTCGCCACCGGCAAGACCGGGCTGCTGGAGGGCTTCGTCTCCAACCGGACCCGGCGCGCCTTCAAGGCCTTCCTGGTCTACGACCCGAAGGAGGGCAAGGTGGGGTTCGAGTTCGAGGTGCGAGGGCCCCGGGGGGCGGCGGCCAAGACCGCCGCGCGCAAGACCGCGCCGCGGAAGAAGGACGAGGAAGCGCAGGCCTGAGCCCGGCGCAGGGGTCGGGCCCCGGCCCGCGCCGCCCGCACCCCGCGCGGGGTGCGGGGCCTGGCTACAGCCGCCGGTGCGCCAGCGCCGGCAGCTGCCGGCGTACGGCCTCGATGCGCGCCGGTTCGACGTCGGCCACGACGACGCCCTCGCCCTCGTCGCGCACGGCGAGCACCTCGCCCCAGGGGTCGACGATCATGCTGCGGCCCCAGGTGCGGCGGCCGTTGCCGTGCGTGCCGCCCTGCGCCGCGGCCAGCACGTAGCACTGGTTCTCCACCGCGCGCGCGCGCAGCAGGATCTCCCAGTGCGCCTGGCCCGTGGTGTGGGTGAAGGCGGCGGGCACGACCAGCAGGTCGCACGGCGGCTGCATCAGCGCGCGGTACAGCTCCGGGAAGCGCAGGTCGTAGCAGATCGACAGGCCCACGCGCAGCGGCCCGCACTGCACGGCCACCGGCCGCTCGCCGGCGCGCAGCGTGCGGCCCTCGTCGTAGCTCTCGCGGCCGTTGTCGAACGCGAACAGGTGCAGCTTGTCGTAGTGGGCGACGAAGCGGCCGTCGGGCGCGACGACCACGCTGCGGTTGAGCGCGCGCGCCGCCGGCGCCGGGCCGGCGCTGGCAGCGGCTCGCGCGGCGTCGTCCGATGCGGCGGCGGCGGTGCCGCTCGCGGCGGCCGCCCCTCCTGCCGTCGCGGCGATCGGCAGCGTGCCGCCGATGATCCAGATGCCGTGCTCGCGCGCCCAGCCGGCCAGCGCCTGCTGGATCGGCCCGCGCCCGGGCGCCTCGGCCACCTCGAGCTTGTCGGTGTCGCGCCGGCCGAGCAGGCAGAAGTACTCGGGCAGCGCCACCAGCCGGGCGCCGGCGGCGGCGGCCTCTGACACCAGCGCCGCGGCGGCCTGCAGGTTGGGCTGCAGCGAAGGCCCTGACACCATCTGCACGGCGGCGATCTTCATGCGCCGGATTGTCGGTCGCCGCTGTCCGTCGCGGCGGCATGCAATGCCCCCCTTGCCCAGTGGGCGATGCGCTTGGCACTAGTCTGCCGGCCCGGTCGCCTTCGCGGTGGACCGGATCCGGCAGGATCCGCCCCCTTGCAGGGCGGGCCGCCGGTTGGGCAAGGGCGCGCGCTGCGGCGCGCGGCCGGATGGAGGGTTGTAGTCGATGACCGTCGTTGCCGTCGCCGCGGCCGCGCACAGCCGCTTCGTGCGCCGTGTGCGGCGTCGCTATGCCGACGAGCTGGGCCTGCTGCCGCCAGGGCTGCCGGACCGCGACGCCGTCAAGGCGCTGGTCGGCCTGCTGGCCGGGCGCGGCCTGTCGCTGGCCGACGCGCTGCGCGTCGCGCGCCACCTCGTGATCGAGCGGCTGGCCTGCCTGGACATCGAGGCCGGCGCGCCGCTGGAGGAGGTGACCGACGCGATGACCGCGCTGGCCGAAGCCACGCTGGAACTGGCGCTGGCCGCCGCGCAGGACGAGGCCGACGCTCGCTTCGGCGTCCCGCGGCCCGACGCCGAGCCCGGCCGCCGCGCCGAGCTCTGGATCGTCGGCATGGGCAAGCTCGGCGCGCGCGAGCTCAACGTCTCCTCCGACATCGACCTCGTCTACGTCTACGACGACGACGGCCGCACCGACGGGCCGCAGCCGGTGTCCAACCACGAGTACTTCACTTTCGTTGCCAAGCGGCTGTATGCGCTGGTGGGCGAGGTCACCGAGCACGGCCTCGTGTTCCGCGTCGACCTGGCGCTGCGGCCCAACGGCAACTCGGGGCCGCCGGTGGTCAGCCTGGCGATGCTGGAGGAGTACTTCCTGGTCCAGGGCCGCGAGTGGGAGCGCTTCGCCTGGCTGAAGAGCCGTGTCGTGGCGCCGCGCGCGGCGGTGGCCGGCGGGCGCGCGCTGCCGCTGCGCTCGCTGGTCTCGGCCTTCGTCTACCGGCGCTACCTCGACTACGGCGTGTTCGAGGGCCTGCGCCAGCTGCACCGCCGGATCCGCGACGAGGCGCAGCGCCGCGCCGCCGGCCGGCCCGAGCGTGCCAACGACGTCAAGCTGTCGCGCGGCGGCATCCGCGAGATCGAGTTCATCGTGCAGCTGCTGCTGGTCGTGCGCGGCGGGCAGTTCCCCGAGATCCGCACGCGCAGCACGCTGCGCGGCCTGGACCGGCTGGTGGCGCGCGGGCTGATGAAGCCGCAGACGGCCGCGCGCCTGGCCGACGGCTACGTCTTCCTGCGCCGCCTCGAGCACCGCATCCAGTACCTCGACGACGCGCAGACGCACCTGCTGCCCACCGCGGACGAGGACCTGGGCTGGATCGCGGCCTCGCTCGGCCTGTCCCATCGCACCGAGGCCTGGCAGCTGCTCGACCGCCTGGGCGAGGTGCGCGAGCTGGTGGCGGGCGAGTTCGACGCGCTGCTGCAGCCCGGCGGCTCCGCGGGCGGCGGCGGGGCCACCTGCCGCGGCTGCGGCCCGCCGCGCCACGCGATCGACAGCCCCGAGCTGATCGACCGCCTGCCGCCGGCACTGGCCTCGCGCGTCAAGGCCTTCGCCGCGCTGCCCCGCGTGGCGGCGCTGCGCGACGATGCCAAGCAGCGGCTCGGCCGGCTCGTCGTCGAGGCCGCGCGCGCCGTCGAAAACGGCGGGTGTCCCGCCGAGGCCGCGGTGCGCTTCGTCGACTGGGTCGAGCCGCTGCTGCGGCGCGAGAGCTACCTCGCGCTGCTGCTCGAGCGCCCCGCGGTGCTGCTGCGGCTGCTGCGGCTGCTCGGGCTGGCGCGCTGGCCGATGCAGTACCTGATGCGGCACCCGGGCGTCATCGACGAGCTGGCCGACGCCCGGCTGCAGCACGAGCGCTTCGACCGCGCCGCCTTCGTCGCCGAGCTCGAGGAGCGCCGCCGTGCCTGGGCCAAGGGCGGCGAGGACGACGAGGACAAGCTGCTCGACACGTTGCGCCATGCCCATCACGCCGAGGTGTTCCGGACGCTGGTGCGCGATGTCGAGGGCGAGCTGACGGTCGAGCAGGTCGCCGACGACCTGTCGGCGCTGGCCGATGCGGTCGTCTCGGTGGCGCTCGGCTGGGCCTGGGACCGCTACCGCCTGCGCCATGCCCCCGACTGCGGGCTGGCCGTCATCGCCTACGGCAAGCTCGGCGGCAAGGAACTCGGCTACGGCAGCGACCTCGACGTCGTGTTCCTGTACGACGAACCGGCCGAAGCCAGCGAGGCCGACCGGCAGCGCCTGCAGGAGGTCCACGCCGGCTTCGTCCGCAAGGTGATCACCTGGCTGACGCTGCGCACCGGCGCGGGCGAGCTGTTCGACATCGACACCGCGCTGCGGCCCAACGGCAACTCGGGCCTGCTGGTGACCTCGATCGCCGCCTTCGAGCGCTACCAGGCCGGACGCGGCAGCAACACCGCGTGGACCTGGGAGCACCAGGCACTGACGCGCGCCCGCTTCTGCGCCGGGCCGCCGGAGGTGGCTGCGCGCTTCGAGGCGGCACGTCGCGCGGTACTGACCGCGCCGCGCGACGGCCCGGCGCTGCGCGCCGAGGTCAGGTCGATGCGCGAGAAGGTGCGTGCTGCACGGCCCGGCCCGGCCGGGCGGTTCGACGTCAAGCACGGCGAGGGCGGGATGATGGACGCGGAGTTCGCCGTCCAGGCCCTGGTGCTCGAGCACGCGCGCAGCCATCCGCAGCTGCTCGACAACGTGGGCAACATCGCGCTGCTGCGGCGCGCCGAGGAGGCCGGCCTGCTGCCGCCGGGCGTCGGACGCGCGGCGGCGGACGCCTACCGCGAGCTGCGGCGGGCCCAGCACCGCGCGCGCCTGGACGAGGAGCCGACCCAGTTCGAGCCTGGGCCGTTCGAGCCGCAGCGCGCGGCCGTGCGGTCGCTGTGGCAGGCGGTGTTCGGCGGCGCGCCGACGGGGCCTTGAGGCCGTTGCCGCGCCACCGCGCGATGATGCGGGGGTGAGCACTCCCCCGCCCGCCCGTGAAGGTGCATCCGCCGACGCCCCTGGAGGCGCCCCTGGAGGCACCCTTGATGTTGCCGCCGACGCCCCGCCCCGCCCCGCCCCGGGCGTCGCTGCGGGCGGCCCGCAGGCCATCCGCCCGGCTCTCCTTCCCGCCACCGCGACGGGTGCCGTCGTCCGCACGGGGCCGGCCGCGCCCGGCCGTGCGTGGGTCGCCCTGGCGGCGCTGGCCGGCGTGGGCGCGCTGGGGGCCATCGCGCTGCCGGCCGCCCGGATCGACTGGCAGCCGGCGCTGGCCGCGCGCGAGCCCTGGCGTGCGCTGACCGCTGCCTTCGTCCACTGGAGCGGGCTGCACCTGGCGGCCAATCTGGCCGGTGCGGCGCTGGTCGGCGCGCTGGGACGTGCGGCCGGCCTGCCGGCTGCCGCGGCGCTGGCCTGGCTGGCCGCCTGGCCGCTCACGCAGCTGCTGCTGCTCGTCGAGCCCGGGCTGGCGCGCTTCGGCGGCCTGTCGGGCGTTCTGCACGCGGGCGTCGCGGTGGCAGGCCTGTGGCTGGCGTGCCGCGCGCGCGGCCGGCCACGCGTGGTGGGGGCCGGACTGCTCGCCGGGCTGGCGCTGAAGGTCGTGCTCGAAGATCCGCTCGGCGCCCCGCTGCGCGCCGGCGGCGGCTGGGACATCGCCATCGCCCCGCTGGCGCACGCCACGGGGGCGGTCGCGGGTCTGGCCTGCGCGGCGGCGGCGCTGTGGCTGTGCCGGCGCCCGCCGGCGCCGCCGCCGCAGGCCCAGGGGCCGCTGCGATGAGCGACGACCGCAAGGCCCACCTCGACACCCGGGCGGTGCTGCTGCTGCTCGGCTGCTGTGCGCTGTGGGGGCTGGGGCAGGTGGCGACGAAGACGTCGCTGACCGAGATCCCGCCGCTCACCCAGGCCGCGCTGCGCTCGGCGGGCGCGGCGATCCTGCTGCTGGCCTGGATGCGCTGGCGCGGCCTGCCGCTCGCGCTGGGCGACGGCACGCTGCGCGCCGGGCTGCTGGCCGGCCTGCTGTTCGCCGCCGAGTTCGCCTGCATCTTCATCGGCCTGCAGTACACGAGCGCGTCGCGCATGTCGGTGTTCATCTACCTGGCGCCGTTCGTCGTCGCGCTGGGCATGCCGCTGGTGGCCCGTGGCGCCGGCGGCGAGACGCTGCGCGGCCTGCAGGCCGTCGGCCTCGTCGCCGCCTTCGGCGGCGTGGTCTGGGCCTTCGCCGAGGGCTTCGTGCGCCCGGCTGCGGGGCCGCGGCAGTGGCTCGGCGACGCGCTCGGGATCGCCGGCGCCGTGCTGTGGGCGAGCACGACCCTGGTGCTGCGAGCCACCGCGCTGGCGCGCGTGGTGCCGGAGAAGGCGCTGCTGTGCCAGCTGGTCGTGTCCGCACTGGCGCTGGGTATCGCCGCGCCGCTGGCCGGCGAGACCTGGCCGGTGCGCCTGACTGCGGTGTCGCTGTGGCCGCTGGCGTTCCAGACGGTGGTCATCACGTTCGCCAGTTACCTGGTCTGGTTCTGGCTCGTCCGGCACTACCCCGCCACGCGCATCTCCGCCTTCACGCTGCTGACGCCGCTGTTCGGGCTGCTGGCCGGTGTCGTGCTGCTCGGCGAGCCGCTGACGCTGCGGTTGCTGGTCGCGCTGGCCGCGGTGTGCGTGGGCATTGCGCTGGTCAACCGCCCCGTGCCGTCGCGCGGCGGCCGCGCGGGGCGCTAGACGCGGTCGCGGCAGGACTCCAGCCGCCTGTCCGATCGCCCCTAGCGGTTGAGGGCCTTCAGCGCGAGCTTGATGCCCTCGGCCACCGCCACCCCGGGCGGCAGGGCCTTCAGCGCCGCTGCGGCCTCGCGCTCGCTGTAGCCGAGGGCCTGCAGCGCCTGCAGGATGTCGGCCTGCGCGTCATCGGGCCGGGTCGCATCGGCCTGCGGCAGCTCGGGTGCCAGCCGGCCGCGCAACTCGAGCAGCAGCCGCTCCGCGGTCTTCTTGCCGATGCCCGGAACCTTGACCAGCCGCGCTCCGTCCTGGCGGGTCACCGCCTGCGCCAGCTCGTCCACCGACAGCCCGGAGAGGATCGCCAGCGCCGTGCGCGGACCGACGCCGCTGATCTTGAGCAGCTCGCGGAACGTGGCCCGCTCCGGCGCGGTCAGGAAGCCGTACAGCAGTTGCGCGTCCTCGCGCACGACCATGTGCGTCAGCAGCACCACCGCCTCGCCCAGCGCAGGCAGGTTGTAGAACGTGCTCATCGGCACGTCGACCTCGTAGCCGACGCCGTGCACGTCGACGAGCACCTGTGGCGGCGCCTTGGCCGCCAGCGTGCCGGCAAGGCGGCCGATCATCGGCGGCCCGTCATCGGCGGCCCGTCAGCGGAGCGCCGGCGTCCATGCTCAGACCTCGTCGAGCAGCCGCTCGATCTGCCGCCCGAGCGCCGCGAAGTCGTGCTCGCCCGTGTGGCGGTGGGCGACCTTGCCCCGGCGGTCGATCAGGAAACTCGTCGGCGTGGCCGTGACGTCGCCGAAGGCGCGTGCCACCAGGCCCTGCGTGTCGATCACGACGCCGAACGGCAGCCGGCGCGTCTGCGCGAAGTGCGACACCGACGCCGGCGGGTCCCAGGGCATGGCCACGGCGACCGTGGCCAGCCCCTGGCCGCCATAGCGCGCGTGCAGTTCGATGAACTGCGGCATCTTGCGCACGCAGGCCGCGCAGGTCGTGGCCCAGAAGTTCATCAGCACGACCTGGCCGCGCAGGTCGACCGTGGAGCTCGGCGTGCCGTCGAGCAGCGTGAAGCCCACAGCGGGCACCTGGCGGCGGACGCTGCAGCCGGCCATGGCGGCCGCCGTGCCGACCAGGATGGCGCCCAGCGCCCCGCGGCGTGCAAGATCGGGGGTCGTGCGACCCGGAACGAAGGAGCGGAACATGGACCGGCGCGAGTGTAGCGGGGCCCTTTTTCACCTCGGGCTCGCGGGGGGCTGGCTGGTTGCAGCCCCCGCGTGGGCGGCGGCGCTGAGCGAGGGCGACGCGGCCAGCGGCGTCCGCGCCGCGCTCGAGCGCGGCGCGCTGGCCGCGGTCGGCCTGCTCGGCCGCCAGGACGGCTTCCTCGGCAACCCGAAGGTGCGCATCCCGCTGCCCGGGGCGCTGGAGGATGCGGCCAAGCTGCTGCGGGCCGCCGGCCAGGGCAAGCGGGTCGACGAACTGGTGACGGCGATGAACCGTGCCGCCGAGGCCGCGGTGCCGGAGGCCAAGTCGCTGTTCGTCGACACCGTGCGTCAGATGTCGGTCGAGGACGCGCTGGGCATCGTCCGTGGCGGCGACACCTCGGTCACCGACTTCTTCGCGCGCAAGACCCGCACGCCGCTGGGCGCGAAGTTCCTGCCGATCGTCACCCGGGCCACCGAGAAGGTGCAGCTCGCCGAGCGCTACAACGCGGTGGCAGCCAAGGCCACCGGGCTCGGGCTCCTCAGGGGCGGACAGGCCAGCATCCAGCAGTACGTCACCGGCAAGGCGCTCGACGGCCTGTACCTGATGGTCGGCGAGGAGGAGAAGAAGATCCGCGCCGACCCGGTGAAGACCGGCAGCGCGATCCTGAAGAAGGTGTTCGGGCGCTGAGCGGCGGGACGGCGCGCCGCGGCGCCGTCAGCCGCCGCGCGGGTCGAGCCGCGTCAGCTCGAAGCCGAGCGCCGCAGCCAGCGAGCCCGCCACCGCGTCGCGTGCCACCCGCACGTAGGGGCAGCCGCAGCCGGCCAGTGTCTCGAAGCCCCTGCTCTCGTCGGCGATCTCGACGAACACCAGGTCGGGCACCGCCGCGCGCAACTGGGTGCGCAGGCGAGCCATCCGCGGCCCTCCGAGCTCGTGCTCGTAGACCACGACGTGCGGCACGGCATTGGTGCAGAAGGCTGCGACCTCCTCGAAGCAGTCCACGAACTCGATCTCCGGGCCGAGCGGCCGCAGCGCCTCGCCGATCACGCCACGCAGGTCGTGCCGGCCCGCCAGCACCAGCACGTGCCGGTCGGCCAGCAGGCGAGGCGCCTCGGGCGGCGGCGGCGCCGGCTCGGCTTCGGCCGCGTCGAGCCGCAGCAGCGTGCCCCCCATCGTGGCCAGCCGCGGCTCGATCGCGCCGGCGAACTCGATCGACAGCAGCGTGCGCCCGGCGCGGGCGCGGCGCGCGATGCGCGCGCCGAAGACGGCAGTGGCCCGCTCGACCAGCCGCCAGGAGACGGTGTCGAGCCGGGACACGTCGAACCCCTCGGCCTCGTCCGGCGGACAGTGCGCGAAGGCGCAGACCAGCCGCGCCATCGAGGGCCAGCCCGGGACCTCGAGCGCGAGGTCGACGCGCGAGGCGGCGTGTTCCAGGGCCCAGTCGATGATCGCCTGCAGCAGGGTGAAGCCAAGCGCCTCGTCGCCCGTGACGGTCGCCGACGTGACGACCTGTCGCACCTCGAGGCCGCGGCCATCGATCTCGCGCGCCCGTTGGCGCAGCGCCTGGCCCAGCATCACTGCGAGGTCGACCCGCCGGTGCAAGCGCGGAGCCGCCGGTTTGTCCAGCCGCCCGAGCTGCTGACCCGCGATGCCGATCCGGCGCGCCCTCGAGATCGCCTCGCGCAGCGCGTACAGCCCCGCCCGCTCGACACGGCCTGCGGCGAGCCCATCGACTTGTTCGAGCGCGTCGGTCAGCAGGCCGGCGACCTCCGCACCGAGCTGCGCGGCGAGTTGGTAGGGGTCGGCTGCTGCGACCGGCAGCTCGGCGGCCGCGGTGAACGATCGCGGAAGGTCTCGGAGGTCCACGGTGTTTCGTCCTGTCGACCCGGATGGGTAGTGCGACCTCGTTGGCGGGGGTAACGAAATGTCGCGCCGCCGCATGTGCGCGGCAACCCTCGACCCCGGGGAGGGCGGGGCCCGCAGCCGCGCCGCCGCTAGCCTGGCGTGGGACCGATCACGCCGTCGGCCCTCAGCCGGGCGACCTCGTCGGCCTCTAGGCCCAGTTCGCCCAGCACCTCGTCGGTGTGCTGGCCGAGCAGCGGCGGCGCGCGCCGCAGCACCGGCGGGGTGTCCCCCAGCTTGAGGGGGCTGGCGACCAGCTCCAGCCCGTCGGTGTGCGGGTGCGGCATCCGCACCGTCATGCCGCGCGCGCGCACCTGCGGGTCGGCGAACACGTCGGCGAGATCGTTGATCGGGCCGCAGGGCACCTTGGCCGCCTCCAGCGCCGCCAGCCAGTCGGCGCGCCGTCGCGCCTTCAGGATCGGCTCCAGCAGCGGCACCAGCACGTCGCGGTGGCGCACGCGGCCGGCGTTGCGCGCGAAGCGCTCGTCGGCGGCCAGCTGCGCGCATCCGGCCACGGCACAGAAGCGCTCGAACTGCGCGTCGTTGCCCACCGCCAGGATCAGGTGCCCGTCGGCGACCTCGAACACCTGGTACGGGACGATGTTCTGGTGCGCGTTGCCGGCGCGGCGTGGCGGCTGCCCCGTGACCAGGAAGTTGGCGCCGAGGTTGGCCAGCATCGCGACCTGGGTGTCCAGCAGCGCCATGTCGATCACCTGCCCGCGCCCGCTCGCGTCGCGGTGGCGCAGCGCCGCCAGGATCGCCACCGTGGTGTACAGGCCCGTGAAGAGGTCGGCCACCGCGACACCGACCTTCTGCGGGCCGCCGCCGGGGCGGTCGTCGCGCTCGCCCGTCACGCTCATCAGGCCGCCCAGCCCCTGGATCGCGTAGTCGTAGCCGGCGCGCTCGCGGTACGGGCCGGTCTGGCCATACCCGGTGATCGAGGCGTAGATCAGGCGCGGGTTGCGCGCGGTCAGCGTGGCCGCGTCGAGGCCGTGGCGCGCCATGTCGCCGACCTTGAAATTCTCCACCAGCACGTCGGCGCGATCGGCGAGCAGGCGCACCAAGTCACGGCCCTCCGGGCGCGCGAAGTCGATGGCCACCGAACGCTTGTTGCGGTTGGCGCCGAGGAAGTAGGCCGCCTCGGCGGTGTCGCGACCGCTGCGGTCCTTGAGGAACGGCGGTCCCCAGCCGCGCGTGTCGTCGCCGCCCGGGTGCCCGGGGCCGGCCGGGCGCTCGACCTTGACCACGTCGGCACCGAGGTCGGCCAGCGTCTGCGTGCACCACGGCCCGGCCAGCACCCGCGACAGGTCGAGCACGCGCAGGCCGTCGAGCGCGCCGGGCAGTCCCGGCACGCCGGCCTCGGGTTCGGGCATGGGCGCAGGCATGGGACGATTGTCGGGGCTGCCGGGATAATGACTTCGATGCGCACGCTCGCGGCCTCCGCCCTTGCACCGCTGGGCCTCGGGCTGGCACTGCTGCTGGCCGGATGCACGCCGGCGCTCGACTGGCGCGAGACGCGTCTTGCCGGCAGCGGCCTGGCCGGGATGTTCCCCTGCCAGCCCAAGCCCTTCACGCGCGAGGTGCGGCTGGCCGGGCAGGCCGTGGCGCTGACGCTGGCGGCCTGCCGGGCGGACGGGCGCACCTGGGCGCTCGCCTGGGCCGACCTCGGCGACCCCGGGCGCGTGGCCGCCGCGCTGGACGAACTGCGCGCCAGCGCCGCCGCCAACATCGGGGCGGCAGGCGGCCCGGTGCGTGCCTTGCCGCTGGCCGTGCCCGGGGCGACCCCGAACCCGGCCAGCCGGCGCGAGGAACTCCGGGGCCGCCTGCCCGACGGCGAGCCGGTCATCGAGCAGGTGGCGGTGTTCACGCGCGGCACGCGGGTGTTCCAGCTCACCGCGCTCGGACCCTCGCTTCCGCCGGAGGCCGCCGACACGTTCTTCGCCTCGTGGCGCGCGCTGCCGTGAGCGCCCGCGGCGCGGCGGCGCCCGGCAACGCGACCTGGGTGCTGGCGATGTTCGCCGCCTTCGCCTTCACCTACTTCTTCTCGGCGCTGCTGCGCGCGGTGACGGCCACGCTGGCGCCCGTGTTCAGCAGCGAGATCGGTCTCGGGGCGGCCGATCTCGGCCTGCTGGCGGGCGCCTACTTCCTGGGCTTCGCGGCGATGCAGCTGCCGCTGGGCAACGCGCTCGATCGCCACGGGCCGCGGCGCACGCTGCTGGCGCTGCTGGCGCTGGCCGCGCTCGGCTGCGGCGCGTTCGCGCTGGCCGACGGGCTCGGCGGCCTGATCGCGGCGCGGGTGCTGATCGGCGTCGGCGTGTCGGCCTGCCTGATGGCCCCGCTCACCTGCTACCGGCGCCACCTGTCGCCGGCGGCGCAGCTGCGCAGCAACTCGTGGATGCTGATGACGGGCTCGCTGGGCATGGTGGCCAGCACGCTGCCGGTGCAGTGGCTGCTGCCCACGCTCGGCTGGCGCGGGCTGTTCTGGGCGCTGGCTGCTGCTCTGCTGCTGGCCATGGTGGCGGTGGCGCTGGGCGTGCCGCGCGACGCGCCCGTGGGCGGCGGGGAGGACGGCGCCGGCCCCGCCGGAGCGGCACCCTGGCCCGGGGTCGGCCCGGGAGCCGCGCCGCGGGCCGGCTACCGCACCATCGTGTCCCACCCGATCTTCGTGCGCATGGCGCCGCTCGGCTTCTTCGTCTACGGCGGACTCGTCGCGGTGCAGGCCTTGTGGGCCGGCCCCTGGTTGACGCGGGTCGGCGGCGCGACGGCGGCGCAGGCGGCCGAGGGCCTGTTCGTCATCAACCTCGCGATGCTGGTCACCTTCTTCACCTGGGGCGCGCTGCTGCCCCGACTGGCCGCGCGCGGCATCGGCGCCGAGAAGATCATGGCCTGGGGCCTGCCGCTGCCGCTGCTGCTGCTGGCGGCCATCGTCGCGCTCGGCCCCGATGCCGGCGCGGCGCACTGGGCCTTGTGGTGCGTGGCCTGCACCTTCGTCTCGGTCAGCCAGCCGGCGGTCGGCGCCGCCTTCCCGACCGCGCTCGCCGGCCGCGCGCTGTCGGCCTTCAACCTGGTGATCTTCGGCGGCGTGTTTTGCATCCAGTGGGGCATCGGACTGGCGATCGACGCGCTGCGCGCGGCGGGGCTCTCGGAGCCGGCGGCCTTTCGCGCCGCGTTCGCGCTGTTCGGCGTGGCCGGGCTGCTGTCCTACCTGTGGTTCCTGGCGCGGCCCGAGCGCCCGGGCGCCGCCGCTGCCGATAATGCGTTGCTCGCGCCGGACGCCGCGGCGCCGCCGGACCGACCTTGACCGCGCTGCTGATCGTCGCCCACGCCCCGCTCGCCTCGGCCCTTCTGGCCGCGGCCAGTCACGTCTACGCAGACCGGATGGATGCGGTGGCCGCGCTGGACATCGGGCCGCAGGACAGTGCCGAGCAGGCCGAGGCTGCGGTGCGCGCCGCACTGGCGCGCCTCGCGACGCCGGGCGCGGGTGGCGGCACGCTGGTGCTGACCGACGTGTTCGGCGCCACGCCGTGCCGCGCCGCGCAGGCCGCGGCGGCCGGCGCGCCGCGTGTGCGGCTGGTGGCCGGCGTCAACGTGCCGATGCTCTGGCGCGTGCTGTGCTATGCGGGCGAGTTGCCGCTCGACGCGCTCGTCGAGCGCGCGGTCAGCGGCGCGCAGCAGGGGGTGCTGCCGGTGGCCGTCGCGCGGCGCCAGAACCAGGCCGGCCGGGGGCTCGTCGATGATCAGGTCCACCATCACGATCAGCAATAGGCTCGGGCTGCACGCCCGCGCCTCGGCCAAGCTGACGAAGCTGGCCGGCTCGTTCCGCAGCGACATCCACCTCGCGCGCAACGGCCGGCGCGTCAACGCCAAGAGCATCATGGGCGTGATGATGCTGGCCGCGGGCCAGGGCAGCGAGATCGAGATCGAGGCCGACGGCAGCGACGAGGCCGCGGCGGTGCAGGCCCTGCGCGAGCTGATCGACGGCCGCTTCGGCGAGGGCGAGTAGACCGTCGGGGTGGCCGGCGCGGGCGCCTGCGCGGACCGGCCCCGAGCCTCGATGCGCGCTCACGCCCGCGTGCCGCGCTGCGCTACATTGCGCCGCGTGAGCATCCAGGTCTTCGGCATGCAGGTCTCGCGCGGGGTGGCCATCGGCCGCGCCGTGCTGGTGGCCTCGAGCCGGGTCGACGTGGCCCACTACTACGTCGGCGCCGACGACGTCGACGGCGAGATCGAGCGCCTGCGCCACGCGCGCGACGCGGTCGCCCGCGAGCTGCAGACGCTGAAGGACGACATGCCCGCCGATGCGCCGCCGGAGCTCGACGCGATGATCGACGTGCACCTGATGCTGCTGCACGACGAGACGCTGTCCGGTGCGACGAAGGGCTGGATCCGCGACCGGCACTACAACGCCGAGTGGGCGCTGTCGGCGCAGCTCGAGGTGCTCGCCCGGCAGTTCGACGAGATGGAGGACGTCTACCTGCGCGAGCGCAAGGCCGATGTCGAGCAGGTCGTCGAGCGGCTGCTGCGCGAGTTGGCGCGCGCCGCCGCCGAGGGGGAGGCGGCCGGGGTCGCGCCGCCCGCGTCCGCGGCGGCCGGCCGCGGCCCCGCGGCCCCCGACCCTGCCGCGGCCGAGGACCCGCTGGTGCTGGTGGCCAACGACATCGCGCCGGCCGACATGCTGCAGTTCCGGCGCAGCGTGTTCCGCGGCTTCGTCACCGACGTCGGCGGGCGCACGTCGCACACCGCCATCGTTGCGCGCAGCATGGACATCCCCGCGGTGGTGGGCGCGCGCGAGGCGAGCCGCCTGATCCGGCAGGACGACTGGGTCGTCATCGACGGCGACGCCGGCATCGTGATCGTCGATCCGTCGCCGATCGTGCTCGAGGAGTACCGGTTCCGGCAGCGCCAGAGCGAGCTGGAGCGGGCACGGCTGGACCGCCTGCGGCACACGCCCGCGGTGACGCTCGACGGGCAGGCGATCGAGCTGCTGGCCAACATCGAGTTGCCCGGCGACGCCGGCCCGGCGCTGGACGCGGGCGCGATGGGCGTCGGGCTGTTCCGCAGCGAGTTCCTCTTCATGAACCGCGATGGCGACCTGCCCTCGGAGGACGAGCAGTTCGAGGCCTACCGCGACGCGGTGGTCGCGATGCGCGGCCTGCCGGTGACGATCCGCACGGTGGACATCGGCGCCGACAAGCCGCTCGACCGGCTGACGCCGCAGGAGCTGCGCCACGAGCATGCGCTGAACCCGGCGCTCGGCCTGCGCGCGATACGCTGGAGCCTGTCGGAGCCGGCGATGTTCCGCCAGCAGCTGCGCGCGATGCTGCGCGCCGCGGCGTTCGGGCCCGTGCGCAT
Organism: Rubrivivax sp.; assembly: GCA_020248915.1. Classification (GTDB taxonomy): domain Bacteria; phylum Pseudomonadota; class Gammaproteobacteria; order Burkholderiales; family Burkholderiaceae_C; genus Rubrivivax. The sequence goes on along the minus strand of JADCGP010000003.1, from coordinate 3,545 downwards.
CCTGGTGCCGATGGTGGCGCACCTCAGCGAGGTGCGCGCGGTCCACGAAGCGCTGGCGCGCGCGCGGCAGCAGCTCGCGGACTCCGGGCGCCCGCACGGGACGGTCGAGGTGGGCGCGATGATCGAGGTGCCCGCCGCCGCGCTGATGATCGAGCGCTTCCTGCGCCGCTTCGACTTCGTCTCGGTGGGGACCAACGACCTGATCCAGTACACCTTGGCGATCGACCGCGCCGACGACGCCGTCGCCCACCTGTACGACCCTTGGCATCCCGCGGTGCTCGGCTTGCTGCGCTCGACCATCGAGGCGGCGCGCGCTGCCGGCAAGCCCGTCAGCGTGTGCGGCGAGATGGCGGGCGATCCTGCTTTCACGGAGCTGCTCCTCGCGATGGGGTTGCGCAGCTTCTCGATGCACCCCGGCTGCGTGGCCGCGGTCAAGCAGAGGGTGCTGCGCGCGGACTGCCGTCACCTCGCTGCGCTGCTCCCGGAGGTGTTGGGAGCCGACGAGCCCGCCGCGGCAGTGGCGGGCAAGATGGCCGGGGCACCTGCGGTGCGCTGACCCCTGGCCGCCGTCGTGGGGCTGCTGGCCCGGCTCCCGCGGTATGCCGTAAACTTGATGGTTCTCGCGCTTCGGCGGTCGCTCACTGGCAAGGCCAGCGCTACGCTGCAGCGGCGCCAAGGCTCCGCGGGCCATGCCCCGAAGCCTCAGGCGGTTACCGGCAAGGGCTTTCGATGCACGCCGTCGCAGGCCGCCGGAACCCGGCATCCACCCTGCGACGTAGTGGGGCTTGACGGGCCGCCGAAAAAAGTGCGAGAATCGTTGTCTTCGCTGATCACGGGTCAGCGACGCGGTGCGAAAGCCCGCAGCTCTTTAACAACATACAGCCGATAAGCGTGGGCGTTTGAGGCAAGTGCCAAGCCCTGTGACTCGTCACGGGGCATCAAACGCTCATGGAATCAGCAAGTGAAGAAGTTCACTTCAATTCCGTATTGAGCAAACTTCAAGATCGAACTGAAGAGTTTGATCCTGGCTCAGATTGAACGCTGGCGGCATGCCTTACACATGCAAGTCGAACGGTAACGCGGGGCAACCTGGCGACGAGTGGCGAACGGGTGAGTAATGCATCGGAACGTGCCCAACAGTGGGGGATAGCCCGGCGAAAGCCGGATTAATACCGCATACGACCTACGGGTGAAAGCGGGGGACCGCAAGGCCTCGCGCTGTTGGAGCGGCCGATGTCAGATTAGGTAGTTGGTGGGGTAAAGGCCTACCAAGCCTACGATCTGTAGCTGGTCTGAGAGGACGACCAGCCACACTGGGACTGAGACACGGCCCAGACTCCTACGGGAGGCAGCAGTGGGGAATTTTGGACAATGGGGGCAACCCTGATCCAGCCATGCCGCGTGCGGGAAGAAGGCCTTCGGGTTGTAAACCGCTTTTGTCAGGGAAGAAATTTTCCGGGCTAACACCTCGGGAGGATGACGGTACCTGGAGAATAAGCACCGGCTAACTACGTGCCAGCAGCCGCGGTAATACGTAGGGTGCAAGCGTTAATCGGAATTACTGGGCGTAAAGCGTGCGCAGGCGGTTGTGCAAGACAGATGTGAAATCCCCGGGCTCAACCTGGGAACTGCATTTGTGACTGCACAGCTCGAGTGCGGCAGAGGGGGATGGAATTCCGCGTGTAGCAGTGAAATGCGTAGATATGCGGAGGAACACCGATGGCGAAGGCAATCCCCTGGGCCTGCACTGACGCTCATGCACGAAAGCGTGGGGAGCAAACAGGATTAGATACCCTGGTAGTCCACGCCCTAAACGATGTCAACTGGTTGTTGAGTGGGTTCCTACTCAGTAACGTAGCTAACGCGTGAAGTTGACCGCCTGGGGAGTACGGCCGCAAGGTTGAAACTCAAAGGAATTGACGGGGACCCGCACAAGCGGTGGATGATGTGGTTTAATTCGACGCAACGCGAAAAACCTTACCTACCCTTGACATGCTCGGAATCCTGCAGAGATGTGGGAGTGCTCGAAAGAGAACCGGGACACAGGTGCTGCATGGCCGTCGTCAGCTCGTGTCGTGAGATGTTGGGTTAAGTCCCGCAACGAGCGCAACCCTTGCCATTAGTTGCTACGAAAGGGCACTCTAATGGGACTGCCGGTGACAAACCGGAGGAAGGTGGGGATGACGTCAGGTCATCATGGCCCTTATGGGTAGGGCTACACACGTCATACAATGGCCGGTACAGAGGGCTGCCAACCCGCGAGGGGGAGCCAATCCCAGAAAACCGGTCGTAGTCCGGATCGCAGTCTGCAACTCGACTGCGTGAAGTCGGAATCGCTAGTAATCGCGGATCAGCATGTCGCGGTGAATACGTTCCCGGGTCTTGTACACACCGCCCGTCACACCATGGGAGCGGGTTCTGCCAGAAGTAGTTAGCCTAACCGCAAGGGGGGCGATTACCACGGCAGGGTTCGTGACTGGGGTGAAGTCGTAACAAGGTAGCCGTATCGGAAGGTGCGGCTGGATGACCTCCTTTCTAGAAAATGGCGAGATCACCGGGTCAGCACGCTGGCGAGGCAGATCGAGTCGAATCAAAGCTCAACTTTGATGCGCCCACACTTATCGGCTGCAAAGACACAGCAGTGACAAGCGAGTGGACTGGCGAGACCTCGCCAGGACAGACGTGGGTCTGTAGCTCAGTCGGTTAGAGCACCGTCTTGATAAGGCGGGGGTCGTTGGTTCGAATCCAACCAGACCCACCACGGCCTTGATACGAGATTGGGGGATTAGCTCAGCTGGGAGAGCACCTGCTTTGCAAGCAGGGGGTCGTCGGTTCGATCCCGTCATCCTCCACCAACGCAACGTCACGACGCTGGCAAACATGAGTGCCCGATGGGTGTTCATGTTTGCCAGGAACCAGGCGATGCCTGGACTGCTGCTCTTTAACAATTCGTAGAGTCGAAATCAGCGCCATGAAGCAAGAGCTTCATGGCATTGGATTGCGTCAACAAACATCAGCTGAGAGCCGCAAGGCTCGAGGCGGAATTGAAGAACGGCGAACGCAAAGCAGTCCTTGACGACATCAGCAGTCAGCGATGTCAACGTTATAGGGTCAAGTGACTAAGTGCATGTGGTGGATGCCTTGGCAATTACAGGCGACGAAGGACGTGATAGCCTGCGATAAGCTTCGGGGAGCTGGCAAATTAACTTTGATCCGGAGATTTCCGAATGGGGAAACCCACCCGCAAGGGTATCAACATCTGAATACATAGGGTGTTGAGGCGAACCGGGCGAACTGAAACATCTCAGTAGCTCGAGGAACAGACATCAACCGAGATTCCGAAAGTAGTGGCGAGCGAAATCGGAGGAGCCTGTGCGATTTAGCAGTCTGCATATCAAAACGGAATGGAAAGTCCGGCCATAGTAGGTGATAGCCCTGTATGAGAAATGCAATCTGTGGAACTGAGCGTACGACAAGTAGGGCGGGACACGTGTAATCCTGTCTGAAGATGGGGGGACCATCCTCCAAGGCTAAATACTCGTAAT
>JADCGP010000029.1 GCA_020248915.1 Rubrivivax sp. | reverse complement strand
GGCGCTGGGGCATGATCGGCGCGTGCAGTCCTTCGCCGCGCTGTACGAGCAACTCGACGCCAGCACCGCCACCGGCGACAAGCTCGCCGCGCTGGCGCGCTGGTTCGCCGCCGCACCGCCGGCCGACGCGGCCTGGGCGGCGTCGCACTTCCTGGCCGGACGTACCAGGCACTTCAACGGGCTCTATGCGCGTTGAGTGTCGATGTAGCTCGGTCGGTGAGCCATCTGCCTGGGAGACTGGGACGGCGATGTGCCGGCACCTAGTCGAGGGCTGTGATGGGCAGGCGCGAGTTGAATAGGGTGGTGCGAGCGATCGGGAAACCGAGCTGGCCCCAGCGGTGTGAGGTGATGCAGCGGCTGAAGGCCGCGCAGGGTGGCCAGGAGGCGCAAGCCGTCGTCGAGGAGCGGCTGCAGGTGCTGCGGGTTCGCCCGCACTGCACGGGCGCCCACGTCGTGCGCCCCGGGACAGCCCGGGGGCAACAGCGCTACCTGTGCCGAGGCTGCGGCAAGACGTTCAACGCGCTGACGCGTACGTTGCTGGCCCGGCTGCGTTACCGCGAGCGCTGGCTCGGCCAGAGCCAGGCGCTGATCGACGGCGTGAGCATCACCAAGGCCGCCGAACGGCTGGAAGTCGCGCGTAGCACTGTGTTTCGCTGGCGGCCCGCTTCCTGAGCCTGCCGCATCACATCAGGGCGGGCCGGCTGGGGGCATCGTCGAAGCCGACGAGACCGGCATCCTCGAGTTTGGCGCTTGGCACACCAACAACGTGAACCGCTGCCACGCCCGGCCGAAGAACTGGCTGCACCGCTTCAGCGGCGCGGCCTTGTCCTGAGGCGCATAGAGCCAATGATCGGACATCGGGCAAGTCTGGTCATCCGGCCTGCGTTCTGGCCTGCTCCGGGTGGCAGGCTCGGGTCAGCGGGCGCGGAACAGCGCGTTGGGCGGCGAGCCGGTCGCTCCGGTCCAGATCCAGGCACGCCCATCCGGGGCGCCGATGTAGGTCGAGCCCAGACCGACCAGGGGCGACGAGGTCGCCCGCTCCCAGCCACCGCCGTTGAAGCGCACGAGCTGGCCGACCGCGCCCAGACCAAAGGCCGCGCCCGTGCCGGCGAACGACACGCAGGGCGTGGCCCCGGTGAAGCACTGTCCCGGCGGCCCAATCACAGTATCCGTGCGACGGACCCAGGTGCTGCCGACCAGCTCGAACAGCGAGCCTACGCCGGGTGATGCGATCCAGAACCGGCCGCCGGCTGCCGGCGGGCTGACCGCGACGAAGGCCGCGCCCCCCGGAGGCCGGGTCACCGTCGTCAGCGGCACGAAGCGCTGCTGGACAGTGTCGTAGCGGTACAGGTTGTTGGCCTCGCCGGTGGCGTAGACCGTGCCGTCCGGCCCGACATTGACGCTGATCGCCGAGGGGAAGGCGCAACCCGGCGTGGTCGGGCAGTCGGCCGGTATGGGGACCTGCTGCCAGCCGGCGGTCTGGCGTCTCCAGATCTTCGGCACCGTCCCGTCGTTGGTGATCCAGTAGGTACCGTCCTGCCCGATGACGAAGGAGCGTATCGCGTCGCCGTTCAGCACTGCGGGCGCGCTCGGGTTCGGGATCGTGTTGTCGCGTGTGAACTGCTGGCCGTCGTGGATCCAGAAGTGGTAGCCGACGTCCTTGACCACCAGGCGGCCGTTGGGCGCGAACGCCAAGTGCACGTCCTGAACCGGCGGTGGGAAGGCCGGCAGCGCGAACGCCGGCGGCAGCGCGACCCGATCGAACGGAATGCTGATCAGGAACTGGAACGGCGGCGGCGTGTCGCTGTTGCTCGCCAGGGCGGGCGTGGCGGCGGCGCGCTCCGCGTCGCGCTCCTCGTTGCGCTGGAAGAACGCTGTGCTGAAGACCTGCCCGTTGCCCTGCTGCACCAGCCAGGGCAGGCCGGTCGGGCCTATGGCGATCGAACTCGCCTGGAAACCCACCTTTCGCCAAGCCGGCGGATCTGCCTTGGCATCCCACGCCTCGACGTCGCCGTTGAGGGCGATCACCGCCAGCGTGCCTTCCGGCCCGAACGCGATGTCGAGCGCCTCCTTGTAGCCGATGTACTGGGAATCGCAGCGGCCGTCCTCGCAGCGCAGGACCACGTTGTTGCGCAGCGTCCAGGGTACGCCCGACGGCTCCACCGCCAGCCGGGTGCCGCCCAGCTGCGGCGCAGGGGAGAAGCGTTCGAAGCGGTCCAGGCCGGGTACGTAGCGCCACAGCTGCTGCCGGTCGTCGTTGACGAACACCGCGCCGCTGCAGCCGACGGCGATGTAGCGCGCCACCAGGGTGGGCGTGACCACGACCTTCCAGCCGGAATCGGAGAGCCGCCAAACCTGTCCCATGCTGGTCACGCCCCACGGCGTGCCGTTCGGTGCGACCGCGACCTGCGAGAACGCGAGGCGGTAGGTGTTGAAGAACCGGCTGCGCCCGTTGCTCCATTGGCGCAGTTCTCCGCTGCCGGTCGTGAGCGCGAACACCGCGCCGTCGCGGCCGATGGCCAGACTCTGCATCGGCGTGGTGTCGACCACAGGGAGTGGCACCGGCTGCTGGAAGATGGTACGGGTGGCGCCAATCTCGGCGGTGCAGCCACCGTCCGCCAGTACCGCTGGGCCCTCGAACAGCGACGAAGCCAGCGTGGTTCCGCCTGTCTGGATCACCCAGGGCTTGTCCAGTGGGCCCGCCGCGATCGCTGTCACGCGCGCCGGCGTGCGATTGGGCTGGGTCTGCACCTCCACCTGGCCCCAGGTGCCGTCAAGCGGGTTGAGCTGTAGCACCCGACCCTCGACGCTGGCCGCGAACACGGTGCCCCCGGGGCCGATCGCTAGGTCGCGCGCGACGACGCCCGACCAGGCCTTCCAGCCGCTGCCGTCGTGGCTGCGCACCTGGCCGTCGCGGCCCACCACCCAAGGCCGGTTGAACTGGCCGATGGCCAGCCGCACCGCGTCGCCGGGCGCATCGATGGAGACCCAGCTGCCGGACGGTCCCTCGACCGCCGGGCTGCCGTCGGGCAGCAGGATCCAGGCGGCGCCTAGGGGCGAGAATGCGACGTCGATTGCCTGGCCGGGCACTGTCACCCACTGCGCGCCGTTCCAGCGGGCGAGCGTGCCCTGGCTGCGCAGCGCCAGCGCGCGCCCGGCGCCGTCCAGCGCCACGCGCGCGAAGGCGGTGTCGTCGCCCAGCCGGCGCCACTGCTGCTGGCCGCCCCATTGCCACACGGCGCCGTTGGCATCGAGGACCGCCGCATGCCCCCGTGCCGAGACGGCCAGCGACAACGAGGTCGGCGCTCCGACGGTGAACCCGGGAAAGGTGACCAGGAAGCTAGAACGGTTGAACGTCGGTGCGGCCGTCGCCGCCCGGCCGAGGTCGATGGCGAACAGCTCGCCCTCGGGCGTCATGATCCAGGGCTGGCCGCCGCTGCCGCCGGCGACCAGCTTGGCGCGCGCATCCAGCAGGTTCCAGGACAGCGTGCGTTGGTTCCAGCGGGCCGGCTGGCCGCTCGCGGCGTCGACGATGTAGACGATGCCGCGGGGCCCCAGCGAGAGGTCCCGTGCCTGGCCCGGCAGCACCTGCCAACCGCTGCCCCGCAGCACGTGCACGCGCCCCGCGCTGTCGAGCGCCCAGGGCACGCCGCCTTCCTCTAGCTCGACCCGCACCGCGTCGCGCGGTGCATCGGCACCGGCAAGGACGCGGAACCCGGTCCCGCCCGCTCCCGCCGCCAGCATCCGCCCGTCGATGTCCGCGACCAGCAGGCGGCCGTCCGGCGCGATCGCCACGTCGCGGGCGCGCTGGTCGATCGGCCGCCAGAGCGTGCCGTTCCAGAGATGGACGTCGCCGGCGGACGTGATCGCCACCGCCAGGTCGCGCGCGGCGGCATCAATGCGCGTGAAGCTGCCCGGCAGCAGCATCCAATCCGACTCGGTTCGCGGCCCCGGCAGCCGGCGCCAGACCCGGCGTTCCTGGTCGAGGGCGAACGCGGTGCCGTCGGCGCCGACGCTCAGGTCGATCGCGGTGCCCCGCACGGCGGTCCAGCCCAGCGCATCGATCGCCAGCTGCGGCTGCGGTGCCGCCGCGGCCGGCCGCGGCACACTGCCAGGCCCGGGGCCGCCCGGCTGGGCGTGGGCGGCGCCGGTGGCCAACACGGCGGCCAGTAGCAACCCGGCCAGGCGGGAGACGTCGCGCCCGGACTGCGGACGATTCACTGCGACGTCGATCAGTAGTACAGGAACTTGATCGCCGAGCGCAGGCGTTGCTCGTTGGTGTTGATCCGCACCCAGGACTTGGCGATGTCGCCAGTGCGGTACTCGCGGAAGATCTGGCTGGTATCCAGCGACTTGCCGATCTCGGCGATGTTGGGCGTGGGACGGAACCATAGCTTGTACTTGCCCTCGAACTCCGCCAGCGCGCGCTCCTCCGCGCTCATGCTGGCGCGCTCGGCGGCGATGTCGGCCTCGGCACGCTGGGTGTACTGCGCGCGGCGCGGGGTCAGCAGTATCAGCACCGACTTGTAGTAGTCGCGGGTCAGGTTGCGCGCGAACAGGTACTGCACGATCGGTACGTCCTGCAGGCCCGGCACGCCGTTGCGCTCGCCCGACTGGTCGCGCTCGGACAGGCCGGACAGGATCAGCGTCTCGCCGAACTTCATGACCACGTTGGCGTTGACCATGGTCTTGTTCGTGTCGAGGCGGAAGTCGAATCGCACGCTGGCGCTGGGAATGGCCAGGAAGGTGCGCTCTGCCACCACGTTCAGCTTGATCAGGTTGTCGGGCAGGAATTCCGGCGTGACCGCCAGCTTGACGCCCACTTCCTTCTGGATCTGCACCGCGGAGCCCTGGCCGCCCGAGACCGCCGCGCCCACGATGTCCTGACCCGAGAAGAAGGTGGAGGGCTGGTTGCCCAGTGCCACCAGCGTGGGTCGCGCCAGCACCTCGTTGCGCTTGGCGTTCGAGTTCGCGATGTTCAGGCTGTAGGTCAGCGCGGGCACCTGGATCAGGCGCGTGATCACGGTGTTGTTGTTCGTGACCGTGTTGCTGAGGACGTCGCTGGTCACGCTGCGGGTGCGGCTGAAGGCCGGCGTGAGCGCCGTTGGGTTGCCGAACTGGATGCGCAGGCCGTCGAGCAGGTTGATGCCCACCGAGTCGGCGTTGTCCTCCTCGGTGCTGATGATGGTCACGTCGACCACGGCCATCTGCTTCTCGACGAAGCCGCCAGCGAAGCCGGGCTGGCCGGGGCCGCGCCCGGGCGCGCCGGGCGCACCGAGGCCGCCTGGCGCGGGAAAGCCACCGGGCTGCTGGAACCCGCCGCCGGGCTGTTGCATCCCGCCCGGAGGCGGGAATCCACTGGGCGCCGGCGGCGTGAACTGCGTCTTGACCATACCGCCGCGCTCCTGCTGCCAGGCCTGCAGCCAGCTGTTCACCCGACCCTCGACCTGTCGCACTTCCTCCCCGCCCGCCGCGGCGGCGCGCAGCCGCTGCAGGTAATTGCGTGCCTCCTCGCCGTCGTTGAGCGAGGCAGCCACGATCGCCGAGGCGCGCAGCACCTGCGGATCGTCGGGGCGGTCCTTCGTCAGCCGGCGCAGTCCCTCTAGCGCCGCCGACGCCGTGCGCGAGTCCTGGTTGTAATAGGCCGCGGTGGCCAGGTCGTACAGCACGTCTGCCTCGTCGCCGGCGTACAGCGCCGCCTCGGCCAGCCGCACGGTGGCCTTGCCGAATTCTCGCTGCTGCATCGCCAGCAGGCCGCTCGAATGGCGCGCCAGCCAGTTGGACTCGTCGAACTGCACCGCCATCTCGTAGCCCTGCTCGGCCAGCGATAGCAGGTTGATCTCGCCCTGGGTCGCGCGCATCTGGTAGGCGAACGCGTTCAGGAAGTGCAGGTACGAGTTGCCGATGTCGGTCTTGACTGCGAGGTTGAACAGGTCCGAGGCCTTGCGCCAGTTCTGCTGGTCCATGGCCCTGAGCCCCTCAAGCGCGAGTTGTCGCGCCGCCGAAGTGAGCTTCTCCTTGGGTACCTGCGCGGCGAGGTTGGTGCGCGGCAGGGCCGGCGCCAGCGGGTTCTGCGATGCGTCGGCCATGCCACCGCCGGTGGTGGCGCAGGCGGAGAGCAGGCCGGCCAGGGTGAGCAGGGCGGCATGCCGGGTCAGGTGCGACTGGGAGTTGGAATGCATGTTGTGTCCGGTAGCTGCGGGAAGGTGGCGCGGATGCGTCGATCGTTGAGGAGGCCGGCTCAGCGTCCGGTCGCCACCACGATGCGGCAGGCTGCGCCGGTGCCGAGCTGGGCGCCGTCACGGAAGCGGTCGAGGTCCGCGCGGAGCAGGTTCTGCACCCGGTTCCAGTCCAGGCCGCATTCGGCGAACACCTGCGGGCTGGTGACCCAACGCTTCTGGCCGGCGGCGTCCATCACGTAGACCGCGCCGGTCTCGGGCACACGCACCAGCGCCCCGGCCGGCAGGGCCCCGCGGGCGGCCATGCACTCGACCGCGGTGCCCAGCTTCGGACCGTTGGGAACGCTGTCGATTTCGGCTTGGGACAGGTTCTGCACGCGGTTCCAGTCCAGGCCGCATGCGGCGAACACCTGTGGGTTGGTGATCCAGCGCTTGGCACCGCCACCATCGACGACGAAGGTGGCCCCGGTGTCGGGCAACCGGATCAGCGAGCCCTGCGGCCGGGGTGCACCGGTCGCCTGCAGGACGGAGTTCGGCGCGGTGCCGGATCCGGGAAGCGGCGTGACCGCGTTCCCCGAGCACTGAGCGGGGGCGATTCCCTTGGCCATGCAGTCCGCGAGCTGCTGGTAGGTCAGTGCGGATGCCACGCCTGCTGCCGTCGTGAGCGCTGCGGCGAAGAGCACGCGCAGCATGGTTGGTGCGATTCGGGCCATCGGGGTCTCCACATCATCGAATGTGACTGCAGTGTCCGGTTGTCCTGCTGCACTCAGCAATAGGACTGAAGTCCTAGAAGGTCGATGCGCCTGCATGCCGCGCAGCGCGCGGCGCCGGCACGGCTTCATCACGGGGCGCGCAGCGGCACGACGAGCCCGTGCAGCGTGGCCAGCTGCGGGCTGCTGTACTTGCGCAACTCGCCGCGCAGCCAGTCGGGCCGCTGCAGGAACTGCTGCAGGCCCATGGCCTGCGGATTGGGCCGGTACCACGCGCCGATGCTGCCCGCGTCCTCGGCGGCGACGCGACCGAGCTGGTCCCAGGTCATGGCCATGAGCGCGCGATTCAGGCGCGGCTCCAGCGCCGCGGCGATCAGGGCGGCAATCTCGTCGAGCCGCGCCTGGCTGCGATCGCGCAGCAGCAGCGAGAGCAGGTTCGCGCTCCTCTCGCGGAAGTGGGTTTCCACCAGCGGATGCAGGGTGGAGTTCTCATCCCAGTACCTGCGCATCGTGGCGTCGGTGCGCACCACGCCGTCGCGGAACTCCTCCCAGGTCAGCAGGAAGGCGGCCCGGTTGACCGACTCCGGCGTATTCCTCGCCGCCGCGGCCGCGGGCGGAGGAGGCGGCGGAGCGGGCGGCGGCGGAGCGACCGCCGGTAGCTGACCGCTGGTCACTGCGCGGCACTCGGCCGCGGTGGTCAGGGGCGCACCGTCTCGCACGCGATCGAGATCGGGGCGGAACAGGTCCTGCACGCGGCTCCATTCCAAGCCGCACTCGGTGAAGACCTGCGGGTTGGTCACCCAGCGCCTGCCGCCGTTGGTGTCGACTAGGAAGACCGCGCCAGTCTCGGCGATGCGCACCAGGCTGCCTGCAGGCAGCCGGCCCATGGCGGCCCGGCACTCCAGCGGCGTGCCGACCTGCGGCCCGTTCGGCACGGCATCGATCGTGGCGCGGGGCAGGTTACGCACCTGGTTCCAGTCCAGTCCGCAGGCGGCGAAGACCTGGGGGTTCGTGATCCACCGCTTGGCCCCGCCGCCGTCGACCACGAAGGTGGCGCCGGTGTCCGCCAGCCGGATCAGGCTGCCCTGGGGGAAGCCGGTCGTCTGCGCCGACATGGTGCCGCAGGCGGCACACAGAGCTGCGAGCGCGGCAATGCGGGCGGGGGTCGGGGTCATGCACACCAGGGGCTCCAAACTTGCTCGGCAGCTGAGGACGGGCGAGTGTCGCGGGGCCGCGCCGCGCTGGGCAATACGACTGAAGTCTTAGCCTGGATCTTCGAGTGACGTACTGGATGACTCCGGCGGGATCCACCAGCCGCAGCAGCACCACCCCGCCGTCAGCGGCGATGTCCCCGCCATCGAGGACCGCTTCGACCACGCGCCTGTCCACGCGGCCAATCTCCATCCGACGATCCGTACACTTTGGCATCGGGCGACCTCGCTCGCCGTCTCGGTTCCGTAGACGTCGAATAGCCATGAAGACGTACAACGACGGCAGCTCGCCTACTTCATGCCTCCCGAGAGATCCAGGCTAGGACAGCGTGGCTTTCCTACAATCGCCGTTGAGAAGAGGAAGCGATCGCGGCGCAGCGCATGAAGATCTTGATCGTCGAGGACCACCCCGTGATGCTCGAGGGACTGCGGGGTCTGGTCAGGCATGCGTTCCCCGGCCAGGAGCCGGCGCATGCCGGCAGCTTTGCCGCCGCTCGCGAGCAGTGCGTCGGCGACCTGCGGCTGGTGCTGCTCGACCCTGGCCTGCCCGACCTGCGCGGTGTCGCCGCGATCCGCGGCATGAAAGGCGCGCTGGCGAACTGCCCGCTGGTGGTGGTGTCGGCCGATGACAACCCGCATTGCGTGCAGATGGCCTGGGAGGCCGGCGCGCAGGGCTTCATCTCCAAGGCCGCAGCGCCGTCCGACATCGTCCAGTGCCTGCGCGAGATCGCCGACGGCAAACGCATGCTGCTGACCCGCGACGTCGTGGCGAGGCTTGATCCTGTCGAGTCGGTCGAGTCCGGCGGCGCGCTCAGCGACCGCCAGCTGCAGGTGCTGCAGGCCCTGTGCGAGGGGCTGGCCAACAAGGAGATCGCCCAGCGCCTGCGCATCGCCGAGAAGACGGTAAAGGTGCACGTGGGTGCGATTTTCGAGAAGCTCGGCGTCGTCAACCGCACGCAGGCCAGCATGGCCGCGCGGCGGCTCGGGCTGGTGCGAGACGGCGAGCCGGGCCCGGTTACGTCGCGTCGCCTGTGCGACGGCGGCGCAGCCCACTGAGCCGCCGCATCAGGGCGCAGCGGACGAGCGCGCCAGCAGCTGCAGCAGGCTCTCGCGCAGGCGGGCCGGCTGCACCGGCTTGTGCAGCATCAGGCAGCCGCTGTCCTGCACCAGGCGCAGCACTTCGCCGCCCGTGTCGCCCGTGATCACCAGTGCGGGAATTGTGAGATTGAACTCCTCGCGCAGGCGCTCGATTACGTCCGGGCCGGTGGCACCCCCGCCCAGGCGGAAGTCGCACACCAGCAACTGGGGTGGTGCCGTTAATGCGGTGCTGCGGCGCACCGCTTCTTCGGCGGTCGCCGCGGTGATCACGCGGCAGCCCCATGACTCCAATAGCGCGGCCATCGCGGCGCGGCTCTCGGCCTCGTTGTCCAGCACGAGCACGCAGGCGCCTTCCAGCCGGCCGGGGTCGCCGGCCGGCCCGGGCGTGGCGACCGGCCGCGTCGCCGTGCCCACCTGCAGGTCAACGCTGAACACCGTGCCGTGTCCCGGCTGCGAGCGCAGCTGCAATGGCAGGCGCAGCAGGTCGGCGATGCGTTCGGTGATCGCCAAGCCCAGGCCGAGGCCGCGGCTGCGGTCGCGCTCGGCATTACCGACCTGGAAGAACGCCTTGAAGACCGCGCGCTGGTGCTCGGGCGCGATGCCGATACCGGTGTCCCAGACCTGCACCCGCCACACGCGGCCGCGCCGGCGAGCGCATACCAGCACGCCGCCGTGGTCGGTGTAGCGGATCGCGTTCGACACCAGGTTGCGCAGTAGCGTGGCCAGCAGGTGCGCGTCGGTGTAGACCACCGAGCGCGTCGGCCGCAGACGCAGCGCCAGGTTCTTGGCCCGGGCCGCGCTGCCGAACTCGGCCGCGAGCTGGTCGAATACTGACTGCATCGACACCGGTTGATTGCGCACCGGCACCACTCCGGCGTCCAGCCGCGACACGTCCAGCAGCGCGTCGAACAGTCCCGTCATGGCCTCCACGGAGGCCTCGATGCTGCCCAGGCTGGCGCGCTGCGGCGGTGTCAGTGCGGTCTGCCCGAGCACGTGCGCCTGCAGCGCCAGCGCATGCAGCGGCTGGCGCAGGTCGTGGCTGGCCGCGGCCAGGAACATCGACTTCTCGCGGTTCGCGTCCTCGGCCTGCTCCTTGCGCGCCGTGACCTCGCGCAGCAGGTCCAGGTTCTCGAAACGCAGGCGGAACGATTCGACCACCGCGTCGCCGAGGTTGTGCGCGAAGCGGCTGATCACGGGCAGATAGCCCAGGGCGATCACGCCCATGACCTGCAGCAGTGTCTCGTCGCGCGCGATCAGCTGCAGCGCGATCGGCAGCACCGTCGGGAACGTGTACGCGTAGAAGGCGGGCAGGAACGAGGCCGAGGCGATTGCCGAGATCGAGCCCATGCTGGCGATCAGGAACATGAACAGCAGCTCGTATTCGATGTGCCCGTGCGGGAACACCAGCACAGCGCCGAGGCCCCAGATGCAGCCCGAGGCGGCCGAGCCCGCGATCGCGCGCCGGCCCCACGGACGCATCTGCGCAGGGCCGGGCTGGGCGCGACGGAAGGCACGCCACAGCAGCCCGCGCGCGGCGGCCTGCGCCAGCATCAGGCCCCACCAGAGCATCCAGCGCCAGCCGTCCAGCACGTCGTGGGCCGCCACCACGTATAGCGTGGCGCTGAACACGCTGCCCAGGAACGAGGTCGGCATGCTTGCGTACTGAGTACGCACCTGCTCGGCACGCACGCGCAGGTCGGAATCGCGCGGCGCGGGCGATGACCCGCCCGCATGCACCGGCGCGGGGGAGGGAATCTGCGCAGGCGACGCAGCCTGCGGTGCTGCGGGGGAGGCGGCCGAAACCTTCATGTGTGCGCCGATGAGTTGGCACGCAGTGTGGAGCGCCGCGCGCCGAGGTGGCAATAGGACCGAAGCCCTAGCGCTGCTCGCCGCGACGGATGGCGGGCCTACGACCAAGGTCCTATTGCTGACTTCGACACGCCCGTCGAATACTTCGCCGCGTCGCAACGGCACCGAGCCTTCATGGCCCATGCGCGGCCACGAGGTAGATCCGGCGACCGCGACACGAGGATCGTCGAACGGGTCGACGGACAACATAGGAGCGAAGCCATCATGGCGATTCGGAATGAGGCAGGCAGCAGGTTTCGTGTGCGGACGGTGGTGGCCGCGCTAGTGCTCGGCGGGACATTGCAAGTGGCCTCGGCTGGCCCGTTGGAGGACGCGCTGGACAGGCGTGTCACGTCTCTGACCGAGGTGGCGAACCTGCTGGCCACCATCCGCGACCTGCAGAGCGCGCAGGGCACTCTGCCACAACTGGACGCGGCGATCGCGCGCAACCGCAGCAACGGCCAGCAGGTGAACTCCCTGATGCAAGGCGCCACGTCAATGCCGCCCGCGGCGCAGCAGGCGCTGGTGCAGCGGGTGAACCAGCTTCAGGCACAGAACGTCCGCATCATGGGCGAGATCGAGCGCCTGCAGCGCCTGCCGGGCATGCCGGCCGTGATCGGCAATCGCGGTCAGCTCGCGCTCGAGTGAGCAGCGTGGCTCCCATGTCCCTGCCGCATCCGGGCGGCACTTCGATCACCCCAGAGAGCCAGTCATGACAATCAGAACTATCCTGAGCGCACTGTTGATGTTGCTGTCGCTCGTCCTTTCAAGCGCCGCCCAGGCGCAGGACCCCCAGGTCTGCTGGAAACCCAGTTACGGCCGCGGCGTCGGCACCCTGCCGGCACGCTGCGAAGGCGCGCAGAGCAATGACGCCGGTCTGTGCTACGGTGCCTGCCCTCCTGGCCAAGTGGGTGTTGGGCCGGCGTGCCACACGCCCTGCCCCGCGGGCTGGGCCCCGGTGGGTGCCGACCCGACCGCAGTCTCGTGCTGGAAGCCGCCGCTGGCCAACGATCGCCAGTTCTCCTATGGGCGTGGCTGGGGTCATGTGCTCGTCCTCAGCGGTCCGGAGAACTGCGAGCGCGAAGCGCGCAGCGTGGGTGCAAACGGCTGCGAGCAGAACGGCCTCCTCCTGTATCCGCGCTGCCGGGCCGGCTATGTGGGCGTGGGCCCTGCGTGCTGGCAGCAGCTGCAGGGCTGTCCCGCGGGCTTCCGCGACGATGGCGTCGCCTGCGCCAAGCCCGGCCTGCAGGGCCGCGGCGCCGGCGTCATCCCGACCGCTTGCGAAGGCAACCTGCAGTACCAGGCTGGCCTTTGCTACCAGAACTGCAACGCCGGCTTCGGCGGCGTCGGTCCAGTGTGCTGGGGCCAGTGCCCGCGCGGGATGCCGGTGGACTGCGGCGCGATGTGCGGAAAGACGGCGGACGACTGCGCGAAGGCGATCACCCAGCAGGTAACCGGTGTGCTGGAGGTGATCGTGAACGTCGCCACCACGGTGGCCACCGCGGGTGCCGGCTCGGGAGCTGCCGTGGGCGCCAACGCCGCCAAGCAGGCCGCTGCCGCCAGCGGCAAGGCCGCGGTCGGCAACGCCGCCCGGAACATGGCGAAGAACGTCAGCAAGAACCAGATCCGGGAGACCGTCCGCAAGATGGCCGTCGACGCCGGCAAGAGCATTACCGAGAACCAGCTGGAGAACCTGACCAATGCCGCCGCCGGCGAGGACTTCGACTTCACGTCGCTGGACCCGACCGGCATCGCATCGATGATCAAGAACTTCGTGCTGCCGATGTGCGCTGCCGACGCCCCGATGCCGCGCTCGACCGGTTCCTTCGCCGTGAAGGGCCCGGGCAATCCGACTGTGTTCCTGGTCGATCCCACCGGCAGGCGCTACCCCATCGCCAATCCGGACGTGTACTTCGGCTGCGGATTCCGCGACTGGACGGAGGTGCGCGAGGTGTCGCCGCAGGTGCTGGCCGCACTGCCGCTGGGCGACGCGCTCACCAGCGCGCAGGCCTGCCAGCAGCGCCGCGACCGCTCAATGTCGGTCATGACCGCCGCGCCTGGGCCTACTCCCCCGACCTCCGGCGGCGGCAGCGGCAGCAGCAACGTCTCGCCTCCTGCGCAAGGATCGGCCATGGCCTTTCCGCTGCTCAATCCGGGCGGCCGGCCGCAGGGCCCGATCACGGCGGCCTCGGCGGTCGATCCGGTCTTCTACATGGCCACGTATCCTGACCTCATGAACGCGTTCCGCGGGAACGCCGACGAGGCTCGCAACCACTGGCAGCAGTCCGGTATCCGCGAGGGCCGGCAGTCGTCGCCGACGTTCTACATCGCGTCCTATCTGGCGCGCTATGAGGATCTGAAGGCAGCGTTCGGTAACGACTACGCCCGTGCGATGCAGCACTGGATCGACCAGGGCGTGCGCGAGGGCCGCGACGCCAGCCCGAACGGCCTCTTCGTGCAGGGCACGCTGATCCGTCTACCCGAGACCGGTGCGGTGTTCCTGATCGACGCCAACGGGGCCAAGCGCTGGCTCACCAACCCGCAGGTCTTCGAAGGCTGCGGCCTGCGGTGGAACATGGTGCAGGATCTGCGCCGGGCTGTGGTCGACGCGGTCCCGACAGGAGCCAACCTCAACAGCGCCGCCGAGTGCCAGGCGGCTGCTCGTCCGCCGGTGCCTGCGGGATTCGGGATGCGCAGCATCACCACTGGCGCGGTGTTTGTCGTCGACGGCGTCGGCGCCCGGCGTGCGATCGCCAACGAGCAGGTGCTGACCGGCTGCGGCCTTCAGTTGGCCCAGATGCGCAACATGTTCAACAGCACCGTCGAACGGGTGCCGGCTGGCGCGCCGATCCAGACGGCGGAGCAATGCCGGGCGCTGATGGCGTCGATCCGCCGATGAGCCGCGTAATGGCAACCGCGCACGCGGCATGCTGGCTGGGCGCGCTGGCGCTGGCCCTGCCGATGTTGGCGTCGGCCCATACGGCGCCGCCTGCGCCGGTTGCGCAGGCCGGGGCCGGTATGGACCGGGCCGCGCTCGAGACCTTCGTCGTGGACCTGCTGAACCGGAGGCCCGAACTGGTTCGCGATGCGCTGCAGGCGCTCGAGACCCGCGAGCAGATCGCCAAGGCGCAGCGGGTACAGCAGGCGCTGGTGACCGAGGCGCCGCGCTTGTTCCGGGATCCCGACTCGCCCTCGATCGGCCCGGCTGATGCGGACGTGACGGTCGTCGAGTTCATCGACTACCGCTGTCCGCATTGCCGGCGGGTGTCGTCCACGGTTGCCGATCTGCTGGCGGCCGACCCAAGGGTGCGGGTTGTGTTCAAGGAGTTCCCGATCCTGGGCGCGGACTCGCTGCTCGCGGCGCGCGCCGCGTTGGCCGCCCACCGCCAGGGCAAGTACGCTGAGTTCCACAAGGCGCTGATCGCGACCGAGTCCATCAACGAGATCACGGTGCTGCTGCTGGCCGAGTCGCTGGGCCTGAACCTCGAGCGTTTCCAGCAGGACCGCAGCAGCCCTGAGGTGGGCGCGGCAATCGACGCCAACTACGCGCTGGCGTCGGCCCTGGACATCGGCGGCACGCCCGCGTTCGTCGTCGGGCGACAGCTGATCCCTGGTGCTCCCAGCCTGGTCAGCCTGACCGAGGCCGTCCGCGCTGCGCGGGCGACGGCTCAGCAGGCCCGCAACTGAGGCGGGGCGCAGCGACGGCGGGGAGGGGAAGGTGGCGCGGCTGGCGGAGGATTGAACCCACGACCTGGTGCTCTGGAGGTCAGCACTCTCGGATCTGGTCGTATTTGGTAGTGACGAGGTCATGCAGCCGAAGCCGTTGGGAGGGAGATGTCGGCGCGTGCTGCAGTCGATCTCATGCGCTGCAGCACCCGGAACCAGGCCAGGCAGTTGGTCAGGTCGCAGGTCACCACGGCGTCGAAGCGGCGCATCAATTGCTTGAGGCGGCCGTGGTACGCGTTGACGGTCTGGAGATTCCACGCACCGCACGCCCGCTGCCCCTGCGACAGGTTGACCGCTTGGTGCTCGGTGTCCAGCGCCCGCGCCCCGCTGCCCAGTAAGCCCGTGCCGTCTGTGCACAGCACGGCACTGGCGGCGACTGTGATGCTCAGCACAGCCTGCACTGTCGCCTTGTCAGGTGCGCCGGACAGGTCGCACCGCGCTTTGGGGCAGGCGGGCTTGTCGGCGCATCGCTGCAGGATCACCCGGGCCAAGCGGTCGCCTTCTTGCTGGATCTGCAGCCGCAGCAACACGATGGCGCGCTGCACCAGCGTCAGCCGAGTTGACGCCTCGATCAACTGGGTCATCTCTCGCGTGCTACTCGCGCTCCTCAGCCCGACAACCTCGGGCCGTCGCGCACAGCATCGCCCCACGTTTGCTTGCCTAGTGAGCCTGTCAGTGCTTGACGGGAGCCGAGCCTTGATGAACCGTGACAAGTCGGCCTCGATGCTTGCCCCGGTGTGGGCGAAGATGCTGGCCGAGTGCTACTGCACCATGGGATGCGGCGTGGTCCGCTCGGGGCAGTGGTGTTCGTATTGGACCGGGGCGCCATAGCGAGCCCGTCGGGGCTGCTGCGCTGTGGCTTGCACGATAGGCTCCCGGTGAGGTCACCCCGCGCGATCTCAACCCGGTCGCCGTGCCTCGATCACCTTGATGGTTGCCCGCCGACGTGTGCCCTTCGCTGCAGGGCTCATGTGGGTGACTTGGCCGGCTTCGGGCACCGGCGGCTGCTCGTCGTCACCGACGCCGACATCGTGCGCCTGAAGCTGATCGCGCCCTTTCTGGCCGCACTGGATGCCGCGCGTGCGCCGCACGTGCTGTTCGACGCCGTGACGGCCGACGCGC
>JADCGP010000028.1 GCA_020248915.1 Rubrivivax sp. | reverse complement strand
GCAGGCACATTGCGCGTCTTCGTCAACCACTCACCGCAGGCCGCCATGAAGACGATCGATCTCGCGCTCGACGCGGCCTGCTGCTGAGCCGGTCCGGACACTGTGCGCCCGCAGTTCCGTCCCCTCCCCGCTCCCGCACCTGTTCGGCGCGCGTGGCGTCTAGGTCAGGCGGCCAGTGGCAGTCGGCGCGCTGCGAGCCGTGAGGTCCGCCGCGCCACGCTGCGCGGCACCGCAGTTCAGCGCACCGCGAGCACCGTGTTGCGAAACGCGTTCCAATCGGCACCCCAGAAGATCGCCTGATTCATCCAGGTGACCTTCAGGTGCTCGCGCCGTACGCCGACCAGACCACCACGCGGCGGTTCGCGCGGGAGCGTGCGCAGCGTGACGAGCTGGATCGCCGAGCGCGGCAGGCGGCGGTCGAAGTACTCGGGGTTGGGCTCGACCATGCGGGTGTCGCAACGCGGGTCGGCGGCCGGCACCACCAGCCGCAGGCGGCTGCCGAAGTCGACCTCGCGGCCGGTAAAGCAGCCGGGCGCGGCGCGCTCGGCGGGGCTCAGGCGCTCGAATGACGCGGTGAGTTCGCGCCGGACTTCAGCGGCCCGGGCGGCGCGCTCGCGTTCCGAGGCGCCGGTGCGCGACTCGAACTGGCGGTGGTCCAGTTCGGCCAGCACCCAGCGCGCCAGGCGCTCGAACGACGCGGGGCGGAACAGCGGCCGGTCGTTGCGCGCGATGACGAGCAGCCCGCCGTCGTAGACCGGCAGGCCTTGATGCGTGCCCACCTGCCGCAGCACGGGCGAGTCGGCGCGCAGCATGACGCCCTGATCGTCATCGAGGCTGTGCTCATCCGTGGGCATGGTGTTGACGGCGCCGACGATGTGCCGCGTCTCGCCGTCGAACACGAGCCGGCCGTTGCGGCGATACAGCCACTCGCCCGGCCACGCGCCGATCAGGAAGCCGCCTTGCAGCGCATGGCCGCCTTCGATGCCGCCGCGCCACCCGTTGTTGCTGAACTGCATGCACACACCGAGCGGCGTGGCAAAGCGCGCATCGCCGCTGAAGAATGCTTCGATGCGCGCGATGTTCTCGCGCAGCGCCTGCGCCTCGGCCGCGCTGGCGCGTTTGGCCTGCACGGCATTCGGGCCGGCGCCACTGCGGCGCGCGGGCAGCCAGCGGCACGGCGCGTCGGACGGAAACTCCTGGCGCGCGGCGGCATCGCGCTGGTCGGGCGGATCGGTCTCGCGGCCGCCATCGCTGACCCACGGCGCGTCGTAGCGGAACTCGACCGGCCCGGCGGCAGCGGGCTGCGCCGCGGCGACGGCGCAGGTCGCGCACAGCACGGCGGCCAGGGCGAGATGCGCCGTACGTGTCGCAGCGTGCGCGATCGGCGCAAACCGTGCACGACGCGCAAGACCGGCAACCCGCGCCCGCAGCGTCAGGGCGATTCGGGCGCGGCGCCTCATGGCGCCCACCCCAGCGCCTTGCGCGCCGCCGCCCAGTCCATCTCGCGCAGCAGCGGCACGCCATAGTGACAGCGGCCCGCGCTCGGCAGCGGGCGCGCGTCGCCGATCACCTCGCCGCAATCGCTGCCGCTGAAGTACACCGCCAGCAACTGCACTTCGTCGAGACCGCGCCTGGGGTCGAGCAGATCGCTGCGTACCTGCACCATCGGCACGCAGTCGGGTGCACTGCCCGCCACCACAAAGCGCACGCCGTAGCTGCCACGATGGCCGGGCTCGACCCTGCCGCAGGCCGGATGCTGGCGCGCGGCGCCGGCGAGCGACGCGGAGAGCTTCTGCGCCGCGTCGAGCGCAAGCCTGGGCGCCCAGTAGCGGTGCTGCGGATCGGGCTGCGCCGGAATGGCGAAGTCCTTGCGCGTGCGTTCCAGGTCGGCGAGGTCGCTGCGGTGGGCAGCGTCGAGCCGCTGCGCCAGCACCGCGGGGTCAGGCGTCTCGCGGCGCCACGCCTGCTCGCGCTTGGCGCGCCGTTCGGCCACCTTGGCCGGCGCCATGTCGTCCTCTGCCTGCTTGATGCGCTCGGCCGAGCCTTGTTCGGTCTGCGCGACGATCTTGGTGAGCCGCTCGATCTCGCCCTCCAGCAGCGCACCGATCGGCGCCGGTGCCAGCACGCTGGCACCGTCGCGCGTGAGCACGACGACATCGGCGTACACGGTGCCGCCGCCCAGCTGGCCGAGCACGCGCGGCTGCGGAAAGAACCCGCCGTGCTTGCCGCTGGTCACGCCGCGCGTGAAGTCGCCCGCGGTGGTGCGATCGACCAGCAGGTCGGCGCGCGGCACCCGATTGGTCTCGAAGTAAACGAGCTCATGGGCGCCGCCCAACACCGGCGTCAGCACGCCGTCGGGCTTGCGGCGGGCATCGCGCGGCACGGTCCAGTACGCGGTGACGCTCTGTTGCAGGATCGGCGCGCGCGCCAGGTTGCTCTCCCACGGCGGCTCGATCGCCGCGCTGCTGGTGACCAGGTGGGCGCGGTTGCGCGGCGTGCTGAAGCTCGGGCTGGCGCGAAAGGCCGCGTGGAAGCCGGCGGCGCGCTGCTGCGCGAGCCTGACCTCGGCGGCGTTGAGCGGCCGCAGCCCCACCGCCCGCGTGTGCGGGCCATGCGGCTCCCACGCGACGCCGGGGCTCAGTTCGGCGCCGACGTTGGCGGTGCGCTGCGACCACGCCGGCACGACAACCAGGCTGCTGATGAGCGCCGCGGCAGCACATGCCGCCTTGATCCGGCGTGCGCGCGTCGCCGGCCGACCCGCGGCGCTGGCGTCGCAGTGCCGCCTCATTTGCCGCACCGATCGAAGCCGAGCCAGGACGCCAGCAGCACCGGTAACGCGACCTGCTTGCCTTCGGTCCAGAAGCGACGGAACTGAATCTCGGAGTGCGGCATCGTGAAGTCCTCGCACACCGAGCGATGCACGGCCTCGCGCACCGAGCGCATGTCCTGCGCGGTGGCGAAGGACAGCGGTCCGCGCTGGGCGAAGTGGCAGTTGGCGCAGTACGGGCCGACCACCTGCTGGTAGACCGCTTCATTGCCACGCCAGCCTGCAGGCACTGCGTTTGTGTTGATCGGCGCGTGCCGCTGATCGATCGCGCCGCCGTACAGGGCATGCATCTGGGCCGCGACGGCGGGTGCTGGGTTGCTGCGGTAGATCAGCAGATTGAGCTTGCGCACGTCTTCGCCGCTGGCCAGCACCGGGAGCAGGGTCGCGCCGGTGACCAGATTGGTCGCCGGGTCGTAGCGGCCACCGTGGCACGACAGGCACGCATGAGGGACGCTCTTTCGCCCCTGACTGTCCAACTGTGCACCGAGGCTGGGCGGCGACTGCGTCGCCAGGGCGTGCTCCATGTCGAAATCGTTGATGAAGTGCTTGAGGTCGCTGTGCAAGCTGCGGTTCAGGCCGGGCCTGTAGGGGTCCGGTCGCAATGGCGCGGCAGGTTCGAAATTGGCGAAGAACGATCGCCCGTCGCTGTACATGACGATCAGACTGAGGGACGTGGGAAGGATGCCGTGCCACTCGTACTTCGGACCCTTGCCGGGGTGATTGGCCACCCAGCAGATGATCCGGTTGCCCGACGGCTGCGAGCAGTTGACGCGCCGGCTCATGCCGAGATCGCTCTGGTTGTAGATCCCCGCGAACGGCCAGTTCGGGCGGTGAGTGTTCCAGGTCCACTGACAACACGTCTCCAACTCCATGTTCTCCGCCCAGGACGGCTCCCAGTTCGATACCGCCCGGATGAACTCCGCCGCGCGGCAGTCCGACAGCGCCAGCAACGCCGGGCAGTGCGTCCGATAGTGGGCCTGCGTGACCGCGGCGTTGCCGGTGTCGTGTCCCATGCTGAGGAACAGTCGCTTGGGTTGCGGAAACGTCATCGTCACCGGCGCTGCGGCCGAGGTGCCGCCGTTGACCGTACGGCGCGCGTTGGCCACGGCGTGCAGGGCCTCGACCCGATAGCTGTGGTTCCCTAGCGGCACGTCGATGTCGATGAAGCGCATCGACTGCCCCGCTGCCGGGTCGACCGGCAACGGATTGCCGTTGCGGTAAACGAGGTAACCGTTGGCCATCGGCACCGGCGCCCAGCGCACGACAACGCGCCCCACCGCCCCGTGCATCTGCTCGGCACTGACGCCGGTCGGCGTCGCGAGTGCCGGCGTGGTGGCGTTCACCGGGTCTGATGCTTCCAGGGTCGCGTAGCGCGGGACCTGCACTTGATGCTCGGGACGCGCCACCACCACCGCGCCCAGGCTCGTATGGCCCTCGAACCGCAGCGCCACCACCGAGTAGCCCGCTTCCACGCCCGGGTTCAAGCTGTTGTCCACGTACTCGCGCTGCGCGGCAGGCACGACCGCAAGCTCGTTGGGCCCGCGCAGCACGCGGTAGTGGGTCGCGGCCGGGTGCGCGGCCCAGGTCAACGCGATGCTGGCGGGGCCAGTCGCCTGGGCGCAGGGCATCCGAAACGTCTGGCCACAGCGGCCCGGCAGCATACCCGCCACGTTGCTGCGCAGTGCCGGCGCAGCGATGTTCGGATTCGGCCCGCCCAGCGGATTGCGTAGAAGCTGCGTGGCCGGCGCGGCGGGAGCCGGCTCGATCGGCCGCATCGTGCTGGGATCGAACGGCTTGCCTGCCAGCTTGGGCGCGCTGCCGTCGCACGGCATCACGCAGGCGGTGACGCCCTTCAACGGCTGCAGACCCACCGCACCGCTGTACAGCAGGCAGCTCGCGCCGGGCAGCGCGCGCCGGTTCATCGAGCCGAACGCGCCGCCCACGAACTGGAAGCCGGTGCAGCCCGGCGTGTCCTTGCATCGCGCCAGGCACTGGGCCGCGGTCCGCTCGTTGATCGAGGCCATCAGTGCACCGCCGTTGATGCCGGTGTCGGCAGGAAACGGCGCTTGCGCAGCGGACGGCGTGACATGCAGGGCGAGAACGCCTGCGAGCAGCAGCAGCAGCAGGGGACGGAACAGACGCGTCATGGCATCAATCCAGTCGAAGGGGTGTCGGTTCGGAAGATCGAGCAGCGGTGCGGGCAGCGATGACCTTCGCCGGCTCACTTGATGTGCGTGTCGTCCCGGCGCGGCGCCCGCAGCAGCGGGCCCTGCGGCGTCAGCGGCTTGGCGGGCACAGCCGAACCGACGCTGGGAGCAGCGTGCGAAGGCAGCGTGTTGCGCGCCTGCGTGGGCTCCTCTTCCGGGCCACTTGCGCGCACGCCGGGTCGGGCGCCGGATGCAGTACGCAGGTCCTGGATCTCGAACCCCGCGGCCGGCTTGGCGACCGGGGCCGCACCCTTGTTGCCTTCATGCGCGCGCCACTTGTGGGCGTCGGTGCCCGGCACGGCGCGGTCCTTCTGCGCATTGCCGGCACTGAGCGGCGCCACCTGCGCGAACGCGACGCCGGCGGCGCAGGCCGTCGCAGCGAGCAGCAACTTGAGCTTCATCGTCTCTCTCCGTGACGCGAGACCGTTGCGATCTCGATGGACGCTTTGTAGAGACTGTAGAGACGCAGGCGTGACGCAAGCGTCGCTTTTCGCCGCGGCCGGTGCGCTGTCGGTGACCTTGCCCCCGAAAAACGTAGTTCTTGGCTGATGATGGAATCAGAGACAGGAGCTACGAGATGAGCAACAAGCAGGTGCGTGGTCAATACACGCAGGAGTTCAAGCTGGAGGCGGTCAGGCTGGTCAAGACGGGGCAG
>JADCGP010000027.1 GCA_020248915.1 Rubrivivax sp. | reverse complement strand
CGTAGCCAAGCACAACGCCGATCCGAAGCCGTTCATCTGGACGGCCAGCGCCTCGGACATCCTGGCAAAAGTGACCAGGGCGAAGGCGGCGCTGGCGGCTGCTTCACGATAAGTACACAACAGGAGCGCGCACTACACTAGAGTGTCCGACAGTCTCGCGCTGCGGTGCCGATGACTGCGCCGGCGCGCCCGGCCGCGCGGACGAACGCACAGCCGACTCACGGACGATCGCGCGGACGACCGCACCGCCGGCCTCGCCGTCCGCCCTTCCCTCGACGCCCCGATGTCCTCCACCCGCGACCTGATCGACGCGCTCAAGGCCGAGCTCAAGTCCGCCGGCGTCACCTACGCCGACCTGGCCGGCCACCTGGGCATGGCCGAGTCGAGCATCAAGCGCATGTTCTCGCAGGCCGACATGCCGCTGTCGCGCATCGACGAGGTGCTGCGCGTGCTGCGCATGGACTTCGCCGAGCTGGCGCGCCGCGTGGCCGACGCCGCCCCGCAGCGGCGCGAGCTGACCGAGGCGCAGGAGCAGAGCGTCGTCGCCGACCGCAAGCTGCTGCTGGTGGCCATCTGCTGCCTGAGCCAGTGGACCTACGAGCAGATGCTCGCCACCTACAGGTTCACCGAACCCGAGCTGGTGGGCCGTCTGGTGCAGCTCGACAAGCTCGGCGTCATCGAGCTCAAGCCGCTCAACCGCTACCGGCTGCTGCTGGACAAGACCTTCCGTTGGCTTCCCGACGGCCCGCTGATGCGCTACTTCCGCCAGCACGTGGTGACCGACTACTTCGACGGCGGCTTCGACAGCGACGGCGAGATGCTGATGCTGGTGCACGGCCAGGTGGGCCTGAGTCTCGCCACCGCGTTCAACGAGCGCCTGGCACGCGTGGCGCAGGACTTCGCCCGCCAGCACCTGGCCGACCAGAAGCTGCCGCCGTCGCAGAAGCGGCCCTACACGCTGGTGCTGGGCATGCGATCGTGGCTGTTCGCGGCCTTCCGCGACCTGCGGCGCGAGCCGGAGTAGGCCGGCCGCCGCGGGCGCGCCGCGGCGGGCGGGCGGATCCGCTTCGCGCCGGGTTCATTCACGGCTTCTCAGGCGGCCAGCGCGCGGTGCAGCACCGCGCCGCACAGGTCCACCGCCGCGAGTGCCTCGTCGATGACCCGGCTCATCGTGATGAAGCCGTGGATCTGGCGTTCGAAGCAGACGTACTGCGCACGGCTGCCGGCGGCCGACAGCGCGTCGGCGTACTGCCGGCCCTCGTCGCGCAGCGGGTCGTAGCCGGCGGTCAGCACCAGCGCCGGCGGCAGGCGCGACAGGTCGGGGGCCAGCAGCGGCGAGGCGCGCCAGTCGGTCCACTGCGCCGGGTCGGGCAGGTAGTGGCCACGGTAGTAGCGCGCGCTGTCGGCGGTCAGCAGGTAGCCCTGGCCGTTGGCCGCGTGCGAAGGCGCCCCCTGGCGCTGGTCGGTGGCCGGGTAGATCAGCAGCTGGAAGGCGGGCGGCGTGCCGGCGTCGCGCTCGGCGATCGACACCGCCGCCGCGAGGTTGCCGCCGGCGCTGTCGCCGCCGACGGCGATGCGCTGCGGGTCGACGCCGAGCTCGCGCGCGTGCGCCCGCGCCCAGCGCGTGGCGGCCACGCAGTCCTCGAAGGCCGCCGGGAAGCGGTGCTCGGGCCCGAGGCGGTAGTCCACCGCCAGCACGGCGCAGCCAGCGGCCAGCGCCAGCTGGCGGCACAGCACGTCGTGGGTGTCGAGGTCGCCGATGGTCCAGCCGCCGCCGTGGAAGTACACCAGCAGCGGCAGCACCACCGCCGCCGGCCGCGGCCGGTACAGGCGCGCGGGCAGCGTCCCTGCCGGCCCCGGCAGCGCCAGCTCTCGCAGCTGCTCCAGCGCGGGCGGATCGGGCTGGGTGAAGAAGCGCCGCTCGCGGTAGAAGGCGCGCGCCTGAGCGGGGGGCAGGGTGTGGGTGGGTGGCACCTGCCGTTCGGCCATCAGGTCGAGCAGCGCACGGGCTTGGGGATCTAGCATCGGCGGGCGATCGGCGGGAAGCCGCGGTAGGCGCCGGGAAGCGGCGGGAACGACGGGCTGCGAGCGGCCAGAGCGGCCAGAGCAGGCAGCGGAGCCAGTGTAGCGAGCGCTCCCGCGGCTGTGCCGGCGCCGCGGTCGCCCGCCGGACGGCGCGCCGCGCCGCGCGCGGCAACCGTCGGCGCGTCAGCCGCTCAGGCGAACTCCTGCCGCACCGCGGGCGACGACAGGCCGCGGATCACCCACGCCAGCAGCGCGCAGGCCGCCAGCGTGAGCAGCAGCGCCAGGCCCTGGGCCGCGAGAGCGAAGCCGTCGAACAGGCCGCGCACGGCCGCGGGCAGCACGCTCAGGTCGGCGGCGCGGCTCACCAGCGCCTGCACCACCTCGTGCTGCAGCCACAGCCCGCCGAGGTTGGCCGCGATGGCCAGCGCGAGCACGCCGATGGCCACCCGCCGCGCCCACTCCAGGCGCAGCAGCAGGCCCACCGCGGCCACCAGCACGAGCAGCGACAGGGCGCCGGCGACCCCCAGCACCCAGGGCAGGTTGGACAGCAGCACCGCAGTGGCGGCAGGCAGCGGTGTACCCCAGGCCGGCACCAGCGAGCCGAGCGCCGCGTACTGCAGCACGACGAGCACGCAGGCCGCTCCGCCGAAGACGACGAAGCCCCAGGCGGTGAGGTTGACGAACCAGGAACGCGAGCCGACGGTGAAGGTCTGGGGCATGGGTCCCGCCCGGCGCATCGGGCGCCGCGGCGCATGTGCATCCTGCTCCAGCCGGGCTTGGCGCGCACTCCCCAACAGCAACGGCAACCACCCTCGTTCACGGGGCCGGCATCCTCCGGAGGAACGACGCGGCGGCTGCCGTCTCGCGGCCCCCACAATGCCACCGGTGAATCCTGGTCTGTTCTACGGCGCGCTGGCCTTCGTCGGCTGGGGCCTGTACCCGCTGTTCTTCCGCGAGCTCGCCGCCGTCACGCCGCTGGAGATCATCCTGCACCGAGCGCTGTGGTCGGTGCTGGCGGTGGCTCTGCCGCTGGCCGTGCTGGCGCGCTGGAGCTGGCTCGGTCCGCTGCTGCGGTCGCCGCAGCAGATGCGCATGGTGCTGCTCGGGGCGGTGCTGATCGGGGCGAACTGGCTGATCTACGTGTGGGCCGTGTCCGAGCACCGCGTCGTCGAGGCCAGCCTGGGCTACTTCATCAACCCGATCGTCAACGTCGCGCTCGGCGTGGCCGTGCTCGGCGAGCGGCTGCGCCCGGTGCAGTGGACGGCGGTGGCGCTGGCGGCCGCCGGCGTCGTCTGGCTCACCGCCACCGCCGGCGCCCTGCCCTGGATCGCGCTGGCGCTCGCGCTCCTGTTCGCGCTGTACGGCCTGGTGCGCAAGACCGCCGCACTCGGGGCCCTCGAGGGCCTGGCCGCGGAGACCGCGCTGATGGCCGTCGTCGCAGTGCCGCTGCTGGCGTGGTGGACCTTCACGCAGCCCGGCGCCGCGCTGGCGCAGGTGCGCGCCGGCGGCGACGCCGCGTTGCTGGGCTGGCTGGTGCTGACGGGCCCGGTGACGGTGCTGCCGCTGCTGGGCTTCGCCGCCGCCGCGCGACGGCTGCCGCTGGCCACGCTCGGCCTGCTGCAGTACATCTCGCCGACGCTGCAGTTCGCGCTAGGCGTGTGGGTGTTCGGCGAGCCGATGGACGGCGCCCGCCTGGCAGGGTTCGCGCTGATCTGGTCGGCGCTGGCGCTGTACAGCGCCGACGCGGCCGGCTGGCTGGGCGGGCGTCGCCCCGGGTAGCTAGCGCAGGTCCCCGGCCAGGCTGGCCAGCGTCTCCGGCGCGACCTGCACGTGCGCCGGGTAGTTGGTGTGGTCGCAGCCGATCTTGACGGCGGCACCCGCGCGAACCGCCTCGCGCATGGCCGGCGTGAACTCGAAGCGCACGAAGTGCACCGACGAGGTCTTCTCGTCGTTCTCGCGGTCGAGGTCCTCGTCGGCGATCGCGTAGACCCGGCCGTGACCCTCTACCTCGACGAACATCCGGTCCTCCACGCCGATCAGCCGCGACAGCTCACGCTTGCGCTCGTGCGGGTCGGGGTACTCGATCAGCATCGTCGCCTTCCAGTTGGTGCCGTCCGGCACCAGCGGTGCGTAGGCGTCGATCTCCGACTGGATGCCTTCCTCGTCGAAGATCTTCTCGATGTGGAGCATCTCCTGGATCTGGCGGCGGATCGTCTGCTCGTCCTCGAACTGCAGCGTCACGTGCTCGCCCAGCGCCACGCTGCGCAGCTTGCGGTGGGCGATGGCCGCGGCGCGCGAGGACTTGCGGATCTTCGAGTAGGCCTCCAGCGTCAGGAGGCTGTCGCGGGCGATGGTCGTCATGGGGTTCACTCCAGGCCGTACGCGATGCGGACCAGCGACAGCGGGTGCTGCACGGCCTTGGCTGGCGTGCCCGCCTGTTGCATGCCCTGGGCGATGTGGTGGCCCGCCATCGGGCAGTCGCTGGCGATGTAGTCGGGGTTGTCCTTGGCCATGCTCCTGAAGACCGGCTTGCCGATCTTCATCGAGATGGGGTGGGTGGCGGTCTTCACGCCGTAGGTGCCGGCGTGGCCGGAGCAGCGCTCGACCGTGTTGACCTTGGCGTCGACGGTCTTGCCGATCAGCTTGAGCAGGTCCTCCGTCTTGCGCCCGATGTTCTGCACCCGGCCATGGCAGGGGATGTGATAGCTGACCTGGCCGAGCGGTTGCGTGAAGTCGGTCTTCAGCAGGCCGTCCTTGTGGCGCGCGACGAGGTACTCGAACGGGTCCCACATCGCTTCCTTGACGAGCTGCGTGGCCTCGTCGGCCGGGAACATCAGCGGCAGCTCCTGCTTGAACATCAACGTGCAGCTCGGCACGGCGCTGAGGATGGCCCAGCCCTCGCGGGCGTACTTCTCGAGCACCGGGATGTTGGCCGCCCAGCTCTGTTCGACCGACTTCAGGTCGCCGAGCTCGAGCTTGGGCATGCCGCAGCACTGCTCCTTCTCGACGATCTCGTACGGGATCTCGTTGTGCTCGAGCACCTTGATCAGGTCCTCGCCGATGCCGGGCTCGTTGTAGTTGACGATGCAAGTCGAGAAGATCGCCACCTTGCCCGGCGTTCGCTGGCCGTTCGTCACCGTGAACGACGGGTTGCTCATCGCGCGGCCCCAGCGGAAGCGCTGGGTGGCGGTCTTGGGCATCCAGGCTTCCGGGTGCACGCCGAGCTGGCGGTCGAGCACCTTGCGCATCGCCATCGTGCCGTTCACCTTGTTGACGACCTGGGCCACGATCGGGATGCCGGCGAACTGGCCGTGCACGTCGGTGCTGGCCAGCAGCTTGTCGCGCGCGGGGACCCCGCCCTTGTCGTGCTTGACCGCCTTGGCCCGCAGCATCAGGTGCGGGAAGTCGAGGTTCCACTCGTGCGGCGGCGTGTACGGACACTTGGTCATGTAGCACAGGTCGCACAGGTAGCACTGGTCGACCACCTTCCAGTAGTCGTCCTTGGCGACCCCGTGCACCTCGCCGTCGGCGGTGGCATCGACCAGGTCGAACAGGTTCGGGAAACTCTGGCACAGGCTCACGCAGCGGCGGCAGCCGTGGCAGATGTCGAACACCCGCTCCATCTCGGCGTAGAGCTTGCCATCGTCGTAGAACTCGGGGTTCTTCCAGTCGAGCGGGTGACGGGTCGGGGCTTCGAGGTTGCCTTCGCGCATGGCAGGGTCCGTGGGTGGGGCAGGAAAAGAACAAGGGGCACGCGGCCCCTTGTCCGACCGCCGCGACAGGTGTCAGTCGACGAGCGCGTCGAGGGCCTTCTGGTAGCGGTTGGCGTGCGAGCGCTCGGCCTTGGCGAGCGTCTCGAACCAGTCGGCGATCTCGTCGAAGCCTTCGTCGCGCGCCGTCTTGGCCATGCCCGGGTACATGTCGGTGTACTCGTGCGTCTCGCCAGCGACGGCCGCCATCAGGTTCTGGCGGCTGCTGCCGATCGGCAGGCCGGTGGCCGGGTCACCCGAGCCCTGCTCCAGGAACTCCAGGTGGCCGTGCGCGTGACCGGTCTCGCCTTCGGCGGTGCTGCGGAACAGCGCGGCCACGTCGTTCTGGCCCTCCACGTCGGCCTTGTTTGCGAAGTACAGGTAGCGGCGGTTGGCCTGCGATTCGCCGGCGAAGGCGTCCTTCAGGTTCTGCTCGGTCTTGGAACCCTTCAAGCCCATGGTGGTGTGCTCCTCTTCGAAGACGGGGGTTGGTACGCGGGAATCGATCGTGTGCCGCCGAAGCGGGCGCTGCGATGGCACGACCGGGGTGAGACGCTAACAGACTGTCCACGACAAGGACAATACAAAACCTTGATGCGGGCCATAGCCCGGCGCCGCGCCAGGCGGCGGCCCGGGATCAGGCCAGCCCGAGCAGCCGCAGCGCCAGATGGTGGACCCGGGCCTTCGGGTCGGCCAGCCCCTCGACCACCGAGAAGTGGTTCGTCAGCGCCACGGTCTCGCACACCGGCACCGTGGTCGGGCCCCACACGTCGCGGATCAGCTGGTTCTGGCGCAGGAACTCGTCGCTCTCCTCCAGCCCCACCACCGCGTACAGCTGCCCGCCCTTGGGCCGCGGGAAGAAGGCCGGCGACAGCCGCGCCACCGCTGCCGGCGTCAGCCGCAGGTCTGCCTGCAGGAAGGGCGTGTGGCGCAGCGGCTCGAGGTCGTAGACGCCCGAGATCGACAGCGCACCGGCGAGCGGCTGCGCGGGCAGGTCGTCGCCCACTTGCTTCCAGCGGCAGGACAGCAGCATCGCCGCCAGGTGCCCGCCCGCCGAGTGCCCCGCGACCGCGATGCGCGCCGGGTTGCCGCCGTGGGCGGCGGCGTTGCGCCACGCCCAGGCCACGGCCTGCGTCATCTGCAGCACGATGTGCTCGATGTCCACCGCGGGGGCAAGCGCGTAGTTCGGCACCAGCACCAGCGCCCCGGCCTCGGTGAAGGCCGGGGCGACGTAGGAAAAGTCGCTCTTGTCCAGCGCGCGCCAGTAGCCGCCGTGGATCACCACGAGCACCGGCGCGCCGCCGGCGACCGGCCGCGTCGGCGGGAACACGTCGAGCGTCGCGCCGGGCCCTTCGCCGTAGGGCAGGTCGAGCGTGCAGGGAGCCTGCTCGCGCACCAGGCGCGAGGCGGACGCCCAACGCTCGAGGTGGCCCGCGAAGCCGGGCACCCGGGCCCGGTTGTCGTACTGCGCCTGCAGCCAGGCAGGGTCGTGGCGCGCTCGCATCCGTCGGTCTCCTCGTGCGGTGGACAGCGGCGGCGGATGTTAGCCGCGGCCGGCACGGCCCGACGGGCTGCTAGAATTCTCGGCTCACGTGGGGACGTAGCTCAGCTGGGAGAGCGTCGCGTTCGCAATGCGAAGGTCGGGAGTTCGATCCTCCTCGTCTCCACCACCGTTTTGGAAGTCAGGCGTCTCGCCTGGCTTTTTTCTTGCCCGGATCGCCAGTACTGGCGCGGGTTCGCGGGTTGATGCGGTGCCTTGCCGCTGGCCGACGGGTGCCATTCCCCACCGTGCCGATGGCCGAAGCCCCCAGCCGCGCGACTCAGCATGTCCGAGCAGGAGACGTCATCACCTCCACGGTGCGCCCCATCCGCCGCTTGAGTGCCCTTGTCGCTCCTGAACAGGATGGCGCCGTGTGCTCATCCGGATTCGTGGTGCTGCAGCCGCAAGGGATCAGTGGCGAAGTGCTCTTGACTTTCCTGCGGCTGCCACTCGTCTGCGAGCTGATGGACCTGCACACCAGCGCCACCATGTACCCGGCCATCTCGGAGTCCGACCTGCTGGCGCTGCCGATCCCCGCCATTGCGCCCAGCGTGCAGGCGCAGGTGCAGGATGCAGTGCGCCAGTCGGCCCACGCCCGCCAGCGGGCCACCCGGCTTCTCGACGCCGCCAAGCGTGCGGTGGAAATCGCCATCGAGGACTCGGAAGCCGCGGCACTGGCTCACCTGGCCGCCGCCAACCCGCCCGACGCGGCCGCGTAGCCCTGGGCCATGGACCACGCCACCCTCAGCGCCTTACGCGACCGCCACCCCGCCTGGCGCTTGCTGGCCTCGCCGCACGCGCCGCTGGTGGCGAGCTTCCTGCACCGGGTGTTCGTGGCGCCCAACGTGCGCGTGATGAGCGAGGCCGATCTTGCGGAGGCGCTGGAGGACGAGCTGTTCGCCCTGCGCGAGCAGTTGGGACCGGAGGCGTACCCGAAGGGCGCGCAGGACTACCTGAACGACTGGGCCGCGCCCGACAAGGGCTGGCTGCGCAAGTTCTACAAGCCGGGCACGGACGAGGCGCAGTTCGACCTGACGCCCGCCACCGAGAAGGCCATCGCCTGGTTGCTGACGCTGACCGAGCGCCCATTCGTTGGCACCGAATCGCGCCTGCTCACGCTCTTCGCGCTGCTGGAGCAGATCAGCGCCGGCACCGAGGCCGACCCGATCAAGCGCGTGGCCGACCTGCGCAAGAAGCGCGACGAGTTGGACGCAGAAATCGCCCGCGTGCTGGCCGGTGACGTACCGCTGCTGGACGACACGGCGGTCAAGGACCGCTTTCAGCAGTTCCAGCAACTGGCGCGCGAGCTGCTGGCCGACTTCCGCGAGGTGGAACACAACTTCCGCGGGCTCGACCGCAAGGTGCGCGAGAAGATCGCGCTGTGGGAAGGCGCCAAGGGTGCGCTGCTCGACGAAATCATGGGCGAGCGCGATGCCATCGGGGACTCCGACCAGGGCCGCAGCTTCCGCGCTTTCTGGGACTTCCTCATGTCCAGCCGGCGACAGGAGGAACTCTCCGAGCGGCTGGATCAGGTGCTGGCGCTGCCCGCCGTCGTGGCGCTGAAGCCCGAACCACGCACCCGCCGCGTGCATCACGACTGGCTGGAGGCAGGCGAGCACACGCAGCGCACGGTGGCCCAGCTGTCGCAGCAGTTGCGCCGCTTCCTGGACGACCGGGCCTTTCTGGAGAACCGCCGCATTCTTGACTTGCTGCACGGTATCGAGAGCAAGGCGCTGGCTCTGCGCGGGGCGACGCCCGCTGGCTCGGTGATGCACATCGACGCGATGGCGGCGGACATCGAACTGCCGCTGGAGAGGCCGTTGTTCACGCCGAGCGTGAAGCCGCGCCTGGTTGATATGGCGCTCGTGGCTGGCGAGGAAGACATTGACACCGCGCGCCTGTTCGACCAGATCGTGGTGGACAAGGCGCGCCTGCGCTCGGCTGTTCAACGGGTACTGCGCCGCCAGCCACTGATCACGCTTCGTGAGCTGCTGGATGCCGAGCCTCTGCACCAGGGCCTGGCCGAACTGGTGGCCTACCTGGAGCTGGCCCACGCCGGGGACGGCGGCGACGGCCTGGAGGGCCTGCGCGCCCTGGTCGACGAGGCTGTGGAGGAGCCGATCCGTTGGCTGGCCCGCAATGCAGTGGGCGAAGCCGTGACGCGCGAGGCGCGCTTGCCGCGCGTGATCTTCACGCGCTGACGGTATCGAGGGGCCAGGGAGACATGAACACGGACGACGCACGGCACGAGGACGATTCGGTGGAGACGCCGCCCAGCGTGCTGCCGGCGGTGCCCGAGTTGTCGCAGCTGATGGTGCACCTGCTCAAGGGTGTGCTCTACCGCGACGACGATGAGCGCCTGTGGGCCAGCCTGCTGCGCCTGCAGGCGCGGGTGCGGGAACAGGCCGCCGTGCTGCTGCTCGACCTGGTGCTGGACGAGGCCGAAGGCCACGCCTTCCTGAAGAGTCGTCCGGACCCGGACGAGGCTGAGGGGGCCCCGCGCCTGCCAAGGCTTGTCGCACGCCGGCCGCTTTCCTACCCGGTGAGCCTGATGCTGGCGCTGCTGCGCAAGCGCATGGCCGAGTTCGACGCAGGCGGTGGGGACACCCGACTGGTGCTCTCGCGTGACGACATCGCAGAGCTGATGCGGGTGTTTCTGCCCGATGGCACGAACGAGGCCCGGCTGATCGACCAAGTGGACGCGACGATCACCAAGGTGGTCGATCTGGGCTTTCTGCGCCGGCTCAAGCCTGCTGCTGGCGGTGGCCAGGACAGAGGCCACTACGAGGTGCGGCGCATCCTGAAGGCTTTCGTCGACGCGCAGTGGCTGGCGGAGTTCGACGCGCGGCTGGAGGTCTACCGCACGGCGCTGTCCTCAGCGCCTGCCGAAGCGACCGACAAGGCGGCCAGCAAAGGAGTGGCCGATGCTTGAAGCGCCGATGGACGACGGGACATGGGGGCTGGACTTCGTGGTCGACGACACCCGGGTGGGCTTTCGGCTGCAGCGGTTGGAAGTTCTGAACTGGGGCACCTTCGACAAGCGTGTCTGGCGCTACGAGCTCGACGGGCGCAATGGCCTGCTCACGGGCGACATCGGTTCGGGCAAGTCCACGCTGGTCGATGCCATCACGACCTTGCTCGTGCCGGCGCATCGCGTGGCCTACAACAAGGCGGCCGGGGCAGATTCCCGCGAGCGCTCCTTGCGGTCCTACGTGCTGGGCCACTACAAGAGCGAGCGCAATGAGGTGACGGGCAGCGCCCGGCCCGTGGCGCTGCGCGATGCGTCGAGCTACTCGGTCATCCTGGGCGTCTTCCGCAACGAGGGCTATGACCAGGCCGTGACGCTGGCCCAGGTCTTCTGGCTGAAGGACCCGCAGGGCCAACCCGCACGCCTGTTTGTGGCGGCTGAGCGGGCATTGACCATCACTGATGACTTCAGCGGCTTCGGCAGTGACATCACTGCCCTGCGCAAGAAGCTGCGGGGCGCGGGCTGCGAACTGTTCGACAGCTTCCCGCCGTATGGGGCCTGGTTCCGCCGGCGCTTCGGCATCGAGCACGAGCAGGCCTTGGAGCTGTTCCACCAGACGGTCTCGATGAAGTCGGTGGGCAACCTCACTGACTTCGTACGCAGCCACATGCTGGAACCCTTCGACTCGGGGCAACGCATCGAGGCCCTGATCCGCCACTTCGACGACCTGGACCGGGCGCACCAGGCCGTGCTCAAGGCCAAGCGGCAGGTGGACTTGCTGACGCCCCTGGTCGACGACGGCGCGCGCCACCAGCTGCTCGCAGCCGAGATTCAGGGCTGGCGCGATGCGCGCGATCAGCTTCGACCGTATTTCGCCCGGCTCAGGGGCGAGCTGCTGGACCGCCGCCTCGACTTGCTGGCGGACGACGCAGCCCGGCTGGATGCGCAGATCGAGCGCCTGGATGCGCAGCGTGAGACCGAGCGCGTTGCAGTCGGCCGCCTGGAGCGGGCCCTGCGCGACAACGGCGGCGACCGCCTGGAGGAGCTGGCGGCAGAGATTTGCCGCCTGGAGGGGGAGAAGGTCCAACGCCAGAAAAGGTCAGACCGCTTCCAAGAGCTGCTGGCCCGCATCGATGAGTCGGCGCCGGGGGATGAAGCAGGCTTCCTCATCCAGCAACAAGGCATCAGCCAGCGTGCCGAAGGCTTGCGCGAGCGCATTGCCGACTTGGACAACCGCGAGCGCGAAGAGGACTTCACGTTCCGCAAGGGCCGTGAAGAACACGCCGCCCTGTCCGAGGAGATCGACAGTCTCCAGCGGCGCAAGAGCAACATCGACGCTGCACAGATCCGCATTCGCGACGCGCTGTGTGCGGCGCTGGCGATCGGAGAGGACGAACTGCCTTTCGCGGGCGAGCTCATCCAGGTGCGCGACGATGAGCGCGATTGGGAGGGTGCCGCCGAGCGGCTGCTGCGCGGCTTCGGCCTCGCGCTGCTGGTTCCGGACGGGCAGTACAAGGCCGTTGTGGACTGGGTGGACCGTCAGCAGCTGGGTGCCCGCCTGGTGTACTTCCATGTGCGTCCGCGAAAGGCGGCGCAAAGCGCGGCGCTGCATCCGCAGTCGCTGGTGCGCAAGCTCGCCATCAAGACCGATTCACCACACGATGAGTGGCTGGAGCAGGAGCTTCGCCAGCGCTTCGACGTCGCCTGCTGCGACACCGCAGAGCAGTTTCGCCGCGAGGCGCGCGCCATCACTCGCTCCGGTCAGATCAAGGACCCGAGCGGTCGCCACGAGAAGGACGACCGCAGCCGGATCGACGACCGCAGCCGCTATGTGCTCGGCTGGAGCAATGCCGACAAGCTGCGGGCCTTGCGAGACCAACGGGAGCGTCTGGAGGCAAAGCTGGCCCTGCTCGGGCAGCGCATTGGCGAGATCAGCCAAGCGCGCAACGAACTGCGGGGCCGGCTCGATGCACTCAGCAAGCTGGAGGAGTTCACGCGCTTTGCGGATATCGACTGGATGAGCCTGGCCCGCCAGATTGCTGGACTCACCGAGGAGCGCGCGCGGCTGGAAGCCGCATACGACACCCTGCAAGAGTTGGGGCGCCAGCTCAAGGCCGCACAGGAGCGGTTTGGCGAGCTGGAGGTCAAGCGGTCCGACGCGTTGGGCAAGCGAGGCGAGGTCAAGAGCAAGCGTGAGACAGCGCAGGCGATGCGGGATCAGGCCGGCAGCGTGTGGAACGACTTGCCGCTGACCGCGACGCATATCGAGCGCCTGGATGGCTGGCGCTCGCAGGCGCTGGGCGAGCATCAACTGTCGGTCGAGTCCTGCGACAACCGGGAGCAGGAGGTGCGCAAGTGGCTGCAGGAGCGCATCGACGCGGAGGACAAGCGCCTGGCCCGTCTGACCGAGCGCATCGTCAATGCCATGCGCGGCTTCAAGGAGGAGTTCAAGGCCGAGACCGTCGAGATGGACGTGAGCCTGGCGGCGCTGCCGGAGTACGAGCGGATGCTCGCCGGATTGAAGAGCGACGACCTGCCGCGATTCGAGGCGCGCTTCAAGGAGCTGCTGAACGTCAACACCATCAACGAGATCGCCAACTTCAACGCGCAGCTCGCCCGCGAGCGCGAGACGATCAAGGAGCGCGTCGACTTCATTAACCAGTCGCTCCAAGCCATCGACTACAACCCCGGCCGGACCATCAAGCTGGTGGCGCTGCCCAGCCCGGATGCGGAGATCCGCGACTTCCAGCACGATTTGCGGGCGTGCACCGAGGGCGCGATGACGGGCTCGGCCGACGAACAGTATTCGGAAGCCAAGTTCCTGCAGGTCAAGGCCATCATCGACCGCTTCCGTGGCCGTGAAGGGCTGTCGGACGCCGACCGGCGCTGGACCGCCAAGGTCACCGACGTGCGCAACTGGTTCCTGTTCTCGGCCAGCGAACGCTGGCGCGCAGACGGTGCCGAGCACGAGCATTACTCGGACTCGGGCGGGAAGTCGGGCGGTCAGAAGGAGAAGCTGGCCTACACCGTGCTGGCCGCGAGCCTGGCCTACCAATTCGGGCTGGAGTGGATCGCCGTTCGTTCGCGGTCGTTCCGCTTCGTAGTGATCGACGAAGCTTTCGGGCGCGGGTCGGACGAGTCGGCGCAGTACGGATTGCGCCTGTTCCAGCAGCTCAATCTGCAGCTGTTGATCGTCACGCCGCTGCAGAAGATCCACATCATCGAGCCCTTCGTGGCCAGCGTCGGCTTCGTGCACAACGAGGGCGGACGCGACTCGCGGCTGCGCTGCCTGTCCATTGAGGAGTACCGAACTCAGAAGGCGGAAGGCATGGCCGAAGCCAGGGCTGCCGGAGACGGCGCGGCACCATGAGCTGGACCACGCCGGCAGATCTGCGCGCTCAGGTCCAACGCTTGTGGGATCGTGGCGAATTGCTGCGGGCGGCGGTGACGGACATCGTTTCGTGGCCGCTGCGCCTGAGCTTGAAGCCACCCAGCGCTGCGGACCTGTCCGATCGCTTCGAGGCCGCGCGTGACTGGGTGCGTGCCATCGGCGATACCCCTCAGGTTCGAATCGAATGGCGAGCGTGGAATCACCGCGTCCAGGGCATGCAGCGGCTCCCAGCGGCCGTCTGGATCGATACCCTGCAAGACGCCTTGGCCTTCATTGGCAAGGCTCGGCAAGCGCAGCGGTTCGAGGCCCTGTGGCAGCAGACGGCGGCCGCGCAGCCGCGGCTGTTGGCGTGGCTGTCTCGGCGGCCGATCCAGGCGCTGGATCTGGTCGACCGCTGGGATCGTCTTCTGGCCGTCGTCGCATGGCTGCAGGCCCATCCTCGACCGGCCGTGTACCTGCGCCAGGTCAACGTGCCTGGGGTGGACAGCAAGTTCATCGAGGCCCACCGAGGCGTCTTGGCTGAGTTGCTGGACCTGGCTCTGCCACCCGAAGTCATCGAGCTTGACGCGACCGGCGTCGCGCAGTTCACGCGCCGATTCGGCTTCCTGGACAAGCCCGTCCGGATTCGGTTTCGCCTACTCGACCCATCGCTGCCCAGCCTTCCGGGCTGCAAGGGCCTGCCCGACATCACGCTTGACGCCGCGAGCTTCGCGGCGTTGACGCTACCGGCCCGGCGCGTCTTCATCACCGAGAACGAGACCAACTTCCTCGCCTTCCCGCCGGCTGCGGACGCCATGGTCGTCTTCGGCGCAGGCTACGGTTGGGAAGCGCTGGCGCGCGCCCAGTGGCTGCATCGATGCCAGCTGCAGTACTGGGGCGACATCGACACCCACGGATTCGCCATCCTCGACCAACTGCGTGGCTATTTCCCCGGCGCCGCGTCCTTTCTCATGGACCGTGCGACGCTCCTTGCTCACCGCCTGCACTGGGGCGAGGAGCCCGACCCTGCGCGCCACGACTTGGCGCGTCTCACGCCCGAGGAGACGGCGGTCTATGACGACCTCCGATTCGATCGACACCAGCCTCGGCTGCGTCTGGAGCAGGAGCGCGTGGGGTTCGGGTGGTTGAACGAGCGGCTAGCCGCGCTGTTCGGGGTAAGCACGTAGAACCCGCCGACGTCGGGGCTGACTCTATGAAGATTCGCCTTGATGCTGGCGAGTAACAGTAAAGCGTGCTTTAATTTGAGCCAGAAAATCAAAGCACGCTTTCAATGCCCCGAACCACCGGCACCTACGCCACCACGACCACGCTGGGTGAGTCGGTGCGCGCCTTCGTGCCGCGACCGCTGCCCCCGGCTGAACCGCCGCTGGCGCCGGCCTGCTTCGTCGACCGGGACCGGCAGGCCGAACTGGCGCTGGCGCGCCTGGCCGGCGTGTCTGGCCTGGTCCCGTCGGTGGAATGGCTGCTCTACAGCGCCATCCGCAAGGAGGCACTGCTCACCTCGCAGATCGAGGGCACCCAGGCCACGCTGACCGACCTGTTCGACGAGGAAGCGGGCCTCAAGGTCAGCAACACCGACGATGTCGAGGAGGTCACCAACTACCTGCGCGCCTTCCGCTGGGTGCAGGGGCAGTTGCGCGACCCGCAGGGCTTGCCGATCAGCGTTCGCCTGCTGTGCGAAGCCCATCGGCTGCTGCTCGACGGGGTGCGCGGTGCTGGCAAGCAGCCCGGCGAACTGCGCCGCTCGCAGAACTGGATCGGCGGCACGCGACCGGGCAACGCCGCCTTCGTGCCGCCACCACCGCAGCAAGTGGCCGATCTGCTGACGGATCTGGAGCGCTTCACCCACAACACCGACTCCGACCTGCCGCCGCTGGCTAGGGTCGCTTTGA
Organism: Rubrivivax sp.; assembly: GCA_020248915.1. Lineage (GTDB taxonomy): Bacteria > Pseudomonadota > Gammaproteobacteria > Burkholderiales > Burkholderiaceae_C > Rubrivivax. The sequence continues at coordinate 93,303 of JADCGP010000027.1, read as the reverse complement.
TCCACGCCCAGTTCGAAACCATCCACCCCTTCCTGGATGGCAACGGGCGCATCGGGCGTCTGCTGATCGCCGCACTCATGGAGCACTGGGGGTTGTTGCGGGAGCCGCTGATGTACTTGAGCGGTTACCTCAAGCAGCACCAGGCCGAGTACTACCGGCGCTTGTCGGCCATCCGCAGTGACGGCGACTGGGAGGGCTGGGTATCCTTCTTCCTGGAAGGCGTGGCTGCGGCGTCCGCGGATGCTGAGCGCAGCATCACCGATGTGGCCAGCCTGATCACGGCCGATCGCAAGCGACTGCTGGAGTCTCCCAAGGCGGGGCCGATCAGCTACCGCCTGTTCGAACTGCTGCCGATGATGCCGCGCTTCAGCGTCGAGCACGTTCGCCAGCGGCTGGACACGACGTTCCCGACCGCCAGCGCCGCCGTCAAGCTGCTGGAAGACCTCGGCATCCTGGCCGAGCTCACCGGCCAGAGGAAGAACCGCGTCTACAGCTACCAGGCGTATGTGGAACTGCTTTCCCGGTGACGAGACCTCACCAGTCCGCGGATGCCCGCAGCATTACTCGTAAGCTCAACGGGTGCGTTTTATTCCCGACAATCACCCGCCACCATCCGGCCCGCCAAAGGCCGAAGACGTGCAGCATCCGGGCTGCCGGCATCGTCCGCACCGCCTGAAGGCCCCGCCTCCCTGCCACGCTGGGGCCCACCGGGCCGCCCGGGTCGGACCTCGCGCGCGGACGCACGTATGCCCTCCGCGCTATCCCTGCAGCTCCAGCCCGTCGCGCAACTGCTGGCGCACGCGCGCCGCCAGCGACGCCGGCTCGAGCACCTGCACGTGCCCGGCGTGGCGCAGGATGTCCATCGTCAGCTCGGTGTCGTCCGTGTACGGAAGCTCGAGCCGGTAGCGGCCGTCGGCGAGCGACGCCGAGCGCTGCATCGGATGCCACTGCTCGCGGCTCACCCAGCGTGCGGCCTCGGCGTCGAACAGCAGCGTGGCCCAGCGCGCATCGCGCCCTGCCCACACCCCGTAGCCGCCGTCCATCTCCGACTCGACCTGGCGCAGCGGCACCTCGCGCGCCTTCGCCTCGACCAGTTCGGCATCCTCGATCGCGTCCAGCGCGAAGCGGCGCAGTCCCTCGGTGCGGTGGCACCAGGCGTCGGCGTACCAGGTATTGCGGTAGTGCACCAGCCGCTGCGGCGAGATCTCGCGCAGGCCGCTCTGGCCGCGGCCGCGGGTGAAGTAGCGCATCCGCACACGCCGCCGCTTGACCAGCGCCTCGCCGATCAGCTCGAAGTAGCGCGACGGCACCGGGCGCCGCGCGGGGCTCACGATGCGCACGCGGCGAACGATCGAGCGTGCCCCGGCCTTGGACTGGCCCAGCATCTCGTGCACGCGCTCCAGCAGCGGCTGCAGGTGCCGGCTCAGCGTGCCCTGCCCGTCCAGCTCGCTCAGCAGCTGGTGCGTCATCAGCAGGCCGTACAGCTCGCGCTCGCTGAACCACAGCCCGGGCAGCTCGTGCCGGCGGCCGCGCGATGCAGTACCCAGGCGGTAGCCGTTGACGTCGCGGTCGTACTCGATCGGGGCGCCGAGCTGGTCGCGCAGGAACTCCAGGTCGCGCTTGAGCGTGGCAGGCGACACCTCCAGCTCGTCGAGCAACGCGCGGAACGACACGTGCCCGCGCGACTTGATCAGCATCTCGATGCGGTACACGCGTGCGGTGCGGGTCATGGCGGTCTCCGGCGGCAGTGGCAGCAGGCGGGGGCGAAGCCCCGCAGGTCGCACCCGGCGCGGCCGGCGTGACGGGGCTCCACGGCAGGCCCCTCGCGGTCCCCGGGGACGGGGCTGCGACGCGCTGCTCGAGCAGCGGCCAGCGGGATCGAAACGAGAACGGGCCGGTCCTCGTTCAGGACCGGCCCGTCGGAACGCTGGCGCGGCTGGCAGGATTCGAACCCACGACCCCTTGGTTCGTAGCCAAGTACTCTATCCAACTGAGCTACAGCCGCGCGGAGCCGGAAAGTATAGCAGCGGGAATTGGCCACCTGCCGGGGCGGCTGCCCGGCCTCGGCCACGCCGCCCTGGCGGCTCAGTCGATGGCCGCGGCCTCGCGGTCGCAGCTGGCGGCGCGCTCCGGGTCGCCTTCCTGGCGCGCGAGTCGCGCCAGCTCGCGCCAGGCCACGCGCCGCGCATGCCCGGCCAGGCCGGGCACGGTGGCGGCACGCTCGAGCAGCCGCCGCGCCTTGCCCCACAGGCCGCACTCGGCGAAGGCCGCACCCACGGCCGCCTGCACCGGCGCCTCGTGCCCAAGCGACTGCAGCGTCGCCTCGAGCAGCGGCAGCCAGTCCGAGCCGATGCCGGCGCGGGCGTCAAGCAGCGCCAGCGCGACGGCGTCGCGGTCCGCGCGGTCGAGCTCGGCGGCGCGTTCCCACAGCGGCCGCAGCCACCGGCGCGCCTCGTCCGGCGCCTGCAGGCGCACGGCCCGTGCCGCCGCGCGCACCACGACCTGCGGGTCGCGCCGTTCGGCCGGGTCGAACTGCGACCACACCCGGCGCAGTTGCTGCGGGTCGTGCGCGGTGTCCAGCGCCTCGGCAGCCAGCGAGCGCAGCAGGCCCAGCGCCACCACGGGCGAGAACGCCTGGTGGTTCGCCAGCATCCGCGCGGTGTGCAGCGCCTCGAGGGGACGGCGGGCCAGCCGCTGCGCCTGCAGCTTCAGCCGCAGCGCATGGGTGCGCCGCGCCGCGCCGGGCGCGAGCGCGCCGAGCGCGTCGAGTGCGCGGGCGCCGTCGCGGTCTTCGAGCGCCCACTCGGCGGCCAGCAACTGCGCGCCCTCGTCGACCGCGCGGTCGGAGCCGCCGCGGCTGGAGGGCACCGCCGCTGCGGCCGGGCCGGCGGCCGGAGGCAGCGCTGCCTCGGTCCCGGCGGCGCCCGCCTCGCCGGGCCTCGCAGCCTCGAGGGCGTCGTGCGCCAGGCCCGCGGGCGGGCCGCCCAGGGCTGCGGCCAGCTGCTCGTCGCGCCCGGCACGGTCCTGCAGCCGATGCAGGCTGGAGGCCGCCAGCAGACGCGCCAACGAGTGGAACTCGCGGTTGCCGGCCAGCTGCGGGGTCTGCGCCTGCAGCGTCAGAGCGCGCGCGGCGGCCTTGCGGGCACGGCTGTAGCGCGCCGCGTGATAGGCGGCCTGGGCCTCACGCAGCGCGGCCTCGGCGGCGCGCTCGCGGCGCAGCGCGCGCCACTGGCCGGCACGCCGCGGGAGGCTGACCACGCGCTCCAGCGCGTGCACGACCGCCATGCCGAGCATGGCCAGCGCCAGCAGCGCCAGCAGGAACAGGTTCAGCGACAGGTCGGTGCGCCAGCCATTCCAGTAGATCGACACCAGCCCGTCGTTGGCGCCCAGCGTGGTGGCTGCCACCACGGCGACGGCGAACAGCAGCACCACCCAGACGACGCCGCGCACCGCACCGTCTCCCTTGCCGGGCCTCAGCGGCCGGCCGACGCGGCAGCAATGGCCGCCAGCGTGGCGTCGGGGCGCGGCACGCCGACGCTGCGCGCCTGAGCGGCCACCTGCCGCAGCGCGTCGGCCACCGCCGCGGTGCGCTTGGCGTCGCGGTCGAAGTAGCGATCGAGCGCCGACTGCGCCTCGCGCAGGTCCGACTGCACGATGTCGAAGTGCCGCGACAACAGCGCCAGCCGCGCGTTCAGCAGCCGCAGCTTCAGGTTCTCACGCAGGAAGAAGGCCTGCTCGGGCGCGAGCAGCATCGCCTCGGGCTGGTCGATGCGGGTCACGCGCAGCAAGGACCTCATCTCGTCCCAGATCCGGGTGCCGAAGAAGGCCCACGCTTCGCGCCAGGGGCCGGCGTCGGGCGCCGACGCGCCAGGGGCCGGCGCCGATGCCGCCGCGCGCGGGGGCGCCGCGCGCGCCGCGGCCCGCCCCGCCCGCTCGCCCGGGGCGGCGAGCAGCGGCAGGTCGTCGACGAGCCGGATCGCGTCGTCCAGGCGCTGCGCCAGCGTGGCCGGGTCGCCGAGCGCGACGCCGCGCGCGCGCTCCAGGTCCTGCGCCACCGCGCGGCGCACGCGCTCCAGGCGCGGCTGGTTGTAGCGCGCCAGCCGCTCGTCGGCCTGCCGCAGAGCGAGCAGCAACGGCTCGACGCTCCCGGTGATGGCCGTCTGCTGCAGCGCGACGCGGATCGCGGTGTCGATGTCGGCCAGCACGTTCTCGTCGCGCGAGCGCGCCAGCGACTGGATCAGGTCCTCGAACTGCGAGCGCTGCATCGCCGTCTCGGCGACGCGCGCTTCCAGCACGGCCATCCGCGCCGCCAGCTCGCGGGCGCCGCTGTCGGCCTGCCGCGCCAGCGAAAGCGCCTCGTTCGCGGCGGCGGCACTGTCCACCTGGCGGCGCACGAGCTCGGCCTCGAGTGCCTTGACGCGCTGTTGCGTGTTCCAGGCCAGCATGCCGGCTGCGGCCGCGGCCGCGGCCAGCAGCGCCGCCCCGGCCGCGAGCCAGCGCCCGGTGGCCGCGTCTGCTGGCCGGGAGCCCGCCGTGCCAGTAGACGTCACTGCGGTCACTGCAGGGGCGTCGGCAGGCGCTGCCGGCCTTGCCGGCGTTGACGCTGGGGCCGGCGCACTCGGCACGACCGGCGCGCCGGGAAGGGATGCAGAACCGCGATCGGCTGCAGGTTCGGAAGACGGCGCGAGCGGCTCGGTCACGGACCGGGCATTCTATCGGCCGCGCAGGCGGGCCAGCAGGGCGCGGGCCATGGGCAGGGATTCGGGCATGCGGGCCGAGGCGAGGGCCCAGCACTGGATTCGTGCGCGCGGGCGCCCACGCCGAGCTCGCAGGCTCAGCCGGGTGCGGAGTCAGCGGCGCCCGGCGCGGGCACGGGCGCTGCATCCAGTGCACGCGCGGCAGGCACGGACGCGCCGTCCGACACCCCAGGGACACGCATGGACGCGGCGTCCGCGGGCGTGACGGCGCCGCTCGCGGGCCGCACCGCGGCCTCTGCGGGAGCGGCTCCGGGGCCGGGGCCGGGGCCGCGGTCGGGATCGGCATCGGAGGCCTCCAAGCCGGCCGCCGCGGCCAGCGCGGCAGCACCCGGCGCGATCACGGCGACCTGGCCGAAGCCGAGCGCGCGCGCCACTTCGGCGATGCGCGGGTGCGTCGCCAGCGCGCGCGACGCGCTCCAATCGGCACCGGGGGCGAGCGCCTGCAGGTTGCGCAGCGCCTCGGCGCTGCCGAAGTGCCAAAGCCATTGCCGCGGACGCGCCAGCGCGCGCTGCAGCAACGCGCGGCCCGCGTCGTCGGGCCGAGGGGCAAGGCGCCGGTAGGCCGCCACCGCGCGCACCGTGGCGCCGGCCGCCTGAAGCTGCTCGCCGAGCCACTCTCGTCCCTGCTCGCCGCGCACCAGAAGCACGCGGCGGCCGCTCCAGGGCTGCGGCTCCAGCAGCGCCCACAGTGCCTCGGAGTCGAAGTTCGCCGACCCGTCGAGCGGAGCCACGACCTGCCCCGCCGGCACGCCTGCGGCCCGCAGCGCCGCCGCCGTGCCGGGCCCGGGCGCCGCGGCGAGGGTGCCCGCCGGCCACTGCCGCCCGGCCGGCCGCGCGGCCAGGAACTGCCCGGCCGCGTTGGCGCTGGCGAAGAACACCAGCGCGTCGCCCGCCAGCTCCTGCCAGGCCCGCGCGAGCGCGGCCGGGTCGGGCGGGGGGCCGATGTCGATCAGCGGCAGGCTGTGCGCCTCGATGCCGCAGCGCTGCAGTGCCTCGCGCGCCGCCGCGGCCTGCGCCGCGGGCCGGGTGAGGATCACGCAGGTGACGCTCACGGGCAAGCGGCTGCGGCGCCGCGCACTGCGCGCGGGGGCCGGCACCTTCCCGCGAGCGACGTGCAGGGCCGCCTGATCCGTCCCGGCATCGGTGCAGCCACGGCGCGGACGGCTCAGAAGCCGGGAGGCAATGCGGCGCGGACGAGGGGGCTGCCCGAGACATCCCGCGCCCCGCGCAAGGCACAGCGGTGGCGCGAGCTGCGGCGCGCCCTGGCAGCGCCGAGCCGGGCGTGTCGGACAGTCACAGCGGTCATGACGGACTGCCGCTCATGCCTTCATGGCGGCTGCAGGTAGTCGCCGGCACCGGCTGCGCGCAGCGCGGCGGCAGCCTGCTCGCCCAGGGCCCGCGCCGCGTGCTCGTCGGCAGGGGTGCCGCGCGCGGTGGCGCGCAGCAGTGGACGCGTTGGCTGTTCCGGGTGCCCCAGCGCGGCCTCGAGAACCAGCGTCGCGCCGTCGGCGCCCTGCTGCCAGGCGGCGTGCGCGGCCAAAGGCATGCTGCAGCTGCCGCCCAGCGCACGCGAGACGGCGCGCTCGGCGTGCGCCGCCAGCCAGGTCGGGCGGTGGATCGTCGCCGCCAGCAGCGCGAGCAGCTCGGCCGCGTCGGCGCGCACCTCCAGCCCGAGCGCCCCCTGTCCCGCGGCCGGGATCATCGAGTCCACGCCGAAGGCGCTGCGGATGCGCTCGCCGAGCCCGAGCCGCTTCAGCCCGGCGGCAGCCAGCACGATCGCGTCGTAGCCGCCTTCGTCGAGCTTGCGCAGGCGCGTGTCCAGGTTGCCGCGCAGCGGCTCGACGCGCAGGTCGGGGCGGCGCGCCAGCAGCTGCACCACGCGGCGCAGGCTGGACGTGCCCACGCACGCACCCCGGGGCAACTCGTCCAGCGACCCATAGCGGTTGGAGACGAAGGCATCGCGCGGGTCCTCGCGCTCCCACACCGCGGCCAGCGCGAAGCCCGCCGGCAGGTCCATCGGGACGTCCTTCAGCGAGTGCACGGCGAGCTGCGCCCGGCCGTCCTCGAGGGCGTTCTCGAGCTCCTTGACGAACAGGCCCTTGCCGCCGACCTTGGACAGCGTGACGTCGAGGATCTGGTCGCCCCGGGTCGTCATGCCGAGCAGGCTCACGTCGAGGCCGAACCGCGCGACCAGCGCGTCGCGCACATGGTGGGCCTGCCACAGGGCGAGGCGGCTTTCGCGGGTGGCGATGACGACCGGCTGCTTCATGCCCGGGATTATCGGCGGGCGCGCGGCTTGCTGGCATCATTGGTAACCTGGTTACATAGACGGAGGCTTCCCGATGCCAAGCACCCGAACCGCGCGGGCAGCACCGAAGCGGGTCGCCGCACGCACCACTTCCAGCAGCGCCGCCGGCCGGGCCGAGGCGGCCGCCAACAACAAGCCGCTGGTGGAGGACATCCGGTTGCTGGGCCGCATCCTCGGCGACGTGATCCGCGAGCAGGAGGGCGCGGAGGCGTTCGAGCTGATCGAGCGGATCCGCAAGTTGTCGGTGGCCTACCGGCTGAAGGCCGACGCCAGCGCCGGCCGCGTGCTCGACCGGCTGCTGAAGAACCTGTCGGCCGACCAGACCGTGACGGTGATCCGGGCCTTCAGCTACTTCAGCCACCTGGCCAACATCGCCGAGGATCGGCACCACCTGCGACGGCGCGCCGAGCACCGCCGCGCCGGCCACCTGCAGGAGGGCTCGCTCGCGCTCGCGCTCGAGAGGCTGCACCGCGCCGGCCACCGCGCCGCCGAGGTGGCCGAGACGCTGGCCCACGCCTACATCTCGCCAGTGCTGACCGCCCACCCCACCGAGGTGCAGCGCAAGAGCATCCTGGACGCCGAGCGCGCGATCGCGGCGCTGCTGGCGCCGCGCGACACGCTGGCCGCCGACGCGCTGACCGACAACGAGGCGCTGCTGCGGGCGCGGGTCACCCAGCTGTGGCAGACGCGGATGCTGCGCACGGCGCGCCTGACGGTGGCCGACGAGATCGAGAACGCGCTCAGCTACTACCAGGCGACCTTCCTGCGCGAGATCCCGCGGCTGTATCGCGACCTCGAGCGCGCGCTGGCCGGCCACGCGATGGCCCCGTTCCTGCGGATGGGCCACTGGATCGGCGGCGACCGCGACGGCAACCCCAACGTGACCGCCGCCACGCTGCGCCACGCGCTGGCGCGCCAGGCCGAGGTCGCGCTGCGCCACTACCTGACGGAGGTGCACGAGCTCGGCGCCGAGCTGTCGATCTCGGGCACGCTGGCGCCGGTGACGCCCGAGATGCAGGCGCTGGCCGCGCGCTCGCCCGACACCAACGTGCACCGCCAGGACGAGCCTTACCGGCGCGCGCTGATCGGCGTCTACGCCCGGCTGGCCGCCACGCTCGAGCGGCTGACGCGCACCGAGGCGCTGCGCCACGCAGTGGCGCCCTCGACGCCCTACGCCGACGCCGACGAGCTGCTAGCCGACCTGCGCGTGATCGAGCGCTCGCTTGCATCGCACCACGCGCAGGCGCTGGTCGCGCCGCGGCTGGCCCCGCTGCTGCGCGCGGTGCAGGTGTTCGGCTTCCACCTGGCCACGCTCGACCTGCGCCAGAGCTCGGACAAGCACGAGGCCGTCGTCGCCGAGCTGCTGCGGGTCGCGCGGGTGGAGCCCGACTACGGCGCGCTGCCCGAGCCGGCACGCCGCGAGCGGCTGCTCGCGCTGCTGGCCGACGCACGGCCGCTGCGCGTGCGCGGCGCGGCCTACAGCGCGCTCGCGCAGGGCGAGCTCGAGGTGTTCGAGGCGGCGCGCGAGGCGCTGGCGCTGTACGGCCGCAGCGCGATCCGCCACTACATCATCAGCCACACCGAGGAGGTGAGCGACCTGCTCGAGGTGCTGCTGCTGCAGAAGGAGTGCGGGCTGCTCGAGGGCACGCTGGGCGACGGGTCACGGCCGGCGCGGGCAGCGCTGATCACGGTGCCGCTGTTCGAGACCATCGCCGACCTGCGCCGCAGCGGACCGATCATGCGCGAGTTCTACGCGCTGCCCGGCATCGCCGCGCTGGTGGCGGCCGGCGGCGCCGAGCAGGACGTGATGCTCGGCTACAGCGACAGCAACAAGGACGGTGGCTACTTCACCAGCAACTGGGAGCTGTACCGCGCCGAGACCGCCCTGGTACGGCTGTTCTCGGAGCGGCCGGGCGGCATCGGCGTGCGGCTGCGCCTGTTCCACGGCCGCGGCGGCACGGTCGGGCGCGGCGGCGGACCGAGCTACCAGGCGATCCTCGCCCAGCCGCCGGGCACGGTGAACGGCCAGATCCGGCTCACCGAGCAGGGCGAGGTGATCGGCAGCAAGTACGCCAACCCCGAGATCGGCCGGCGCAACCTCGAGACGCTGGTGGCCGCGACGCTGGAAGCCACGCTGCTGCACCCCACGCGCAGCGCGCCGCCCGCCTTCCTGGAAGCGGCCGCCGAGCTGAGCGAGGCCAGCCGGAACGCCTACCGGGCGCTGGTCTACGAGACGCCGGGCTTCGTCGAGTACTTCTTCGCCGCCACGCCGATCCGCGAGATCGCCGAGCTGAACATCGGCTCGCGGCCGGCGATGCGGCCGCGCGACGGCCAGCCGCCACAGCGCGCGATCGAGGACCTGCGTGCGATCCCCTGGGGGTTCTCGTGGGGCCAGTGCCGGATGGCGCTGCCGGGGTGGTTCGGCTTCGGCAGCGGCGTCGAGGCCTTCCTGGCCGCCGGGGTCCGCGCAGAGCGCACGGCGCTGCTGCAGCGCATGCACCGCGAGTGGCCCTTCTTCCGCACGCTGCTGTCGAACCTGGACATGGTGCTGGCCAAGAGCGACCTGCGGATCGCCGCCCGCTACGCCGAGCTGGTCGAGGACCGCGCGCTGGCGCGTCGCATCCATGGCCGGCTGCGTGCCGAATGGCTGCGCGTGGCCGACGCCCTGGTGCTGGTGACGGGCGAGCGCGAGCGGCTGCAGTCCAACCCTGCGCTGGCGCGCAGCATCGGCCACCGCTTCCCCTACCTCGACCCGCTGAACCACCTGCAGGTCGAGCTGCTGCGCCGCTACCGGCAGCGACGCGATGGCCAGCCGGGCATCGAGCGGCTGCAGCGCGGCATCCACCTCAGCATCAACGGCATCGCCGCCGGCCTGCGCAACACCGGGTGATCAGCCCGCCCGCGCGAGCGCCTGCCGCACCGCCGACACCTGCCGCCGCGAGACGGCCAGCCACTCGTCGAGCGGCGCCACCCGGACCGCCCAGCCCTCGCCCGCCGGCTCCTCGTCGCCGAGGTCGCGCAGCTCGAGGGCGCGGATCGCCCGCAACGCGACGACGGCGTTGCGGTGCACGCGCACGAAGCCGGCACCCAGTCGCTGCTCGAGCTCGCTCAGCGACTCGTCCAGGACGTAGCTGCGGTCCGCGGTGCGCAGCGTGACGTACTTCTGGCCGGCCCGCAGGTACAGCACCTCGGCCAGCGGCAGCTGCAGCACGCGGCCGCGCTCGGCGACGACCAGGATGCCCGGGGCCGCGGCGGCCGCCTCGCCCGTGCCGCGGCGCTGGCGCACGCGCTGCAGCGCCTGCGCCAGCCGCTCGCGACGCACCGGCTTGGTCAGGTAGTCGACCGCATCGAGCTCGAACGCCCGCAGCGCGTGCTCGGCGTGCGCCGTCACGAACACCACGGCCGGCGGCGCGGCCAGCGTGCGCAGCGCCGCCGCCAGCCGCAGGCCGTCGCGCCCCGGCATCCGGATGTCGAGCAGCATCACGTCGCACGGCTCGCTGCGCGCGAAGGCCAGCGCCGCGTCGGCGTCGGGAGCCTCGCCCACCACCACGGCGGGCGCTGCCCCGGCCGCACCGGTCGCCCGTTCGCCGGGTGCAGTCGACGAGTCGGCCAGCGAATCGACCAGCGATCGCAGTCGCAGCCGCGCCAACGGCTCGTCGTCGACGATCAGCACGCGCAGCGCGGCAGCGTCGTTCATGGCCGAACGGGCGCGCGGCCCCGCTCGCGCACGGCGCGTCGCGTCTCAGGGGGCGGGCAGCACGATGCGCGCACGGAACACGCCCTCCCCGTCGACCCGCTCGCGCCGCACGTCGCACTGCGCGGCCACGTCGTGCAGCAGCCGCAGCCGCTCGCGGATGTTGTGCAGCGCCATGCCGTGGCCAGGGGCGCCGGGCTCGTCGCCGACTCGGTTGCTCACCGTCACCAGCACCTGCCCGCGCCGGCGCACGGCCTCCACGCGCACCCAGCCGCCCCCCGGCAACGGCTCGACGCCGTGGCGCACGGCGTTTTCGACCAGCGGCTGCAGCACCAGCGGCGGCACGCGCGCGTCGCTGCAGCCGGGGTCGACCTGCCAGTCCACGGCCAGGCGGCTGCCGAAGCGGACCTGCTCGATGTCGAGGTAACGGCGGGCGAGGTCGATCTCCTCGCCCAGCGAGACCGACGCGCCGGCATCGGCCAGCGCGACGCGGAACAACTGCGCCAGGTCCTCGAGCACCGCCTCGGCGCGGCCCGGGTCGACACGCACCAGCGCCAGCGCCGTGTTCAGCGCGTTGAACAGGAAGTGCGGTCGGATGCGCGACTGCAGCTCGGCCAGCCGCGCGCCGGCGGTGGCCGGGTGCCAGATGCGCGCGCGCAGCTCCAGCCACGACCACAGCAGCGCGGCCAGCGCGGCGCCGGTCAGGGCCATCGCCGCCCAGCCGAGCGGGTGCGGCGGCTGCACCAGACCCGCCCAGGCCAGCGGCCACCAGGCCGCCAGCGACGCCGCCGCTCCGAGCACGAGCACCACCGTGCCGCGCAGCGCGTCGGCACGCCCCGCGAGCGCGCCGCGCAGCGCGCAGACCGCAACCAGCCAGGTCCCGGTGCCCACCGCGCCGCCGAAGGCGAACGCGGCCTGCCGGGCGCCCCATTCGGCCAGCGTGTCGGCATTGGCCAGCGCCGCGATCGCAAGCACGGCCTGCACCAGCAGCACGGCGCGCAGCGCCACCGCCGGGTGGCACAGGTCGAAGGCCGCGGCCGCCTGGGCCTGCAGGCGCGCCCGCTCCTCGGCCAGCGGGTCGAAGCGGGTGGCGGGGAACTGGCTGCTGGCGCGGTCCGACGTGCGCGAGCTCTCGGGCCACACGCTCTGCGGGCGCGTCTGCACCGGCGCGAAGACGGCGTCGGCGTCGTCGCGTTCGGGGGCCGGGTCGGGGCGGCTTGCCATCACTCCCCGGGATAATACGAAGTCGCCCTTTCAAACCCGCTCCGCACGGTTGCCGCAGCCATGGCCCTGGATCCCCTCGCCAACAAGCAACAGGCCTGGTCGGCCCTGTTCTCCGAGCCGATGAGCGAGCTCGTGCAGCGCTACACGGCCAGCGTCGGCTTCGACCGCCGGCTCGCCCAGGCCGACATCGAAGGCAGCCTGGCGCACGCGCGGATGCTTCATGCGCAGGCCATCCTGTCGGACGACGACCTCGCCGCCATCGAGCGCGGCATGGCGCAGATCCGCGCCGAGATCGCTGCCGGCAGCTTCGCGTGGAAGCTCGAACTGGAGGACGTGCACCTCAACGTCGAGGCTCGCCTGACGGCGCTCGTGGGCGATGCCGGCAAGCGGTTGCACACCGGCCGCAGCCGCAACGACCAGGTCGCCACCGACGTGCGCCTTTGGCTGCGCGGCGAGGTCGACCGCATCGCGCTGCTGCTGGCGGGCCTGCAGTCGGCGCTGGTCGAGCTGGCGGCGGGCCACGCCGAGACGGTGATGCCCGGCTTCACCCACCTGCAGGTGGCGCAGCCGGTGAGCTTCGCGCACCACCTGCTGGCGTACGTGGAGATGTTCGCCCGCGACGCCGAGCGCCTGGCCGACCTGCGCCGGCGCGTCAACCGGCTGCCGCTGGGCGCCGCGGCGCTGGCCGGCACCAGCTTCCCGCTCGACCGCGAGCACGTCGCGCGCGCCCTCGGCTTCGAGGCGCTGTGCGAGAACAGCCTGGACGCCGTCAGCGACCGCGACTTTGCCCTCGAGTTCTCCGCCTTCGCCGGCATCTGCATGGTGCACGTCTCGCGGCTCGCCGAGGAGATCGTGCTGTGGATGAGCCAGAACTTCGGCTTCATCGACCTGGCCGACCGCTACTGCACCGGCAGCAGCATCATGCCGCAGAAGCGCAACCCCGACGTGGCCGAGCTGGCGCGGGGCAAGAGCGGCCGCGTGATCGGCCACCTGATGGGGCTGCTGGTGCTGATGAAGGGCCAGCCTCTCGCCTACAACAAGGACAACCAGGAGGACAAGGAGCCGCTGTTCGACACGGTGGACACCGTGGCCGACACGCTGCGCATCCTGGCCGAGATGGTGAGCGGCATCGTCGTCAAGCCCGAGGCGATGGAGCGCGCGGCGCGCCGCGGCTACGCCACCGCCACCGATCTGGCCGACTACCTGGCCCGCAAGGGCGTGCCCTTCCGCGACGCCCACGAGGCGGTCGCGCACGCCGTGAAGGTGGCGCTCGGCCGCGGGGTCGACCTGGCCGAGCTGAGCCTGGCCGAACTGCAGGCCCTGCACCCGCGCGTCGAAGCCGACGTCGCCGAGGTGCTGACGCTGGCCGGCTCGATGAAGGCGCGCGCGCTGGTCGGCGGCACGGCCCCGGCACAGGTGCAGCGTCAGGTCGAGCGGCACCGTGCCCGCCTGGCGCAGGGGGTCGGCGGCGGCGCCCTGCAGCCCGCCGCTGACAGCTAGGGGCCGGCAGCTGGCGGCCAGCGGCTCGCGGCCAGGGCTCGCAGGCAGCGGCCCGGGCTCGGGGCCATGGCATACGGCTATCGGCAGCCCGACGCGAACTTGATCCGCGTGGCCTCGAGCGAGGCGCCGGTCACCGCGAGCAGGGCCCTCACCTCGACGCAGCGGCCCGCCACCAGGTCGGCCGCAGTGCCGTCCTCGTAGCGCAGGTCGGCCCGCGCCGTGCCGACGGTCAGCCCGCGCAGCACGAAGCTGCGCGGCACCGTCGTGCCGACGGATTCGATCGGGCCGCGCAGATCGAAGCCACGGCTGCGTTCCTGCTCGTCGCTCTTCAGCCGTACCGTGCGCGCGCGCAGCACGCCACCGCGCATCGCCCCCTCGACCTCGACGCGCAGACCGAGGGCCGGCGTGCCGCCCTCGAACTGCGCGGCGCTGGCATCGACCGGCCGGCCGTCGACGGCGAAGCTGGCGGCGCTCGCCAGCCGGCTGACCAGGCCCTTGATCACGACGCCGTCGAGCTCGGGCAGGCCGCTCACCGCGGTGCCGAAGGCGGTCACCTCGTAGTGACCGCCGATCGGTGGCGCGGCCGGCAGCGACAGGCGCACGAACTGGCCGTCGGCGAGGTCGGCCGGCACCCCCGTGGCGCGGTCGTAGGCGAAGGTCGCGCTGCCGATCTGCAGCGTGCGTGCGCCACGGTCGACCGCGCTGGCGACGCCTCGAACGCGGTAGGCCGGCGGCTCGCCGACGAGCAGGTCGACCCGGCTGGCGCGGTAGCGCTGCAGCGCCGCGTCGTACAGCGCGTAGACCTCCACCCGGGCCCCGGGGGAGAGCCGCGACAGGCGCCCGGCGAGCCGGTCGTCGAACACCGTGGTCTCGTCGACCGTCACCACCTGCCCGAGGACCGTGAAGCGGTCCGCCGCGACGTCGACGCCGGCCACCGGGCCGACCAGCGCGCTGTCGAAGCGGATGCGACTGGCGCGCGCCGCCCCGGCGACGATCGCGTCGCTGTCCACCTCCACCGTCATGCCCAGGCGCAGGTCACTGCGCGCGCGCGCCGTGTCGCTGCCGTCGCGCACGTCGGCGGCACTGTCGTCGAACACGATGTCGTTGACGATCACCGAGCCGAAGCCGGCGATGGCGCCGGAGGCGTAGCCGCCGGTGCCTCCGCTGCCCACGCCGCCACCGCCGCCGCAGGCGGCCAGCAGCAAGGCGACGGAGGCCAGGACGGCCAGCGCGTGTCGCAGCTTCATGGTTGCTCTCCGTCGTCCTCCGGGGCCGGGGCCGCGGAGGCGCTGAATTCGTACAGGCCCAGCCTGAAGCGCCCGGCCGGGCGCGGCTGGCGTTGCGCGTCGGCGGCGACCGCCTGCTCGAGTGCCGGCACCATCGCCGCCAGCAGCGCACGCCACTGCGCCGCCACCAGCGGCCGCAGCGCCTGCAGCGACGCGTCGCTCAGGCCGTCGGCCCACACCGCCTGCTCGAAGTGCCGCGTGTCGTCGACCAGCAGGTTCTCCACCGCGGCAGCCAGGTGGTCGCCCACGTTGGCGCCCATCAGGCCGTACAGCCGCGGGGGGTCCCCGCCGGGCACGAACACCTCGCGCAGCAGCCGGACTTCGTCGGTGGCGGTGTCGACCCGGGCCAGGCCCAGGCGGACCAGTTCCTCGAGCAGGCTGCGCGGATGCACGTCGCGGGTGATCTCCTGCGCCAGGCTCTCGAAGCTCGGCGCCGGGCCCTGGCGCGGCAGCGCGCGCGCCGCCCCGGCGTCGTCGACGTAAGGGGGCGTCGTGCGCCAGCGCGTGAACAGCTCGCTGACCGGCGAGCGCGGCCTCGTCACCGGGGCGGCGCGGGCCCGGTCGCGGGTCAGCCGCGTGACCTCGCGCCGGTTGATGCCCGTGGCGGTGGCGATGCGGCTCACGCGCCGGTGCGGAGCCAGCTGGGGATGGACCGCCGACGCCGCTTCGACGCAGGCGCGCTTGAGTGTCTCCTCCACCGTCGCGTAGGGCACTCCGCGCGCCACCACCAGCCGCGCCAGCGGCTCGAGCAGGCGCTGCAGCGCCGACTCCAGCGCCTGCTGGTCGGCGCCGTCTGCGGTGCCAGAGGTGGCGGATTCGTCGGTGCTCATCGCGGCAACGGGCCGAAGGGATTGTCGCTGCCGGCCCGTCTCCGACGGTCTCAGGCCCGCGTCACTCGAAGGCGATGCGCGTCGCGGCGACGACGCGCTTGCCGGTGGCGACCGTGCCCTTGACCTCGACGGCTTTGCCGTCGGCCAGCGCTGCCTCGCGGCCGTTCCGGGAATCGACGCTGCCGGCGCAGGAGACCGTCACGCCGCGCACGACGAAGTTCCTGGCGGCGGCATCGAGACCGGAGATCGCGCCGTGCAGTTCGAACTCGCGCGGCTTGACCCGCTCGTCGTCCAGCCGCACGACGGTGGCCGCCAGCACGCTGCCGGTGACCGTGCCCCCGGATCTCGACGCCGGCGACGAGGCCTGCAGTGCCATCGGGGAACAGCATGGAGGTGCCGGTCTGGACCGCAAGGCTGTCGACCTCAAACGCCGCCACAGACGTGAGCCTGCTGATCACGCCCTCGATCTCGGCCTCGCCGCTCGGCTCGATCGTGCGCGGCCCGACCGCCATCCGCGACGCGACCCAGGCCCCGTTGGCCTGAGCGGGCTGCAGCGGCAACCGGACCTGGACGCCATTGGCCAGGAGCCGGGGCCGGGCAGGCGGCGAAACCGCGGCATGGCTGATCTTCTCCGAGCCGATCAAGAAGGTCATGGCCGCGGTGTCCAGCTCGCGGATGCGGTCGCGCAGGTGGGCGGCCGTCGCCTGCGGCTTGCGCTCGATCCGCGTGGCGGTGAAGCGCTGCCAGGCCGGGTCGTACAGCGCCTGCACCTCCAGAACGCCGCCGACGGCGATGCCCGCCGGCCCCCCGGGGATGCTGTCGTCGAAAACCATGCCGGCGGTGACGAGCACCGTCTGGCCAAGAACGGTCAGCGACGGGCCGGTGGCGGCGTCGGTGTCGACGGGGCCCACCGGGCCGAGCAGGGAGCGCCCGAGCACGATCCGAGCGACCACCGCGGTGGCCAGAGCGCCGAGCCGGAGCTCGACGCGCCCGCCCTCGATCTCGACCAGCGAGCCGAGCTTGAACGCGCTGCGGTCCCGTGGTGCGCCGTCCTCGTCCTGCACGGCGGCAATGCTGTCGTCGTGGCGCACACCGGCCACGATGATCGATCGGAAGCCGGCGATCGGCCCTTCGCCGAAGCTGGCACCAGCGGCGGCGCCAAGCAGCAGCAGACGGCGCGTGCGGTGGACGGTTCGGGGAACTTCGGGGGTCGCCATGGCGGACTCCACGGTTGGGATGCGGGGCCCTTCAGGCGCCACGGGTGCGGCCGATCTGGGGCAACGCATGAAATCATCATAACTGTGCGCTTTACACATTTACTCCCTCCGATGTTTCCGGTCCCCCGAATCGATAACCTGTTCACGGCCGCACCAGGCCCTGAACCCGCCAACCATGCCCCGCCGCTGGATCGCCCATCTCGACATGGATGCCTTCTACGCGTCCGTCGAGTTGCTCCGCTACCCGGAGCTGGCGGGCCGCGCGGTGGTCATCGGCGGCGGCCGTCGCCACCAGCCCCAGCCAGGTCCGGACGGCGCGCTGCGCTTTGCGCGCCTGGGCGGGTACGCCGGCCGAGGCGTGGTCACCACCGCCACCTACGCCGCCCGCGACTACGGCGTCCACTCGGGCATGGGCCTGATGAAGGCGGCCGCGCTGGCGCCCGACGCGGTGCTGCTGCCCACCGACTTCGAGCGCTACCGCCTCCACTCGCGCCTGTTCAAGGCGGCGGTGGCCGAGGTGGCAGCGGTGATCGAGGACCGCGGCATCGACGAGATCTACATCGACCTGACCGACGTGCCCGGCGCCCAGGAGGCGGTCGGCCACGACCCGCACGGCGGCGTCCGCGCGCTGGCGCAGGAGATCCGCAACAACGTGCGCCGCGCCACCGGCCTGACCTGCTCGATGGGGGTCACGCCGAACAAGCTGCTGGCCAAGATCGCCAGCGAGCTCGACAAGCCCGACGGCCTCACGCTGCTCACCGAGGACGACGTACCGGCCCGGATCTGGCCGCTGCCGGTGCGGCGCATCCATGGCATCGGGCCGAAGGCGGGCGCGCGGCTGCTGGGGCTGGGCATCCGCACGATTGGCGAAATCGCCGCCTGCGAGCGCGGCTGGCTCGTCGAGCACTTCGGCCGCCGCGGCGGGCACTGGCTGCATGACGCCGCGCACGGCCGCGACGACCGGCCGCTGCAGACCCACGCCGAGCCCGCCGGCATGAGCCGCGAGACGACGTTCGAGCGCGACCTGCACGCGGTGCACGACCGCGACGAACTCTCGCGCATCTTCAGCGCGCTGGCTGCCCAGGTGGCGCGCGACCTGCAGCGCCGGGGCTACGCCGCGCGCACGATCGGCATCAAGCTGCGATTCGACGACTTCCGCACCGTCACGCGCGACCTGACGCTGCACCAGCCGGCCAGCGACGCGGCTGCGATCCGCCACGCCGCCGGGCTGTGCCTGAAGCGCGTCGACCTCGGCCGCCGGCTGCGGCTGCTGGGCGTGCGCGCCGGCTCGCTGGTGCGACCCTAGCAGAGTCAGGCCGGGCTGCGGGCTCGGCCGCCCGGCCTATGATCTCCGACAGGCTGTCGCTCGGCCCAGCTCGGCCCGAGACGCCTGGCCCGCGCAGCGAAGACGGAGACCCCCGATGCCCGTGATCACCCAGATCGAAGACCTGCGCGTGCTGGCCAGGAAGCGCGTGCCGCGGATGTTCTACGACTACGCCGACAGCGGCAGCTGGACCGAGGGCACCTACCGCGCCAACGAGGCCGACTTCGCCCGCATCAAGCTGCGCCAGCGCGTGGCCGTGAACATGGAGGGGCGCAGCACCGCCACCACGATGGCCGGCGCCGAGGTCCGGATGCCGGTGGCCCTGGCGCCCACCGGCCTGACCGGCATGCAGCACGCCGACGGCGAGATCCTGGCCGCGCAGGCGGCCGAGGCCTTCGGCGTGCGCTTCACCCTCAGCACGATGAGCATCTGCTCGATCGAGGACGTGCGCGCCCACACCAAGGGCCCGTTCTGGTTCCAGCTGTACGTCATGCGCGACCGCGGCTTCATCGAGCGCCTGATCGAGCGCGCGCGCGCCGCGGGCTGCGATGCGCTGGTGCTGACGCTGGACCTGCAGATCCTCGGCCAGCGCCACAAGGATCTGAAGAACGGGCTGTCGGCGCCGCCGAAGCTGACGCTGCCCAACATCGTGAACATGATGACCAAGCCGCGCTGGTGCCTGGGCATGCTGGGCACGCGCCGGCGCCAGTTCGGCAACATCGTCGGCCACGTGCAGGGCGTGACCGACATGGGCAACCTGTCGGCCTGGACCGCGCAGCAGTTCGATCCACGCCTGAACTGGGGCGACGTCGAGTGGATCAAGAAGCGCTGGGGCGGCCGGCTGATCCTGAAGGGCATCCAGGACGTGGAGGACGCGCGACTGGCGGCCGACTCGGGCGCCGACGCGCTGATCGTCAGCAACCACGGGGGGCGGCAGCTCGATGGCGCCCAGAGCTCGATCGAGGCGCTGCCGGCCATCGCGGCCGAGGTGGGCTCGCGCATCGAAGTCCACATGGACGGCGGCATCCGCAGCGGCCAGGACGTCCTGAAGGCGGTGGCGCTGGGCGCGCGCGGCACCTACATCGGCCGCGCCTTCCTGTACGGGCTGGGTGCGATGGGGCGCGAGGGCGTCACCCGCACCCTCGAGATCATCCACAAGGAGCTCGACCTGACGATGGCGTTCTGCGGCCGCACCCGGATCGAGCAGGTCGACCGCTCGATCCTGCTGCCGGGCACCTACCCGACCTGAGGGACCGCCGGCCGGCTCGCCCCTCACCCCGGCCCGGCGACGGCGGCCGCGACTCCGGGCCGCACGCCGAGCTTGAAGGCGATCAGCGCGCGCAGCCGGTGCGGCAGCACCGGCTTGACCAGCAGGTGGCAGTCGTGGGCCAAGGCCTGCGCTTCCTGGCTGCAGCTGCTGCTGCCGGTGACGACGATGGCCGGCAGCGACACGCCGCCGAAGCGCGCCCGCAGCGCGCCCAGCGCGTCGAGGCCGGTGCCGCGACCCGGCAGCCGGTAGTCGACCAGCGCGAGATCGGGCCGCTCGGCAGCGCGGTCGGCCAGCCAGGCGGCGAGCGCGTCGCAGCCATCGAACGCAAGCACCTGGGCGCCCCAGGCCTGCAGCAGCGTGAGCAGGCCCGCGCGCACCGCCGCGTCGTCCTCGACCACCACGATCCGGCGCCCCTGCAGCGTGAGCGCAGGCAGCGCCTGCGGCGCGGCGGCAGCGGCGTCGGCCGGCCGCGGCGCGCGGCCCAATGGCAACAGCAGCGAGAACACGGAACCGCGGCCGACCCGCGAGCGCACCGACAGCGCCGCCCCCATCAAGTCGGCGAGCCGGCGCACGATCGCAAGCCCCAGCCCCAGTCCCTTGCGCTGGTTGGCGCCGGGCAGCCGGTGCTCGTGCGCCTGGTAGAACTCGTCGAAGATGCGCGGCAGGCTCGGCTCGGGGATGCCGATGCCGGTGTCCCAGACCTGCAGCAGCAGCTGCGCGCGGCCGCCCTGGCTGCGCAGCCGGCAGGACAGCAGCACACCGCCGTCATCGCAGTAGCGGATCGCATTGCTCAGCAGGTTGCGCAGCACGCGCTCGAGCACCATCGGGTCGGCGTGGGCGACATGCCGACCGCCGCGCAGCGCCAGCGCCAGCCCCTTCTCGAAGGCGATAGGCTCGAAGTGCAGGCGCAGCCGCGCGAACAGGTCCGCCATCGGCACCGGCCGCGGGTTGACGGCCACGGCACCGCTGTCGATGCGCGTGATGTCGAGCAGCTCGCCGAACAGGCCCTCCAGCGCGTCGACGCTCTCGTGGATGCTGTGCACCAGTGCGGCCGACTCGGCGTCCTGCTGGCGGCTGCGTAGCGCCTCGGCAAACAGGCCCATCGCGTGCAGCGGCTGGCGCAGGTCGTGGCTGGCCGCGGCGAAGAACTGCGTCTTGGCGCGGCTGGCCGCCTCGGCGGCGCGCCGCGCCTCCTCGGCCACCTGGCGCGCCTCGTCGGCGGCGTCCATCTCGGCCCGCAGCCTGGAGGCGAGCTCGTCGGTGCGCGCCTTCAGCGCGATCGCCTGCGCGAGCGCACTGCCCTGCAGGCGCGCCATCAGCACGGTGGACAGCAGCAGCAGCGTGGCGATGACGGCCAGCGCCAGGTGCCCGGGCTGGCTGGCATCGGTGGCGATGCGGACGATGGCCGGCACGAACACGACGCCGATGAAGCCGAGGAACACACGCGGCTGCGCCCCGAGCAGCTGCACGGCGCTGACGCAGTAGCTGTAAAGCACGAGGATCAGGCCGAGCCGCGCGTAGGGCGGGCCCAGGCCCCAGAACAGCCAGCCGGCCAGGCCCCACAGGCTGCCGTGGGCCAGCACCAGCAGCTGCCAGCTGCGGCGCCAGCGCCGCAGCTGCGCGTCGTCGGCCTGCGGCCGGCGCCGCGCGCGCAGGTAGTGCGCAAGCCGCAGGCCCCACAGCAGCGCCGTCGCGGCCAGCCAGCCCAGCAGCTGGGCGCGGGGAGCGAGGTCGTGGAACAGCCAGACCACGACGGCCGCCCCGACCAGATAGCCCGCCAGCGTCGCCGGCGTCTGCACGAACAACGCGCGCAGATGGTCGAGTTCGCCTCCGGATGCGGCCCCGGGGGTCATGGTCGCGGGCGACGTCGCCACGGCCAGCGACCTGCCTCAGGCGCCGACCGCTCGCCGCGGCCCGGTGACGAAGCCGCCTTGGCCCTGCGTCATCTGGCTCACCGCCAGCACCGCCTGGGTGCGCGAGGCGACGTTCAGCGTCCGCAGCACCGCGGCCACGTGGTCCTTCACGGTCTCCACCGACAGCCCGAGCTGGCGCGCGATCAGCTTGTTCGGCAGGCCCTGCAGCAGCAGCCCGAGCACCTCGGTCTGGCGCGGCGTCAGTCCGAGCGCCTCGAGCGTGCGCACCTGCTGGTGCGGCTCCGGCCGGGCGGCGGCGCCCAGCGCAGCCGGGCCCGTGGTGCCCGCGGCGGCCGCCGCGCGCAGGCGGCCGAAGTCCAGCCCGAGCATCGAGGGCGGCACGTACATCGACCCGGCCATCACCATCGCCAGCGCCTCGTGCAGCTCGGCGTGGCTGCTGCTCTTGGGCACGAAACCCATCGCGCCGAGGTCGATCGCCCGGATCACGTCGCTGGCGAGTTCGCTGGCCGAGACCACGACCACCGGCACCGCCGGCCAGGCTTGGCGCAGTTCGGCCAGCACCGCGAAGCCATCGGCGTCGCCCAGCGCCAGGTCGAGCAGCACGAGTTCGTAGTCGGCGTGCTCGCGCATCTCGCGCCGCGCGGCCGCCGCACCGTCGACGCCGACGACGGTGATGTCGCGGTCGACGCGCTGGATCACCGCCTGCAGCGCCGTCAGCACGAGCGGGTGGTCGTCGACCAGCAGGACCTTCATGTTCGCTCCGGATCCCGCGGGCGGCGGGTCGGCGCGTAGTGTCCGGCCGCGCGCGGCGCGCGCGCACCCTCCTTCGGGGGAAGAGCCTCGGCCGACGGGCGGACGCGGCCGCGCGAGCGTGCGGTCCGTCGTCCGCGGCCGGGCCGGCGGCCGCCGGGGACGTCAGACGTAGCGGCGCGAGACCGACTCGGCCACGCAGGCCGGCTTGGCCGAGCCCTCGAGCTCGACCGTGACTTCCACCGTCAGCTGGGCGCCGCCTTCCAGCGGCAGGTACTCGAGCAGGCGGAAGTGCCCGCGCAGCCGGCTGCCCACGCGCACCGGCGCCGGGAAGCGAACCCGGTTCAGGCCGTAGTTGACGCCCATCCGGACGTCGTCGATCGCGAAGCCCGAGTCGAAGAACATCGGCAGCAGCGACAGCGTCAGGAAGCCGTGCGCGATGGTCGCACCGAACGGCCCCTCGGCGGCCCGCGCCGGGTCGACGTGGATCCACTGGTGGTCGCCGGTGGCGGCGGCGAAGCGGTCGATGCGGTCCTGGTCGACCTCGGTCCACTGGCTGACGCCGATCTCGCGGCCCACCAGGGGCTGCAGGTCGGCCAGCCGGGCGTAGTGCTGCACGGGAAGGTCCCCCAGCCGCCTCAGCGGCGCACCCAGTCGGCCAGCGCGGCCCACTGCTCGAGGTCGCGCTCGACGCGGCTCGGCGCCACGTCCCACAGCGTCAGGCCGTGCGCGGCGAGCTGCACGTAGTTCTGCGTGTCGCGCAGCCAGGCCACCACCGGGACCCCGAGCGTGTCGAGGTACTGCTGCAGCTGCTCGTGCGAGCGCGTGTGCTCGCGCACCCGCATCGCCACCAGCCCGAGGTCGATCTCGCCGGCGCGGCGGTGCTGGCGCACCTGATTCACGAACGCATGCGTGGCCTGGATGTCGAACAGGCTGGCTGCCAGCGGAACCAGCATGCGGTCGGCGATCTTCAGCACCGCCTCCAGCCGCTTGCCGTGCAGGCCCGCCGGCGTGTCCAGCACGACGTGCGTCGTGCCGCGCGGCGGCCGCACGACGTCGTCGGCCGCGACGTCCCAGCCCGCGATGCGCGGCAGCGCCGGCGGCCGCAGCGCCAGCCACTGGCGCGCCGACTGCTGGCGATCGACGTCGCCCAGCATCACGGAATGCCCGGCCGCGGCCAGGCAGCCCGCCAGCTGGGTGGCCAGCGTGCTCTTGCCCACGCCGCCCTTCGGATTGGCGACCACGATCACCGGCATGTACCGTCCTCCTCGCGCTGCGGCGTGCCGAAACCGACCCGGGCCCGGGCCATCCCTACAGCCAGATGGTAGCCGCGACGCCGTCGCCGGCCTCGGGCGCCTGCCTCAGCCGCCCGCCAGCCCGTCGTACAGGAGCTTGAGCCCGGCCGCCACCATGCCGGCCAGGAAGACGCGCTCGAAGCGCTCGCGCGAGATCTGTCGCGCGATCCGTACCCCTACCCACACCCCCACCGGCGCCAGCGGCATCAGCACGAGCGCGGTGGCCAGGTTGCGGCCGTCGATCAGGCCGAGCCAGGCGTACGGCCCCCACTTCGACAGGTTGACCGCGGCGAAGAACACCGCCATCGTGGCGCTGAAGACCAGCGGCGGCAGGCGCAGCGGCAGCACGTAGAAGCCCACCGGCGGGCCGCCCGCGTGCGCGACGAAGCTGGTGAAGCCCGACACCGCGCCGAGCGCGAAGCCGAGCCAGCGTGGCGGCGGCGGCGCGTCGGCCCGGGGCGGGCGCAGCAGCCGGATCGCGACGAAGGCCAGCGTCACCGCGCCCACCAGACCGGCCACCGCGGCGGCCGACAGCACGCCGAAGGCGAGCGTGCCGATCGCCGTGCCCAGCAGCCCGGCCGGCAGCAGCAGCGCGAGCAGCCGGCGGTCGGCGTGGCGCACCAGTGCGGAGACGCCGAAAGCGTCCATCACCAGCAGCAGCGGCAGGAAGATCGCCGCCGCCTGCGGCACCGGCACGGCCAGCGCCATCAGCGGCACCGCCAGCGCGCCGAAGCCGGCGCCGAAGCCGCTCTTGGACACCCCCATCAGCAGCACCGCCGGCACCGCGACGGCGTAGAACCAGGGGTCGGCGATCACCGGCGGCGGCCTGCGCCTAGACGATGCGGCACGCTTCCTCGAAGGCCAGCCGGGGACTGCGCGGGAACAGCTTGCTGCGGTCGCCGCGCCCGAGCGTGCAGACGAAGTTGATCTTCACGCTCATGCCGGCGAAGAACGCGGCTTCCACGCGCGCGGCGTCGAAGCCGCTCATCGGCCCGCAGTCCAGCCCGAGGGCGCGCGCGGCGACGATCAGGTAGGCACCCTGCAGGGAGGAGTTGCGGAAGGCGGTGGAGGCGATCAGCTCGGGATTGCCCGCGAACCAGCTGCGCGCGTCGGTGTGCGGGAACAGCCGCGGCAGCTGCTCGTGGAACCCGAGGTCCATGCCGATGAGGGCCGTCACCGGCGCCTGCTCCACCTTGACGCGGTTGCCGGGGCTCATGCACTCGACCAAGCGCGCCCGGGCAGCGTCGCTGGTCACGAAGACGATGCGCGCCGGGCTGCAGTTGGCCGAGGTCGGGCCCCACTTCATCAGGTCGTACAGGGCACGCAGCGTGGCCTCGGGCACGGGGTCGGGCAGGTAGCCGTTGTGGGTGCGGGCCTCGGTGAAGAGCTGTTCGGTGGTGACGTTCATTGCGGCGCGGCGGGCGGGGCATGGACCCCGGAGGCCGCATTGTGGGCCGGCAGGGGCGCCGCGCAGGCGCGACAATCGCGGCCGTGTTCCAGCCCAGCCAGGCCGACGTGCGGCGCTTCTTCTGCGAGGCCTGGTCGCGCCAGCGCAACGCGCTGCCGCTGGACCCGATGTCGTCGATCGCCGCACGCTGGATCGACGAGCACCCGGAGTACCACGCCGAGCTGGCCGACGCCGAGGCTGCCGTCGCCCGCGACTACCGGGTCGAGGACGGCCGCACCAACCCGTTCCTGCACCTGTCGATGCACCTGACGGTCGAGGAGCAGTGCAGCATCGACCAGCCCACCGGCATCCGCCAGGCCGTGCAGCTGCTGGCGGCGCGCCGTGGCGACTTGCACGCGGCGCACCACGAGGTCATGGAGTGCCTGGGCGAGATGATCTGGGCGAGCCAGCGCAGTGGCCGGCCGCCGGACGGGCTGGCCTACCTGGAGGCGGTTCGCCGCCGTGCCACCGGCTGAGTCGCCCGGCCGCGAGACCGGCCGCGGGAAACCGCCCTTGCGCCGGGCAGGGTTGACGCGACAATCGCGCCCGTCCAGCGCTTAGGCTCCGGCCCCGCCCACCCGTGAAACCCCTGCTCCAACTGTCCGGTCTGATCGACCGCCTCAACGAGTTGCTCGGCCGCCTCGTGATGTGGCTCGTGCTGGCCGCGGTGCTGATCAGCACCGCCAACGCCATCATCCGCAAGGCCTTCGACATCAGTTCCAACGCCTGGCTCGAGATCCAGTGGTACCTGTTCGCCGGCGTCTTCATGCTCGGCGTGGGCTACGTGCTGCTGAAGAACGCGCACGTGCGCATCGACTTCATCGCCTCGCGGCTGTCCAAGCGCACCAACGCCATCATCGACATGCTGGGCCTGGTGGTGTTCACGATCCCGCTGGCGCTGATCCTGGTGTGGCTGTCGTGGCCGCTGTTCCACAACGCCTGGGTGTCGGGCGAGATGAGCGCCAATGCCGGCGGCCTGATCCGCTGGCCGGTGCTGCTGCTGATCCCGGTGGGCTTCTCGGTGCTGGCGCTGCAGGCGCTGTCGGAGCTGATCAAGCGCGCCGCCTACCTGGCCGGCCAGCGCGCCGAGCCCTTCAGCGTCGAGCACGAGAAGACCGACGAGGAGCTGCTGCTCGAGGAACTCACCGCCAAGGGCCAGCTGCAGGGCCAGGAGGCCGCACGATGAGCGCCTTCATCGCCCAGAACTTCGTCCCGCTGATGTTCGGCGGGCTGCTGTTCTTCCTGCTCACCGGCATCCCGGTGGCCTTCGGCCTGGCGGCCACCGGGCTGCTGTTCGGCTTCATTGGCATCGAGGTCGGGCTGTTCGGAACCAACATGTTCCAGGCCCTGCCGCTGCGCGTGTTCGGCATCATGCAGAACGACACGCTGCTGGCGATCCCGTTCTTCACGTTCATGGGGATCATCCTCGAACGCTCGGGCATGGCCGAGGACCTGCTCGAGACCGTGGGGCAGGTTTTCGGCCCGGTGCGCGGCGGCCTGGCGATCGCGGTCATCCTGGTCGGCGCGCTGCTGGCCGCCACCACCGGCGTCGTCGCCGCGGCCGTGATCAGCATGGGCCTGATCTCGCTGCCGATCATGCTGCGCTACGGCTACAACCGCACCATCGCCACCGGCACGATCACGGCCAGCGGCACGCTGGCGCAGGCGATCCCGCCTTCGCTGGTGCTGATCGTGCTGGCCGACCAGCTCGGCCGCTCGGTCGGCGACATGTACGCGGGCGCGCTGATCCCCGGCCTGCTGCTGGTGAGCCTGTACCTGGCGTTCGTCGTGGTCGTCGCCTTCGTGCGGCCCGCGTGGGTGCCCGCGCTGCCGCAGGAGGCGCGCATCTACCGCGAGCCGAGCGGCGCCAGCGGCCACCGCTCGCTGCTCGCGCTGCTGGCGGTCTGCGCCGTGGCGGGCTACGTCTGGTCGCTGTACCACCAGCAGATCATCAATCCGCTGGTCGGCCGCGATCGGCCGGCGCCGGGCGACGAGGTGTTCATCATGTCGATGACGGTGGCGTCGTTCCTGGCGCTGTTCCTGGCCATCGTCAACCGCGTGGCCAGGCTCGGGCTGCTGTCGCGGCTGGCCGAGCAGGTCACCTTCGTGCTGATCCCGCCGCTGGTGCTGATCTTCCTCGTGCTGGGCACCATCTTCCTCGGCATCGCCACGCCCACCGAGGGCGGCGCGATGGGCGCGGTCGGCGCGCTGGTGATGGCCTTCGGGCGCAAGCGCCTGAACTTCAAGCTGATGCGCCAGGCGCTGGACAGCACGGCGCGGCTGGCCACCTTCGTGATGTTCATCCTGATCGGCTCGACGGTCTTCAGCTTCACCTTCAACGCCGCCGACGGCCACGTCTGGGTCGAGCACCTGTTCGACGCGCTGCCCGGCGGCGCGATGGGCTTCCTGATCGTCGTCAACGTGCTGGTCTTCATCCTGGGCATGTTCATCGACTTCTTCGAGATCGCCTTCATCGTGATCCCGATGCTGGCGCCGGTGGCCGCGAAGATCCTGCCCGAGTTGCTGCCCGGCGCCCCGGTGGACGCGGTCATGATCTGGTTCGGCGTCATCGTCGCGATGAACCTGCAGACCAGCTTCCTGACCCCGCCCTTCGGCTTCGCGCTCTTCTACCTGCGCAGCGTGGCGGCCAAGGTCGACTACAAGGACCGCATCACCGGCCAGATGATCCCTGCCGTGACGACGGCACAGATCTACAAGGGCTCGATCGCCTTCATCATCCTGCAGCTCGCGATGGTGGCTGCCGTCATCGCGTTCCCGAGCCTGGTGGCCGACAGCCTGGGCAAGGACGAGGTCAAGATCGACGCCGACAAGGCGCTCGAGCAGATGCAGGGCGCGCGCGAGGCGCTGCAGAAGATGAGCAGCGAGCCGGCGGCACCGGCCGGCTCGGCCTCGGCAGCCGCACCGGCCACGGTCGAAGACCCGATGAAGGCGCTGCTCGAGGCGGTCAAGCAGGACCAGCAGAAGAAGTAGCCGCCCGGTTGTCGCGACGGCCCCCAAACGAAGAAGCCCCGCGGTGCGGGGCTTCTTCGTTTGGGTCGGCGGGCCGTCGTCGGGCTTGCCGGGGACTTCAGGCGATCACAGCCGCTGCTGCTGCATGAAGTCGTCGAACGTGGCCTCCGAGAAACGGAACCACAGGTTCGCGTCGCGGCGGAAGGCGCTGTAGTCGTCGTAGATCTTCTTGAAGGCCGGGTTCTTGGCGCTCAGCTCGGAGTACAGCTCCTGCGAGGCCTTGAAGGCTGCGTCCATGACGTCCTTCGGGAAGCGGAACAGCTTCGTGCCGCCGGCCACCAGCTTCTTCAGCGCCGCCGGGTTGCGCGCGTCGTAGCGGGCCTGCATCTCGATGGCCGCGTGCGAGCAGGCGGCCTCGACGATGGCCTTGTAGTCGGCAGGCAGTTCGTTGAACGCCGCGTTGTTGATCCAGAACTCGAGGCCGGCGCCGCCTTCCCAGAAGCCCGGGTAGGCGTAGTTGGGGGCCACCTTGTTCAGGCCCAGCTTCTCGTCGTCGTAGGGGCCCACCCACTCGGCCGCGTCGATCGTGCCCTTCTCGAGGGCCTGGTAGATCTCGCCACCCGGGATCATCTGCGGCACGAGACCGATCTTCTCCATCACGCGGCCGCCGAAGCCGCCGATGCGCATCTTCTGGCCCTTCAGGTCGGCCAGGCTCTTGATCTCCTTGCGCCAGAAGCCGCCCATCTGCGAGCCGGTGTTGCCGCCGATGAAGTTGATGAAGTTGAACTGCGCGTAGAACTCGCGCAGCAGCTTCATGCCGTTGCCTTCCATCACCCAGCCGTTGATCTGGCGCGAGTTCAGGCCGAACGGGATGGCGGTGCCGAAGGCGAAGGCCTCGTTCTTGCCGACGAAGTAGTAGGGCGCCGTGTGGCACATCTCGACCGTGCGGTTGCGCACCGCGTCGTCGACGCCGAACGCCGGCACGATCTCGCCGGGCGCGGCGACCGTGATCGTGAACTTGCCGCCGGTCATCGCGCCGACCTGCTTGGCCATGATCTCGGCGGCGCCGAAGATCGTGTCGAGCGACTTCGGGAAGCTGGACGCGAGGCGCCAGCGGATCGCGGGCTGGGCATGCACGGCCGGCGCGATGCCGGCTGCGAGCACACCGGCGATGCCGGCGCCCTGGACGAATGAACGACGTTCCATCGAGGTCTCCTGGGAAGGGATGGGCACGGGATCGCATCCCGCTTGGACAAAAGGCGGCGAATTCTAGAAGCCGGCCCCCGATCCTGAAGGGGCGGGTTTACCCGCTCGGCCGAAACAGGTGGCGCAACCGCCACGGTGGTTCGACGCCCCGCGGCGCAGCGCCGCTCAGGCCCCGGCCAGCTTCATGCGCGCCACCAGCACCGAGCCCGTGGTGCGGCCGCCCTGGTCGTAGGCATCGGCACCCACGGCGACGATGTCGCGCAGCATCTGCCGCAGGTTGCCGGCGATCGTCACCTCGTGCACGGGGTGCACGATGCGGCCGCCCTCGACCCAGAAGCCGGCGGCGCCGCGCGAGTAGTCGCCGGTGACCATGTTGATGCCCTGTCCGATGAGTTCGGTCACGAACAGCCCGCGGCCGAGCTTGCGCAGCATTGCCGGCAGGTCGTCGCCGCGCTGCGTGAGCCGGCTCGACAGCACCAGGTTGTGCGCGCCGCCGGCGTGGCCGCTCGTGCGCATGCCCAGCTTGCGCGCGGAGTAGCTGCTGAGGAAGTAGCCCTGCACGACGCCGGCGTCCACCGCGCGCCGCGGCCGCGTGCGCACGCCCTCGTCGTCGAAGGGGGCGCTGCCCTTGCCCTTGGGGCGATGCGGCTCCTCGTCGATGTCGAGGTGGGCGGCCAGCGACTGGGTGCCCAGGCTGTCGGGCAGGAAGCTGGCCTTGCGGTACAGCGAGCCGCCCGACACCGCGCCGACGTAGGCGCCGAGCAGGCCCGAGGCCACCGGCGCCTCGAACAGCACGGGCACCTCGCCGGTGGGCACGCGGCGCGCGGCCAGCCGCGCCAGCGCGCGCTCGGCGGCGTAGCGTCCCACCGCCTCGGGCGCGGCGAGCTCGGCGGCGTCGCGCATGCTCGTGTACCAGGCGTCGCGCTGCATCGCCCGGCCGCGGCCGGCAATTGGCGACACCGACACGTAGTGGCGCGAGGCCGCATAGCCGCCGCGGAAGCCGCGCGAGTTGCCGGCCCAGAAGTGCGACTGCTGCGCCGAGACGCCCGCGCCCTCGCTGTTGGTGATGCGCCGGCTGGTGCCCAGCGCAGCCGCCTCGCAGCGCTGCGCGATCGCGGCCGCCGCCTCGGCATCGACGTTCCAGGGGTGGAACAGGTCGAGGTCGCGCGCGGCTTCGCCGGCGCTGGCCAGATCGTCGGCATCGGGCAGGCCCGCGGCAGGGTCCTCGGCCGTGAATCGGGCGATGTCGTAGGCCGCCTGCACGGTCTGGCGCACGGCCGCGGGGGAGAAGTCGGACGTGCTGGCGTTGCCGCGCCGTTGGCCGAGGTAGACGGTGACGCCCAGCGACTTGTCGCGGTTGCGCTCGACGTTCTCGAGCTCGCCCATCCGCACCGACACCGACAGGCCGATGCCCTCGCTGACCTCGACGCCGGCGTCGCTCGCACCGAGCCGGCGCGCTTCGGCGAGCGTGTCATCGACCATCTGCTGGAACTGCTCGCGCGCAAAGGCGAAGCCGGGGGCGGCTCGGGGGTCGGTCATGGAGGGCGGTGCGGGGCGCGAATGCACCCGTATCATGCCCATCATAACGAGCGACCTGCGCGCAGCCCACGGCTGCGCTTGCGCACTCGGGCCGCGCCGCGGCCCCGTCCCAACCCTGCCACCGATGCCCAGCCGCCCCGCACCCCACCGTGGCCTCGACGTCCACTACGGCGAGGGCGACGCCGCTGCCGACGCGCGGCCGAGCCGCAGCGCGCTGAAGCGCGCGTCGCAGGAGGTGCAGGACCTCGGGCTCGAGCTCGCGCGGTTGCCGTCGGAGCGGCTGGCGGCCATCGAGATGCCCGAGCGCCTGCGCGAGGCCATCGAGACCTACCGGCGCACGCGCACGCACGAGGGCCGGCGCCGCCAGCTGCAGTTCGTCGGCCGCCTGATGCGCGACGCCGACGAGGCCGCGCTGCGCGAGGCGCTGGCCGGCGCGCTGCTGGGCCCGGCGCAGGCGGCCTTCGCGCTGCACGAGGCCGAGCGCTGGCGCGCGGAGCTGATCGCCGACGACGCCGCGCTCGAGCGCTGGCTGGCCGCGCACCCCGAGACCGACCTGCAGCAACTGCGCAGCCTGGTCCGAGCCGCCCGGCGCGACGCCGCTGGCCTGGCGCCCGGCCAGCGCCAGCCGCGCAGCAGCCGCGAGCTGTTCCGCTTCCTGCAGCCGATGATCACGTCCTGACGCCCGATGAGCCCGGTTTCCACAGCCCCGTTCGACCCCGTGCGCATCGGGCTCGTGTCCGTCAGCGACCGCGCCTCGGCCGGCGTCTACGAGGACAAGGGCATCCCCGCACTGCAGGACTGGCTCGGCCGGGCGCTGAGGAATCCGGTGGAGTGGGTGCCGCGGCTGGTGCCGGACGAGGAGGCGCGCATCAGCGCGGCGCTGGTGGAGCTCGTCGACCAGGCGCGCTGCGATCTCGTGTTCACCACCGGCGGCACGGGCCCGGCACCGCGCGACGTGACGCCCGAGGCGACGCTGGCGGTGGGCGACAAGGTGATGCCCGGCTTCGGCGAGCAGATGCGCCAGATCTCGCTCGCCTTCGTCCCCACCGCGATCCTGAGCCGCCAGGTGGCGGTGATCCGCGGCCGCGCGCTGATCGTCAACCTGCCCGGGCAGCCGAAGTCGATCGCGGAGACGCTGCAGGGCCTGCCCGCGGCCACGCCGCCGGTGCACGGCATCTTCGCCGCGGTGCCCTACTGCATCGACCTGATCGGCGGGCCCTACCTCGAGACGAACGACGAGGTCTGCCGGGCGTTCCGGCCGAAGTCGGCCGTGCGGCCGCCTCGCGCAGCTACTTGACCAGCCGCGTCAGGCCCTCGGCGTCGAAGGCCTCGCGCGTCCGGGCGTCCTGCGGCACGCAGTCGGCCCCCGGCAGTTCGCGTGCGCCGGCCGACAGCCGCTCGATCGCCTGCCACAGCAGCGCGATCTGATGCTCGTGGCTGGCGGCGTTGTCGATCAGGCCCCGCATCGCCAGCGCCACCGGGTCGTCGCCCTGCGTCACGCCGTAGGCCGAGAAGCCCATCTTGGCGGCGACCTCCTCGCGCTGCGCGTCGGCGCTCTTTTGGACCACGCGCGCCGGGATGCCCACCGCGGTGGCCCCGGGGGGCACGGCCTGCAGCAGCACGGCGTTGCTGCCCACGCGCGCGCCGTCGCCCACCGTGAAGCTGCCCAGCACCTTGGCGCCGGCGCTGACGATCACGCCCTTGCCGAGCGTCGGGTGCCGCTTGGCGCCCTTGGCGAGCGAGGTGCCGCCGAGCGTGACGCCCTGGTAGATCGTGCACTCGTCGCCGATCTCGGCCGTCTCGCCGATGACGACGCCCATGCCATGGTCGATGAACACGCGCCGGCCGATGGTGGCACCCGGATGGATCTCGATGCCCGTCAGCCAGCGCCCGAAGTGGGAGATGAAGCGGCCGAGCCACAGGAAGCCGCCCCGCCAGCACGCGTGCGCCCAGCGGTGCAGCACCAGCGCGTGCAGGCCCGGGTAGCAGGTGAGCACCTCCCAGGTCGAGCGCGCGGCGGGGTCGCGCTCGCGGATGCAGGCGATGTCTTCACGCAGGCGGTCGAACATGGGCTGTCGAGTTTACCGAGGGCGCGCCGGGCCCGCACGGCACCGGGCCCGCCCGCATTGGCCGCCCGGTCTAGAGGTCTGGAGGGGCCGGACTCCCGGCGCTGCGGGCCTGCCGAGTCCACCGGGCCCGAGGCTGCCGTGCTCAGCGCCGGGCACGCCCGGCGGTCACCGCACGCGCGATGCCGCGCAGGATGTGCACCTCCTCGTCGGTGAGGCGGGCGCGGTTGAGCAGCTGGTTCAGGCGCGGCCGCAGCTTCTTCGGGGCCGCGGGGTCGAGGAAGCCGATCGCCACCAGCGCCTCCTCCCAGTGCGCCAGCGCGCCCTGCACCGCCACGAGGTCGGCCGGCGCGGCCGCCCTCGTGCGCGGGACGACGTCGAAGCCGCCGAGCGCCTGGCGCCAGTCGTAGGCGATCAGCTGAACCGCCTGCGCAAGATTGAGCGAGCCGTAGTCGGGTGCGGTCGGGATGCTCAGGCAGGCGTGACAGCGGTAGACGTCGTCGTTGGTCAGGCCCGTGCGCTCGGCGCCGAAGACGAAGGCCACCCGTTCGCCGCCCGCGCGCGCGGCCGGTGCGAGCGCCTCGAAGCAGGCCCGGGGCGCCAGCGCCGGCGGGCCGAAGTCGCGCGGCGTCATCGCGGTGGCGGCGGCCCAGGTGACGCCGTCGAGCGCCTCGGCCAGCGTGCCGACGACGCGGGCGCGCTCGAGCACGTCGAGCGCGCCGCTGGCGCGCGCCCGCGCCTGCTCCTCCTGCAGCACGCCGGCGTGGCGCGGCGCCACGAGCACGAGGTCGGCGAAGCCCATGACCTTGAGCGCGCGCGCCGCCGCGCCGACGTTGCCGGCGTGGCTGGTGCCGACGAGCACGAAGCGCGTCGCGGCGGCAGGCTCCGCGGCCTCGTCGACGCTCACGCTCGGTAGAATTCCAGGCTTCTCACGCGGTCATTGTCGCCGCGGCGCTCGTTGTCATCGTCCGCCGTCCCGCCCGCCACGTTCGCCACGCCTGCCGTGGCCCGACCCGTCGCCCCATGTCGCAATCCCTGCACCCCATGCTCAACATCGCCGTCAAGGCGGCCCGTGCGGCGGGGGCGATCATCAACCGCGCCGCGCTCGACCTGGAGGTGCTGAAGGTCGGCACCAAGGGACCCAACGACTACGTCAGCGAGGTCGACCGCGCCGCCGAACAGGCGATCATCGACACGCTGCTCGAGGCCTACCCCGACCACGGCGTGCTGGCCGAGGAAAGCGGCCGCGAGCGCGGCAACCGCACCAGCGACTTCGTCTGGATCATCGACCCGCTGGACGGCACGACGAACTTCCTGCATGGCTTTCCGGTGTATGCGGTGAGCATCGCGCTGGCGCACCGCGGCGTCGTGCAGCAGGCGGTGGTCTACGACCCGACGCGCAACGACCTGTTCGTGGCCAGCCGCGGGCGCGGCGCGTTCGTCAACGACCGGCGGCTGCGCGTGTCGCGGCGCACGCGCCTGGCCGACGCCCTGGTGGGCACCGGATTCCCCTTCCGCCGCGGCGACAACTTCAAGCGCTATCTCGAGATGTTCGAGGAGGTCATGCAGAACTGCGCCGGCCTGCGCCGGCCGGGCGCGGCCGCACTCGACCTGTGCTACGTGGCGGCAGGCTGGTACGACGGCTTCTTCGAGACGGGGCTGTCGCCGTGGGACGTGGCGGCCGGCTCGCTGATCGTCACCGAGGCGGGCGGCCTGGTCGGCAACTTCACGGGCGAGGCCGACTTCCTGCACCAGCGCGAGGTGGTGGCGGGCAACCCGCGCATCTACGGGCAGCTGGTGCAGCTGCTGGCGCCGTTCTCGCGCGCCCTCGGGCCTGCCGGCAAGGCTCCGGAGGCCGCCGCAGCGCCCGACGCGACGGCCGCCTTCGTGGCCGCAGCCGCAGCCACCGACGGCAACGCCCCCGGCACCGAGCCCGGCCCGGGCCCGGACGCTCCCCCCGCCGCGGCGCCACGCAAGGCACTGCGGGTGCGCCGGGCCGCCGCAGCGCGCGGCCCGGGCGCAACGGGCTGAACGGCGCCGCAGCTTCGTCGCCCTCCCGACCGAAGCGGCGGCACAACCGTGCGCCGTCCCGGGCGGCTCCACGGGCCGCTGGAGATGGCCGCGGCGCGAGGTCGCGCCGGCCATCCCGGTCAGCCACCCTGAGGCCCGCAGAGCCCGCCGCGACACTGCCCGCGGCGGTACCCAGCCGCACCGCGCTGCGCGCCGCAACATGTCGGATTTGTTTACACATGGGCTCCCCCGCAAACGCCGGGGACAGAAGACAAGTGCTTTTCGTATAACGTATTTCCTTGTCAGGCCCGCAATGTGCTAACTTTTCGGCACGAAACTTATGGCAACCAACTCAAGGGTGAGGTACTGATGAAGCTCTTCGTTCGCGCACTCGGCATCGCGGCACTGACCACCGCCGCGGCGTCGGCGTCGGCGGCGCCGATGTTCGCCAACACTCTCGACGTTTCGAAGTGGCAGGTGTCGACCAACCCGCCGACGAACATCGACGGCGCCTTCAGCGAATTCGATACCAGTAAGTTCCAGGCTGCGGTGCTCTGCAACACGCCGCCGTTCACGGCAGGCCAGGGATGGATCGGCAACATCGCCTCGTGCAGCAACGGCACCGGTACCGGACAGTGGGTGCACTTCGTGTTTCGTCAGGAGTTCACACTGACGGCGACGGAGGCCGCAGCGCTGGAACTGACCTTCAACTGGGCGGCAGATGACTCCGGCCAGGGGGTAGCCGCCCGCGGCAGCTGGGCGCCGAAGTGGTCGCTGAACAGCCTCGCGCAGGCGGACCTCAAGCCGACCATCTGGCCCGGGACCCCCGCCCCAGGCTTCACTTACAACCTTAGCCCCACCGTCACCGTCTCGGGATTCCAGGCTGGGGTGAACAGCATGTACTTCTGGGTGCAGGGCAACGGCATCACCGACGGCATGCGGCTGGCGAACGCCCAGTTCTCGAACAAGGTCCCCGAGCCAGCGTCGCTCGCCCTGGTCGGCCTCGCGCTGCTCGGCGCAGGCCTGGCGGGCCGGCGCTCGGCCGCCCGTCGCTGAATCCGGGGCACGTCCCCCGACGCATCCGGCCGGGCCTCGCGCCCTGGCCCCTCGCACGCCGCGGCACCCCCGCGGCGCGCGCGTTTCCGGCGCGCGCGTCTCGTCCTGGGCACCGCTGGCGCAGCGCGCCCACGGGCCTCGGGTCGAGGCCCGTGGCGGTGGCAACGCGACGAGGCGCCCCGCCTTCCGTGGAGCGCGTCGCCGCCCGGCGCCCGCGGCATGGCCGTGACCTACCATCACGGCCGACATGACCGCCCCGAGCCAAGCCGCGCTGCCGCCCGGCGACCTGTCCGCCCACACGCCGATGATGCAGCAGTACCTGCGCATCAAGGCCGAGCACCCGGACACGCTCGTGTTCTACCGGATGGGCGACTTCTACGAGCTGTTCCACGACGACGCCCGCAAGGCCAACCGCCTGCTGGACATCACGCTCACCACGCGCGGCCAGAGCGCGGGCGAGCCGGTGGTGATGGCCGGCGTCCCGGTGCACTCGGTCGAGAGCTACCTCGCGCGGCTGATCCGGCTCGGCGAGGCGGTGGCCATCGCCGAGCAGGTGGGCGACGTGGCCACGGCCAAGGGGCCGGTCGAGCGTAAGGTGGTGCGCGTCGTCACGCCCGGCACCGTAACCGACACCGAACTGCTGGCCGAGCGCGCCGACACCCTGCTGCTGGCGGTGCACCGCGAGCGCGCCACCTGGGGCCTCGCCTGGCTGTCGCTGGCCGGCGGCACGCTCGGCCTGAGCGAGTGCGGCGAGCGCGATCTGCCCGGCTGGCTGGCCCGGCTCGAGCCCGCCGAGATCCTGTTCGACGGCGGCAGCGCGCTGCCCGACGTGCTGGCCCAGGCGCGCGCCGCCCGCACGCCGCGGCCGGCGTGGCAGTTCGACGCGGCGCTCGGCGAGCGCAAGCTGCGCGCACAGCTCGGCGTGGCCACGCTCGCCGGCTTCCAGGCGCAGGACCTGCGCGCGGCGCACGCCGCCGCCGCCGCGCTGCTGGCCTTCGCCGAGCACACCCAGGGCGGAGCGCTGGCGCACGTGCACTCGCTCGCGGTGGAGCGCGCGGGCGAGCTGATCGACCTGCCGCCGGCCACGCACCGCAACCTCGAGCTGACGCAGACGCTGCGCGGCGAGCCGGCGCCGACGCTGCTGTCGCTGCTGGACACCTGCCGCACCGGCATGGGCAGCCGGCTGCTGCGGCACTGGCTCACGCACCCCGAGCGCGCGCGCACGAAGGCCGCCGAACGCCACGCCGCCGTCGGCGAGCTGCTGGCGGGCGCCTTCCAGCCGCTGCGCGACGCGCTGCGCGGCGTGGCCGACGTCGAGCGCATCACCGCGCGCACGGCGCTGCGCCAGGTGCGCCCGCGCGAGCTCGCCGGGCTGCGCGCCACGCTCGCGCTGCTGCCCGCGCTGGCGGCCGCGGTGCCGCGCACCGCGCCGCTGCTGGCACGGCTGCACGAGGCGCTGCACCCGGGCGGCGCGCTGGCCGCGACGCTGGCCGCCGTGGCCGAGGAACCCGCGGCCCTGGTGCGCGACGGCGGCGTCATCGCCGCCGGCCACGACGCCGAGCTAGACGAGCTGCGCGGCATCGCCCTCAACTGCGACGCCTTCCTGCTCGACCTCGAGGCCCGCGAGCGCGCCCGCACCGGCATCCCCAACCTGCGCGTGCAGTTCAACAAGGTGCACGGCTTCTACATCGAGGTCACCGGCTCGCACCTCGGCAAGGTGCCGGCCGACTACCAGCGCCGGCAGACGATGAAGAACGCCGAGCGCTTCGTCACGCCGGAGCTGAAGGCCTTCGAGGACAAGGCGCTGTCGGCGCAGGAGCGCGCGCTGGCGCGCGAGAAGTGGCTCTACGAGCAGCTGCTCGACGCGCTGCAGCCGCACCTGGGCACGCTCGGCGCGCTCGCCCGCTCGCTGGCCGGCCTGGACGCGCTGGCGGCACTGGCCGAGCGCGCCGCCGCGCACGGCTGGTGCGCGCCCGCGTTCGTGCCCTACCCCTGCATCGACATCGAGGCCGGGCGCCACCCGGTGGTGGAGCAGCGCCTCGCCGAGACCGGCTCCGGGCCCTTCGTCGCCAACCACTGCCGGCTCGACGCGAAGACGCGGATGCTCGTCGTCACCGGCCCCAACATGGGGGGCAAGAGCACCTTCATGCGGCAGGTGGCGCTGATCGTGCTGCTGGCCTCGATGGGCTCGTACGTCCCGGCGCAGTCGTGCCGGCTGGGGCCGATCGACGCCATCCACACCCGCATCGGCGCCGCCGACGACCTCGCCAACGCGCAGAGCACCTTCATGCTCGAGATGACCGAGGCCGCGGCCATCGTGCACGGCGCCACCGAGCACAGCCTGGTGCTGATGGACGAGATCGGCCGCGGCACCAGCACCTTCGACGGGCTGGCGCTGGCCGGCGCCATCGCGCAGCACCTGCACGACCGCAACCGCTGCTTCACGCTGTTCGCGACGCACTACTTCGAGCTGACGGCCTTCCCGGCCACGCACGACCGCGCGCTGAACGTGCACGTGGGCGCGGTGGAGAGCGGCCACGGCGTGGTCTTCCTGCACCAGATCGAGCCCGGCCCGGCCAGCCGCAGCTACGGCGTGCAGGTGGCCCGGCTGGCCGGCATGCCGCCCGCGCTGCTGCGCCAGGCGCGCGCCACGCTCGAGGCGCTGGAGGCCCAGGCCGCCGAGGGCCGGGCGCAGGTGGACCTGTTCGCACAGCCGCCGGCGGCCGCGCCGCCCGAGCCCGGGCCGCTGGAGCGGGCGCTGGCCGCGATCGACCCTGATAGGCTGTCGCCGCGCGAGGCGCTCGACGCGCTGTACCGCCTGAAGCAACTGCAGAAAGATCCCGCACCATGACCTACTGCGTCGGCATCAAGCTCGCCGCCGGCCTCGTGTTCCTCAGCGACTCGCGCACCAACGCGGGCCTGGACCAGATCAGCACCTTCCGCAAGATGATGATCTACGAGAAGAAGGGTGACCGCTTCATGGCGATGCTGTCGGCGGGCAACCTGGGCATCAGCCAGAGCGTGCGCGAGATCCTGCAGGTCGAGAAGATCGAGGGGCCGGGCCACGAGCCGGTGACGATCTGGAACGCCACCAGCATGTTCGACGCCGCGCGCGTGCTGGGCGCGGCGGTGCGGCGCGTCTACCAGCAGGACGGCCCGTCGCTGCGCGAGAGCGGCGTCGATTTCAACGCCAGCATGATCTTCGGCGGCCAGATCAAGGGTGAGGCGATGCGCCTGTTCCTGGTGTACGCGGCCGGCAACTTCATCGAGGCCACGCGCGAGACCTGCTTCTTCCAGATCGGCGAGAGCAAGTACGGCAAGCCGATCCTCGACCGCGTGCTGACGCCGGGCACGCCGCTGGACGAGGCGGCCAAGTGCGCGCTGGTGTCGATGGACAGCTCGCTGAAGTCCAACCTGACGGTGGGCCTGCCGCTCGACCTGCTGGTCTACCGCGAGGGCGCGTTCGCCAGCGACGAGTTCGTGTGCATCGACGAGCACAA
Source organism: Rubrivivax sp. (assembly GCA_020248915.1). Taxonomy (GTDB): domain Bacteria; phylum Pseudomonadota; class Gammaproteobacteria; order Burkholderiales; family Burkholderiaceae_C; genus Rubrivivax. Next base: position 54,180 of record JADCGP010000027.1, on the reverse strand, counting down.
CCCGTACTTCCGCATGATCCGCAACACCTGGGGCCAGCGGCTGCGTGAGGTGTTCGAGAGCATCGACGACCCGCGCTGGGACGGCGGCGACGCCGAGCACCCGCTGATCGTGGCCAGCGACCGCTACGAGCGCATGCGCAAGATCACGCACCCCGGCGAGCGCATCGTCTGATGGCGGCGGCCCACACCGGCACGATCGTCTTCTGCCACGCCAACGGCTTTCCGGCGGGCACCTACGGCGTGCTGTTCGACGCCTGGCGCGCGGCCGGGTGGGACGTGCAGGCGCCGCCCCGGCTCGGCCACGACCCGCGCCACCCGGTCACCAGCAACTGGCCTCACCTGCGCGACGAGCTGCTCGCCTTCGTCGACGCGCTGGCGGCGCCGCCGCGCCGGCCGCTGGTGCTGGCCGGGCACTCGATGGGCGGCTACGTGGCGCTGCTGGCGGCATGCCGGCGGCCGGGCTGGGCGCAGGCCGTGGTGCTGCTGGATGCCCCGGTCGTCGCCGGCTGGCGCGCGCACACGGTGCAGATGCTCAAGCTGACGCGGCTGATCCGGCGCGGCGGGCCGGGCCGCGTGTCGGCGCGGCGCCGCGAGCGCTGGCCCTCGCGCGCCGCGGCGCACGCGCACTTCGGCGCCAAGCACGGCTTCGCGCGCTGGGACGCGCGGGTGCTCGACGCGTACATCGCGCACGGCCTGGAGCCCGACCCCGAAGGCCCGGCCGGCGCGGTGCGCCTGGCGTTCCGCCGCGACGTCGAGACCCGCATCTACGACACGCTGCCGCACCACCTGCCCGACGTGGTGCGGCGCCACCCGCCCGGCTGCCCTGTGGCCTACGTGGGCGGCACGCGGTCGCCGGAGGGCCGGCAGGCGGGCATGGCATACACGCGCGGCCTGGTCGGGCCGCGACTGCGCTTCCTGGAAGGCGGTCACCTGTTCCCGATGGAGCAGCCCGAAGCCACCGCGCAGACGGTGCTCGAGCTGCTGCAGCCCCTGCAGGCGCCACCGGCGGCCGCAGCGGCAGCTGCACCTGCCGCCGCTACTCGAAGCGGCCGAGCCGGACCGCGGTCGCGCCCGGCTTGAGGTTGCGCGTGCCCGGCATCACGAGCACGGTGTCGTCGTAGGGCGCCTGGACGGTGCGATCGCCGTCCACCGCGATCGGCGTGCCGGCCTTGGCCACGACGCCCAGGCCGACCGCCGGCACCAGGAAGCGGAAGCCGGGCGTCGCCGCCACCACCGCCTCGGTGACGCGCACCAGCCGCTGGCGCGGCGGCAGCGGCAGCCGGATCCGTCGCCGTACCCACGCCTCGTCGGCCAGCCCCGTCAGACCGAGGAAGCGCGTCAGCGCGTCGTGCGCGATGTCGGCGGCCGCACGCTCCCAGTGCTGCCCGCACTCGATCAGCAGCGCGCGCTCGGGCGCGCGCGGGTCGCCGAAGGGGCCGCGCTCGATCATCCGCAGGCCGGCCGGGTGGCCGGTGTCGACCAGCAGGTACTCGGGCAGGCCGAGCTGGCGCGCCCACACAGCGTTCTTGTCCACCGTGCCGCACACCATCAGCGGCGCGCACGGCTCGCTCATCGAGTGGATGTCGAGCACGCTGTCGCTGGCGTCCACGAAGGGCCGCAACTCGCGCGCGCGGCGCAGCTCGACCGAGTCGCGCGGGCCGAGCAGCACCTCGTCGGCCCAGACGCGGTTCAGGTCCTCGTCGACGCAGCGCGACGCGAACGGGTTGGCGGGGTCGAAGCGCTCGTAGGCCGCCACGTTGGCGAAGGCCACGACGAGTCGGCCGCGGCGCGGGCGCCAGCCGGCGGCCACCTCGTCGAGCAAGGCGTCGAGCGCGATCGCGCCGCATATCTCGTTGCCGTGCACGAGCGCGGTCAGCAGCACGCGCGGGCCGGGCACGCCGCTGTCCCAGGCGTGGACGTGGTCGACGCCGGTGTTGCCGGCGCGCCAGCGCGTGATGTCGGGGGCCTGGAGCTCCACGGGCGGCCGCTCGGTCGCCGGCGGCAAGGCCGCGGCATCGGCGCCGCTGTCCGGGCTCGACCGGCCGGGCTGGACGGGTGCGCGGGCGTTCGCGGCAGCGGCCGGGCCCTCAGCCACGGTGCGCCTCCCGCGGCGTGAAGCGCTCGTCCAGCGCTGCCAGCAGTGCCATCAGGTGCCCCTGCAGCCGCTCGAAGCCGGCGTGGCGGGCGATCGCCGGCTGCTCGTCCATGTACAGGCGCTTGTTGATCTCCAGCTGCAGGCTGTGGCGGCCGGCGGCAGGGTCGGACCAGGCGCGGACCAGCTCGACGCCCTTGAACGGGTCGTTGATGCGGACGTCGTAGCCCAGGTCGGCCAGGAAACGGTGCGCGAACGCGGTGAGCTCCGGCGCGCAGGTGGTGCCGTCGCGGTCGCCGAGCACCATGTCCGGGCGCAGCCGGCCCGCCACGCCCTCGATCGCGACGCTCGTCGTGGCGCCCATCGAGTGGCAGTTCAAGTGGTGCACCACGCCGAAGCGCGCGTGCGCCGCGTCGATCAGCCCGGCCAGCGCCTCGTGGTAGGGCCGGTGGCAGGTGTCGATGCGGCGGCGCACCTCCGCCACCGTCAGCCGACGATCGTAGATCGGGCGGTCGCGGTCGAGCGTGCGCCAGACCAGCGCCTTACCGATGCCCGCCTTGCCGCTGGGCGCCAGCGGGCCGGGCCAGGGCTCGTCGAGCAGCTCGGGGTCGATGTCGTCGGCGTGGCGGTTGGCGTCGAGGTAGGTGCGCGGAAACTGCGCCGCGAGCAGCGGAATGCCGAGCCCGGCGGCGGGGAGATAGAGCTCGTCGATGAAGCAGTCCTCGCCCTCGCGCAGGGCCTCGGGCGCCACCGCCGCACCGAAATCGAGCGGCAGCACCCTGCCGGAGTGCGGGGAATCGAGGACGAGGCTGCTGCGCGGCGGCGCCGGCGGGCGCGGGCCGTGGACGACGATGGCGGGTCCGCTCACCAGGCGAGTATCCGCGACCCCGGGGCCCCGGGCCGACCCGGATAAGCCGCCCCCGCGCGCCCCGCTAGCATCGCCCGTTCATCGGCCGGCCTGCCCGAACGGGCGCCGGCGGGCCAGGTTCAGCGGCCGCCTGTGCACAGGCCGCGCGGAGACGAGCGATGCAAGAACGTGATCTGCGGGCGATGATCGAGGAAGTGCGCGAGGGCCGCCTGCCGCGCCGCACCTTCATCCGCCGCATGGTGGGCCTTGGCCTGACCGCGCCGATGGCCTCGATGATGCTGATGAACGAGGGCCTGGCCCAGACCCCGACCATCCCCTACAAGGGCACGCGGCGCGGCGGCGGCGGCACGCTGAAGCTGATCTACTGGCAGGCGCCGGTGCACCTGAACCCGCACTACGCCGGCGGCACGAAGGACCAGGACGCGAGCCGGATCTTCTACGAGCCGCTGGGCGGCTGGGACACCGACGGCAACCTGATCCCGATCCTGGCGGCCGAGGTGCCGACACGCCAGAACGGCGGCGTCGCGGCCGACGGGCGCAGCGTCACCTGGAAGCTCAAGCGCGGCGTCAAGTGGCACGACGGCCGCGACTTCACCGCCGACGACGTGGTCTTCACGTGGCAGTACGCCGCGGACCCCGCCGCCGCGATGACGACGGTGGGCACCTACAAGGACATCAAGGTCGTCAAGGTCGACTCGCACACCGTGCGCGTGGAGTTCGCGCGCCCGACGCCGTTCTGGGCCGAGCCCTTCGTCGGCAGCGTCGGCCTGATCCTGCCCAAGCACGTCTTCGAGCCCTTCATGGGCGCCAAGTCGCGCGAGAACCCGGCCAACCTGAAGGCCGTGGGCACTGGCCCTTACGAGGTCGTGGACTTCAAGCCCGGCGACACGCTGCGCGCCAAGGCGAACACCAACTACCACGTGGCCAACCAGCCCTTCTTCGACGCTCTCGAGCTCAAGGGCGGCGGCGACGCCACCAGCGCCGCACGCGCGGTGCTGCAGACCACCGAATTCGACCTCGGCTGGAACCTCGCCGTCGAGGACGTGATCCTGCGCAACCTCGAGCGCGAGGGCAAGGGCCGGATGCAGTTCTTCGCCGGCAGCGACGTCGAGTTCGTGAGCCTCAACGTCACCGACCCCTGGAACGAGGTCGACGGCGAGCGCGCCAGCGTCAAGAGCAAACACCCGGCCTTCAGCGATCGCGCCGTGCGCGAGGCGATGAGCCTGCTGATCGACCGCAAGGGTATCGGCGAGCAGATCTATGGCCGCGGCGCCGTCGTCACCTCCAACTTCCTGAACAACCCGCAGCGCTTCCGCAGCCCGAACACGAAGTTCGAGTTCAACATCGACAAGGCCAACCAGACCCTCGACGCGGCCGGCTGGCGGCGCGGCCCCGATGGCATCCGCGCCAAGGGCAACGTCAAGCTCAAGTTCGTCTACCAGACCTCGGTGAGCGGCCCTCGCCAGAAGTGCCAGGCGGTCATCAAGGACGCCTGCACCAAGGCCGGCATCGACCTCGAGCTCAAGAGCGTGGTGGCCGCGGTGTTCTTCGGCAGCGACTTTGCCAACCCGGACACTTATCAGAAGTTCTGGTCGGACATGCAGATGTACACGACCACGATGACGCAGCCCGACCCGCAGACCTTCATGGAGCAGTTCGTCACCGCGGAGATCGCCCAGAAGGCCAACAAGTGGGCGAGCCGCAACCTCGTGCGCTGGAGCAACAAGGAGTACGACGACGCGAGCAAGGCAGCCCAGGTCGAGCTCGACCCCGTCAAGCGCGCGGCGCTGTTCATCCGGATGAACGACCTGGTCGTCGGCGACCTGCACGTGATCCCGCTGTTCGCGCGCCCGCGGCCGTACGGCATGGTCAACAAGCTCAATCCGGTGCTCTCGGCCTGGGACAACACCACCTGGGCCCTGGGCTACTGGACTCGCGACGCCTGAGCGCCGGCCGCGACCCGCCCTGCCGGGCCCGCGGCACGCTGCCGCCGGGCCCGGCGCGGTTCTGAGCCCCGCGCCCGGGCGCGGGCCGGCCCGGAGCGCGGAGCGGTTCCGCCGCCCTCCGCCGAACGACTTCCGCCTTGTTCAACTACATCCTCCGCCGCCTGCTGATCGCGCTGCCCAGCCTGCTGGGCATCAGCGTGGTGCTGTTCACCGTGCTCGCGCTGGCGCCGGGCGACCCGTTCGAGGAACTGGCCAGCAACCCGAACGTCCCGGCCGAGGTGCGGATGCTGCTGCGCCAGCAGTTCGGCCTCGACGACCCGATCTGGCAGCGCTACCTGCACTGGCTGGCCAGCATGCTGCGCGGCGACTGGGGCTTCTCCTTCGTCAGCCGGATCGACGTCGACGACCTGATCATGCAGCGGCTGCCGACGACGATCGTCGTGATCGGGCTGTCGCAGGTGCTGGCAATCCTGGTCGCGCTGCCGGTGGGCATCCTGGCCGCCGTCAAGCCCTATTCGTGGTTCGACCGCATCGCCAGCACGATCGCCTTCATCGGCTTCTCGCTGCCGACCTTCTTCACCGGCATCATCTTCATCCTGTTCTTCAGCATCTACCTCGGCTGGCTTCCCTTCGTCTACCGCGCCGACATCTCGGCCACCGGCTGGCAGTGGTGGTGGGAGCACTTCAAGCAATCGATCATGCCGATCACGGTGCTGGGCCTGTTCCAGGCCGCGAGCATGATGCGCTACGTGCGCAGCGCGGTGCTCGACGTGATCCGCCTGGACTACGTCACCACCGCGCGCAGCAAGGGCCTGGCCGAACGCACCGTGATCACCAAGCACGTGGTGCGCAACGCGCTGATCCCGGTGGTCACACTGGTGGCGCTGCAGATGCCGGCGGTGTTCGGCGGCGCCATCGTCACCGAGCAGATCTTTCGCATCCCGGGCATCGGCAGCCTGCTGATCGACGCCATCCTGCGCAACGACACGCCGGTCATCATGGCGGTGACCTTCGTCTTCAGCTGCCTCGTGATCTTCTTCAACCTCGTCGCCGACGTGCTGTATGGCTGGCTCGACCCCCGCATCAGCTACCGCTGAGGTCCCGACGGACGGCCCGCCCCCCGGCCCGTCCGCCGGCTCCTCGCCCGGCAAGCCGCTGGCGAGCGTGTCGCCCTGGCGCGAGGCCTGGCGCCGCTTCAAGCGCCACCGGCTCGCCTACTGGAGCCTGTGGGTGCTGGGCTTCATGGTGCTGGCGGTGCTGCTCGGGCCGCTGGTCTACAAGGTCGGCGTCAACGACGTCGACTTCCAGGCCCGCCTCGCAGGCCCGAGCTGGAAGCATCCGATGGGCACCGACGACCTCGGCCGCGACATGCTGGCGCGCATGCTCTACGGGGGCCGCATCTCGCTGGCGGTCGGGCTGGCCGCGATGCTGATGGCGATCACCGTCGGCGTGATCATCGGCGCGATCGCGGGCATGGCCCGCGGCTGGGTCGACGCGGCGCTGATGTGGGTGACCGACCTGTTCCTGAGCCTGCCGCAGCTGCCCGTGCTGCTGCTGCTGATCTTCCTGTTCCGCGAGCCGCTGAAGCAGGCCTTCGGGCTCGAGCTGGGCATCTTCATCCTGATCGTCGCCGTGATCGGCGGCTTCCGCTGGATGCCGGTGGCACGGCTGGTGCGGGCGCAGTTCTTCTCGCTGCGCGAGAAGGAGTTCGTCGAGGCGGCGCGCGCGCTGGGCGCCAGCACGCCGCGCCAGGTGGTGCGCCACATCCTGCCCAACAGCATGGGCCCGGTGATCGTGGCCGCGACGATCGACGTGGCCGCGGCCATCATCGCCGAGAGCACGCTGTCGTTCCTGGGCCTGGGCTTCCCGCCCGACATCCCGACCTGGGGCCGCATCCTCTACGACGGGCGCGACTACATGGACCTGGCCCTGCACTGGGCGCTGTTCCCCGGCATCGCCATCTTCATCACGGTGCTCACCATCAACTTCGTCGGCGACGGCCTGCGCGATGCGCTCGACCCGCGACGGGTGCTCTGAGTCACGACCATGGCGCTGCTCGAGATCCGGGGGCTGAAGACCCACTTCAAGACCGACGACGGCTGGCTGCACGCGGTCGACGGCGTCGACCTGTCGATCGAGGCCGGCCAGACGGTCTGCGTCGTCGGCGAGAGCGGCTGCGGCAAGAGCGTCACCGCCAAGACGGTGATGAAGCTGATCGACATGCCGCCCGGCCGCATCGTCGCCGGCCAGGTGCTCTGGCAGGGCCGCGACCTGGTGCCCACGACCCCCGAGGAGATGCAGAGGATCCGCGCCAAGCAGATCGCGATGATTTTCCAGGAGCCGATGACCAGCCTGAACCCGGTCTACACGGTCGGCGAGCAGATCGCCGAGAGCGTGCGGCTGCACGAGGGGCTGGGCCGCAAGGCGGCGATGGAGCGCGCAGTCGAGATGCTGCGGCTGGTCAACATCCCCACCCCCGAGCGCCGCGTCGACGACTACCCGCACCAGTTCAGCGGCGGCATGCGGCAGCGCGTGATGATCGCCATCGCCCTGGCCTGCAACCCGAAGCTGCTGATCGCCGACGAGCCGACCACCGCGCTCGACGTGACGATCCAGGCGCAGATCCTCGAGCTGATCGCCGACCTGAAGGAGCGCTTCGGGATGGCGGTGATGCTGATCACGCACGCGATGGGTGTGGTGGCCGAGGTGGCGCAGAAGGTGGTCGTGATGTATGCGGGCAAGGTGGTCGAGGAGGCCCCGGTGGCCGAACTCTTCGGCAACCCGAAGCACCCCTACACGCAGGGCCTGATCCGCAGCATCCCGCGCATCGACACGGCGGCCACGCACAAGGTGCGCCTGGAGGCGATCCCCGGCACCGTGCCCAAGCTGATCGAGCCGGCCGAGGGCTGCCGCTTCGCCGGCCGCTGCCGCCACGCCACGCCGCAGTGCGCGGCGGCCACGCCGCCCCTGGTGCAGGTCGCCCCCGGCCACAAGGTGGCCTGCATCCTCCACCCGGCCGCCGCATGAGCACCCCAGCCCCGACCGCGCCGCTGCTGCAGGTGCGCAACCTGGTCAAGCAGTTCCCGATCAAGGGCGGGCTGCTGCAGCGCACGGTCGACCGCGTGCACGCCGTGGACGGCGTCAGCTTCGAGCTCGCCGCCGGCGAGACGCTGGGCGTCGTCGGCGAGAGCGGCTGCGGCAAGAGCACCACCGGGCGCTGCATCCTGCGCCTGATCGAGCCGACCTCCGGCGAGGTCTGGTTCGGCGGCCGCAACGTCACCGCGATGCCGCGCGAGGAACTGCGGGCGCTGGCGCGCGAGATGCAGATCATCTTCCAGGATCCCTACGCGAGCCTGAACCCGCGGATGACCGTGGGCGCGATCATCGGCGAGGGCCTGGTCATCCACGGCCTGGCGCGCAGCGCGCGCGAGATCGAGGACCGCGTCGCCGCGCTGCTGGCCACCGTGGGGCTGAGCCCGGACCACATGCGGCGCTACCCGCACGAGTTCTCCGGCGGCCAGCGCCAGCGCATCGGCATCGCGCGCGCGCTGGCGGTGGACCCGAAGATGATCGTCTGCGACGAGGCGGTCAGCGCGCTCGACGTGTCGATCCAGGCCCAGGTGATCAACCTTCTGGAAGACCTGCAGGAGCAGTTCCACCTGACCTACGTCTTCATCGCCCACGACCTGAGCGTCGTCGAGCACATCAGCGACCGCGTCGCGGTGATGTACCTCGGCCGCATCGTCGAGCTGGCGCCGGCGCAGCAGCTGTACACCACGCCGCAGCACCCTTACACCGAGGCACTGCTGTCGGCGGTGCCCATCCCCGACCCGACGGTCAAGCGCAAGCGCATCATGCTGCAGGGCGACGTGCCGAGCCCGATCCGCCCGCCCAGCGGCTGCCACTTCCACACCCGCTGCCCGATCGCCAGGCCCGGGCTGTGCGACAAGGAGCGGCCCGAGCTCAAACAGTCGGGCGACGGGCACTGGGTGTCCTGCCACCTGCGCTGACGGCGCGGTGGCCTGCGCGCCGGCCTGCGCGCAGCTCATCCGCCTCTGGCGGCCGGCCGCCGCGCTACCCGCGGCCTCCCAGCAGCCGCGCCGGCAGGAACAGCACCGCCCGCAGCAGTGCGAAGACGGCACCGACGACGAGCCCGAGCAGCCGCAGCGGCAGCGACAGCAGCCACACCAGCGGAGCCAGCACCAGTGCCAGCAGCGCCACCGGCCAGCTGACGACGAGCAGAAGCAGCCAGCCGACGAACAGAAGCAGGGCGAGCACCGCAGGCCTCAAGAGCTGCAAACGAGGAGTCCGGCGGGTGACAGCGGCGCGCCAGGCCTCGCTGCAGCGAGGCGCAAAGCGCAGCCATGTCCAGCGATATGGCGAAGATCTGCAACGAAGTGCCGGCGGCGCATGGCGTGACGAGCGCGCGTGTCGGGTTCGTTCACAGCTTCTCAGCCGCGCGGTGCCACCAGCGCTGCGGCCCACTGGGCGCTCGCCTCGGGCAGCCCGGCCAGTCCGTCGATGCCGCCGAACACGCCGGCCGTCACGACGAGGGCGAGGACGAGGGAGACGACGCGATGCTGCAGGCGGGTGTTCATGTGGGGCTCCGTGGAGTTCGGTGAGTGGGCGCATCTTCGGCCGCCGGCCGGTGCGGCGCGAGCCCGATGCGACGAACGGCCGCCGGAGGCCGACGGATCGCGTCCGCTGCCGATGGACGCCACGGCCCGTGCCCCCGTGCCCCCCTGCCCCCCTGCCCCCGTGCCCCCGTACGCCCGTGCGTCCGGCGCCCTGCGTACGGCTCAGGCGTCGCGATGCGCCGGCGCCCGCGGGGCGTCCGCGGCCCACTCCGAGCACAGACGGTGCAGCTGCTCGAGCCCGTCCGTCAGCGCGGCCGGGCCGGGTTGCAGGATGTCGCACGACTTGATCTCGTGCAGCCGTCCCGTGCGCACCGCGGGCACCTCGGCCCAGCCCGGACGCGCGGCCACGCGCTGGGGCCTGAAGTGCTTGCCGCACCAGGAGCCGACGATCAGGTCGGGCGCGCGCCGCGCCGGCTCGAGCGGGTCTGAGACAACGCGGTCGCGGCCCATCGGCTTCGCCGCGAGTTCGGGGAAGACATCCTCGCCGCCGGCCACCGCCACCAGCTCCGACACCCAGCGGATCGCGCTGATCATCGGCTCGTCCCACTCCTCGAAATACACGCGCGGCCGACGCGGCCAGCGCGCCGCCGCCGCGGCGATCGCAGCGTGGCGCGCCTGCACCTGCGCGATCCAGCCCTCGGCGCGCTCGTGCGCGCCCACCAGGCCGGCCACGAGCCGCAGTGTGGCGAAGATCTCGGCCACGCTGCGCTGGTTGGTGACGAGCACGTTGAGCCCGGCCCGGATCAGCTTGTCGGCCAGCGCCGCCTGCATGTCCGAGAACCCGATCACCAGGTCCGGCTCGAGCTCGACGATGCGGTCGACCCGGCCGTCGAGGAAGGCGCTCACGCGCGGCTTCTCCTGGCGCGCGCGGCGCGGCCGAACCGTGTAGCCGCTGATTCCCACCAGTCGCCGCTCCTCGCCGAGCAGATACAGCCACTCGGTGGTCTCCTCGGTCAGGGCGACGATGCGCTGCGGGCCGCTGGACGTCACGGCGGGAAGCATGGCAGATGGCATGGCGGAGCGACGGCAGGGGACGGCGGGAGCGGCCGCGCTGGCAGCGCGGGCAGCACGGGAAGCGAAGAGGTGGCTGCAACCGTCATCATGCGCCGTGTCGTCCCCGTCGTGCGGGTGGATGGGGTCGCCCGGCCGCCTCAGCGACGCGGCACGGCCACCCAGCGCGGACCTCCGGCGCTGGCCACGCACTCGATGGCCAGCGCGTGGCCGAACACACGCTCGATGGCTTGGTGCAGCGCCGCGTCGCCGGGCGCGCCTTCGGCCACGAGGCGACCCTGCTCGAGCACCAGCACGCGGTCGGCGCCCAGCGCAGCGCCCAGGTCGTGCAGCACCGCGAGCGCGGCGCCGCCGGCTGCCGCGTGCGCGGCCAGCGCGGCAAAGAGCGCGCGCTGGTGTGGCGGGTCGAGGTGGGCGGTGGGTTCGTCCAGCAGCAGCAACGGCGCCTGCACGGCGAGGGCACGCGCCAGCAGCACGCGCTGGCGCTCGCCGCCCGACAGTTCGTCCAGCCGCCGGCCGGCCAGCGCGGTAGCGTCGCAGGCAGCGAGCGCGGCCTGCGCCACCTGGCGGTCGGCCGCCGTCGGTGCGCCCAGCAGCCCGTGGTGCGGCAGGCGGCCGAGCAGCACGACGTCCTCGACCGCGAGTTCGCCCTCGGCGCCAGCCTGCTGGCCAAGCCAGGCCATGCGCCGGGCACGCTCGCGCGGCGGCCAGGCCTCGAGCGGGCGGCCCTGCAGCCACACCTGGCCCGCCGCGCGCGGCAGAAGCCCTGCCAGCGCCACCAGCAGCGTGCTCTTGCCTGCGCCATTGGGGCCGACCACCGCGGCCCACTGCCCCGGCCGGAGGCCGAACGTCACGCCGTCGACCACCATGCGGCCGCCGCGCCGCACACCGAGGCCCTCGGCGCACAGCGCCGCCGCCGCCACGGCGTCGGTCGCGGGCTCCGCCCGAACGCTCACGAGACCGCCCTCCGCCGCAGCAGCGCTAGCAGGTAGACGCCGCCCACCACCGCCGTCAGCAGGCCCACGGGCAGCTCCTGCGGCGCGAGCAGGGTGCGCGCGGCCAGGTCGGCAGCACCGAGCAGCACCGCGCCGGCCAGCGCCGACAGCAGCAGCAGCGCGCCATGAGCCACCGTGACCAGGCGCCGCACCAGGTGCGGTGCCACCAGGCCGACGAAGGCCACCAGGCCCGCCTGCGCCACGGCAGCGCCGGTGGCCAGCGCCATCAGCACCACCAGCAGCAGGCGCAACGGCGCGAGCGGCAGGCCCAGGCTGGCCGCGCCCGCCTCGCCGAGCACCAGCGCGTCGAGCACGCGGGCCAGGCGCCACGCCAGCGGCAGCACCAGCAGCGCCGCACCACACAGCACCGCCACGCCCGGCCAGCCGAGGAAGGAGGTCGTGCCGAGCAGGAACACCTGCCGCCCGCGCAGCGCCTCCGGCGAGGCCAGCGCGAGCAGCTCCGCCGCCGCGCCGAGCAGGATCCCGACCACGATGCCTGCCAGCAGCAGCACCAGCGGCCGGCCCGCCCCGCGCGCCAGCAGCAGCGTCAGCAGCACGCCGGCCAGGGCGCCGGCGAACGCCGCGCCCACCATGCCCAGCCGCAGCAGCCCCTGCACCGCCGTCCAGCCCACCAGGTGGCCCGACGCGGCGCCGGCGGCCAGCACCGCGACCACGCCCAGGCCGGCGCCGGCGGCCGAGCCGAGCAGGTAGGGGTCGGCCAGCGGGTTGCGGAACAGCCCCTGCGCAAGTGCGCCGGCCACCCCCAGCAGCGCGCCGACGAGCATCGCGCCCAGCGTGCGCGGCGCCCGGATGTCGCGCACCAGCGCCCACTGCATCGCGTCGCCCTGCAGTGCCGCGAGCGACCAGCCGTCGCTGCCTGCGGCCAGGCCGCCGGCAGCCAGCAGCATGGCCGCGGCAGCCAGCAGCACGGCGAGGGTGGACGGGCGCAGCATCGGGTCGGCCGGCGGCGGCTGCGGGCAATGCGTCAGCGCGGCACCGCCGGCGGCTGCGCGATCGAGGCGGGCGGCGGCAGTGTGGTCGACCCGGGTCGGGCCGGAACGGCCGCCGGTGCCGCAGCGGGCGCAGCGAGCGCAGCGGGCGGCAGCGACGCGAGGCAGTCGGCCACCGCCTCGGCGCCCTCGGCCAGGCGCGGACCCGGCCGCACCAGCGTGTCCCAGGGGCCAGACGCGAAGCCGCAGGCCTGCCCGCCGGCCAGCGCGCGCAGGCCGCGCCATCCGGGGCGCGCAGGCATCTCGGCCAGCGCCCGGGCGCTGGCCATCACGACGTCGGGGTCGGCGCGCACGACGAACTCGGGGTTGAGATGGGGAAACGGGCCCAGCGCGGCCGGCACGATGTTGCGCAGGCCGAGCCGCGCCAGCAACTGGCCGACGAACGAGGCCTCGCCGGCGGCGAACGGCGCCGCGGCCACCTCGAAGTACACGCGCCGGCCCTGCAGAGCCGCAGGCACCCGGGCTGCGGCGCGCTCGATGCGCGACTGCTGCTGCGCCCACAGGCGCGCACCGGCGGCCTCGTCGCCGAGCAGCGCGCCCACCAGGCGCAGCGTGCGCTCGCCGTCCTCGAGGCTGCGCGGCGACAGCGCCACGACGCGCAGGCCGAGCGACTCGAGCCGCTCGATCGCGCGCGACGAGCCCTCGGCCAGCACGACGTCGGGCCGCAGCGCGACCAGCCGCTCGACCTGCGTGTCCTCGAGCCCGCCCAGGCGCGGCAGCACGGTCACCGCCGCCGGCCAGCTGGAGTGGCGGTCGACCCCCACCAGACGGGCGCAGGCGCCGAGCGCGCAGACGGTCTCGGTCAGCGACGGAAGCAGCGACACGATGCGCGCCGGCGGCGCCGGCAGCACGACGCTGCGGCCGCGGTCGTCGACGACCCGCACGGCCTCGACAGCGGGCTGTGCCTGCACGGCCGCGCCGACGAGGGCCGCGGCCGCGAGCGGCACACGCACGAGGAGGCCCACGCGAAGGCTCACGAGGAGGCCGCGGCGCACCGGTGCGGACGGCACGGCGACGCAGCCGCAACCCGCCTCCTGCGTCATCGCCACTCGCTGCGCAGCGTGACGAAGCCGCGGCGCCTCGGCTGCGCGTAGCCGAGCGCGGTCTCGTAGGCCTTGTCGCCGGCGTTTTCCAGGCGCAGCGTGAGCTCGGTCCCGGGTTGCAGACGCCAGCCGGCCCTCAGGTCCAGCGTCGCGTAGCCCCCCAGGCGCAGGCGGTTGGCCGCATCGTCGAACCGGTGCGAGAAGGCCTGCAGCGTGGCTCCGGCCGACCAGCGGCCGCGCTCCCAGTCGGCCGCCAGCTTGAACGCGTCGCGCGCGCGTCGCGGCAGCAGCTTGTCGAAGTTGGCGTTGCCCGCCGTCGCGTTGCGCGGGTCGACATGGTCCAGGCTCGCAGCCAGCGCCAGCGTGCCCAGCCGCGCCTCGTACGCCAGCGAAGCGCCGTCGATCCGAGCACGCGGCAGGTTGGCCGGCAGCGGACCGCTCGGGATGAAGCTGCGGTAGCGGTGGCCGTACAGCACGGCCCGCCACTGGTGCGCACCGCGCGCGTGGCGCAGCTGCAGCTCGGCGTGGCGGCCCGCCTCCGGCTGCAGCAGCGGATTGCCGAAGTTCGGGAAGTAGAGCTGGTTGAAGCTCGGCAGCGTCTGGCTGGTGCCCAGGCTCGCGCCGATCCGCCACGCCGGCGTCGCGTCCCAGGCCCAGGCCGCCGCACCGGTGCCCACGCTGCCGAACTGCGAGTTGCGGTCGTGGCGCACGCTGGCCTGCCAGTGGTGCGCCGCTCGCCGGCCCGACAGCCCGAGCGCGAGCGCGTCGATGTCGCGCGCGCTGACGCTGAAGGGCTGGCCGGGGCGGCCGACGCGCTCGCTGGTGCGCTCGAGCAGGGCGAGCGCCATGCCCAGCGGCGTGTTGAAGGTGTTCTCCCAGCCCAGCTGACGGCTGGTGGTGCCGATCGTGCCCAGCGGCGTGAAGGCGCTGGACGTGGCGAGCGTCTCGTACAGGTCGCGCGTCTCGCCCAGGCTCAGGCGCATGCTCCAGGGCCCGGCGACCGGGCCGCGCGCCGACAGCACCGAGGCGCGCGTGCGCAGCGCGGCTCGCGCGCCGGCGCCCGGGCCGTCGTCGACGCCGGTGACGCCGTCGGCGCCCAGCAGCACCGCCTCGAGACGCCAGCCACGCCCGTCGGCCGCTGCCGGCTGCCAGCCCAGGCGCGCGCTGGCGCCGGTCTGCCGGAAGCCGTCGCGGTCGGGGTCGTGGCTGCCGAAGGGCACGGCCGGCGTCGTCGAAGACGCGCCGCGGGTCTCGGTGTGCTGCGCCTGCACGGCCAGGTCGAGGCCGCCGCCGCCGAACGCGACGCCGGCCGCAGCCTGGCCGTAGCGCTCGGAGCCCGCCGCAAGTTGCGCGTGGCCGCTCGTGCCCTGCGCGCCGCGACGCGTGAAGACCTGCACCACGCCGCCCATCGCCCCGCTGCCGTACAGCGACGACAGCGGCCCACGAACGATCTCGATGCGCTCGATCGCGGCCAGCGGCAGGTTGTCCAGCGAAGGCGAGCCGACGGTGGCCGAGCCCAGGCGCACGCCATCGACCAGCAGCAGCGTGTGCCGCGCCTCGAGACCGCGGACGAACAGCGACGCCGGCTTGCCGAGGCCACCGTTGCTCGAGGACTGCAGGCCGGGCTGCGCCGCCAGCACCTGGGCGAGCGTCGCGCCCTCGAAGCGATCGAGCTCGGCGCGGCCGAGGACGGTGATGTCGGCCAGCGCGTCGGCCACGCGCTGCGGCGTACGTGTGGCGGTGACCACCACGTCGGCGTCGGCCGCAGCCGTGCCAACGGCGCCCGCCGCAGGAAGGCCTAGGAGGAGGATCGCCGCGCGCGCGGCGGCTCGCCGCGGGGGGCGGCGTCGGTGCAAGACAGGCAGCATCGGGTTCTCCCGCCGCACACCCCGTGCGGCGCATGCACTGCACTCGCCGTCGCTCGCGCGGGCGGTCGCAGGCGGAACCCGGGCACGCCCGCGATGAGGGGCGAAACCGCCCCCGGGCGCACCGACATCCCGGCCCGCGCCGCCCACCGCAGCGCCAGCGTCCCATTGCACCGCGGCCGGTATCCGGGCTGGCGAGTGCCGCACGCCGGGTCGCAAGCCCGTCGTGCGGAAGCGCGCGGCGCCTTCCCAGAGCCCAGGCCCCAGTGGCTGTCGTGCCGCATGCTCCTCGCTCACCGTTGCGGGGGCAGCGCCGGAATCGCGTGCTCGGATCGGACGACCCGCGGCACACCCACCGGCTTCCCGTTCAACCCGCCGCCCTGAGCGGAGCGGCAGGCACCTGGTGCAAGCAAGGCGGATGCTAACGCGCCGCGGCCCTGGTGCGGCGACACGAGCGCGTGCCGCACGTCGCGGTGCGGCACGGGGTGCCTCGTATACTCATGCTTTACCACCCGGGCTCGCACATCGCCCGCGCGCCGCGGCCCGCGGCGCCCCGGCAGCAGGCCTCCTCTCATGACCAAGTTCGTCTTCGTCACCGGTGGCGTGGTGTCCTCGCTCGGCAAGGGCATCGCTGCAGCGTCCCTGGCCGCGATCCTCGAGTCGCGCGGCCTGAAGGTCACCCTGATCAAGCTCGACCCGTACCTCAACGTCGACCCGGGCACGATGAGCCCGTTCCAGCACGGCGAGGTCTTCGTCACCGAGGACGGCGCCGAGACCGACCTCGACCTCGGCCACTACGAGCGCTTCATCACGACGCGGATGCGGCGCACGAACAACTTCACCACCGGCCAGATCTACAAGAGCGTGCTCGAGAAGGAGCGCCGCGGCGATTACCTCGGCAAGACGGTGCAGGTGATCCCGCACGTCACCAACGAGATCCAGGAGTTCGTGCTGCGCGGCGCGGCCGCCGCGCCGGTGGACGTGGCCATCGTCGAGATCGGCGGCACGGTGGGCGACATCGAGAGCCTGCCCTTCCTCGAGGCGGTGCGCCAGATGAGCCTGAAGCTCGGCGCGACCAACTCCGCCTTCGTGCACCTGACCTACGTGCCCTTCATCGCCGCGGCCGGCGAACTGAAGACCAAGCCGACCCAGCACACGGTGCAGAAGCTGCGCGAGATCGGCATCCAGCCCGACGCGCTGCTGTGCCGCGCCGACCGCTTCATCCCCGAGGAGGAGCGGTCCAAGATCAGCCTGTTCACCAACGTGCCGGCGCACGGCGTCATCTCGATGCCCGACGTCGACACGATCTACAAGGTGCCGCGCGTGCTGCACGAGCAGGGGCTCGACGAGCTGATCTGCATGCGGCTGCAGCTGCTGACGCGGCCCGCCGACCTGAAGCGCTGGGACACGCTGGTGCACGAGGTCGAGCACCCGCAGGCGAGCGTCAAGATCGCGATGTGCGGCAAGTACACCGACCTGTCCGACAGCTACAAGAGCCTGAACGAGGCGCTGCGGCACGCCGGCATCCACAACCACTGCCGGGTCGAGATCGAGTACGTCGACGCCGAGACGCTGACCGACGCCACCGCCGCGCGGCTGGCACCGTTCGACGCCATCCTGGTGCCGGGCGGCTTCGGCAAGCGCGGCATCGAGGGCAAGATCGTCGCCGCGCGCTACGCCCGCGAGCACGGCGTGCCCTACCTCGGCATCTGCCTGGGCATGCAGGTGGCCACGATCGAGTACGCGCGCCACGTGGCCGGGCTCGAGGGCGCCAACAGCACCGAGTTCGAGCCCGAGTGCCCGCACCCGGTGATCGCGCTGATCGAGGAGTGGCAGGACCGCGACGGCAGCATCCAGAAGCGCAGCGCGACCAGCGAGCTCGGCGGCACGATGCGGCTGGGCGCGCAGACCAGCGACGTCCAGCCCGGCACGCTGGCGCACGAGATCTACGGGCCCGTCGTCACCGAGCGCCACCGCCACCGCTACGAGGCCAACGTCCACTACCTGGGCCGGCTGAAGCAGGCGGGGCTGGTGATCAGCGCGCTGACGCAACGCGAGCAGCTCACCGAGATCGTCGAGCTGCCGCGCGCGGTGCACCCGTGGTTCGTCGGCGTGCAGTTCCACCCCGAGTTCCGCAGCACGCCCTGGGGCGGACACCCGCTGTTCACCAGCTACGTCAAGGCGGCGCTCGAGCACAAGGCCACGCGCGGCAAGTCGCCGGTCAAGGTGGTCGCCTGATGCGGCTGTGCGGCTTCGAGGCCGGCCTGGACCGGCCGCTGTTCATGATCGCCGGCCCGTGCGTCGTGGAGAGCGAGCAGCTGCAGATGGACGTGGCCGGCCGGCTGAAGGAGATCACCGGCGCGCTGGGCGTGCCGTTCATCTTCAAGAGCAGCTACGACAAGGCCAACCGCTCCAGCGGCACGAGCTTCCGCGGACCCGGCCTCGAGCGCGGGCTGGAGATCCTGGCCCGCGTGCGGCGCGAGCTGCAGGTTCCGGTGCTCACCGACGTGCACGACGAGCACCAGGTGGCCGAGGCGGCCGCGGTCGTCGACGTGCTGCAGACGCCGGCCTTCCTGTGCCGGCAGACCGACTTCATCCGCGCGGTGGCGCAGAGCGGGCGACCGGTCAACATCAAGAAGGGCCAGTTCCTCGCCCCGCACGACATGAAGAACGTCATCGACAAGGCCCGGGCCGCGGCCCGCGAGAAGGGCCTGCCCGAGGACAGCTTCCTGGCCTGCGAGCGCGGCGCGAGCTTCGGCTACAACAACCTAGTCTCCGACATGCGCAGCCTGGCGATCATGCGCGAGACCGGCGCGCCCGTGGTGTTCGACGCCACGCACAGCGTGCAGCTTCCCGGCGGCCAGGGCACGAGCTCGGGCGGCCAACGCGAGTTCGTCCCGGTGCTGGCGCGCGCCGCGGTCGCCGTCGGCGTGGCCGGGATCTTCATGGAGACCCACCCCGACCCTGCGCGGGCGCTGTCCGACGGCCCGAACGCCGTGCCCCTGGACCGCATGGCCGCGCTGCTCGAGCAGCTCGTCGCGCTGGACCGCACGGTCAAGTCCCGGCCGCTGCTGGAGAACGACTTCCTGCGCTGACGGCGTCGCACGCCCCGTGCACGCCGCCGCACCGCCCGCACCCGATCCACCCCACCCGTCCCCCCACCCGACACCCATGAGCGCCATCGTCGACATCGTCGGCCGCGAGATCCTCGACAGCCGCGGCAACCCCACCGTCGAGTGCGACGTGCTGCTGGAAAGCGGCACGATGGGCCGGGCCGCCGTGCCCAGCGGTGCCAGCACCGGCAGCCGCGAAGCCATCGAGCTGCGCGACGGCGACAAGGGCCGCTACGGCGGCAAGGGCGTGCTGCGCGCCGTCGAGCACATCAACACCGAGATCAGCGAGTCGGTGATGGGGCTCGACAGCAGCGACCAGGCCTTCCTCGACAAGACCCTGATCGACCTCGACGGCACCGAGAACAAGGGGCGCCTGGGTGCCAACGCCACGCTGGCGGTGAGCATGGCGGTGGCGCGCGCGGCCGCCGAGGAGAGCGGGCTGCCGCTGTACCGCTACTTCGGCGGCATGGGCCGGATGCAGCTGCCGCTGCCGATGATGAACGTCATCAACGGCGGCGCGCACGCGAACAACAACCTCGACCTGCAGGAGTTCATGATCCTGCCGCTGGGCGCGCCCTCGTTCCGCGAGGCGGTGCGCTACGGCGCCGAGGTGTTCCATGCGCTGAAGAAGATCATCGACGGGCGCGGCATGAGCACCGCGGTCGGCGACGAGGGCGGCTTCGCGCCGAGCGTGGCCAGCCACGAGGCGGCGATCCAGCTGATCCTCGAGGCCATCGACAAGGCGGGCTACGTGGCCGGCGCACAGATCGCGATCGGCCTGGACTGCGCCGCCAGCGAGTTCTACAAGGACGGCCGCTACCACCTCGAGGGCGAAGGCCTGCAGCTGAGCGCCGCCGAGTGGACCGACATGCTGGCCACCTGGTGCGACAAGTACCCGATCGTCAGCATCGAGGACGGCATGCACGAGGGCGACTGGGACGGCTGGAAGCTGCTCACCGACCGCCTCGCCGGCAAGGTGCAGCTGGTCGGCGACGACCTCTTCGTGACCAACACGAAGATCCTGAAGCAGGGCATCGACAAGGGCATCGCCAACTCGATCCTCATCAAGATCAACCAGATCGGCACGCTGTCGGAGACCTTCGCCGCCATCGAGATGGCCAAGCGCGCCGGCTACACCGCCGTCATCAGCCACCGCAGCGGCGAGACCGAGGACAGCACGATCGCCGACATCGCCGTCGGCACCAATGCCGGCCAGATCAAGACCGGCTCGATGAGCCGCAGCGACCGGATCGCCAAGTACAACCAGCTGCTGCGCATCGAGGAGGACCTGGGCGACGTGGCCAGCTACGCCGGCCGGGACGCCTTCTACAATCTTCGCCTCGGCTGAGCCGCCACGCCTGCACGGAAGCACCCCCATGCGCTGGTTCACCGTCGCCCTGGCCGTCGCCGTGGTCGGCGTGCAGGCTGACCTCTGGCTCGGCCCGTCGAACATGCCGCAGGTCATGAGCCTGCGCTCGCAGCTCGAGCAGCAGACCGTCGCCAACCGCGCCGCGCGCGAGCGAAACGCCCGTGCGCAGGCCGAGGTGCGCGACCTGCGCGAAGGCCTCGAGATGATCGAGGAGAAGGCGCGCGGCGAGCTCGGCATGGTCAAGGCCGACGAGATCCTCGTGCAGCTGATGCCGCGGCGCTGACGCCGCGCCCGGTCGGTGACCGCACCGCTGCTCGACTGGGCGCGCCCGGCGCTGGCGTCCGCCTTCAGCCTGTGGGGCAGCCCGGTCACCTGGCTCGAGCTGGCCGCGTTCGGGCTGTCGCTGGCGATGGTGGCGGCCAACATCCGCGTCCGCCCGGTGGCCTGGCCGCTGGCCATGGCCGCCGCGCTGCTGTATGCGCTGCTGTTCGCCGACGCGCGGCTGTATGGCCAGGTGGCACTGCAGCTCTTCTTCGTGGCCGTGTCGGCCTGGGGCTGGTGGCAGTGGCTGCACGGCCGCGGCACCGACGGGGGCGCGCTGGTGGTCCACCGGCTGGCGCCGCGCGCCCGCCTGGCGGCACTGGCCGGCACCGCGGCGGCCTGGCCGCTGCTGGCCCTGGCGCTGGCGCGCGGCACCGACAGCCCGGTGCCGTGGGCCGATGCGCTGGCCACCACCGCCAGCGTGACCGGGCAGCTGCTGCTCGGCCGCAAGGCGATCGAGAACTGGCCGGTCTGGCTGGCGGTCAACCTGTTCAGCGTCGCGCTGTTCGCGTCGCGGCAGCTGTGGCTGACGGCGCTGCTGTACGCGCTGTTCGCGGCGCTTTCCGTGGTGGGCTGGCGCGCCTGGTGCGCGCGGCTCGCGGCCGATGGATGAAGCGCGCCGAATCGCCATCGTCGGCGCCGAGAGCACGGGCAAGTCGACGCTGGCGCGCGAGCTCGCCGCGGCGCTGGCCGCCGCGGGGCTGCGCGTGGCGCATGTCGACGAGCACCTGCGCGAGTGGTGCGACCTTCGCGGTCGCACGCCGCAGGCGGCGGAGCAGGCCGCGATCCTGCGCGAGCAGCACCGCCGCATCGACGCGGCCGCCGTGCGGCACGACGTGGTGGTGTGCGACACCACGGGCCTGGTGACCGCAGCCTACAGCCGGCTGCTGTTCGACGACGCATCGCTCGAAGCCGAGGCCGCGCAGTGGCATCGCCGCTGCGACGTCACGCTGCTGACCGCGCTCGACCTGCCCTGGGTGCCCGATGGACTGCAGCGCGACGGCGCCCACGTGCGCGAGCCGGTGGACTCGCTGCTGCGCGCGGCACTGGCCGCGCACCGGCTGCCCTACGCCGTGATCGGCGGCAGCGGGCCACGGCGTCTCTCGGCGGCGCTGGACGCGCTGCCGCCGGCGTGGCGGGGTGTCGCGCCGCCCGGGCCGGGGGACGGGCCAGCACGCGCCGCAGCGGCTCCGCGCGGGGGCGGACTGTTCACCCGGCTCGAGGCCGGCGACCCGGCCCCGAGCTGGAATTGCGAATGCTGCGTGCCGGCGGCCGAACGGCTGCTGCGGCGCGGCGCCACACCCTGAGCGGGCCGGCCCGGCAGCGGGCCGAGGCTGCGGCCTACACCAACACGGCCAGCACCACGACGACCAGCCCGAGCACCAGGTTGGCCAGCACCCAGGCGCGGATCGACGCCAGCGCCGAAGCCGCGGCGACCGCCTCGCCGGCGCGCTGCGCGCGGTCGAGCCGGCGCCACAGCACGAAGCGGATGTGGCCGAACACCGCCACCATCAGCGTGCCGAGGATCGCCATCGCCAGCCAGTCGGCGGGCCAGATGAACTGGCCGCCGGTCTGCGCCGCGCTGCGGGCCATCCGGCCGATCATCCAGAAGCCGCTGACCAGCGTCAGCAGCGACGCCCAAAGCACCGCCGTGAAGAAGCGGCCGAGCACGGCGTGCATCAGCGCCAGGCGCTGCGGCGGCTCGAGCACGGTCAGCGCCGGGCGCAGCATGAAGTGCGCGAACAGCATGCCGCCCACCCACAGCATGACCGCCAGCACGTGGAGGGTCTTCAGCAACGCATAGATCATGGTCTCGCTCCCTGGGTGGCGTGGTGCGCTGGCCCCGTCGACCGGCGCTCACTGCACCGCGCGGCTGCCCGGCGGCTGGTCGCGGCCGGGGGTGAACATCTCGCCGACGTCGACGGCATCGAAACGGTAGTGCAGACCGCAGAACTCGCAGCCGACCTCCACATGCCCGCGCTCGGCGATCAGGCTCTCGCTCTCGGCGCGGCCCAGCGAGACCAGCATGCCGCGCACGCGCGCGCGGCTGCAGCGGCACGCGAAGCGCGGCGTCACCGGCTGGAAGACGCGCAGCGTCTCCTCCCAGAAGAGGCGATGCAGGATGCGCTCGGTGGGCAGCGCGAGCAGCTCCTCGCGCGTCAGCGTGGCCGACAGCGTGGCGATGCGGTTGAAGGCGTCCGACAGGCCGATGTCGTCCTCGTTGCGGCGGGGCTCGGCGCCGCCGGCAGCGTGCGGGCCGGCCACGGCAGCCGCGCCCTCGAGGTTGCCCTCGCCTTCCACCGGCAGGCGCTGGATCAGCAGGCCCGCGGCCACCTCGCCATCGGCCGCCAGTACCAGCCGGGTGTCGAGCTGCTCGCTCTGCAGCATGTAGTGCTCGAGCACCTGCTCCACCCGCTGCAGCGGCTCGCGCCGGTCGCCATGCAGCGGCACCACACCCTGGTAGGGCTGCTGGCCGGGCAGCCGGTCCCGCGGGTCGAGCGTGATCGCGCAGCGCCCTTGGCCGTGCACGTTGAGCATGGCTTCGAGCTGCGCGCCCGCCGCCACCTCCCCCACCACCGTGGCGGTGGCACGGAACGACAGGTCGGGCTGCACCTCGGCCACCGCCAGCTTCACCGGGCCGTCTCCGAACACCTGCAGCACGAGCGCGCCGTTGAACTTGATGTTGGCCTGCATCAGCGCGCCGGCCGCAGCCATCTCGCCGACCAGATCGCGCACCGGCGCGGGCCACGGCGCCTGCTCCGCGCGCCGCGCCAGCAATTCCTGCCACGAGGCGGTCAGGCGCACCAGCATGCCGCGCACCGGCAGGCCCTCGAACAGGAACTTGGTCAGCTTAGACATCGGCGGCAGGCGCGGCGTCAGCCGATCTTCTTGAGGTCGCGCCGGTACAGCGCCGTCTTGTGCACGTAGTTCGCCGCGCCGAGCTGCATGCGCGCCACCTGCTCTTCGGTCAGCGTCTTCACGGCCGTGGCCGGCGCGCCGAGGATCAGCGAGCGGTCGGGGAACTCCTTGCCCTCGGTGACCACGGCCCCGGCCCCCACCAGGCAGCCCTTGCCGATGCGCGCGCCGTTCAGCACCACGGCCTGGATGCCGACGAGCGAGCCGTCGCCGATCGTGCATCCGTGCAGCATGGCCTGGTGGCCGACGATGACGTCGTCCCCCACCACGCAGGGCGAACCGGGGTCGGTGTGCAGCACCGCGCCGTCCTGGATGCTGGTGCGCGCGCCGATCGTGATGGGCTCGTTGTCGCCGCGCAGCACGGCGGCGAACCACACGCTGGACTGCTCGCCCACCGCGACGCGGCCGATCACCGCGGCGCTGTCGGCGACGAAGGCGGAGGGCGCGACGCTCGGCGCGTCGTCGCCGAGCTGATAGATGGCCACGGCCAGGTCCCGGTTCGAAGGAAGCGGGCGATTCTAGGGATGCGGCTCATGCCCCTGCCGCCGGCCGCGGCTGGCCGCGCAGCCGCGCCGTCATGTAGCCGCCGGCCTGCAGGATGTGGTCGCGCGCCAGCGTCTCGGCGCGCCGGGCGTCGCCGCGCGAAACGGCGTCCAGCATGGCCGCGTGCTGGTCCCAGATGTCCCGCGGCGCCTCGTCCTTGGTGAGCACCTCGCCCATCGCGCGCTGCAGGTGCGTCCAGTGCGCACCCATCGCCGGGGCCACCAGCGGGTTGCCCGACAGCTCGTAGACGAAGGCGTGGAAGCGCATGTCCGCCGCCACCATCCGGGCCACCGAACCCGAGGCGACCGCCTTGCGCCCGGCCTCGATCAGGGCCGGCCCCTGCTGCGCCGCGCGCGCGGCGTTGCGCCCCGCGGCCAGCCCGCAGGCCAGCGCCTCGATCGCGGCGCGCAGCTGGTAGATGTGCTCGACCTCGTCGGCCGCCAGCGGCGCCACGATCAGGCCGCGCCCGGGGGCGTCCTTCAGCGCGCCCTCGCTCCGGAGCAGAAGCAGGGCCTGCTGCACCGGCTGGCGCGAGACGCCGAGCGTGCGCGCGACCTGCTCCTGGATGACGCGCTCACCCGCCGCCAGCCGGCCGGCGGCGATCTCGCCGAGGATGGCCTCGCGCACCTGCTGGACGAGGTTGGGCTGCAGCGTCAGGGCCTTCATGAGACGGCAGTGTAGAGCCGGCGGCGCGACATTGAATTCGGAATTCATCCGCAGCAACCCCAATGGCATTCTGAATTCAGAGTTCGGAAAATGCAGCACTGTCCGTCTCCCGGCCTCCCCGCCTCCCGCCCAACCCCTCCCGTCCCATCCATCAGGCCCACCCATGTCCACCGCCGCCCGCCCCGCCCCCCACCCCGACACCGCCCATCGCAGCGTGGCCGAGTGGGTGGCCCGCTTCCTCGTCGCCCGCGGCGTCAATCGCATCTACGGCCTGCAGGGCGGCCACATCCAGCCGATCTGGGACTGGCTGCACCGCCTCGGCGTGCGTATCGTCGACGTGCGCGACGAAGGCGCCGCGGTGCACATGGCGCACGCGCATGCGCAACTCGGCGGGCCGGGGGGCTTGGGGGTCGCGATGGCCACCGCCGGACCGGGCGTCACCAACTGCGTCACCGCGATGACCAACGCGCACCTCGAGCGCGTGCCGGTGCTGCTGATCGGCGGCTGCCCGCCCGTGCCGCAGGACGACCTCGGACCGCTGCAAGGCATCGACCACGTGTCGATCCTGGCGCCGGTGACGCGCCAGTCGCGCACGCTGCGCGTGGCCGACCAGATCGCGCGCGACCTCGACAAGGCCTGGGCCCTGGCCTGCGGCGACGGCGGGCCGCCCGGACCGGTGTACCTGGAGATTCCCACCGACGTGCTGCGCCAGGCCGTGCCCGCAGCCTGCGTGCTCGACGAGCACCTGCGCCCCAAGGCCCGGCCTCGCCTCGCCCCCGACGCCGGCCTCGTGGCCGAGGCGGCGGCCGTGCTGCGGGCGGCGAAGCGGCCACTCGTCATCACCGGCCGCGGCGCCCGCGCGTCGGCCGGCGCTGGCGCGGCCATCACGCGGCTGCTCGAAGCCAGCGGCGCCGTCTACCTCGACACCCAGGAAAGCCGCGGCCTCGTCGATGGCGCGCACGCAGGCGTCGTCGGCGCCGTGCGCGCCAGGGCCATGAGCGAGGCCGACTGCGTGGTCGTGCTCGGGCGCAAGCTCGACTACCAGCTCGGCTACGGCTCGCCGGCCGTGTTCCCGCACGCGCGCTTCCTGCGCGTGGCCGACCACGCCGACGAACTGCGCGACAACCGCCGCGGCGAGGTCGAGCTGCTGGCCGACATCGCCCTCGCGGCCCAGGCCCTGGCGGCGGCGGTGCAGTCGCACTCCCCGGCGCTCGACCGCGCCTGGACCGCCGCGCTGCGCGCCGAACACGTGCGGCGCGCCGCCCGTCACGCCGAGTCGATGGCCGGCGCGCCCGCGGGCAAGGACGGCCACCTGCACCCCAACCGCATCTTCGCGGCACTGAAGAAGGTGCTGGCCGACGACGCCATCGTCGTCGCCGACGGCGGCGACCTGCTCAGCTTCGCACGCATGGGCCTGGACGTGCGCACCTACCTCGACGCCGGCGCGTTCGGCTGCCTGGGCGTCGGCACGCCCTACGCCACGGCGGCCGCGCTGCTGCACCCGGGCCGGCAGGTGGTGGCCGTCACCGGCGACGGCGCCTTCGGCATCAACGCGATGGAGATCGACACCGCGGCGCGCCATGGCGCCAAGGCCGTGTTCATCGTCTCCAACAACGCGGCCTGGAACATCGAGCGCCTGGACCAGGAGATGAACTACGGCGGCCGCGTCGTCGGCACCACGCTGGCGTGGAGCGACTATGCGGGCATGGCGCGCGCCTTCGGGCTGCACGCCGAGCGCGTCACCGACCCGGCGCGCCTGGAAGGCGCGATCCGCGACGCCCTGGCCCGCGCACCGGCACTGCTCGACGTGGTGACGACGCAGGACGCGCTCAGCTCAGACGCCGGCAAGGGCCTCGGCTGGGTGCCCGACCGCCAGGCCCTCACCGCCTGGGACGAGGCCGAGCAGAAGAGGCGAGCATGATGGACGCGGCCCTGTCGACTTCCGGGCGGGCCTCCGCGCCGGACCTCGCCCCGGACCTCGCCCCGACCCCGGCCATGACGCCCGCGCCGGCGACCGCCCGCGCTGCGCCCGCGAGCCCGGGACTGCTGACCCTCGCCGAGTCGGTCGCGGCGCACGCGCGCACTCAACCGCACAAGCTCGCGGTGCGCGACTCGCGCCGCACGCTCACGTACGCGCAGTGGGACGAACGCGCCAGCCGGCTCGCCCAGGCGCTGCTCGGCCTCGGGCTGGTGCGCGGCGACCGCGTCGCGCTGCTGGCCTACAACGCCATCGAGTGGCTGGAGATCTACGCCGCGATCGCGCGCGCGGGCCTGGTCGCGGTGCCGCTCAACTTCCGCCTCGCCGGCCCGGAGATCGCCTACATCGTCGAGCACGCCGAGGCCCGCGCCCTGATCGTGCAGGACGACCTGCGCCCGGCGATCGACGCCCTGCGCGGGCAGCTGCCCGTCGAGCCCGGCCGCTGCGTGCTGTTCGGCGGGACGGCGCACGGCGTCCACGGCGTGCAGGCCGCGCCGGCCGGCTGGCGGTCCTACGAGGCGCTGATAGCCGCCGCGCCTGCAGCGCCACCCGAGGTCGACGTCGGCCCGCAGGACCTGTTCGCGCTGATGTACACCTCAGGCACCACCGGCCGGCCCAAGGGCGCGATGCGCCACCACGAGGGCAACGCGCTGATCGCGCTGGCCACCGCACTCGAGTTCGGCCTCGGCGCCGACGACAACGGCCTGCTGGTGATGCCGCTGTGCCACGCCAACTCGCTGTACTTCGCGGTGACCTTCGCGATGCTCGGCGCGACCATCGTCGTGCACGACCGCGCCCGCTTCGACCCGGCCGAGCTGCTCGGGCTGCTGGCCCGCGAGCGCATCACCTTCACGTCGCTGGTGCCGACGCACTACGTGATGATGCTCGAGCTGCCGGCCGAGGAGCGCGCGCGGCACGACCTGTCCCGCGTCGGCAAGCTGCTCGTCTCGTCGGCCCCGGCCCGCAAGGAGACCAAGCTCGCGATCCTCGAGCTGTTCCCGAACGGCCGCCTGTTCGAGCTGTACGGCTCGACCGAGGCGGGCTGGGTGACGGTGCTGCGGCCGCACGAGCAGCTCGACCACCTCGGCTCGGTCGGCCGCGAGTGGGCCGGCAGCGGGGCGATCCGGCTGCTCGACGCGGAGGGCCGCGAAGTGCCCGACGGCGAGGTCGGCGAACTCTTCTCGCGCACCGCCTACGTCTTCCGCGGCTACTGGCGCAACCCCGAGAAGACGCTCGAGTGCTTCCGCGGGGCCTGGTGCTCGGTGGGTGACATGGCCTGCCGCGACGCGCAGGGCTTCATCCACCTGGTCGACCGCAAGAGCAACATGATCATCAGCGGCGGCGAGAACATCTACCCGAGCGAGGTCGAGGCCGTGCTCGCCGCGCACCCCGCGGTGCAGGACGTCGCCGTCGTCGGCATGCCAGACCCGACCTGGGGCGAGAAGGTGCTGGCGGCAGTGGTGGCTCGGCCCGGGCACGCAGGCGTGTCCGGGGACGGTCTGCGGGCCGGCGGCGGGGCTCCGATGCCGGCGGAACTGCAGGCGGGACTGCAGGCCGAACTGGAAGCCTGGTGCCGCGAGCGCATCGCCGGCTACAAGCGGCCGCGCGCCTACGTGTTCCTCGACGCGGAGCAGATGCCGCGCACCGCGACCGGCAAGCTGCAGCACCGGGCGCTGCGCGACCGGCTCGTGCAGGCGCAGCGCGACGAAGCAGCGCGCTGAGCGCCGGCGGCAGGTGGTGTCGCCTGGTGCCGCGGCAGCGTCGGGCGGCGCGGGGCTCAGCCTGTGCGCGGCCCCTGCGCGTCCGGTGCCGACCGTGCGTCCTGCGCCTTCGCCGCCGAGCCCTCGAGCCCGGCCAGCAGCGCGCGGTTGTCACCGGGGATCACCATCCGGAACAGGCTTTCGACGACGGTGTAGTCGAAGTAGCCCATGCGCGCGATCGGGCGGATGCCGAGCACGTCGACAAGGCCCTCGGCCGTGAGCGCTGCGTCGTCGATGTGGATGCCCACGACGCGGCCGAAGACGACGTCGGCCGCGCCCATCGGCGGCGTGCCCGGGAAGCGCAGCGTGTTGAGGTAGACGCATTCGAACTGGATCGGCGAGCCGGCCACGCGCGGCGGCTTGACGCGGTGCGACGGCAGCTTGACGAGACCGGCGCGCTCGAACTCGTCGTCCCCGGGCGGCAGCTCCATGGCCGTGACGTTGACCGCCTCGCGCTGGCTCCAGGTGGCCATGTTCCAGACGAACTCGCCGCTGTCCTCGGCGTTGCGCACGGTGTCCTTGCGCAGGCCGGCCGAGTTCTGGTTGGCCGAGAACATGACGATCGGCGGGTCGAAGGTGACGTTCTGGAACTGCGAGAACGGCGCCAGGTTGTGGCGGCCCTGGCGGTCGATCGTCGAGATCCAGCCGATGGGCCGCGGCACGACGCAGCTCTTGAACGGATCGTGCGGCAGGCCGTGCGGCGTCTGTCCGGGCTCGTAGTACATCGGTCGCGTTCCAGGTGTGGACGTCGAGGCCGCATTGTTCCGCGGCGCCGAGGTGAGACGATCGGGGCATGTCCGGTACGCCTGCCCCGTCCGCACCGTCCGCACCGTCCGCACCGTCCGCACCGTACGCACCGTACGCACCTTGCGCTCCGCCGGTACCGTCGGGCGCGGTGGCTCCGAACGCCCCGACCACGGAGCCGGCCGCCGACCCGGCCACCTCGCCGCAGGGGACCGCCGAGCTGCGCCGCGCCGCGCTCGCCGCACTGTGCACGGCAGACCCCGCGGCCAAGGCCGCGGCGGCGCTCGCGCTCGATCCGGACGGGCCGCTCGACACGCAGCTGCTGCTGCGGCCCGACGCCCCGCTGCCGGGCCGCCCGGCGCGGCCGCGCCTGGTGCCGCCGGCCGACGTGCCCCGGCGCACGCCGTTCACGCGCGAGGGGCGCGCCGCGCAGCTGCATGCGGTGGCGCACATCGAGCTCAACGCCATCGACCTGGCGCTCGACGCCGCGTGGCGCTTCGCCGGCCTGCCCGAGGCCTACTACCGCGACTGGGCGCGCGTGGCGCGCGAGGAGGCACTGCACTTCACGATGCTCGCCGCCCACCTCGAGACGCTCGGCCGCCGCTACGGCGACTTCGACGCCCACGATGGCCTGTGGGCGATGTGCGAGAAGACCGCTGGCGACCCGACAGCCCGGATGGCGCTGGTGCCGCGCACGCTCGAGGCGCGCGGCCTCGACGCGACGCCGCCGATGCGCGAGCGGCTCGTGCGGGCGGGCGACCTGCAGGCGGCCTCGATCCTGGACCGGATCCTGCGCGACGAGATCGGCCACGTCGCCGTCGGCAACCGCTGGTACCGCTGGCTGTGCGAGCGCGACGGGCTGGACCCGGTCGCGCACTATGCGGTGCTGGTGGCGCGGCACGATGCGCCGCAGCCCAAGGGACCGCTGAACCTGGAAGCCCGCCGCGCGGCGGGCTTCACCGACGAGGAACTGCGGGCCGCCGACGCGGCGGCGCGGCAGCGGCAAGCCGTCCGCGTCGGCGCGAGCGCGGCAGGCCGCGGCACGGGCGCCGCGGGCGGCGAGGCTGCCGCAGCGGGCGACGTAAACTGACGCGATACCGCTCGCAGATCCGCCGCCCTGCCCGCGGCGTCCCCACATGACCGCCAACCCCGTCTCCTCCCCGACCTCGGCCCGTCGCTTCCTGAAGGCCGCGCTGCTGCTCGCCACCGGCCTCGTGCTCGGCGCCTGCGGCAAGAAGGAACCGCCCCCGCCGGCTCCGGCACCCGTGGCCTCCGCCCCGGCGCCCGCCCCGGTCAAGGTCTACACCGTCGGCACCGACGCCGCCTATGCCCCGTTCGAGAGCCAGAACGAGAAGGGCGAGATCGTCGGCTTCGACGTCGAGGTCGTGCAGGCGATCGCCAGGAAGGCCGGCTTCGAGGTCAAGTTCGTCAACACGCCCTGGGAAGGCATCTTCAACGCGCTGCAGCAGGGCGACCGCGACCTGCTGGTGTCGGCGATCACGATCACCGACGAGCGCAAGCAGACCATGGACTTCTCGGCGCCTTACTTCGACGCCCAGCAGCTGATCGCCGTGCGCGAAGGCAGCAAGATCGCCGCCTTCCAGGACCTCAAGCGCCTGAAGGCCAAGGTCGGCGTGCAGACCGGCACCACGGGCGACGAGGCCGTGACCAAGCTGCTCGGCAAGACCAGCACCGCGATCAAGCGCTTCGAGAGCACCCCGCTCGCGCTGAAGGAACTGGAGTCGGGTGGCGTGGACGCGGTCGTGGCCGACAACGGCGTGGTCGTGCACTACGTCGCCAACAACCCGGGCGGCAAGTTCAAGGCGCTCACGGACAAGGAGTTCGTGCCCGAGCAGTACGGCATCGCCGTGAAGAAGGGCAACGCCGAGTTGCTGGCCAAGATCAACCAGGGGCTCGAGGGCATCAAGGCCGACGGCACCTACGCCGCGATCTACGCCAAGTACTTCGGCGCCCCGCCAGCCGCCCCCGCCGCAGCCGCCGCGCCGGCACCAGCGGCCTCCAGGTAGGCGCCCGGGCCCTCAGGCGGTCGCGGGCCGGCGCGGTGGACCTGCGCTGGGAGATCCTTGCCGGCTACGGGCCGCTGTTCGCCAGCGGCCTGTGGATGACGATCCGGCTCACGCTGGTCGCCATCGGTGCCGGGCTCGCGCTGGGCGTCCTGTTCGGGCTCGTCAGCAGTTCGGCCGACGCGCCGTCGCCGAAGTCGGTGCCGCTGGCCTGGTCGCTGCGCCTGGCCCGCGGCGTGACCCTCGCCTACGTCACCTTCTTCCGCGGCACGCCGCTGTTCGTGCAGATCCTGCTCGTGCACTTCGCGCTGATGCCGACGATGGTGCACCCCGAGCACGGCCTGCTGCTGGCCGGCGAGGCGGCGCGGACGTTCCGGCAGGAGCACGGCGCCTTCTTCAGCGGCTGCGTCGCGCTCAGCCTGAACGCCGGGGCCTACATCAGCGAGATCTTCCGCGCCGGCATCCAGAGCATCCACCGCGGCCAGACCCAGGCCGCCTACAGCCTGGGCCTGACGCACGCGCAGTCGATGCGCTTCGTGGTGCTGCCGCAGGCCTTCCGGCGCATGGTGCCGCCGCTCGTCAACGAGGGGGTCACGCTGATCAAGGACAGCTCTCTCGTCTCGGCGATCGGCCTGGCCGAGCTGGCACTGGCCGCGCGCACGGTGGCCGGGGCCTACTCCCGCTACTGGGAACCCTACCTGGCGATCTCCGCGCTCTACCTGGTGCTCACGCTGGCGCTGTCGCTGCTGGCGCGCCGGCTCGAGACTCCTGCGCACCAGCGAGGGAATTGAGCGCCCGCTCTTGGTGCACCGCAGCACCCTAGGGGCAAAACCGTGACGCATTGGGTCGGCACAGTTGCTGCATTGCAACAGAAAGCCCCAAGTCGTTTCGGGAGATCGCGATCTCCTTCATAGACTTCGGGTTGTCCCTTAACCCACATGAAGGATTGACGATGATGAAGAAAGCGCTGATCCCCGCTGCCCTCGCCCTCGGTTTCGTCGGCACCGCCCAGGCCCAGCTGAGCCTGTACGGCCTGATCGACGCCAGCTACGGCAAGAGTCTCCTCAGCGACGTGTTCCTGCGCGACAAGGCCGACTTCCACTCGGGCGGCGACAACGGTTCGTCGGAAGGCAACTCGACGACCCGCGTCGGCATCAAGGGCGCGATCGACGTCGGTTCGGGCGTCAAGGCCAACTTCCGCTTCGAGACCGGCGGCATCGACAGCGACGGCGAAGTCAACGGCGGCGGCAGCTTCTTCAACCGCCAGGCCTGGTTCGGCCTGTCGGGCAGCTTCGGCGAAGTGCGCCTGGGTCGCCAGGACTCGGTCTCGTTCCAGACGATGATCGACTTCGACTTCAACGGCGCCAGCAACGGCGTGTCGGCCGGCGCCTACAGCGGCGTGGGCGTGTTCCTGCCGGGCCGCCAGTCGCGATCGCTGCAGTACATCACGCCGGCGATGGGCGGCCTGACGGCGCAGTTCGGACTCGTCCCGACGGGCAACCGCGGCCGGGGACTCCCGGTTGGCGTGAGCGCCAAGAACATCTTCTCGGTCGGTGGCAAGTACTCGGCCGGGCCGCTGCTCCTCGGTGCTTCGTACCAGAGCAAGGCATTCAGTGACGCGGAAGACTTCACCTCGGTCGCTGGCAGCTACGACTTCGGCATTGCCAAGGTCATGTTCGGCTATGCCGACGGGGGCAAGTACGATCGCGTGCGCTTCGCCGCCGGACTGCCCACGGGATCGGGCAAGGGCTATACCGTTGGCGCAGTTGCGCCAGTCGCTGGCATGAACGTCGGTTTCCACTATTCTAAGAACAGCGATGCCGCCCTCAAGCTGACGTCCACCGAAGTCTTCATCAACAAGGAAGTCTTCAAGAACACGTACTTCTACGCCGAGGCTGGAGACTGGAAGACCAGCCTGGCCGTCAATCCGTACGACGCCGCCGCCAAGCGCAAGGGCACCGGCTACGCGCTGGGCGTGATCTTCGCGTTCTGAAGCCCGGCACCCGGCGCGCCCTCGCGGCGCGCGGCGCGACCGACCCGCCCGGCCCCCGGCCCGGCGGGTCTTTTTATGGCCGCCACGGGCTCCGGCCGGCGGCGGTCAGCCGCGCGGGTGGTGCCGCGCGTGCAGCTGCCTCAGCCGCTCGCGGGCCACGTGCGTGTAGATCGTCGTCGTCGCGATGTCGGCGTGACCCAGCAGCATCTGCACCGCGCGCAGGTCGGCGCCGTGGTTCAGCAGGTGCGTCGCGAAGGCATGGCGCAGCGTGTGCGGCGTCAGCGGCGCCGCGATGCCCGCGTGCAGCGCGTGGCGCTTCACGAGCTGCCAGAACATCTGCCGCGTCATCGGCGCGGCGCGCACGGTGACGAACAGCGCGTCGCTCGCGCGCGCGCCCAGCAGCGTCGGTCGCCCCGAGTCGATCCACCGCTCCAGCCACGCGCGGGCCTCCTCGCCGAAGGGCACGAGGCGCTCCCGCGCGCCCTTGCCGGTGACGCGCAGCACCCCCTCGGCCAGGCCCAGCTGGACGGTCCTCAGGCCCACCAGCTCGCTGACGCGCAGGCCGCTCGCGTACATCAGCTCCAGCATCGCGCGGTCGCGCAGACCGAGCGGACTGGCGACGTCGGGCGCGCCGAGAAGCGACTCGACCTGCGCCTCGGACAGCGTCTTGGGCACGCGCAGGGGCTGCCGCGCGGGCAGTAGCTTCAGCGTCGGGTCGGCGGCCACGAGGCGCTCGCGCAGCGCCCAGCGGAAGAAACGGCGGAAGACGGTGAGGCGGCGGTTGGCCGTCGTGGCCCGCGTGCTGCCGTGCCGGGCGGCGATGTAGCCGAGCAGGTCGCTCTCGCGCGCGACCTCCAGGCTGCGGCCCTGCTCGACGTGCAGCCACGCCGCCAGCAGCGCGAGGTCGCGCCGGTAGGCCGCGAGCGTCAGCGGCGCGAGACCGTCCTCGATCCAGAGGGCGTCGATGAAGCGGTCGATGGCCGCTTGGCTGGCCGGTGGCAGCGACGGCGGCGGCTCTCCCGCCGAGGCCGCCGGTGGCGACGCCGGCGGCTCGCTGCCGGGGGGGGCCGCGCGCCGCGTCGCCACGGTCGGCCGCGGCGCCTCAGTCGAGCGTGAGCTTCTGCTGCGCGACGACGCGCTTGTAGACGTCGAACTCGGCGCGGATCTGCGCCGCGAACTCGTCGGGGGAGTTGGCGATGATGATCGAGCCGGTGTCCTCGATGCGCTTCCTGACGTCGGGCATCGCGACCGTGGCGCGCAGCGCGGCGTTGACCTTGTCGACGACCTCCTTGGGCAGGCCCTTGGGGCCATAGATGCCGTAGTAGGCCATCCGGTTGACGGGCTCCAGGCCGACCTCCTTGAAGGTCGGCACGTTGGGAAGCACCGACAGACGGGTCGGCGCGGCGACCACGATCGGGATCAGGCGGTTGTCTCGGATGAAAGGCAGCGCCGAGGGCAGGTTGTCGAAGATGATCTGCACCTGGCCGGCCACCGTGTCGTTGAGCGCCGGGCCCGCGCCGCGGTAGGGGATGTGGGTCATGAAGACACCGGCCAGGCTCTTGAACAGCTCGGTCTGCAGGTGCCCGATGCCGCCGGTGCCGCTGCTGGCGTAGCTGTACTTGCCGGGGTTCTTCTTGAGCTCGGCGATGAAGCCCTTGTAGTCGCGCGCCGGGAAGCTCGGGTGCACGGCGATCACGTTGGGCGTGGCCGCGATGTTGGTGATCGGCGTGAAGTCGGTCAGCGGGTTGTACGGGATCTTGGGGTTGATCGCCGGGTTGGCTGCCGTGGTCGACACGGTGGCCATGCCGAGGGCGTAGCCGTCGGGCGTGGCCTTGGCCGTCTCGGCCGCGCCGACCGAGCCGCCGCCGCCAGCCTTGTTCTCGACGACCATCGGCTGCCCGAACGGGCCGGAGATGCGCTCGGCCACGATGCGGGCGATGATGTCCGTGGTGCCACCGGGCGCGAAAGGCACCACCAGCCGCACCGGCTTGTTCGGGTACGGCTGCGCCGAGGCGGCGGGGGCGACGAGCAGCGCGGCCGCAGCCAGCACCGGGGCAAGGAGGTTCCTGATCATCTCTGTCTCCGGTTCGTTCGGGGGAAGGCGGGGCCGCCGGGCTCAGGACGGGAGGCCGAGCAGCCCGTCGCGGAGCTTCTTGTCGTAGGGGCGCTCGCCGACGAAGGCCCGCAGCAGCGCGGCGTTGAAGTCGGCACCGGCCACCGGCGCGCCGCGCAGTTTGCCATTGACGACCAACACCGTACCCCGTGGGGGTTCGTAGTCGAGGTCGACGACGTCGCCGCGCTGCACCTGCAGGATCTCGGCGACGTGGCGCTCGAATTGGCCCATCCGCTCGCGCAGCGCGACCTGCTCCGCCTCGCTGCTGTTGCGGCTGAGGCCCTTGTCGAAGGCCTTGACGAACTCGCCGGCCGGTGCGTTCTGCAGCATCGCCAGGCGCAGGCGACGCGGTCCGGGCTGCGCCAGCACCTCGGCGGCGCTGCGGGCCGGCGCGGTAAGGTACAGCGCGGCCACGTAGCCCTTGAACCAGGCCACCGCGCGCACGCCGGTCCCGTTGAGCTGCAGTTCGGCCCCGCCGAGGCGGACGCGCTCCTCGAAGCGCACGCCCTCGACCACCACGCCACCGCTGCGCGCGCCGCCGGCAGGCGCGCCGGCCGCCCGGGCCAGGGCCGGGGACAGCAGCAGGCAGAGGGCAGATCGACGCAGCATCGTCCCCGATTGTGCGCAATCGCGGCCTGGGCTGCCGCCAAGGGGCTGGCAGACTCCGGGTATGCCCGATGCGCTGCTGCTGCTGCCCGACTTCCTGCTGATCGCCGCCGGCTGGGTGCTGTGCCGGCACACGCCGCTGGACCGCAAGGTGTGGGACGGCGTCGAGCGGCTGGTCTACTTCGTGCTGTTTCCGGCGCTGCTGTTCCAGGCCATCGCCCGCAACCCGCTGCAGCCTGGCACCGCGCTGCCGCTGCTGGCCTGC
Source organism: Rubrivivax sp. (assembly GCA_020248915.1). GTDB lineage: Bacteria > Pseudomonadota > Gammaproteobacteria > Burkholderiales > Burkholderiaceae_C > Rubrivivax. The sequence goes on along the minus strand of JADCGP010000027.1, from coordinate 18,302 downwards.
GGCTGGGCCGTGATCGGCAGCGGCATCGCGCTGTCGTACGCGCTGCGACGGGCCCCGGGGGTCGATCCGCGGCTGCACGCCTCGGGCGCGCAGACCGCGTTCCGCTTCAACAGCTATGTCGCGCTGGCGCTGGCCGAGCGGGTGGCGGGTGCGCCCGGGCTGGCCTGGACGGCCCTGCTGGTGTCGGTGTGCGTGCCGGTGTGCAACGTGGCGGCCGTGTGGCCGCTGGCGCGCCACGGCGGCCAGGGCTACCTGCGCGAGCTGGTCCGCAACCCGCTGATCCTGGCCACCGTCGGCGGCCTGCTGTTCAACCTGCTGGGCCTGAGGCTGCCCGAGTTGGCCGCGACGACGCTGGCGCGCATCGGCGCGGCGGCGCTGCCGCTCGGACTGATGGCCGTCGGCGCCGGCCTGCAGATGGGCGCGCTGCGCGAAGGCCCGGGGCTGGCGGCCGGGCTGCTGGCGATCCGGCACCTGGTGCTGCCGGCGCTGGCGATCGGCCTCGTGATCGCGAGCGGCCTGCCGCCGGCGCAGCAGGCGATCGTGGTGGCGTTCGCCGCCCTGCCCACCGCCTCCAGCGCCTACGTGCTGGCCATCCGCATGGGCGGGCACGGCGGCTACGTCGCCGGGCTGGTGACGGTGTCCACGTTGCTGGCGATGGCGGGGCTGCCGGCAGCGCTGGCGGTGCTGCGCGCCCTGGCCTGAGAGCCTGCCGCGCGCATCGGGCGCGCTCCGCGGCTGTACCGGCGGGACCGGGTTTGCGCAGGCTCAAGGCGGGCTCGCACGCCGCCGCCGATCATCGGGGCGATGCCGGTGCCGGACGCGCGGGCAACGCCACCCGAGCCACGCGGCAGCCACGGTCTTCGATGCGGCGGACGTCCCGCGCCACCGCGTGGAGTGCGCCATTGCCCGAAAGCGAGGAAATCATGGACAGGATCTGGATCGTCACCGCCAACTCAGCCCGCGCCAGGGTGTTCGAGCGCGACCCCCACACCGCAGCACTGGAGGAGAAGGCAAGCTTCGTGCATCCGGCCAGCAGGCGCCGCGATGCCGAGCTGGAGACCGACCGCGCCGGCCGGGTGCAGCGCGGCTACAGCGCCACCAGCCGCGGCAGCACGCAGCTCGAGCCGCCGCTGTCGCCGCACGAGCGCGAACGCGCCAGGTTTGCGCACGAGCTCGCACAGTACCTGGAGGCGGAGGCGCTCGCGCACCGCTGCCCGGGCTGGCTGCTGTTCGCGTCCGACCCGTTCTTCGGCGACCTCAAGGGCCAGCTCGGCGACGCCGCGCGGCGCGTGCTGATCGGCGCAGAGCCGCATGACCTGACGGCAGTCGACCGGCGGGATCTCGAGCGCCGCGCCACCGCGATGCTCGAGGCGGCCTGCTGAGAGGCGCCCCGCACGGCGCAAAGGGTCAGTCCGCTTCGTCCTCGTCGGCGCGGCGCGCGCTGCGTCGCACGGCGCGCACCAGCCACGCGCCGCCGAGCACCGCGCCGACGAAGCCCAGCAGCCCGAACGCGGGAAGCCCGAACAGTTGCGGGCCGCCACCCACCGTCATGACGATCGACGAGCCGATGATCAGCGCGGCGATCACCAGTGCGATGGCCAGGCGGCTGGCAGCGCGGTCGATGCGCTCGCCGGTCTGGCGCAGCTCGGCGATGTCGATGTTGACCTGCACGCTTCCGCGCCGGGCGCGGCGCACCAGCTGCGCGATGTCCGACGGCAGCCGGCCCAGCGTGCCCAGGCCGTCGGCCAGCGCGCGCCAGCCGCGGTGGCCCAGGGCGCGCGGCGTGTAGCGTGCGCGCAGCGCCTTGCGCAGCAGCGGCAGGGCCTCGGTGGCGGCGTTGAAGCCCGGGTCGAGCGCGCGGCCCACGCCTTCGAGCGTGACCAGCGCCTTGATCAGCAGCGCGAGGTCGGCCGGCAGCGCCAGCCGGTGCGCACGCAGCACGTTGGTCACCTCGACCAGCATCTGCCCGAGGTCGACCTGCGCCAGAGAGGCGCCGTGATAGCGGTCGACGAAGGCCTCGATCTCGTCCTGCAGCGTCTCCTCGTCGACGCCGTGCGCGTCGCCGGTCCAGTCGAGCAGCACCTCGGCCACGCCGTCGGGTCGGCGCTCCACCAGCGCCAGCAGCAGGTTCAGCAGCTCCTCGCGGCGCCGCGTCGACAGCCGGCCGACCATGCCGAAGTCGATCAGCGCGATGCGGTTGCCCGGCAGGTAGAACACGTTGCCCGAGTGCGGGTCGGCGTGGAAGAAACCGTCCTCCACGATCATCTTGACGATCGCGCGGGCGCCCCGGCGCGCCAGCAGCTGGCGGTCCAGCCCCTCGCGGTCGAGGCGCTCGAGGTCCTCGCCCGGTACGCCGTCGACGAAGTCCTGCACGTTCATGCGCGGGCCGGTCCACGTCCAGTGCACGCGCGGGACCACGACCTCCGGCAGCGCGGCCAGGTTGGCGGCGATCCGCTCCGCGTTGTGACCCTCGGCGGCGAGATCGAGCTCGCGGCGCAGGCTGCGGCCGAACTCGCGCACCAGGTGCCGCGGCCGGTAGGGCTTGAGCGCGGGCCACTCGCGCTCGACGTACACCGCGGCGCGCTCCAGCAGCCGCAGGTCGGCCTCGACCACCTCGTGCACGCCCGGGCGCAGCACCTTGACCACCACCTCGGTGCCGTCGTGCAGCCGCGCGCGGTGCGCCTGGGCGATGGAAGCCGCCGCCAGCGGCTCGAGATCGAAGCGGGCGAACGCCTGCTCCGGCTCGGCCCCGAGGTCCTCGCGCATCTGGGGCCGCAGGGCGTCGAGCGGGAGCGCGGGCACGCGGCTCTGCAGCTTGGCGAACTCGGCGATCCACTCGGGCCCGAACAGGTCGGCGCGGCTGGCGAGGATCTGGCCGAGCTTGACGAAGGTCGGGCCGAGTTCCTCGAGCGCGCGCCGCACCTGCACCGGCGGAGGCAGCCGCGCCAGCTCGTCGGCGTGCTCCCAGTGCACGACCCTGCCCGCGCGCGCCAGTGCGTCGGCGAGGCCGGCGCGGCGCACCAGGTCGCCCAGCCCGTGGCGGGCCAGCACGCCGGCGATCTCGTTCACGCGCGCCAGGTCGCGGGCGGCGCCCAGGGTCTCGATCAGCATGGCGTGCAGTATGCGGCGCGCGCGGTGCGCCCTCAGGGCGCGGCTGCGGCCGCCGCCGCGGCCGTGGCATCCGCGTCGGCGCGCCGGGCCAGCGCCCAGTCGATGTGCTCGCCGACCAGGGGATCGGCTGCGGGCCGCGCCGCGGCGAGTGCCGCGACGAGGGCGGCCGCTGCGGCGGCGTCGCCGCGGCGCGCCGCGGCCGCCAGCGCATTGCCCAGGGCGACCGCGAGGTTGCGCCGCCAGCGCGCGTGGCCGATGCGCCGGATCGCGCTGCCCTCGGTGCGCTGGAGCCACAGCGCCTCGTCCCAGGCCCACAGCTCGAGCAGCGACGCACCGTCCAGCCCCTCGCGAGGGTCGAAGTCGGCCAGCGGCGCGCGGCGCGCGTACTTGTTCCACGGGCACGCCAGCTGGCAGTCGTCGCAGCCGTAGATGCGGTTGCCCATCAGCGTCCGCAGCGCCGGCGGGATCGGCCCGTCGTGCTCGATCGTCAGATAGCTGATGCAGCGCCGCGCGTCCAGCCGGTACGGCGCGACGAAAGCCTGCGTCGGGCAGGCGTCGAGGCAGGCGGTGCAGCGGCCGCAGTGGTCCTGCAGCGGGGGGTCGGCGGGCAGCGCGAGGTCGACGAACAGCTCGCCCAGGAAGAACATGGAGCCGGCTTCGCGCGCCAGTGCCAGCGTGTGCTTGCCGCGCCAGCCGAGCCCGGCCCGCGTGGCCAGCTCGACCTCGAGCACCGGTGCGGAATCGGTGAACACGCGGTGGCCGAAGGGGCCGACGGCCTCGGCCATGCGCGAGGCCAGCCGCTGCAGCCGCGTGCGCAGCACCTTGTGGTAATCGCGGCCGCGGGCGTACAGCGACACCACCGCGCGGCCCGGCTCGGCCAGCGCCTGCAGCTCGCGCCCGGCCCAGTCGTCGGGCGCGCTGCGCGGCAGGTAGTCCATCCGCGCGCTGATCACGCTGACGGTGCCTGGCACCAGTTCGGCCGGCCGTGCCCGCGTCATGCCGTGGCGCGCCATGTACCCCATGCTGCCGTGGAAGCCGGCGGCCAGCCACTCGCGCAGGCCGTCCTCGGCCGCGGTGAGATCGATCCCGGCCACGCCGATCTGGGAGAATCCCAGCTCACCGGCCCAGCGCCGCACGCTGTCGACCAGTTGCCTGCCGTCCAACCGCTCGCGTCCGGTCATCCACCTGCTCCGGTGCCCGGGCCGTCCGCCGGCCCGGCCTGTGCCGCCGCGCCGGCAACCGTCGCCGCGGCCGACCCCGGCCCCGACGTCCAGCCTGCGATTGTAGGAACGGCGCCCCTGCGCTCCCGCTCCGGGCACTGGCCCGACGAGGCGGCATGCGCCGCCCAGGCCGCGGCGCTGGCGGCGCGGCCCGAGGTGTGGCTGTCGTGCATCGAGCTCGAGGGTCCGCTCGGCGCCGGCAAGACCACCTTCGCACGCCACCTGCTGCGCGCGCTGGGCGTCACGGGCCGGGTGCGCAGCCCGACCTACACGCTGGCGGAGTCGTACGAGGTCGGCGGGCGCACGGCGTGGCACTTCGACTTCTACCGCTTCGACGACCCGCGCGAGTGGATCGACGCGGGGCTGCGCGATGCCTTCGTGGCCCCCGGCTTGAAGCTGGTGGAGTGGCCCGAGCGAGCGCGCGCGGTGCTTCCGGTTCCCGACCTGCGTGTCGCGATCGAGCCCGGCGATGGCGACGAGCGCCGAGTGCGGCTGGAGGCCTGCACGCCCCTCGGCGAGGCGCTGCTCGGTCGAGAGCTCGAGAGGCCATGAAGCGCAGACAGCTGCTGCGCGGCGCCGGCCTGGTGCTGCTGCCGCTGGCCACGGCCACCCACGGCGCGGTCGTCGTCGCGGTGCGGCTGTGGCCGGCGCTCGCCTACACGCGGGTGACGATCGAGTCGGAGCGCGCGCTCGACGCGCGCCACGTGCTCACCGAGGCGCCGCACCGACTCGCCGTCGACCTCGAAGGCGTCGAGCTCGACGGCGCGCTGCGCGAGCTGGTGGGCAAGGTGCGGCCGGACGACCCCTACATCGCCGGCGTGCGCGTGGGCCAGTACCAGCCGCGTGTCGTGCGGCTGGTGTTTGACCTGAAGCAGCCGGTGCGGGCCGATCAGTTCGCGCTGACGCCGGTGCCGCCGTACCGGCACCGCCTGATCTTCGACCTGTACCCGCTGCAGGAGCTCGACCCGCTGCTGGCGCTCGTGCGCGAGCGCGAGGCGGCAGGCGAGCGCGCCGCGCAGACGGTGCAGGACGCGTTGGGCGAGCTGATCGCCCGGGTCGACCGGCCCGGGCTGCCGGCCACGACACCGGTGCCCGCGATGCCCTCGCCGCCCGCGCCGCCTGCCCCGGCCCCGCCGGTGGCGACCACGCCCGCGCCGGCGCCGCCCCCCGCGCCGCTCACGGCCGCCGAGCGCGAGAGGGTGCAGCGGCTGCTGATCGTGGCGCTCGACGCAGGCCACGGCGGCGAGGATCCCGGCGCGATCGGCCCCACCGGGCTGCGCGAGAAGGACGTGGTGCTGGCCATCGCGCTCGAGCTGCGCGAGCGCCTGAACTCCGTGCCCGGCATGCGGGTGATGATGACGCGCGAGGGCGACTACTTCGTGCCGCTGGCCGAGCGGGTGCGCAAGGCCCGCCGCGTGCAGGCCGACCTCTTCGTCAGCATCCACGCCGACGCCTTCATGCGCCCCGAGGCCCGTGGGGCCAGCGTCTTCGCGCTGTCCACCGGCGGCGCCACCAGCACCGCCGCGCGCTGGATGGCCGAGCGCGAGAACTCGGCCGACCGGGTCGGCGGCGTCAACGTCGCGGGCGTCAAGGACGCGCAGCTGCTGCGGGCCATGCTGGACATGAGCACGACCGCGCAGATCAACGACAGCCTGAAGGTCGGGCACGAGGTGCTGTCGCGGATCGGGCGCGTGGGCCGGCTGCACAAGCGCCGGGTCGAGCAGGCGGGCTTCGCGGTGCTGAAGGCGCCCGACATCCCGAGCATCCTGGTCGAGACGGCCTTCATCTCCAACCCGGAGGAGGAGTCGCTGCTGCGCGACCCGGCCCACCGGACCCGGCTCGTCGACGCGCTGGCTGCGGGCATCCGGCGCTACTTCGCCCGCAACCCGCCGCTGGTACGCTCGCGTACGCTTTGAGGGCGGCCTCGTCCGTCGCCCGATCCGTCGCCCGCCGCGAAGTCCACCCCGCAGCCACGATGCTCCGCTTCCTCGCCCCGCTGCTCCCGGCCGTCCTGCTGCTGCCCGCGTCGTTGTCCGCGGCCGCGCAGCAGCCGGGCATCGCCCCCGACCTGCAGGCCGCGCTCGCGCTGCGCGGCGACGTCGCGCGCGGCCGCGAGGCCTTCGACGACTGCAGCGCATGCCATCGGCGCGATGCTCTGGGCCGGCCGAATGCGAACATCCCGCGCCTGGCGGGCCAGCATGCCGCCGTCATCGTCAAGCAGCTGGCCGACATCCGCGCTGGGCGGCGCATCAACACGCCGATGAAGCCGCTGATCGACGTGCCGGCGATCACGCCGCAGACGCTGGCGGACCTGGGCGCCTACCTGCAGTCGCTGCCCGTGCCGCCGGACACCGCCCGCGGGCCCGGCACCGCCGTCGCACAGGGCAAGGCGCTGTACGACCGCGACTGCGCCTCGTGCCACGGCCGCGCGGGCGAGGGCCGCGCGGCCGCGTTCTACCCGATGGTCGCGGCCCAGCACCACGGCTACCTGCTGCGGGAGCTGCAGATGATCCGCAGCGGCGAGCGCGGCAACTCCAACCCGGAGATGACGAAGGTCGTCCAGGCCTACGCCCCGGCCGACCTGGAGGCGGTGGCCGACTACATGGCGCAGCTGCCCGCGCCGCGGCGCTGAGCGGGCCCGCGGCGACGCCCCAGCCCAAGCACCACCGGAGCGCCGCCCGGACGGCCGCACCTCAGGCGCGCCGCACCACCACGCTGCCGATCGAGTAGCCGGCGCCGAACGAGCAGATCACGCCCAGGTCGCCGGCCTTCAGGTCCGCGCGGTGGTGGTGAAAGGCGATGATCGAGCCGGCCGAGGCCGTGTTGGCGTACTCCGACAGGATGATCGGCGCGATGTCGTCGCCGACTTCCTGGCCAACCAGCTTGCGCATCACCAGCTGGTTCATGCCCAGGTTGGCCTGGTGCAGCCAGAAGCGGCGCACCTGCGTCGGCTCGAAGCCCAGCGAGCGCAGATGCGACTCGATGTGCGCCGCGGCCATCGGCACCACTTCCTTGAACACCTTGCGCCCCTCCTGCATGAAGGTCTTGTCGCGCGCATCGGGGTCGGTGTCCTCGCAGCGATTCAGGAAGCCGGCGTTGTTGCGGATGTTGTTGCTGAACTGCGTGACGAGCCGCGTGCCGAGCACGCGCCACGGCGCCGCAGCGCGGACGTCCTCGTCGGACTCGACGACGATGGCGGTGCAGACGTCGCCGAAGATGAAGTGGCAGTCGCGGTCGCGCCACTCGAGGTGGGCCGAGGTGATCTCGGGGTTGACGATCAGCACGCGCCGCGCGGTGCCGCAGCGGATGGCATTGGCAGCCTGCTCGAGCGCGAAGGTGGCCGACGAGCACGCCACGTTCATGTCGAACCCGAAGCCGCCGGCGCCGAGCGCGGCCTGGATCTCGCAGGCCATCGCCGGGTAGGCCCGCTGCATGTTGGCCGCGGCGCAGTACACCGCGTCGATCTCGCCGGCCTCGCGGCCGGCCTCGGCCAGCGCCCTGCGGGCCGCATCGACCGCGATCTCGGCCATCAGGGACAGCTCGTCGTCGCGCCGCGGCGCGAAGCGCGGGCGCATCCGCGTCGGGTCGAGCACGCCCTCCTTGTCGATGACGTAGCGCTGCCGGATGCCGCTCGCCTTCTCGATGAACTCCACGCTGGAGTGCACGAGCGGCTGCCGGGCCCCGGCCGCGATGGCGTCGGCGTGCCGGGCATTCTGCAGGTCGACGTAGCGGTTGAACGACTCGACCAGTTCGGCGTTGGTGATGACGTGCGGCGGCCGGTACAGGCCGGTGCCGGTGATCAGGGGCTGCGGCTGGCTCATGGGCGAGGCCTAGCGGTGCTGCGTACGGGCGGGGGAGTCACTTCCCCGCGCCGCGCCCGGAACGCGGCGCGGGCGCGGGCGCCGCGGCGCCGCCCATGGCCTCGCTCAGGCCGAGCAGCACGCCGCTCACCATCGACGTGTAGCTCTCGGCCAGCGCCTGCGCGGCCTTCATCGAGGCCGCGCGCGTGCTGCGCATCGCACCCTGCATCTGCTCGGCCATCTGCTCGACGGTCTGCGCGGCCTGCGTGCCGCTCATCGTGCCGCCGGCCTGCATCTTCTCGAGCACGTGGCCCCAGGCGCCGGCCACCGGGGCGGACGCGCTGCCGGCGGCCTTCTTCAGCGCCGCGAACATCGCGTCCTCCATCTTGTCGAGGTCGTCGATCGCCTTCTGCAGGTGCTTGTCGCGCATGTCGGCGCCCTGCGCCACCAGCGTCGACAGCGCCATCCGGTTCGCCTCGACGGCCTTCAGCAGCGCCTGATCCATGCCGGCCACGGCCCGGTCCAGCAGCACCTCGGGGTCGACGCCCGGCAGCACGTTGCGCGCCGCGCCCGCGCTGGCTGCCTCGGAGACGGACTTCAGCGCCGCCTTGATGTTCTTCAGCGTGAGCTCGCGGCCCTTCAGTGCCGCCAGCGTGGCCTGGCTTACCGCGCCCTGGAGCTGCGCGCCCTGCTTGGCGGTGGCCTGGCTGAACATCTCGATCAGGGCGTCGGCGTCGAACATCGGCTTGGCCATGGCGGTCTCCTGGCTGTGATGCGGGCGGCGGAGGACTCGCGCCCGCGGGATCGATCGGGGCGCAAGCATACGAGACGTCGGCCGATGCGCACAGGCCCGGCCGGCGAGCGACCCACGGCTAGCGGGGTCGGGAGTCGGGTCCTGCCGTTCCGACCGGCTCGGCCCGTGCCTGCCGCGCCGCGATGCGCTCCACCACCAGCGAGCGAACCACGCCGCGCCGCACCAGGAATAGCGGCACGAAGGCGAGCAGCGCCAGCAGCAGCGTCAGCGGCATCGGCCAGTGGCGCAGCGTCGGCCCGAGCGCTACCGCTGCGGCGGCCAGCACGGCCAGCGTCACGCCCCAGGCCAGCAGCACCCGCGGGTGCATCGTGGCACGCTCGACGGCGTCCTCGACGACGCGCCCGCGCTCGGCGACCTCGACCGCTTGCAGCTCGGCGAAGCGGTACCAGGGCACCACGTACTCGGGCGACAGCAGCGGGGAGCGCGTGTCGAGCGGGTTCACCGGTGCATTGTGCTACCGGTGCGCCCGCGTGTGTCCTGATCAGCATGATGATTCAGCCCACCGAAGCAGGTGGCTGACATTCTGAGCCCTCTGGCGGCGACGATGCGAACAGTCTGGACAAGCGGGAGAGGTTCATCCGGTGGAATGCCGCCTCGGAGTTGCTGGCCGCCCGGCCTGCGACGTGACAGGTGTGGATCGAGCCCGCCGCCTTCCTGACCTGGGCGGACTTGCGCAGCAACGATGGCTTCCGGCGCGAACGGACGCTGCGCGCGCTCTCGGGCGGCGCCCCCAACGGATTCTTCCAGTGCATGGGCGTCCGCAGGCCCAACGACCGGGTGCCCCAGGTCAGGAAGGCCGCACGCGAGAGGCTGCGGCCCGTGGCCGAAGCGACCGAGCCGAGCGTGGTGGCCGACGTCTTGGGCGCCGCCTTGGCCCACTGGGACTCGTGGCGCAGGATGGGCGACAGGGGCGGGAGACCCTGCTCGACATGGCCTCCATCCCGTCGGTGGTGGCCCCGCGCAAGCAACGGCTGCTGTCGTCTTCGATCGGATCGATGACGGCGCTGCTGTCGCAGCCCGGTCGCATCTCATTGCTCGATGCCTCGCTCGGCGAACCGGCGCGGGGAGCGGTCCAGGCGTCGGTCAGGGCACGTGCGTGCAGGTCGCTTCTCAGGGGCAAGGCCACGTGGTTCACGGGCCGCGTCTGGCAGTGGACCGACAAGCGATGCGGCGAGGGCCACTGCAAGCCCACGGTCGGCAGTCGGGAGCTCTCGGTCAGGTCGTCCTTCCTGGACGACCTGAGGTCGGCATCAATGGATTCATCGGCCGTCGTCCGGCGCGTTGCAGGGGCGATGCTGATCGGTGAACCCTCCGGAGCCGGAGCAGCGTGCCGAGCGCTCGCGGGGCGTCTTGCGGCCGATGCATCCGCGTCGGTGGCGGAGCGCGCGGAGTTCCCGCTGAAGGCACTGGACCCGGCAGGGACCGCGTCGTGACTGCTGCGCTTGCCGGCCACTCCCATCCGCCTGGGCTAAGGGGGTAGACGCCGCGCCTCACTCCACCGAACGTTCGCCGGAGGCCCTCCGTGATGCCCCTCGCCTGGGAGACAACCACCAGCCCGTCGGCTGCGGATGTCGAGGCCGTCACGGAGGGCGTCTTCAGTCATGGGAGGTCGCTCGCCGCGGACGGACGGGCGCAGCCCATCGCCTGCTTCGCGAGGCTCGGAGACGTCGTGATCGCGGGAGCGGCCGGGAAAACGGAGTACGGGCGGCTCTTCGTGGGCGGCCTCTGGGTCTCGGCGGAGATGCGCAACCGGGACCTCGGAGCCGAGACCTCGCTGCGACTGGAGGCTGATGCCGCCCGCCGAGGCTGCACCCCGGCGCTCATCGCGACGCTCAGCGATCGAACCGCCGGTCTGTACGGCCTCTACGGCCTGTACGGCCGCCTCGGTTGCCGGACCGTGGCCCAGGTGACGCAGTACGTGGGCCCGTTCAACAGGCACATCATGCTCAAGGCGTTGCCGGACGCCGTGGCGCAAACTGCGGTCTGAGACGCTGCGAATGAATCCGGCTCGTCCGAGCGGCGGGCCGGGTAGATCGCGGGAACGCTGCGGGTGCTCCAAATCGGCGGCGGATCCGACAGCAGGGACGGGATCGCCGACCTGCCCGGGCGAGGCCAGTGGGCTCGAACACCCCGGTCGGGTAGGCTTGCAGACGACGGCCCGCGCGCCGAGCCGGCTCATCGCAGAGCTTCACCGCCCCCATGCCTGAAGAAGCGTACTGGAACCCGCTGGTTCCTGAACTCACCGTCCGCAGCCTGGAGGCGTCGTTGCGCTTCTATGCGGCGGTGGGCTTCGGCGTTCGATTCCGGCGGGACAGGCCGGCTTTCGCCTACCTGGAGCTCGGGCAGGCGCAGCTGATGCTGGAGGAGCAGCACGGGGAAGGCTGGGACGTCGGGCCCCTCGACAGGCCGCTCGGGAGGGGCGTGAACTTCCAGATCGAGGTGCCCGATGTGGCTGCCGTGCATCTCGCGCTGCAAGCCCTCGGCGTGCAGCCTTTCCGAGGCATCGAGGACAGCTGGTACGCCGTCTCGCCGTACCAACTGGAGGGCCAGCGGGAGTTCCTGGCGCAGGACCCCGACGGTTACCTGATGCGGTTCTGCCAGTACCTGGGCACGCGCCGTGCAGCCTGACTCCGCGCGCGAGCGGGCCCACCTTCCCCTGTGCACGCCGGGCGCATGGCCTGCGCCGCCAGCTCGTCCTTGCGCCAGATCCCGCATGCACCGCCCATGAATGTCGCCCTTCGCCTTGCCGCAGCGACCGACGCCGAGCGCATCGCCGCCCTCGCGATCCAGGTTTTCCTCGACACCTACGCCACGGAAGGGGTGCGCCCGGACCTGGCCACCGAGGCATTGGGGCACTACGGAACGGACGCCTTCCGTTCCCGGCTTATCGAAGCCCGAAGACGCTTCGTCCTCGGTGAGCGAGGCCCGGGCCTCGTCGGGTTCGCGGAGGTGATCCTGCAGGCCTCGGTCGCACCGGGCTCGACCGTCTTCGGCGCCGAGCTGGCGAGGCTCTACGTGCAGCCGAAGGCGCAGGCGAGAGGCATCGGTCGCGCGCTGTTGCAGCGGTCCGAAGGCTTGGCCGAGGAGGCCGGCCTGCCCGCCGTCTGGCTCACGGCCTGGGAGCACAACTCGGGCGCCCTCGCGTTCTATGCGAAGCAGGGCTACGAGACGATCGGCGCCGCCCGCTACGAGTTCCAGGGCCGGCGCTACACCAATCACGTGCTGGCCCGACGGCTGCCACGCAGAGTCGGTGCGGCCTGACCCCGTTCGCCGTTGGTGACCTGCCGCGTCGGCCGGACTGGGCAGCACAGCCGCAACGAGCAAGCCGGCGCCGAGGTGGGCCGCCTGCGCATCACGGGTTCGGCGGGCCCCAACAATCAAGCACGCCATGGCCATGGTGTCCGCGGCGTTGCAGTGCAACTGTGGAGAATGCGTCGAGCCGCTTCGAAGTCATGCCTCCCGGTTATTGGACACCTCGCCCGAGCTCCGCGATGCACCACGCCATGCCACACTGCCCGGTCTGCGTATGAACCCGATACTCGTTCGCCAAGCCGTTCTTGCCGACGTCGACGCGCTCGCGCCGCTGTTCGACCGCTACCGTCAGTTCCAGGGCCAGGCCGCCGACCCCGCCGCCTGCAGGGCGTTCCTGCTCGACAGGTTCAACCACGGCGAGTCGGTCGTGTTCCTCGCCTCCCGCGCCGGCCGGCCCGCAGGCTTCGCGCAGCTGTATCCCAGCTTCTCCTCCACCGCGCTGTCCCGGGTGTTCATCCTCAACGACCTCTTCGTCGCCGAGGAAGGCCGGCTTGCCGGCGTGGCCTCGGCCCTGCTGCAGGCGGTGGAAGGGTATGCGTGGTCATGCGGTGCGTGCCGCGTGAGCCTGAACGTCACCCGGGTCAACGGGCCGGCCCAGCGGCTGTACGAGGCGAAGGGTTGGTTGCGGGACGGGGAGTTCTTCATGTACCACCGCCATCGGCCTGCGCCATGAGCGGCGCGCCGGAGATGAGGCCAGACCGGGGCCCGGACCCCGCGCTGCGACAGTCGGTGCGCGGCGGAGCACCGATGCCGAGTCGCTGCCGCCGCCTCTCGCAGACAGGCTCGCCCACATGGTCGACGACATGCCCGCCGATCCGATGGAACTGAGCGCCGTCCGCCTGTTCGTCCGTGACCTTGCGGGCGCCCTGACCTTCTACCAGCACGTGCTGGGGCTGCGGCTCGTCCACGGCGGTGTCGCCGCCGGGTACTGCGTGTTCGCCGCCGGCGGCTGCCAGCTCGTCGTCGAGCCGGTGGCGCGCAACGCGCCCGAGGACGAGCAGGTCCTGGTGGGGCGGTTCACGGGCCTGTCCTTCGCGGTCGCGGATGTCGCGGCAGAGCACGCGCGGCTCGTGGCGCTGGGCGTGCCGTTCCCCGGGCCGCCGGAGGCCCAGCCGTGGGGCGGCATCCTGGCCACGTTCCGCGACCCGGCCGGCAACGAGCTGCAGCTCGTGCAGGCGCCGGGTGCGGCATGACCTCCCGGTCGGGATGACGCGCCCAGCCAGGCCCACGAACCCGGGTGCTCGTCCGCGGTGAACACGTTGCACCTGCGCGACGCGCGACGCGCGCCCCGTTTGGCGGCAGCAGCCGCGGCCATGGCGCTGTCGGTGCTGCCCCTGCTTCCCTTCGCTTGGCAGCGCACCGAGCAGGTGCCCGCGCCGCAGGCCGTCGTCGCATGGCTGTCGCTGGCTGCGACGCCGGTTCCCTCGCCGCGCCCGCCATCGGCGGCCCCGGACAACCGCAGCGCCGCGCCTGTGCCCGCCGGGGCACGGCAACGCTCCGCGGTGGAGCCGGCGCCTCCATCGACCGCCGCCGGGGCTGCTGCCCCCGCAGACACTGCGGCTGCCATCGCGACGCCTGCCGCGGACGAGAGGCCCCCTGCCGTGCTGCCTGCGGCTCCCGCACCGGCCCGGCCCGCCAGCGCACCGCTCGACCTGGGGAGCCAGGTCATCCGGCAAGCTCATCGCGCGAGCAAGAGCCAGACGCGCGTGATGGCCGAGAACAGCGGGGCCTACATCGGCGACCAGCCCCTGTCCAAGGAGCAGCAACTCGGGCGCGACATCCAGGAGACGGCGAAACCCGACTGTTTGACTCCCGGGGGCCATCTGCTCAGCATCTTCGTCATCGCCTACCAGGTCGCACGCGACAAGTGCAAGTAGTCCATGCGGCCCGAATTCCCACCGCCGAGCCGGGTAGCCCCGCCCGCCCGGCCCATCCGAGCCGGGTAGACCGGCCGGTCCGGCTCGTGCCAACCCAGGCTGCTGCACCATGGTCAACCCGTCGCTTCGTTCACACTGGTTCTTCCTCGTCGCCCCGCTCGTCGTCGCGGTGGACCTCTGGGTCGCGCACGCCGCGCAAGGCCGGTTCGATCGTGTGCTCGAGGCCGGGCTGCTGTTCGACCTCGCGGTGCTCGTGCCCAGCCTGTACTGGCTGTGCTACCGCAACCGCGGCCGCCGAGCCGCGGTGCGGGCCGCGGCGCTTGCCTGCGTCGGCATCTGGGCGGCCGTGAAGCTGGTGCCCGCCGACGAGCAGCACCTGATGCACTACGTCGCGCCGTTGCGCTACGTCGGCCTCGCCGCGCTGATCGCGCTCGAGGCGGCGGTGGTGATCGCCATCTACCGGAGCGTCTTCGCTGGCAATTCGGCCGCGCAGGCTGCGGCCTCGGCACCCGAGGATCTGCCGCCCTGGGCGGCCCGGCTGATGGCCATGGAGGCGGCGTTCTGGCGCAAGGCGTGGCTGGTCATCCGGCGCGTCTTCGGGCGGCGTTGAGGCCCGCCCGGCAACCGGCTCGCGGCACGGGCGACCCTGGCCCCCCCCCGAGACCTGCCGATTGCCATGCCCGAGACGACCCGCACCGAGGAGTTCCTGCTGCAGAAGGCGGACGGATGGCTCGGGCGCGTGGTCGGCGTGGCCGCCGCCGCCGTGGGAGCCGCCCTGCTGCTGGCCTTCGTCGTCTCCGCCGTGGCCCTGGCCCAGGGCGACCTGGAGCGATCTCCCGGTGCCTGGGGCTTCCTGGCCACCTTGGCGCTGCTCGGCACGTTTCTGGTGACCGCGGGGCTGCGGATGGCGTTCCGTCGACTGAACGGGCACGGATCCATCGCAGCGCCCTGGGTCTGGTTCTGCCTGGCGGTTACGTTCGCGACGCTGGCTGCGGTGTGCCTCGCGCTCACCCTGGCGAACCCCACGGCAGATGGCGCCCGGGCGACCGCCTCTGCTGCACTGCTCGCGCTGCTCGCATACGGCGCCGGGGCCCACTTCCGGAGCCGGGCCCGCAAGGCCGCGGCAACACGAACTGGAGCCCCAGCCCCATGAGCGGTCCGGCGCCCGCTGTTTCCCTCGTGGTCTACGCCAAGGAACGGGAGGGGCTCGCCCGCTTCTACGCCGCGCTTCTCGGCCTGCAGGAGGTGGAGAGCGGCCCCGGCTTCACGCTGCTGGCCGCGCGCGGGGTGGAGCTGGCGGTGGTGGGCATTCGCGCGGACATCGCCGCGCGCATCGAGCTGTCGTCGCCCCCGGTGGTGCGCGAAGACACGCCTCAAAAGTTCAGCTTCCTCGTGGCGAGCCTCGCGGAAGCCGCGCAGACGGCGGCCGCGGTCGGGGGCTCGTTCCCGCCGCCGGACGCGGCGTGGTCGTGGCGCGGCATGCGCCACCTGGACGGCCACGACCCTGAAGGCAACGTCGTCCAGCTGCGGGAGCTTGCCCGCGGCGCATAGCCCTCGCTTCGCGTCTTTGCGCGCAACCGGGACGCCCAGGCGCTGCACCGTTCCGCCGCTGTGTGGGGTGCGGGCCTGTCCGGACCGCATGCAACTCGGCGCGCGCCGAGGCAGAATGCCTCCATGCCGATCCACGTCAGGGACGCGGGCGTGGCCGACGCCCCTCTGATTGCGCTGCTGGGCGTGGCCGTCTGGGTCGACACCTACGCAACGGCCGGCCTGACGGCCGCGACCGCAGCCTACGTGACACAGAAGTTCAGCCTGCCTTCCGTGGAGGCCCTGCTGTCCGAACCGAGTGCGCGCGTCTTCGTGGCCGACCTGGATGGCTCGGCCGTGGGCTATGCGGCGGTCCGGCACGGCTCGCCGTGCCCGAGCGCGCCCGAGCTGGACTGCGAGCTCTCGACGCTCTACGTGCTGCGCCGACTTCACGGCCGACGCGTCGGAAGCGCACTGCTGGCACGCTGCCGGGACCACGCCGCTGCCGCGTGGGGCGTGGGCAGGCTCTGGCTGCGCGCCAACTCGAGGAACGCCGACGCGCTGGGCTTCTACGGCCGGCTCGGGATGGAGCGCATCGGGTCCGTGTGGGTTACGCTGGATGGGGTCACCAACGAGAACTTCATCCTCGCCGATCGCGGCGGCGGCTGATGCAGACAGCCGCTTGGCGCGTGCCTCCGGCCCGCACGACCGTCGGCCCTGAATCCGCCACGGGGGCGTCGACCCGATGACCCCCCCGGTGACCCCCCCGGTGACGCGCAGGGCCGAGGCGCGGGACTTCGCGGCCGTGCAGCAACTGCTCGAGCTGTACCAGTACGAGCTGTCGGACATCTGGCCACAGGACGCCGACGCGGAGGCCCGCTACGGATACGACCTGCAGGCGCACCGGGAGGGCGGCAGGTTCTGCGCCCACGTGGCCCTGCTCGGGTCGCAGTACGTGGGCTTCGCGCTCGTCGCCCCGGCCGCGGTCACCCGCACGGAAGGTTGCTGGATGGAGCAGTTCTTCGTGCTCAAGCGGCATCGCCGTTGCGGCCTGGGTTTCGCGCTGGCCGAGCACGTCCTGCGTAGCCACCCGGGCCTCTGGGAAGTGGGGCAGATGCCCGCCAACGTCGCAGCGCAGGCCTTCTGGCGCGACGTCATCGGCAGGGTGACGGGCGGCAGGTACGAGGAGGTCGAGGTCACGGAGGGCTGGTGGCGAGGTGTCGTGCAGCGGTTCCGGATCGACGAGGCCGCGTCGCCGTGATGACTCGGCCGGCTGCGTCGCCTCCCCGCCTGGCCGGCCGAAGCGCGTGGCGTCAGGCGTCGCGGTGAGGCGGCCGATCGCGACATGTCGTACAACGTCAAGACCGCACTGATCCTGGCCGCTGCCGTGGCCGCCTACCTCGCGGGCGCCCACTACTCGTCGGGTCCGATGCTGCTGGCCGGGGTGTGCCTGGAGGGCTGGGCCCTGGTCCGCGCCGGGCGCAACCACAAGCCGCGCGACCAGGCGGCCCTCGGCGCGGCCGACGCCGCCTCGTGCGGGACGCCGGCGCGCGGTGGTGCAACCGCCGGCCCGCCGGCCCATGCACCTGAACCCGGATCACTTCCTCGCCACGCCCTCCGGCCGCGTGTGGACGCCGGAGCGCAACGCACGGGCATGGGCCCGGTGCTTCGAGGCGCCGCCGCGGCCACGTGAGATTGCGTTGCCGGCGCAGGAGTTGCGGCATCCTGCCGCGCGCGCGGGCTGCGGGCAGGCCACCCCACCCTGCCGCGCGGGCTGCAGGCCTGCTGCGCCGAGTGCTGCGCGGGCCACCGGCTCGGATGCGGTTTCGTGTGCGGCCAGGATCGCCCGCTTCGCCTCGCGCCGAGTCTCGCCGGGGTCGGTGCCGGCCAGGAGCAGCGCCCGCGCGTCGTGGCGCAACTCACGCACACCCTTCAGGATGCCCCCAGGTGCCCCCGGATCGAGCCGGGTCGCCGACGGCACCGCCGGATACTGTCCCAGGGCGAGGCGCTTCTCCTTCCCGGTAAACCGGTACTTCCAGCGCCACAGCTTCGAGCCGGTCGCCGTCACTTCGAGGTACAGCCCGCCGCCGTCCGCCAGGCGGACATAGGGCCGGCCGGGCAGGCACTCGGCATTGCGGCATTCGAGGTCAGTCGGGGTACGGCAGGTCCTCCGGCGGGACCCGCCAGGAGGATGCCCCCAACCCTATGCCCCGCGTGCCCCAAGAGTGCCCCCGTCTCGTGCCGGCTGTCAAAGGCGCGCGGCGCGCCTCGGCGAACAAAAAAGCCCCGTGTGACGGGGCTTTAGGGTGTCTTCGCGGCTCTCTGCGGACCTGGGCGGATCGCATTCTGGCGGGGCAGTCAGGATGGACTTCCAAACAGCCTTCGGTCAGGAGGTTTCCTGAGCTGGTTGGGCAGAGGACTCGAACCTGATGGGACGACCGCGAACCCTGCCCTCAACCCCTTCCTCGCAGCACGCGGCCCGTCTGCTGCATCGGGTCAGCCTAAATCCGGCAGTTACCCCGTCGCCGGCAGCGCTGCCGGGGGCTTTGGCGGGCCGATGACCGGCGCGATCCGGTCACTGATGTAGCGCAACAGGTGGCCCCATCGGTCCAGGTCCTTGAACTGCTCCGCAGCGGCCCTG
>JADCGP010000026.1 GCA_020248915.1 Rubrivivax sp. | reverse complement strand
GCAGCGATGAAGCGACGAGCCGTACCCGTCAGGTCGGTGGCCTGACCTCGGTACTCCTCGAACGTGATGCCAGCGTAGGTGAATCCACGCCGCACATCGTTGATGAGAATGGCGCCCTGCTGCCAGTTCTCGAACGCCTTCTCCACCTTGGCGTGGCCAGTCAGCGCCGCGAAGAACTCCGGCGAGCACAGGCAGTGAACGCCATTCATGAACTCGCCCTTGAGGTTCTCCTCGATGGCGGCGAGGGTGGCGATGCACTTGGCCTTGACGTTGGTGGCAGCGTTCCCGAGGTCGTAGGAGATGGCCTGGGGGGCAATCTCGAACTCATCGAAGAGGTTGTAGAGGACCGAGCCGTCGGCATCCAGGATCACCCCTTTGAGGGCCCCCATTCGGAGGTGCTCCAGCGTGATCGCATGCTTGTTGCGCATGGTCTCCAGATGACGCGCGATGACACCGGCCACCGTCTCGGTCTCGGTCTCCGAACCAAAGGAGCGAATGCCCTGGACCTCCTCGGGCAGGACGACGTCGTCGTGCGGGATGTGCGGCACGACGAAGGAGCGCAGCTTGCGCTTGCCGCGGATGCCCACCGTGCCGGGCGAGCCGGGCGGCAGGGTCGGCAACAGGTTCAGCACGCCGTTCATCTCCTCCACGATGATCTGGCGCTGGCGCACCGGCTTGGCCGGCATCAGGTTCAGATCCTCCAGGCGGCCGTAGCGATTGGGGAGGATGTTGATGGCCGACGTCAGGGCGGCCATCGAGAACGCGGGGTTGTTGAAGGGGTTCTGCATGTTGGAGCTCCTGATCAGGCCGAGGTACGAACGAGGACCCCGCGCGCGGCCAACTGGGCGATCGCGGTGGCCTTCTGGGCGGGGGTGATGCCGGCGGGCCAGACCAGGGCGTGGCTGGCCACGATGGCGTGGCGGGCGATGAGCAAGGCGTCGTCACGATCACCAGTGGTGGCGTCGACGCCGAAAGCCAGCACACCGACCGCTTCGGCGCTGCTGTCCACAGCGTCGGGGTCGATCGGCGAGAGCTTGCCGGTCACAGGTGCGCGACCCACCACAGTGCCCATTGCCAGGTTCTGGCCGCTGGCCACCGTTGCCAGATCGCGCGAGTACAGGTTCGGGGCCTCGTACTTGAGCAGGTCCCCGAGGTTGAGAGCTTCTTGGATTGAGGGCATGGGTTACTCCTTGGTGATGAGCTTCTTGACGGCCGCGACGACCGGGCTGGTCTCGGGGCGCACGGCCGTGCTGGCATCGGTGGTGATTCGCGAGGCGATCTCCGGCTGGTCAGCACGGGCTTCCAGCAAGGCGCGGCGGACCTGGGCCTCGCTCAGGCCGCCGGCGAGGAACTCCGCCGTGCGCTGCGAGGCACCGGCGATCAAGCAGATCTCGGCGATCGCCTGCGCTTCGGCACGCGGGTTCTGGATGAGGGATTCGGCCGCCAGGGGAGCTGGCGTCGTCGGGGGCGTTTCTGCGGTCGCAGTAGGAGAAAGCTGTTCCATCGGGTACTCCGGGTTGGATGGGGAACTAGGGGGCAAGGGCGGGGCATCTGCCGCCGCAGGCGACGCCCGCGCAGGCGGAGTGCGCTGGGTCATCGTGGAAATGCCCAGCCGTCGCTGGGCGGCCAGGCTGGTGCTGAACTCCGCCAGGACTTGCTCCAGGCTCGCCACGCCGTCGGCCAAGCCAGCAGCAATCGCGGCCTCGCCGAAGACCAGGCTGGCTTCCAGCCCGCGAATGGCCTCGGGCTCCAGGCCACGCATGACGGCCACTTGGTTGACGAAGATCTCGTAGAGGCGATCGACCTCGAGCTGCAGCGCAGCCCCGGCCTGCGCCGACAGCGGCGCGTGCGGTGAGAAGTCGTTCTTGTGCTGGCCGGCGTAGATCGCGGTGTAGGTCAGGCCGTCCTTGGCGTCCTTGACCGACTGGTCGACATGCAGGGCAATGACACCGATCGAGCCGACCCCCGCCGTCTGAGACAGGGTCAGACGTGTTGCGGAAGCCGCGAGGGCGTAGGCGGCTGAGAAGGCAGCATCGTTGGCGTGCGCCCAGACGGGCTTAATGGCGCTGGCCTGGCGGATGCGGTCGGCGAGTTCGAAAACGCCGCCGGCCTCGCCACCTGGCGAGTCGATATCCAGCAGGATGCCCGTCACTGCGGGGTCGGCGAGGGCCGCATCGACACGAGCACCGATCTCGGCGTAGGAGCACAGCCCCGAGGCCACCTCCAGTCCCAGCGCACGGCGCACCAGCGTGCCGTGCACCGGAATCAGCGCGATGCCGGGCGATGTGGGTAGTTCGCTTCGCGGCCCGGGCAGTGGTGCGGCCATGTCCAGACCTTGCAGACCGATACGCGGCCCGAGCACGGCCAGGATCACGTCGAGCTTGGCGCGGGCGATGAGAAGCGGCGTCCCGTAGAGACGGGACGCCAGATGTACGAGCTGCATGTCAAGTGTCCTGGGGTTCCACGAGACCCGGCTCGACGCTGGCGTGGGTGTTACGGGCGTCGACGCGTCTGGCGTCATTGCGCGGGTCCGAATCGAAGACGAGACCGAGCTCGTCCGCGCGTTGGTTGTCGGTGGCGATCTCGCGATCGATGTCCTCGGCGTCGTAGCCAAAGGCCGAGATCGCCTGCGAGCGCGACAGCAGACCGGCGCGGATGGCCGTCTGCATGGCGTCGAACTCCTTCTTCGGGTCGACCCACTGCCAGCCTTGCGGGATCCACTTCGCGGCCAGGTACTCGCGGCGCCTGCGGCTGAATGCCGGCAGGGTCAGCGTGCCCTCGATCGCTGCTTGCTCCATCCAGGCCTGCCAGATCGGGCGGCACAGCTGGTGCACGATGACGCCGTGCTGTAGGGCCTCGCAGCGGCGCCTGAACTCAAGCAAGCCGGCGCGGATTGACGAGTAGTTCACCTGGGTCAGGTCGCCCGTGAGCATTTCGTAGGTGATGCCCATCGCGGCCGCCACAGCACGAAACTGCTGGCGCATGAACTCGGCATACGAGCTGCCGACGTCCGCGGGCGCTGAAAACTTGATGTCCTCGCCGGGCTCCAGTAGCTGCAAGGTTCCAGGCTCCAGGCCGGCAAGCGAAACGCCCTGCTCGTCCGATGAGGTTTCGCCCATCAGGTTGTCCTCCGGCGCCAGACGGGTAACGAAGCCGGCGAACATCGCGGCGGTCTTCTTGCGCACCAGTTCGGCGTCGTCGTACTGGTCAAGTTCGTTGAGCTTGGCCAGCGCCCGGGCCAGCCAGGGTTCACCTCGTATCTGGCCTGGCCGCAGCGGCCGAAACAGGTGGACGACCTCGGATGCGGGGATGCGTACCGTCTCCATGCCGCCGGTGCCGGACATCGGTGCCAGGGCCCCGTCGCCGGGATGCGAGCGGTACAGGTGGTAGGCCACACGTCGACCGAGTCGATCGAACTCGATGCCT
>JADCGP010000025.1 GCA_020248915.1 Rubrivivax sp. | reverse complement strand
TCTCGTCTGGCCTTGATCTGCCGCCTCAGTCTCAGGGTTGACCCTCATCCGGCTACGCCTCGCTCACTGGGCGCGCAGCATGGCCCGGCCGCAGGCGACGCGGAGGTCTGCGCAAGCGGTGTCGATCAAGGCCGGCACCGGCCAGACGGTGTTCAGGCGGGGAGGCTTCAGCCCTGCACCACCTCGCGTGCCCGCCCCCGAGGCGGTGGCTGCGGATCCAGCCCGAGATGGGTGAGGATCTGCCCTGCGCGGCACGCCCTGGCTCGATGGGTTATCGGCGCACGGTCAGCGTGTTGTAGTCCTGCCCCTGGTGCGGAAGATCGAAGTAGTAGCGGCCGCCGCCCATTTGGTACAGCGCGCCACGCTCCACCGGTCGCCTTGCAACCACAGGCACAAGCCGTCATTGGCGACCCGCCAGCTGCCCTTCCATCGCAGCACGAGCAGCCGCATCTGGACCGCCAGCTCGCCGCCGGGTCTGAACCGGTGCGTGAGCCCGCCGTGCACGGCGCTGCCGAGCTGGATGGGGTGTTCGAACAGGGCACCGATCTCGCTCGCGTTCATCCGCTGGGCGCCCGCGGGCACCGGGTTGGACGTCGGGGTGACGCAGGCCGTCAGCAGCGTCGCCGAAGCCAGCGCAACGAGCCCGTGCAGGCGCTGAGCCATGACGCTCTCGGGTCACTCGAAGGCGAGCGCCTCAGCCGCGGCGCAGGACGGGTCGACCGCCTGACCCGCGAGGAAAGCCCTCACGATCGCATTGGAGCAGGCGCTGCCGTTCTGCACCGAGTGGCCGCGCGTCGGGAAGCTCACCACCGTCGTGTTGGGCAGCGTGCTGGCCACCTGCTGGGCCCAGGACGGCGGCGTCAAGGGGTCGAAGGTGCCGGACAGGATCAGCGTCTTCACCGCACTCGTCACCGGCAGAAATGCGCTGGCCGGCAGGTCCTTGCGGTAAGGCCAGGCCCCGCAGAGGGCGTAGATCGACTGGTTGACTGACGTCCGGGCCGGCCGCAACGACGGGCGAACTTGCAGGACCGAGGCGGCCAGTTCGGCCTCTGTAGTCGTCGCGTTGTCCGCGCAGGTCACCGACAAGAGTTGACCGAAGGTCTGCCTGAGCGAGCTGTCGTCGATGAGTATGTCCTCGATGAATTGGGGCAGCGTGCTGGGAACCTGCCCGGCATTGACCCACCTCTCCATCTCGGCCACCAGCCTCGGGAAGCTCGATGGCGAGAAGGCTGCTGTTTGCCCGAGAACGCTCAAGGCCACGTTGGCATTGGCCTCATTACCGGGACCTCCCTGCCAAGGCAGCGGCATGGCGTTCAGCCTGTCGAACAGGGTCGACACGCGGTCGTCCAGGCCCGGGTACCGAGCCGCACAGGCGGGGTGCGCCGCACAGGCGGCAGCCAGGGCGGAGAACGCCGAGTCGTAGGCCTGAGCATCACCCCGCAGCGGGAACACCGCAGGGCTGACAACCGAATCGAGCACCATGGAATCCACGCGGGTGCCGTGGCGCCGCAGCATGGCGAGCCCCCAGTTCGTGCCGAAGGAGACGCCGTTGAGCACCACCTTGTCGTAGCCGAGCAGGCGGCGCAGGTCCTCGACGTCGTCGGCCATGTCATCGGTCGTGAAGTTCCGAGGCTGCACACCGTTGGCGATGAGGCCGTCGGCACAGGCCCGGAGCGCCGGCAGCACGACCGACAACTCTGCTGTCGGGTCGCGGAACGATTCCGGTCCCCACGAGCTCCCGGTGTTGGCGCAGGCCAGTGCGGGCGTGGTGGCGATCGATCCACGCTGCTCCAGCACCACCTCGTCGCGGGGCAGCTTTGCGCCACCGTTGAAGCCGGGGCTGAAGCCTGCCGGTACCTGTGCCAGCACCTCGGTCCAGGTCTGGCCGGGACCCCCGGTCAGGTAGAACACCGGCGCCCGTGAGGACGCCGTCGCAGGCTTGAACACGGCGAACGGGATGCGCACGGTCGGGCCGGAAGGGTTGCTCCGATCCTGCAGTACGACCAGCTCGCCGCAGCGCACGCCCGTGCTGAGCTGCTGGCTCGGGTGCAGCGTGTAGGGGCAGCGCGACTCGTCCAGCCGCGGTACCTGGGTAGGAGCTGGGGTCGGGACGGGGGTCGGGGGCGCGGGGGAATCGGACGAGCCGCCGCCGCCGCAGGCGGTAAGTCCGATGGCGGTGGCCGCGACGGCCAGGCTGGCCAGGACGCGTCGAAGATGCGCGATCGTGTGCATGAGGCGCTACTCGGGCAGTTGGGACGGGGTGCGCTTGCGGGCTTGGCAGCGCAGGCGGCCGCAGTCTCCGGGGCGCCCGGTCGGGCCACCAAGCGGCGCTCGCTGCGGTGTCGTCCGGCGACACCGGGCGTACCGCCAGCCGGCACCGGCCGCTGCCGCGGTCACGGCGCCGGCGGGTTGCGACGGGCCGCCACGGGCTTCCGCGGCGTGTGTCGGCTGGCTCGTCCTCGGCCTGTCAGGCCGCCTGCGGCTTCACGCGCAGCGCCCACAGCACGCCGGCCACCAGCAGCACCACGCCCAGCAGCACGCCCGGGGCGGGGGCCTGGCCGCGCAGCGCCAGCGCATAGGCCAGCGCGGCCAGCGTCTCGAAGACGATCAGCTGCCCGGCCAGCGCCGGGGGCAGGCGCTGGCTGGCTTCGTTCCAGCACAGCGTGCCCAGCCAGCTGGCGAACAGGCCGATGGCCAGCATCAGGCCGATGAACTCCCACGCGCGCGGGCCGAAGGGCATCTGCAGCGCGCCGCCGCCGAAGGCCGCGTCACCGATCCACAGCAGCGCGTAGCCCACCGCCGCCATCGGCAGCGTCACCAGCCCCTGCGCTCGATCACGGACTGCAGCAGCGCATGCAGCTCGTCGTCGGTGGGCGAAGCCGCCTCGATGAAGGCCGGCGAGCCATCGGCGGCGCGGCGGTACACCCCGTCCAGCACCAAACAGTGCAGGTGGATGTTGAGGTTGGCAGCGGATCCGAAGCGCTGGATCAGCGTGACGGCGCCGCCCTGGCCTTCATCGGCCTTGAGTCCGGCAGCGTCCAACAGATGCCGCGTGACCAAACGCTGCACCACCTGCAGCACCGGCGTGACCAGCTCGGGCTGCGCGGCCAGCAGCACGCGCAGCGGGATCGGCAGCGACAGCACCCACTGGCGCACCGGCACGTGCGGGATGACGCG
>JADCGP010000024.1 GCA_020248915.1 Rubrivivax sp. | reverse complement strand
GGTTGTGGTCCTGCTTGTAGTGCGAGCTGGGCAGGCCGACCACCAGACGGTCGGTGGCGAAATGCGGCTTGAAGTCTTCGTAGGTGTAGACCGCGTGCACGCCAGGCAGCGCCAGCGCAGCCGAGGCATCGATGCTGCGGATCGCCGCATGGGCATGCGGGCTGCGCACGAACGCCGCCTGCAGCAGGCCGGGCATGTGGATGTCGTCGACGAAGCGGCCGCGGCCGGTGATCAGTGCATCGTCTTCCAGGCGCGGGATGCTGGCACCGATCAGGCTGTCGCCCGGGCGCGAAGGATCGACGATCGGCGGCATGGCAGTCGTGGTGGTCGTGGTGGTCGTGCTCATCGCACACTCCCTGCCGCGGCCGTGCCGCGCATCGTCTTCGCCGCGGCCAGCGCCGCATCGACGATCGCCTGGTAGCCGGTGCAGCGGCACAGGTTGCCCGAGATCGCAACCCGGACCTCGGCCTCGGTCGGGTCCGGGTTGTCGTTCAGCAGTTCGACCAGCGTGGTCAGCATGCCCGGCGTGCAGAAGCCGCACTGCAGGCCGTGCAGGTCCTTGAACGCCTGCTGCAGCGGATGCAGCGTGCCGTCGGCGGCCGCGATGCCTTCGACCGTCGTCACCTCGCGGCCGTTCGCCTGCACCGCCAGCATCAGGCAGCCGCGGGCGGATCGCCCGTCTACCAGCACGGTGCAGGCGCCGCACACGCCGTGTTCGCAGCCCAGGTGGGTGCCGGTCAGCTCCAGCTGGTGGCGCAGGAAGTCGGCCAGCGTATGCCGGACATCCACCGTCGCCTGCACGGCGCGGCCGTTGATCTTCAGAGAGATGCTTCGGGAAAGCGTCGAGTCCATTCGTGTGCCTCGTTCAGTGTCCGGCCGGGGCGATGCTGGCCAGCGCGGCATCGAGCGCACGCCGCGACATCACCACCGCCAGTTGCTGCCGGTACGACGCCGGCGCATGGATGTCTTCCATCGCCTCCAGCGCGCGGCAGGCCTCGGTTGCCTGGCGGAACAGCGCCGCCGAGGCCACCTGCCCGACCAGCGCCTGCTCGACCGCAGACACGCGGACCGGTGCCGGCCCGATGCCGCCCAGGGTCAGCGATGCCCGCGTGATGGTGCCGGCCGCGTCGACGACGAGCAGTGCCGCCGCCAGCACCACCGCATAGTCGCCATGGCGTCGCGCGAACTCGACGAATCCATGGCCGTGGCCCTGCGGCCAGTCGGGCAGTTCGATGGCGGTGAGCAGTTCGTCGGGCTCGAGCGAGGGCGTCATGTAGCCCGCGGGGAAAGCCTGGAACGGCATCGTGCGCACGCCGCGCGCGCTCTGAACCGTGAGCACCGCATCCAGCGCCGCGCAGACCGCCGGCAGCTCGGCCGCCGGGTCCAGCTGGCAGAGCGAGCCGCCGATGGTGCCGCGATTGCGCGTCTGCCGGTGGCCGACCCACTGGATCGCATCGACGAGCAGCGGGCAGCGCGCCCGCACCACCGCCGAGTGCTCCAGGTCGCGCTGGCGCGTCATCGCGCCGATGTGCAGCCCCTCCGGGCGTTCCTCGATCGCCGACAGGGCCGGGATGCGGCCCAGGTCGACCAGGTGGTCCGGGATGACGAAGCGCATGTTCAGCATCGGCATCATCGACTGCCCGCCGGCGAGCAGGCGGGCGTTGTCGAGGGTCGCCATCAGGGTGCAGGCTTCCTCGACGGTGCCGGGATCATGGTAGGCAAAGGCTGGCGGTTTCATCGTCGGGTCATGGCGCGGGTGTCATTGCAGGTCGATGCGGATGTCCGCATCACGGGTGAGCTTGATCCATTTCGAATACTCGGACTGCAGGAAGGCCGAGAACGCTTCGGGCGGCGCAAAGTTCGGTTCCGCGCCGAGCTTCGCCAGCCCGTCGCGCACCTCGGTGGACTGCAGCGCGCCTTCGATTTCGCGCGCGAGCAGGGCGACCGTCGCCGCCGGCGTCCCGGCCGGTGCGAGGACGCCGGTCCACAGGGCCACCTCGTAGCCGGGCACGCCGGCCTCGGCCAGCGTGGGCACTTCCGGCAGCAGCGGCGAGCGGCGGACGGTGCTCATGGCGAGCGCGCGCAGGCGACCCGAGCGGACCAGGGGCGCTGCAGCCGGCGTGCTGTTCATGCCCGCCTGCAGGGTACCGGCGAGCAGGTCGGGCAAGGCCAGCACCGCACCCTTGTAGGGCACATGCAGCATGCGGGTACCGGTCAGCGCATTGAACAGCGCCATCGCAAGATGCGAGGTGGTGCCGCTGCCCGCGGACCCAAAGACCAGTTCACCCGGACGACGACGCGCGAGCGCGATCAGCTCGCGCACGCTGGCGACCGGGAGCGCCGGATGCACCACCAGTACCAGCGGCACGTCGGCCACCCGGGCGATCGGGGCAAAATCCTTCAGCGGATCGTAAGAGACGCGCGGTGCGACGGCCGGCAGCATCACCAGTTCCGGCGACCCGAGCAGCAGCACATGCCCGTCGGGGGCCGAGCGCGCGACGTATTCCGCGCCGATGGTGCCCCCTGCGCCGGTGCGGTTCTCGACGAGCAGCGGCTGCCTGAGCCGGTCGGACAGCCGGGCATTGAGGATGCGCGCCGTGGTGTCGGACCCGCCGCCC